>NZ_CP107942.1:2935833-3554166 GCF_036053395.1 Actinoplanes sp. NBC_00393 | reverse complement strand
GCGGTCGCGGCGCTGGCCATCGGCGCGCTCGGCATCGTCCGGGTGAACAGCCTCAGCGACGACATCGAGGAGATGAAGGCCGAGCACGTCGACGCTCTGGTTCAGCTCAGCATTCTGAGAGGTGCTTCGAGCGACGCCTGGCAGAACACCTTCGGCTGGCAGGCGGTGCCGGCAGCGCAGAAGCCCACCTCCCGCGACATGGTGAAGACCGCGGAAGACGAATTCGTGACGGCGCTCGACGCCTACCGGACGCTGGCGGCGGGCTCTCCCGAACGGACGGCCGCGGCCCAGGAGGTCGACGACGCGTTCACCTACTTCCAGAACCTGCGTGACGTGGTGCTGTTCCGGGAGGCACCGGCGGCAGGTTTCGAGGTGCCCGCCGCCGATCAGATCTCCAGCGCCTGGACCGGCACCCAGGTCAAGCTCAAGGAGGCGATCGCCAAGCTGCAGCAGACCGAGGGCAACGAGTCCGACGAGATGGCGGCCGCAGCCGTCGACTCAGCCCGCAGCGCCCGTACCCAGATGCTGATCTTCATGGGTATCGGCCTGGTGCTTGCTGTCGGCCTGGCCGCGTTCGTGTGCCGGGTCATCGTCCGACAGCTCGGCAGTGTCTCGGTCTCGCTGGCCGCGGTCGCCGACGGTGACCTGACCGTCCCTGCCGAGGTGCAGGCCCGCGACGAGCTCGGCGGGATGGCCGTGGCGGTCAACACCGCCCGCGACAGCCTGCGCGACATGGTCGGTCACCTCACCACCAGCGCGCAGATCCTCGGGCAGAGCACGCACCGGCTGACCGGCGCCACCGATCGGATCGGCCAATCGGCGCAGGAGGCGTCGGTCCAGGCAGAGGCTGTCGCGGCGGCGGCCGGCACGGTGTCGACGAACGTGCAATCGGTGGCCGCCGGCAGCGAGGAGATGGGCGTTTCCATCCGGGAGATCGCCGAGAGCGCCAACGAAGCGGCCCGGGTCGCCTCCGAGGCGGTCACCGTGGCCGAGACCACCAATGCGACCGTCTCCAAACTCGGTGACTCCAGTGCGGAGATCGGCAACGTCATCAAGACGATCACCGCGATCGCCGAGCAGACCAATCTGCTCGCCCTCAACGCCACCATCGAGGCCGCCCGGGCCGGCGAACTGGGCAAGGGTTTCGCCGTGGTCGCCAGTGAGGTCAAGGACCTGGCCCAGGAGACCGCCCGCGCGACCGACGACATCTCCCGTCGTGTCGAAGCCATCCAGACCGACACCACCAACGCCGTCGCCGCGATCGGCGAGATCTCGCAGATCATCGCCCGGATCAACGACTACCAGGTCACCATCGCCTCGGCGGTCGAGGAGCAGACCGCGACCACCGGTGAGATGAGCCGCAGCGTCGGCGACGCGGCGCAGGGCAGCACCGAGATCGCCGGTACGATCACCGGCGTCGCCAGCGCCGCGCAGATCACCACGGAGTCACTCGGCGAGGCCACCACCACCGTGCAGGAACTGGCCGGCATCAGCGCCGAACTGCAACAGGTGGTCGGCCGGTTCAGGATCTGACGGCGGCGCGTCGCACGATCCACCGCTCACCTATGTCCAGCACTCGGCGGCGACGCGGCGGAAGTTGCCGCCGAGGATGGCGGCCACGGCATCGTCGGGATAGCCGCGGGCGCGCAGCGCACCTGCGATGGCGAACAGCCCTTCCGGCGGGGTGAAGTTGATCGGTCCCCAGCGGGTGAACCAGTCCGGGAACAGTTCCGGGTTGTCGCGGATCGCCGCGTTGGCGTCCTCGGCGTCGAAGGAGTAGTCGGTGGACAGGCCGACGTGTTCGGGTCCGACGAGGTCGACGGCGTAGTCGATGTGGCGGACGTAGGCCTCCAGGGACGCGTCGTTGGGGCCGAGGAAGATCCCGATACCGGTGATGCCGACGACCCCGCCGGTGGCGGCGCACGCCTTGGCCTGGTCGTCGGTGATGTTGCGCGGGTGTTCCCACAGGGCCCGCATGCAGGAGTGGCTGTAGATCATCGGTTTGGTGCTGAGGTCGCTGATGTCGAGCGCGGTCCGGGCCCCGCAGTGCGAGCCGTCGGCCACCATGCCGACGTCGTTCATCTCGCGGATCAGCGCCCTGCCGTAGCGGGTGAGTCCTTCGTCGGTCTCGTCGAGGCAGCCGCCGCCGGCCGCGTTGCGGTTGTTGTAGGTCGGCAGCATCGTGCGTACGCCCAGGTCGTAGAACTCGCGCACCCGATCCAGCCGGCCGTCGAGCGGCCCGGAGTCCTCCAGGTCGAAAGCGACCGCGACGCGGCCGGTGTCGCGGGCGGTGTCGAGGTCGCCGATGTCGTGGGTCAGCACGAAGCGGTCGTCGGCGGCGATGCGGGGCCGCCAGTGCGCCAGCAGCGCGATCACCTCGTCATAGCCGTGCGGGGCGTAGCCGACGTTGACGGAGACGTAGCTGCCGGCCGGCTGTTGGTAGCGGGCGAGTTCGCCCAGGTCGGCCTGCCGCGACAGCGGCAGGCAACAATGCTGTTCCCACAGGAAGGACATGCGGACTCCGGGTGTCAGGCGATCTGCTGCCACCAGGATTCGATCTCCGGTGGGGCGTCCACGTCAACTCGCTCGCCGGGCCGGGGGATGGCCAGTTGGGCGCCGCGGGCCTTGGCCTCCAGCCAGGTGCGTTCGGCCGGCTCCGACCAGCGGTGCGGGGCCAGGTCGAAGGTGGCCCAGTGCACCGGGATCAGCAGCCCGCCGCGGACGTCGAGGTGGGTGGCCACGCCGTCTTCGGGGACCATGTGGATGTCCGCCCAGTCGTCGCCGTACGCCCCGACCTGCACCAGGGTGACGTCGAACGGGCCGTGCTGCGCGCCGATCTCGGCGAAGCCGGGGAAGTATCCGGTGTCGCCGGAGTAGAAGGCTTTCCGGGTCGGGCCCTTGATCACCCAGCTGGCCCACAGTGTCTCGTCGCGGGTGAGCCCGCGGCCGGAGAAGTGCCGGGCCGGGGTGGCGACCAGTTCCAGGCCGCCGACGTGGGTGCTCTCGTTCCAGTCGAGTTCGGCGATGCGGTCCTGCGGCACACCCCAGCGTTCCAGGTGCGCGCCGACGCCGAGCGGCACCACGAAGGTGGCGGCGTGCAGGCGGGCCAGGGTCTGGATGGTCGTCATGTCGAGGTGGTCGTAGTGGTCGTGAGAGATCACCACGGCGTCGATCGGCGGCAACTCGTGCAGCACGACCGGCGGCTCGTGCAGCCGGCGCGGGCCCGCCAGCTGGGAGGGGGAGCAGCGCGCGCTCCACACCGGGTCGAGCAGCACCCGGTGTCCCTCGATGTCGATCATCGCGGTCGAGTGGCCGTACCAGGTGACGTGCAGGCCCTGCGCGTCCGTGCTCGGCGTGCGCACGACGGGTATGGCCTGGTGCGGGCGGCGCGCCGCGCCGCCGGTGAGTGTGGCGACGGCGACCCGCGGGATTGCGGACAGGGAGAGGCCGGTGGCGGTGGGCACGGTGTTGCGGAACCGGCCGGCGGTGAACTGCGGTGAGGCCTCGACGCGGGCGAGGCGTGCCCCGCTCGCCTTGCCGCCGATCTGGGCTGCGATGCTCATGCCACCGATGTAAGCACCGATAACAATGTAGTCAACGCCCACAATGTGTTCGTCGACTACATCACGCTAGGGTGGGGTCATGAAGACCCGCCCTTACCATCACGGTGACCTGCGGTCCGTGCTGCTGACCCTGGCCGAGGTCACCCTGCGCGACCGCGGGGCCGGCGAGCTGTCGCTGCGCGAGCTGGCCCGCGAGGCCGGGGTCAGCCCGGCCGCGCCGAGCCGCCACTTCAAGAGCAAGCAGACGCTGCTCGACGCGCTCGCCATGGAGGGCTTCCACCGTCTCAGCGGCGCGATGACCGGGGCGCTGGAGCAGACCGGCGACTCGTTCGCTGACCGGCTCGCCGCGCTGGTGCGCACCTACCTGGGCTTCGCCGGCGCCAACGCGGCCCTGCTCGAGCTGATGTTCGCGCGCAAGCATGATCCCACTGCCTCCGCCGAGCTGATCGCTTCGATGCAGGGGCTGGCGTCGATGGTCACCAAGCTGATCGAAGACGGTCAGCGCCGAGGCGAGGTCCGGGCGGGCGAGGTGGAGCTGCTCGCCGTGCCGCTGATCGCCGTCCTGCAGGGTTTGACGACACTGGCGCTCAACGGCGGGGTCAAGGCCGAACTGGTCGAGCAGGGCATCGAGGAGACGATCGCCTTCCTCCTGCGCGGTTACGCCTGCTGAGCGCGGACCGCCTGGTCCCGGCCGGGGCCTCCACGGACCTATCGGTCCGGGCTCACCCGCCGGCTGCGACGCGTCCGGAGTCGGCGGCGACTCGCTTGACGTACCGGTGGCAGGGCACGTTGATGGTGCCGCCCGGACGCTGCGCCGCGTAGTCGAAGGCGCCGTCGTCGGTCCAGCCGCGGCGCTCGTAGAAGCGCCGCGCCCGGGTGTTGCCGGCGACCACGGCAAGCCACGCCGTCTGGTGGCCGGCGGCGGCGATCTGCTGTTCCGCCGCGGTGAGCAGGGCGTCGGCAATGCCGCTGCCGCGGCTCGCCGCGTCGACGAAGACCTGTTCGACCTCGTCGCCCGCGATGGTCACGAAGCCCGCAATCGCCCCGTCCGCCGAGGCCACCGTGGTGCGCGCGGTCATCGCGGCGGCCCGGCTGCGAAAATCCTGCGGCGTACGGATCGCGACGAGCTCGTCGGTCACATGGCCGAGATGGCCGTCGCGCCATGCCGACTCCCAGATCGTCGCGACCGTGGTGGCGTCCTCGTCGCGGGCGGGCCGCAGGGTCACCGGCATGCGGCCACCGTACCGGAGATCGCGTTCGGGGTCGTCGCTTCGGCTTCCTGTGGGCCACGGCGCCGGCGGGCACATCGAGAGTTGTCCTGACCCGGCGGCGCAGCCCGGCTCCGGCACCCGGCGGAGCAGTTGAGCGCCCAGCCGGTGAGCGGATTGTCTTGCAGGCGTCGCTGATAGGCGGCCCAGGTCGAGTCGAAGCCTAGCCGGCTCGGGTCCTCGTTGCCGAACGCGGCCCGGTTCATCGTGCGGTTCCCTCGCTCGGGCAGGTCCGCGGGCGGTGGGGCGGGCTCCGCGGGCGGCTCACCGAGCGGTGGTTTCGCGTACCAATGTGGTCTCGTCCGGGCGGGCTCGACAGGGTGACCGCGCGTCCGGAATGCGGGGCGACGTACGCAGCCGGGCCGGGGTAGGCCCGGGGCCCGTTCAGGGCCGGTGGGTGGCGTTCGGGGTGGGCCGGTTGCCGAGATCATGGTGGGATAGGTTCATGGGCATGACGGACGACACCCTGAGGTCCGTGACGGTGCAGCGCACCAGCCTCGGCCAGTACGAGGTACGCAACGCCCGCGGCGGCACGATGACCATCGGCGTCGGGGACGGCGCCGACTTCACCCCGGTGGAGTTGCTGCTCGCCGCGCTCGGTGGCTGCACGGGAGCAGACGTCGACCACATCGTCAGCAAACGCGCGGAGCCGGACAGTTTCTCCGTCCACGTCACCGCCGACAAGATCCGGGACGAGAGCGGCGGTAACCGGCTGGTCAACCTGGCCGTGCAGCTGCACGTCACGTTCCCGGAGGGTGCGGGCGGCGACGCGGCCCGTCAGATGCTGCCCCGCGCGGCACGGATGTCGCACGACCGGCTCTGCACCGTCTCGCGGACGGTGGAACTCGGCACCGCGGTCGACACCCGCACCGAGCCGCCGCCCGCCGGTTAGCGACCGGCCGGCAGTCGATCTCTGGCCGCGCGCCCGAGTTCCTGGCGGGCGATGGTGCGCCGGTGGACCGCATCCGGGCCGTCGACGATGCGCAGCACCCGCGCCCAGGCGTAGAAGTAGGCCAGCGGCGTGTCGTCGCTGACCCCGGCGCCGCCGAAGACCTCGATCGCGCGGTCGATGACGCGGGTGGCGACGGCCGGGGCGGCCACCTTGATCGCGGCGATCTCGGTGCGGGCGCCGCGGGCGCCGTGGGTGTCGATGAGCCAGGCGGTCTTCTGGACGAGCAGCCGCACCTGGTCGATCTCGATGCGCGAGTCGGCGATCAGCTGCTGGACGACGCCCTGCTCGGCGAGGGTGACCCCGAACGCGGTGCGGCTGCGGGCCCGTTCGACCAGCAGGGCCAGGGCCCGCTCGGCCATCCCGATCGCGCGCATCGCGTGGTGGATCCGGCCCGGTCCCAGGCGCGCCTGGCCGAGGGCGAAACCGGCGCCTTCCTCACCGAGCAGGTTCGCGGCGGGTACCCGTACATCGCTGAAATTGATCTCGCAGTGCCCGTGCTGATCCTGGTAACCGAAGATCGGCAGGTCGCGGACCATCTCCACGCCGGGGGTGTCGCGCGGCACGATGATCATGGACTGTTGCCGGTGCGCCGGCGCGGCCGGGTCGGTCTTGCCCATCACGATGAAGACCCGGCAGCGCTCGTCGGCGACCCCGGTGATCCACCACTTACGGCCGTTGATCACGTAGTCGGCGCCGTCACGCACGATCGACGTCTCGATGTTGGTGGCGTCCGAGGACGCGACCTGCGGTTCGGTCATCGCGTACGCCGAACGCAGCTCCCCGGCCAGCAACGGCTCCAGCCAGCGCTGCTTCTGCTCCGGTGTGCCGAACAGGTGCAGCAACTCCATGTTGCCGGTGTCCGGCGCCTGGCAGTTGATCGCCTCCGGCGCGATCACCGGGGACCAGCCGGTGACCTCGGCGACCGGCGCGTACTCCAGGTTGCTCAGCCCGGACACCGCCGGCAGGAACAGGTTCCACAGGCCACGATGGCGGGCCTCGCGTTTCAGATCCTCCAGGACCGGCGGGGTCGCGTGCTCGCCGAGTTCGGCGAGTTGCGCCTTCCACACCGGCTCGGCGGGCAGCACCCGTTCGTGCATGAACCGCCACATCGCGTCGACCATGTCGGTGGAGAGCCGGCTCGGGGCGAAGTCCACGTCAGTCCCTTCCGAGAAGATCGAGACCGGCCTCGGCGATCCGCGCCGCCTCGCCGGTGAGATCGCCGAAGTCCTGCCCGGCCATCGCGCCCGACCGGACCCGCACGTTGATGTCCTCGGTGATCACCGCGAATTTCAGGTGCGCGAACGCCAGATAGACCCGCAGGTGGGTGAGATCCGCGCCGGTCGCCTCGGCATACCAGGCGGTGATCTCCGAGCGCCGGGGAAAGCCGAGGGTACGGGTGATCGCCGGGGCGAGCCGCCACGGCTGCTCGCCGGGTTCGCGCCAGTAGAACAGCAGCAGCCCGAGGTCGGCGAGCGGGTCACCGAGGGTGGACATCTCCCAGTCGAGGACCGCGTTGATCGTGGCGGTGGCCGGGTCGAGCACGCAGTTGTCCAGCCGGAAGTCGCCGTGCACCAGCGCGGTCGCGGTGTGCTCCGGCACCGCGGCGGCGAGGGCGGACGCGAGTTCGTCGACGGCCAGCACGCCGTCCTGGCCGACCGCCTCCCATTGCCGGCACCAGCGCCGGATCTGCCGGGCGAGGAATCCTTCCGCACGACCGAAATCGGCCAGCCCGGCCTTCTCCACGTCGACGGTGTGGATCGCGGCGAGGGTGTCGACCAGGTTGCGGGCGAGCGCGCGCAGGTCGGCCGGGAAGCCGGGCGGCAGCGCGTCGCGCACCACCACGCCGGGCACCGCCGACATGACGTAGCTGGGCACGCCGAGCAGGTCGCCGCCGGCATCAGCGAGCAGAATGTCGGGCACGGGTACGGGCGATTCCGTCAGCGCTTTCTGTACGCGAATCTCGCGTCCCATGTCGTGCGCGGTGGGCCGCAGCTCCCCGTCGGGCGGGCGGCGCAGGATGACCTCACCGGCGGCGGACCGCAGCCGGTAGGTCAGATTCGACTTGCCGCCGGCGATGAGCGACGCCTCGACGTCGAGCCAGGCGTCATCGCCGAGGGCGGCCGCGAGCGCCGGACCGAGTGCGGCCTTCACCTCGACTCCAGCACGTCACGCGCGATGATCAGCTTCATGATCTCGGTGGTGCCGCCGTAGATGGTGGTGACCCGGGTGTCGGCGTAGGCGCGGGCGATCGGGTACTCCAGCATGTAGCCGTACCCGCCGTGCAGCTGCAGGCACCGGTCCACGACCCGTTTGTGCATCTCGGTGGCCCACCACTTGGCCTTGGCCGCGTCGACCGCGGACAGCTCGCCGGCGTTGAACCGCAGCACCGCGTCGTCCACGTACGCCTGCGTCACCTCCAGCTCGGTGACCATCTCGGCGACCGCGAACTGGGTGTTCTGGAACTCGGCGAGCTGCTTGCCGAACGCCTTGCGGTCCCGGACGTAGTCGATCGTCCAGGCCAGCGCGGCCCGGGTGCCGGCGCACGCGGTGACGGCGATGTTGAGCCGTTCCAGCGGCAGGTGCGACATCAGCGCGTGCAGCCCCCGGCCCTGCTCGCCGAGCAGCGCGCTGGTGTGCACCCGCACGTCGTCGAAGTTCAGCTCGGCGGTGTCCTGCGCCTTGAGGCCGAGTTTGCGCAGCTTACGACCGCGGGTGAAACCGGCGGTGCCGCTCTCGACGACGAACAGGCTGAACGCGCCGTCGCCGGTGCGCGCGACCACGACGACCAGGTCCGCGTGGATCCCGTTGGTGATGAACGTCTTCGACCCGTTGATCACCCAGTCGTCGCCGTCGCGGACCGCCGTGGTGCGGATGCCCTTCAGGTCCGAGCCGGTGCCGGGCTCGGTCATCGCGATCGCCCCGATGTGCTCGCCGGTGGCCAGCTTGGGCAGCCACTGTTTGCGCTGCTCACCGGCGGCCAGGTCGATGAAGTAGGGCAGTACCACGTCGGTCTGCGCGGCGAATCCGGCAGCGAGGGAGTTGGCGCCGACCTTCGCCGTCTCCTCGATCATCGCGACCCGGAAGCGGTAGTCGTCGACGCCGCCGCCACCGAACTCCTCGGGCACGGGCAGGCCCAGGTAGCCGAGTTCGCCGGCGGTCCGCCAGACGTCGCGGGGGATGCCGGCGGCCTCCTCCCAGTCGTCGACGTGCGCGGCGACCTCGCGGGCGACGAACTCCTTCACGCTGTCGCGGAAGGCCTCGTGCTCGTCGTCGAAGAGGGAGCGCCGGGCGTACAGGTCGGTCATTTCGGGGATCCCTCTCGTCTACTTAGCGAGCGCTAACTAGAATTCGGGTGTTCCGATCGGAAAGTCAAGAGGGGTGCGCATGGATGTGCTGAACAGCTTCCGGCTCGACGGCAAGATTGCGCTGGTCACCGGGGCCAGCTCGGGGCTCGGTGCGGGATTTGCGCGTACTCTCGCCGCCGCCGGCGCCGACCTGGCGCTCGTCGCGCGCCGCGCCGACCGGCTCGCGGACCTCGCTGACAAGCTGCGGGCCGCAGGCACGCGCGTGCTCACCCACAGCGCGGACGTCAGCGACCCGCAGCAGTGCCAGGCGGCCGTCGCCGCGACCGTGACCGAATTCGGCCGCCTCGACGTGCTGATCAACAACGCCGGGATCGGGCACGCCGTGCCGGCCTCGCGGGAGACTCCGACCGCTTTCGAGGCGGTGCTCAAGGTGAATCTGGCCGGGCCGTTCTGGATGGCGCAGGCCTGCGCCCCGCACATGCCGCCCAGCTCGTCGATCGTCAACGTGGCCAGCGTGCTCGCGCACATCGCGCCGCCGTTCCCGCAGGCGGCGTACGCGGCGAGCAAAGCCGGCGTGCTCGGCCTGACCCGCGATCTCGCCCAGGAGTGGTCGGCGCGCAAGGGCATCCGGGTCAACGCGCTGTGCCCCGGCTACTTCGCCAGCGAGATGACCGCGAATGCTGACGAGCAGCTGCGGGCGATGGTCGCGCGCAACAGCATGCTCGGCCGGTTCGGGGAGCAGGCGGAGCTGGACGGCGCGCTGCTGTTTTTGGCCTCGCCGGCCTCGTCGTACGTGACCGGCACGAGCCTGATCGTCGACGGAGGTATGGCCGCGCTGTGAGGGCCTGGACTCGTTATCCCGCTCTGGAGCTGCCGCCGATCCTCGCGGTGTCGCTGGACCAGATCGTGCAGCACGGGTACGACGCCACGAGCGTCCGCAAGATCGCCGGCGAGGTGGGGGTGACCGTTCCGGCGCTCTACTACCACTTCGAGAACAAGCAGGCGATCCTGATGGCGCTGCTCGACCATGCCATGCAGATCGTGTCGGACCACGTCGACGCGGCTCTGGAGGAGGCCGGTTCCGATCCGGTGGCCCGGCTCAGCGGCGCCGTGGAGGCGATCGTGCTCTACATGGCGCACCACCGTGACCTGGCGTTCCTCGACTCCGAGCGCCGGTCGCTGACCCCGTCGAACCTGGCCCGTTACGTGCAGCACCGGGACCGGATCGAGGGCCTGCTGCGCGACACGATCTCGGCCGGTTGCCGATCCGGTGTCTTCGGAACCGACAATCCGACGGCGTGTGGCCGGGCGATCCTGGCGATGTGTCAGGGGGTGGCCGGGTGGTTCCAGCCCAGCGGTCCCCAGACGGCCGAGGAGGCGGCGGCGGATTACGTGCGGATAGCTCTGGCGGCCGTGCAGTCAGCGTAGACCGTTATTGTCGACGGCATGACGGTAACCAGCTCGCGAGCCGACCGGACCCGCTCGTTGATCCTCGACGCCGCGGTCACCTGCCTGCTGCGCGACGGGTACGCCCGGACCAGCACCATCTCCATCCAGGCCGAGGCGGGCATGTCGCGCGGCCGGATGCTGCACCAGTTCCCGTCGAAAGAGGAGCTGCTGGTCGCGGCCGCGCACCACATCTTCGCCGCCCAGCTGGAGCAGCCGGTGCCCGGCCCGCTGCAGGACCGCATCACTGAGGCCAGCGGGCCGGGGGAGCGGATCGCCGTGGTGGTGGACGTGCTCTGGGCGACCTATCAGGAGCCGAGCTTCTGGGCGGCGACCGAACTGTGGGTCGCCGCACGCACCGAGCCGGCCCTGGCGGCGGCGATCCGCCCGGCCGAGAAGCGCCTGGGCCGGGCCATCTGGCAGCGCATGGATCATCTGTTCGGCCCCGACCTGGCGGGGCGGCCGCTGTACCTGCCGATCCGGCCGGTGCTGTTCACCAGCATGCGGGGCACGGCGCTCAGCTACGCCTTCGACGCCCGGGACCCGGCCTCCGAGCCGCTGCTGGAGCACTGGAAGGAGATCGCCCGGCACGCGCTGCTCGGACCCTGAAACAGACAGGGTTGACTGTTTCTGGTTCGCGGGGTGAGACTCGGGGCGTCCAGACTTCGAAGGGGAACTCTGTGAGACTGACCCAGCACGACGTCGCCTTCGTCACCGGCGGCGCCTCCGGCCTCGGCCTCGCCACCGTGCGGGCCCTCGCCGCCACCGGCGCCCAGGTCGTGATCGTCGACCTGCCCTCCTCCGATGGCAAAGCCCTCTCCGGCGGCGGCATCCACTTCAGCCCCGGCGACGTCACCAGCGAGGAGTCGGTGAGCGCCGCGGTCGAGCTGGCCGCCGGCCTCGGGCAGCTGCGGGTGGTGGTGAACTGCGCGGGCATCGGCACCCCGGCCAAGGTGCTGGGCAAGAACGGCCCGTTCCCCTACGACCTGTTCCGCCGCACCGTCGAGGTCAACCTGTTCGGCACCTTCAACGTGATCCGCCTGGCCGCCGGGCACATCGCGAAGGCTGCGGAGCAGGACGGCGAGCGTGGCGTCATCGTCAACACCGCCTCGGTCGCCGCGTTCGAGGGACAGATCGGCCAGGCTGCATACTCCGCGTCCAAGGGCGGCATCGTCGGCATGACCCTGCCGATCGCCCGCGAGCTCGCCTCCTCGCTGATCCGGGTCGTCACCATCGCGCCCGGCCTGTTCGAAACCCCGCTGCTGGCCGGCCTGCCCGAGGACGCCAAGGCTTCGCTCGGCGCGCAGGTCCCGCACCCGGCCCGGCTCGGACAGCCCGACGAGTTCGCCGACCTGGTGTCGAGCATCGTGCGCAACCCGATGCTCAACGGCGAGACGATCCGGCTCGACGGCGCGATCCGGATGGCACCGCGATGAGGACCCGATTCACCGAAGCCTTCGGCATCCGCCACCCCATCGTGCAGGGCGGCATGCAGTGGGTCGGCCGCGCCGAACTCGCCGCCGCCGTCTCCGAGGCCGGCGGCCTCGGCCTGATCACCGCGCTGACCCAGCCCACCCCGGCGGCCCTGGCGCAGGAGATCGAACGCGCCCGCCGGCTCACCGACCAGCCGTTCGGCGTGAACCTCACCATCCTGCCGACGATCACACCGCCGCCCTACGACGAGTACCGGCGCGTCATCGTGGACTCCGGCATCACCATCGTGGAGACCGCCGGGTCCAATCCCGAGCCGCACATGGAGATGTTCAAGGCCAACGGCATCAAGATCATTCACAAGTGTACGAGCGTCCGGCACGCCCTCAAAGCCGAAGCGGTCGGCGTCGACGCGGTCAGCATCGACGGCTTCGAGTGCGCCGGGCACCCCGGAGAGGATGACATCCCCGGGCTGGTACTCATCCCCGCCGCCACCGCCCGGCTGCGCATCCCGGTGCTCGCCTCCGGCGGTTTCGCCGACGCCCGCGGCCTGGTCGCCGCCCTGGCCCTCGGCGCGGACGGCATCAACATGGGCAGCCGGTTCATGTGCACCGTCGAGTCCCCGATCCACGACAAGGTCAAGCAGGCCATCGTCGACGGCGACGAACGCGGCACCCAGCTGATCTTCAGGCAGCTGCGCAACACCGCCCGGGTGGCGGGCAACGAGGTCAGCCGCGAGGTCGTGGACATCCTCGCCGGCGGCGGCACGTTCCCGGACATCGCATCCCTGGTCGCCGGCGCCCGCGGCCGCAAGGTCTTCGAGGAGGGCGACCTGGACGCCGGCATCTGGACCGTCGGCATGGTGCAGGGCCTGATCCACGACGTCCCGACCTGCGCCGAGCTGATCGACCGGATCGTCGCCGAGGCGACCGAGATCATCGCGCACCGGCTTGCGGCGGTGGCGGCATGACGCTTGTTCACCGCGACGGGCCGGTCCTGCGGATCACCTTCAACCGGCCGCAGGTGCTCAACGCGGTCACCTCGACCGTCCTCGACGACCTGACCGACCTGCTCACCGAGACCGGCGAGGACCCGGAGGTACGCGTCGTCGTGCTCGCCGGCGCCGGCCGTGCCTTCAGCTCCGGCGCCGACCTCACCACCCCGAGTGACCGGCCGCCCGCCGCGACCCTGCACGCCGCCAACCGGGTGATCCGCGCCCTGGGCGCGATCCCGCAGCCGGTCGTCGCCGCCGTGCACGGCCCGGCCGCCGGGGTGGGCTGCTCCATCGCCCTGGCCGCCGACCTGGTGCTGGCCTCGTCGAACGCGTTCTTCCAGCTCGCCTTCGTCAACGTCGGCCTGATGCCCGACGGCGGCGCGACCCTGCTGGTCCCGGCGAACATCGGCCGGGCCCGGGCGATGTCGCTGGCCATGCTCGGCGAACGCCTCCCGGCGACCACCGCCGCCGAATGGGGCCTGATCCACCGCGTGGTTGACGCCGACGCGTTGCCGGACGCCGTCGACGAACTCGCCACCCGGCTGTCGCGGGCCGCACCGCTGGCCGTCACCGCAGCCAAACGCGCCGTCAACGCTGCGACGCTCGGCGCGCTGGAGGACAGCCTGAAAAGGGAGACCGAAGGACAAACAGCGCTGCTCGGCAGCGAGGACTTCCAGACCGCGCTGACCGCCTTCCGGGACAAGCAGACGCCCTCCTTCAGCGGCCGCTGACCACCGACTTCGCCCGTCGAACCCGATGACCGATACTTCAGAGGTGACCTCTCCAAAACCGCAGGACGGCCCGGCCGAGACCCCTGCGCGCGCTCCGCGCAAGCTACTGAACAACAGCTGGGTGCTCACCGTGGCCGCCTGCTGCTTCGCCACCTACTACCTGGTCAGCGGCGCGCTGATCCTGCGGGACAAGCACGGCAACGGGTGGTTCGCCCTGATCATGACCGGGATCGTGGCGGTCGTCGGAGTGATCTCGGTGCTGCTGTTCAAGCAGTTCCAGGCAGAACGGGCGGCCCGCAAGTAACGCTTCGTCAGGTGGCGGCGAGCGTCGCGGCGCCGAACGAGACGGAGAAGCGGTCGCACCAGATGCTGACGCTTTGGAAATCGGCGGGATCCACGCCGGCCGGGATCGGATACACCTGGTCGCCGTGGTTGCCCTTGAGCCGGCCCAACTCCTCGTACGTGCCGTCGTCGAAGACCTTCCAGCCGGCGGTGCCGGTGCGCACCGCCTGGTCGGTCAGCCAGACCCGCAGGTCGGGGCCGTCGCTGGTGTCCAGGCCGACCAGTTCCAACTGGTGACTGCCGTCGGCGTTGCGCACGACCCGGGCGCTGCCGCTGGTGTCGTGCTCGTGGGTGACGAACGAGCCGTGCGCCAGCACGGCAGCAGCCGGCGCCGCCGGCGCGTCCGATGCCGCCGGGCTCGGCGGCGTGACGACGGTCAGCGAGTCGGCGACGGTCGTGTCGGTGAACAGGCGCCATGGCTGGAACCAGTAGAGCGCCCCGGCGCCGCCGAGGCCGAGCAGCGCCACGACGATCCAGGTGGCCGGTTTGGTGTGCAGTCTGCGGTTCACGGTTCCCAGTGAACCGGCAGCCGGGCAGGCGTGACAGGCAGCCGGTGCTTACGAACTCCTTACGCTCGCTGTCCCCGATCGTGCGACTGTGACCACACCACCTGCGCGTTCCCATATCGTGGAAAGGAGGCTCGCTGAACGGCCTGGGAGGACGGTCATGGCGGCAGGAACCGAGAGTGATCCCTGGCTGTTGCGGACGCCGCCAGGGTCGTCGGAGTACACGATGTTCCGCGACGAGACGGCTGATCCGCCCATTCTCGTCTGCCAGGTCGGCAAGACGAAGCTGACCTACCAGGCGCGGGCGGTCGAGGACCTGCACGGCTGGCTCCGCGAGCAGGGTGACTGGGTGCCGCTCGGCGCCGCCGACGAGAACAAGCCCGCCGCCGACGGCACGGTCGAGGCCTGGGGCCGCTCACCGGACAACCCGGTCGGCGGCTGGTACGGGCTGCGCAAGGGCTACCGGGGCCGGTTCGGGATGTACCTGCCGCCGCTGCTCGAGGAACTGGGCCTGGCCGAGCTGACCCACGAGGCCCGCAACAATCGCATGCGCGCCGTCTGAGGCTGCCTACGACTCGAGGATCTTCTTGAGGCGGGCCAGGTCCTTGTCGTTGGCGCGGCGCATCGCCGCCGCCATCACCGGCGCAGCGATCCGGCCGAACCCGGCCGGCTCGCCGCGGTTGCGCAGCGTCATGCGGGTCCGGCCGGGGTCGACCGGCTGCCAGGTGTAGGCGGTCTCCATCGGGAACGGGCCCTGGGCGGTACGCATGACCAGGCGCTCGCCAGGCACGAGCGCGACGACCTCGTACGTGTAGGCCAGCCGGCGACCCAGGAACCGGGCCACGAAGTCCATCGCCGAGCCGACCTGCACCGGCGGGTCGGTGCGCCACTCGACCGAGTCGATGTTGGCGTACCAAGCGGTCGCATTGGTGGGATCACCGGCGTAGGCGGCGACCACCGCGCACGGGCGGTCGATCACGATCGTGGTCTGGACGTCGACAGCCACGCCCGGAATGCTACGCCGGGGCGGCCGCCGCTTTCAGCGATCCGCGGCAAGGTCGCTCAGAGTTCGGCGAGCAGTTTCTCGACGCGGACGCGGATGTCGTCGCGGACGGCGCGGACCACGTCGATGCCCTGACCGGCCGGGTCGGTGAGCTGCCAATCCTCGTACCGTTTGCCGGGGAAGACCGGGCAGGTGTCGCCGCAGCCCATGGTGACGATGACGTCACTGGTCTGCGCGGTGGCGTACTCCAGCTTCTTGGGTTGCTCAGCCGTGATGTCGATGCCGACCTCGGCCATCGCCTGGACCGCGACCGGGTTGATCTTCTCGGCGGGTGCGGAGCCGGCGGAGCGGGCCTCGACGCGATCGCCGGCGAGGTGGCGCAGCCAGCCCGCGGCCATCTGGGAGCGGCCGGCGTTGTGGACGCACACGAACAGGACGCTGGGTGTGGTGCTCATGGTGGGTGCTCCGTTGGTCAGGTGATGGTGGGGCTGCGGCGTTCGATCAGGACGACGTCGCGCCAGGTGCCGTGGTGTCTGCCGACGCGTTCGCGGGTGCCGACGGTGCGGAAGCCGCAGGCGGTGTGCAGGGCCAGGCTGGCGGTGTTCTCCGGGAAGACGCCCGACTGGATGGTCCAGACACCGGCCTGCTCGGTGGAGTCGATCAGGGCGTGGAGCAGGGCTTTCCCGACGCCGCGACCTTGTGCGCCGGGATGGACGTAGACGGAGTGCTCGACCACGCCGGCGTAGACGCACCGGTCGGAGACGGCACTGCACGCGACCCAGCCGAGCACCCGGCCGTCGGTGTCGAGCGCGACGAACCGGTGATCGGCCAGCCGGGTGGCGGTGAACCGGTCCCAGGTGGGCGGCTCGGTTTCGAAGGTGGCGTGGCCGGTGGCGATGCCGAGCCGGTAGATGTCGAGGACCTGGGCGCCGTGCTCGTCGGTCATCGCCGTGATCATCGTGCTGCCGTCCTCTGCGACTCGTGCGGGACGACGAGTTCGGCGGGTGACCGGCCGGTCGGGTACCACCAGGCGACAGCCGCGACGGCGAGCAGGCCGCCGATGATCTGGGCCGCGACGAAGCCGGGCACCGAGCCCGGGGCGATGCCGGCGAACGTGTCGCTGAAGGCCCGGCCGATCGTGACGGCGGGGTTGGCGAAGCTGGTCGACGACGTCCACCAGTAGGCGGCGCCGATGTAGGCGCCGACCGCTGCCGGCGCAGTCGCGGCCCGGCCGGAGCGGGCCAGGGCCGCGATCAGCAGGACCAGGCCGGCGGTCGCGACGACCTCGGACAGCCAGAGACTCCCGCCCGGCCGGCTGGTCTGCGACCAGGTGACGGCAGGCAGGTCGAACATCGTATTGGCCAGGACCGCCCCGCAGATGGCGCCGAAGGTCTGGGCGAGCGCGTAGCCGGCGACATCGCGCCCGGCAAGCCCGGTCCCGGTGCGGCGGCCGAGCCACCAGTCGACCGCCGAGACGACCGGGTTGAAGTGCGCACCGGAGACCGGGCCGAACATCAGGATCAGCGCACCCAGCGCGAACGCCGTGACGATCGCGTTCTCCAGCAACTGCAGGCCGGCATCGTGCGGCGACAACCGCGACGCGGCGATGCCGGAGCCGATCACCGCCGCGACCAGCAGGCCGGCGCCGGCGAACTCGGCGCTCAACCGGCGTGCCAGGCTCACCCCTGGGCCCCGGCGGTCATCGCCGAGGTGTCCAGCAGCTGCGACAGCGCGGCCAGCGCCGACGGGACGACCCGGTAGTAGACCCAGGTGCCGCGCCGCTCGGAGGTGACCAGGCCGGCATCGCGCAGCACCTTCAGGTGATGCGAGATGGTCGGCGCCGACTGGGTGAACGCGTCGGTCAACTCGCAGACGCACACCTCGTCACCGGCGCGGGCCGCGATCATCGACAGCAGGCGCAGCCGGGCCGGATCACCCAGCGCCTTGAACCCCTTGGCCAGACCGGCAGCGTCCGTCTCGCTCAGCGGCTCGGCGACCATCGGCGCGCAGCAGCCCGGCTCGGTCAGCAACGGCAGTTCTTGATTCGGCACCCGTCTAGTTTGACAGTCGTCGAATTCGGGGGCAAGCTGAGGGCTGATTCGACGGACATCGAAATCATAGAGGAGCATCGTCATGACCGAGCCTGTGACCATCACCAGCACCCAGCCCTGCTGCGGCACCGCTGCGGCCGCCGAGCAGGCCGGCGCCTGCTGCGACCCGGTCGCCAAGACCGAGGCCGTCGCGGCCGGCGCGAGCTGCTGCGGTACCGCGACCGACACCGACGGCGCCGCCATCCGCGAGCAGGTCCGCGCCCGCTACGCCGACGCCGCCACCCGGGCGGCCGAGGGCAGCCAGTGCGGCAACGAGCAGCTGTACGCCGACGACCAGCGTGGCGAAGTCCCCGAGGCGGCCCTGCGGGCCAGTCTGGGTTGCGGCAACCCGTTGCGGGTGGCCGACCTCAACCCCGGCGAGACGGTCCTCGACCTCGGCTCGGGTGGCGGCATCGACGTGCTGCTGTCCGCCCGCCGGGTCGGCCCGACCGGGTTCGCGCACGGCCTGGACATGACCGACGAGATGCTGGAACTGGCCCGCCGCAACGCCGCCGAGGCCGGCGCCACCAACGTCGCCTTCCACAAGGGCCACATCGAGCAGATCCCGCTCCCGGACGCATCCGTCGACGTCGTCATCTCCAACTGCGTGATCAACCTGTCGGCCGACAAGCCGTCGGTGTTCGCCGAGATGCACCGGGTGCTGCGGCCCGGCGGCCGGATCGGCATCTCCGACGTCGTCGCCGAGGACCACCTCACGCCGCAGCAGCGCGGTGTGGTCGGCGACTGGTCCGCCTGCATCGCCGGCGCCCTGTCCCGCGCCGAGTACGTCGACGGCCTGACCGCTGCCGGCTTCACCGAGGTCAGCGTCGAGTTCACCGGCGCGTACGCCGAGGGCATGCACGCCGCGATCATCCGGGCCGGCCGCTCGTGACCGCCGTGGCCAGATCAGGTGGCAGGCCGGCCGAACCAGCGGGCGAGGTGGCCGTCCAGGTCCTGCTGGTCGTCGCCGATCCAGGCGACGTGGCCGTCGGGGCGTAGCAGGACGCCCGGAGCATCCAGGGCCGCGGTGGGGTCGGCGAGGTGGTCGACCCGGTCCGCCCAGCCACCGGTGGTCAGGCGTTCGGTGCGGTCCAGCAGCAGGCCGCGGCCGCGATGCAGCAGCCCGTAGAGGTTGCCGTGCTTCACCTCGACGTCGGGCAGGCGGCGGCCGAGCAGGTCGGGGCCGTCGCCGAAGGCGTAGCGGATGCCGGTCGCGGTGATCTTCTCCAGCAGGTAGCGGTTCACCTCGTCGAAGTCCATCAGTTCGGAGAGCAGCCGGCGTACGGCCTGCGCGCCCGGCTCGGTGGACAACAGCTGCGTCTGGGCGCGCGTGTTGTCCAGGACGTCCGCGGCGACCGGATGACGTTCGGCGTGGTAGGTGTCCAGCAGTCTTTCCGGCGCCCAGCCGCGGACCTGTGCGGCCAGTTTCCAGCCCAGATTGACGGCGTCCTGAACGCCCAGGTTGAGGCCCTGCCCGCCGATCGGCGGATGGATGTGGGCGGCGTCGCCGGCCAGCAGCACCCGCCCGACCCGATAGCGGTCGGCGAGGCGGGTGGCGTCGCCGAACCGGGACAGCCAGCGCGGGGAGTGCACGCCGAAGTCGGTTCCGGCGACGGCGCGCAGCTGTTGCTGGAAGTCCTCGAGGGTGGGTGGTTGCGCGCGATCGCTGACACCCGCGACCGGGACGATGACGCTGAAGACGCCGACGCCGACGGGCCGGAGACTGAATCGTCTTTCGGTTTCGGCGAGTGCGGCGACCGTCGCGGCGATCTGTTCCGGCGCAACGCCTACTTCCATCTCACCCATCAGCGTCTCGTTGCGCGACGGTTCGCCGGGAAATCCGACGCCGAGCAGTTTGCGCACCGCACTGCGTGCGCCGTCACAGCCGACGAGATAGCGCGAGCGCAGCTGCTCGCCGTCGGCCAGTTCGACGGTCACGCCGTCGGCGTCCTGTTCGAAGCCGGTCACCGTGCACCCGCGCCGGACCTGCGCGCCCAGGGCGATCGCATGCTCTTCGAGCAGCTGGACGATGACCGGCTGCGGGATGCCGAGCAGGTAGGCGTACCCGGAATCGAGGTTTTGGGGTGCGGGTTTGTTGATGGCGGCGAAGAAACCGGCGGCCGGACGCCGGCGTCCGTGTTTTTGCATGCGGTCCAGCAGGCCGCGCATGGCCAGCAGTTCGATGCTGCGGATATGCAGGCCGACAATGCGGGCGAACGATGCGGGCTCGGTTTCGGTCTCGAGGACGAGGACGCGCACCTCGTGCAGCCGCAGCTCGGCGGCCAGCATCGCACCGGTCGGCCCGCAACCGGCAATGATCACGTCAAACATGAATGGTGTGGCCTTTCGGGAGTGCCGTGGTTGGCGGGCGCTCCCGGCGACACCTACGTCAATCGCCCGGCCGTGACGGAACGGGGGAGCACCCACATCGATACAGCGTTCATGGGGGCTCACCTCCTCGGGCGGTGTCACGGGCACCTGCAAGCTACAAGCCGGGCGCTGTCGCGTCCAGCGTGTTTCGCGGCGGGACACTAACCTTGGCGCATGAATCGGGTGATCTACTCAGTTGCCTCGTCTCTCGACGGCTACCACACCGATGCCCAGGGCGACTACTCGTGGGCGGTGCCCGACGAAGAGGTCATCGCCGCGCTCAACGCCGACGCAGCCGGGGTGAGCACCTATCTTTACGGCAGGCGAATGTACGAGGCGATGGCCGTCTGGGAGACCGATCCGGAAGTCGCCGCGCAGTCGCCGGAGTCCGCTGAGTACGCCAAGACGTGGCAGGCGGCGCAGAAAGTGGTGTTCTCCTCGACCTTGCCGAAGGTGTGGACGCAGCAGACCCGCCTGGAGCGTGAGCTGACCACCGAGGCGGTCGCCTCGGCGCGCGCCGAGGCCACCGGCGATCTGACGGTCGAAGGCCCGGGACTCGCGCACAGCGCCCTGCGGCTCGGTGTCGTCGATGTCGTCGAGCTGTTGGTGTGCCCGGTTCTGGTCGGGGGAGGGACAAGGGTGCTGCCCGACGAGGTGCGCACGTCTCTGTCGCTCACCCGGGAACGCCGTTTCGGCAACGGCATGGTGCAGCTCACCTACGACGTCGCATAGGCGTCTTGTTGTGAAAGCGGTTTTGGTGGACACGTCCACTCTGATCGCGCTCAACCGGTGGCCCGAGTCGCTACGGCCCCGGCTCGCGGATTTCGACTGGACCGGGGTGATCGAGGCTCTGGTCCTGTTCGACCGCGTCATCCTGGACGGTCCATCAGTTCAGCGAAACCAGGACATGCTGGGCTGGCTGCCCGACATGGACGACGGCACCCGGATCGAGTCGCTGCGCAAGGACGAGGTCGGTGCGCTGTATCTGCGCGCGGCGACCTTGTTCCAGCAGCTCGACTGGAAGAAGATCCGGCTGCAGCCCGGCGGCTCCCAACTCGCGGCGCAGGAATTTACGCTCCCGATGGAGCTTCACTCGGTGACCTTATGGAGTGAAGTCGAGGCACACCTGTCCGAGGAACAATCCTGGGAGGTCGCGGACGCGTTCGGCAGACCGATGCGAAAGGCACTGCAGACGCGTTTCGACAGCGGGCCGACCATCGGCCTGATCCGGCACTTCTACTACCTGGCGCTGCAGGAACGCACCGGTGGGGCGCTGCTGCTGCATCCGGAGAAGACGTTCAGCGGACAGGCGCCGCGTTACGGGTACGCCGAGCAGATCCTCGGCGCGTTCGACCGGAAGGTGCGCAAAGCGTACGAGGACCGGCGCCGGGCCTGGCTCGGTGACACCCCGCGGCACCTCCCGCTGCCGCCCCTGACACGGTTCGTGCTCCAGGAGGCGCACCAGCGCTCCTGGAACCTGGGCCGCACCATCAGCTGGATGCGCGAGCAGCCCGAGGTGCGCTCCTTCCGGCGGGGCATGCGGATGCTCGACGACCTGGTCGCGGCCGGCGACGACCAGGGCGTCGACGCGGTGCTGCACGAACTGGAGGCGGCGGCGGGCACCTGGGCGGAGAAACTGGGCACGCGCGGCGGCCCGGCCAAGCGGCTGTCGCTGCAGGTGGCGTTGCCGTTCGTGCAACCCGCGGTCGACGTTTCGGTCCCGATGCCGGCGCGTAGCTCCGCCCAGCGGATGCTGGTGCTCATCGCGCGGATCCTCGCGTTCGATTGAACCCTGCGGAGGGATCGTGCCTTGACCGGCGTCTCGCAACGTAGCGCCCAGGCGCTTGCGAGGCCGGATCGTCCGAAGTCACCCTGCGGATTTGCCGGAGTGCGGGGAAGCCGGTCGGCGTCGCCGTGTCACCGGCTCGGTGCGTCCGATTGAATCCGCAGCCTCCATCCGGACTGCCCGCTCTCAGAAATCATGCCGGATGACCATGCGGTGAGCTGGCTCGCGACAAGGAAGTCGAGGCGGTCTTCGCGTGGGCCGGCCTGCCAACAAGATGCGGCGCGGCTCGATGTCTCAAGAATCGTGTCATCGGACGGTGCATTTTGCGTGGGCGCTACCGTCAGTAACTGCGCCGACCGTTTGTGGCTTGCAGTCTGAACGGGGGCACACCCGATCGCGGCAGATCCGGACGTCGACCAAGGGCGCCCGGCGCGTTCGGTGACTGGACGCCGTCTTGGTCGGCCGCACGGCCGGTCGCTGAGTGCCGTCCATGGGCTGAGTCCGCGGACCCTGCCTCCACGTGAGTAATCCCGAGAGATCGAGACGCGGGCATACTGTCGCGCATGACCGCCCCTGAACAGCCGGCCGCTTCACCCGAGCGTCTCGTCCTCTTCACTGATGCGGTGGCCGCAATTGCCATCACCCTACTCATCCTGCCGCTCCTGGAGGCCCTGGCCGACATCGAGGACCATGCGGACCTGGGCGGGCTGATCCACGAACACCTTCCCGGATTTGGCGCTTTCCTCCTGGGGTTCGCGGTAATTTTCCGGTTCTGGTGGGGTCACCATCGGGCATTCGGGCATCTGTCCCGTTTGAGCGGGCCCATCGTGATCCTGAGTGCGCTGTGGACTCTGGCCATCGTGATGCTGCCGATCCAAACCGCGATCATTACCGACTTTCCGCCCACGAGCGGCACCGTGGCGTTGTACTGCGGCACGCTGCTGTTGGCCACCGGCGCGCTGAGCGCCCTATCGATCTACGCCTACCGCCACCCCGAATTGAGCGTCGGTCGAACTCCGCTCCCGATCGAAGTGGTGACCGGCTCCTTGACGACCTTCGGCGCCCTGCTGCTCGCCGCGGTGGTCGGCGTGGCCTTCCCACAGATCAACTACTGGGCGCTGTTGCTGCTGTTCCTGACTGGACCGGTCGAAGGGCTGTTTCTGACCCGCCGGCGCCGCGCCCGGCCGATCGCCTGACAACTCTCGCGCCAGGTTGTCGGCGAGGCCGGGAAGCTCGGACGGCGCCTAGGCCGGTGGATGACCGGCAGGAGTCCGCCACTGCGTGGACCGACATGATCGATCAATGGCGGACGGCTGATCGGGGCAATGCGCCGAGGCTGACGATGAAGCTAATCAGCCTGACGGCGCTGTGGCGGGCGAAGCGAAGCGGTGAATCTCAGGGCGTGCGGCGGCGTACGGTTGGTAGCGTCACGATTGGGCCCTGAGCTGCGGGTATGCGGTTCTTATTCCGCCCAGTTCGGTCCGCAGGTAGCCCCTGACCAGGGCAAAATGTGAATCGATTGCTGGCAGTGCGCGAACCGCGTCGGTCAGATGTTCTGTGAGCCGGAAATATGTCGTGACCCCAAGAGATTACGAGCAGCCGCTCAGCGTTGAGGCCCCCTTCGCCCTGGTGGCCGGCGCGGGTCGCGATCGAGCCCAGGCCAACATGGACCGGTACGTGCGGAGCGCCCTGCGTCTGGTCTCCGGTGGCGGCTGATCGCCGTTCGGTGGCGACCGAGCGTGCGTCGGCCGAGATGATCGATTGTTGCGCTCGGCGGCGAGCGGATCGTGGCATGAGAGTTAGCCGACATGCCGGTGTGGGAAATGAATCGTGCCCTGCTCACGTCAAGCCGTAGATCTGGTTCAGGTCCAGGAAGGTGATGGTCGACAACCGAGCGATCAGGTACGGTCAACTCACCGTTGAGATGGTCAGGTTTGCGGTAGCCATGACGGAAGCCTTCCGTCATTCACCAGTGGGCAGGCGGGCGGGATCGACTCCGTCCGCGCCTGTCCAGAACCGCACGGGGTACGCCCATTCCTTTTTGTAGAACTGGCTGGGCATTCGCGAGTTCGCGTCGTCGTACGATACGAACTCTGTCGCATAGCTCGGGTGTCCGGCCGCGGGCAGGGCGCCGGCGTAGCCAAGAGCTTCGAGCAGAACTGTCCGCTCCAGCTTGTTCGACTTGAGTTTGCCGATCAGGGCTGCGTTCAACTCCGTCAACTGTGCGGACTCGGGAAGCGACCGGATCGCATCAACGATATCCTCCAGCACTGCTCGGCCCCGGTGGACATCGTGGTCATCGTCTGCTCCGTCGAACCGCTCCACCGCGGCGCTGGCCCACGGAAGGTTTATCGGCCGCAACCAGAAGGCATCGCCGGCGAGGTCCTCGGACGTGACAGCATCTTCGCTCTCGCGCATACCGCACATCCCACAATTCGTGGGGTGGAAATGCTGCGACAGCACGAAGCCATGCTGGGGCAAGTGCCGCAGGAACGTCAGCCGCGGCCAAACACTCCGCCGACTCTGGTCCCTCGTAACCAGGCTCGCAAGCCATGCCCGCTCGATCGCGCGCCGGTCAGCGGCAGCGGCCACCGCGACCGCTGTCCGGACAAGGTCATCATGATCCACGCTCGCCAATCTAGGCGACTCGGCTCAACGCGCACAGGGGCCCATAGTCGCTCTGATCGAGACGGCCTGGTTTCCTGAGTCGTTACACGTGCCGGTAGACCGTCCCGCGCGTGTTCCAGGCGTAGGACACCCGTCCCTGCGAGAAGTCAAGCTCGGTGAGCTCCTCTGGTGGAACCAGCTCGAAGTACTCCCAGAAGTCGAACGGCGGCTCTTCGTCCGAGCCGACACGTTCCTTCTCCGGCGCGGCGGTGGCTTTGAACTCGTCTTCCGTAAGCCTGCGCATCGCATCAGGATGCCAGCCCCCGTGCGGGCCATCGCGACTGTGACTGCCTGCCGCCCGCCCGGGAGGGATGCCCACTGGCGCACTTTCCCGGGCGCGAGCGGACGGCTGGCCATCAGGCGTCCGCCGTGACTCTTGGTTGCGAACTGATCGCGGCAGATCCGGACACTCGGCGCCATGATCATAGTGCGATGATCGACGTGTGCTTGAAGGTCCAACGGGTCGTGGCGGACTGGGCGTTGAGGAGTTCGACGGCACGCGACCACGCCTGGCCGCCGACACCGCCTTGACCTGTCACTCCAGCCTCGAGAAGGCGAGCGGATTGGGGCGCCGGCTGACAGGAGTCGCGGGGCCGACGCACTCGCTTCGACAGCTCAGCCTGAGTGAGTTCGCGGAGTTGCTCGCGTGGTTAGCCTCGGTCTTTCACTTGGCTCATCGTCCATAGCTGCTGATCGATTGATGTGACTTCGGATGCGGTTTGCCGGGTTGCTGGCATGCTGATGGCCCGGCGCAGGGCCGGGTTCCTCCGTGAAGCTGGTGGGACGTGGGTTGCTGGGTCAGCCTGCGGGTCGTGGGAGTGCCGCGAGGCGGCTGAAAGCGCTGGTCAGGGCCTCGGTCCAGGGCCAGTCGGCGGCGATGGCGAGGCGGGTCCGGCGGGCGGTGCGGGTGAGCCGGGCGGCGACGTGCAGCAGCCGGTAGCGCAGTCTCTTGGGCTCGGCGGTGGCGAGGTCGCCGTCGAGGAGCAGGGTTTGGGTCCAGGCGAGTAGGTCGATGCCGGTCAGGGCGAGTTGTAGCCAGGCCTGGTTGATCGCGAAGTGCCGGGACGGGAACCGGCCGAAGCCGGTGTCCTTGCCGGTGCGGATGCGGTCTTCGACGCGGGCGTGGGCCCGGTGCCGGGCCTCCAGGAACTGGATGCCGCCGTTGCCGGGTGGGGTGTCGGTGGCGACGACCTGATGCCGCCAGCCTTCGATGGTGTCGAACAGCGACAGCTGGGCGCCGGGGTGCGGGCGTTCGCGGCGGACCAGGAACCGGGTGCCCTGCGGCCAGCCGGTAGCGTCGAACAGGCCGGTGATCTCACAGACCTCGGCGTGTTCACGCAGGTCGCCGTCGGTGTCGATGGCGGGGATCCAGCCGGAGGCCGCGGTGATCGCTTGCCGGACGGGTTCGGTGATCGCGGTGCCGACGCTGAATCGGATGTCCAGGTGCTGCTCGCGCAGCGATCGGATGTGGGCGAGGAAGCCGTGGCTGGAGCCGGCCGAGTCGCTGCGCAGCAGGACCGGGGTGCCGTGCCGGTGGGCGTCGGGGATCTGGGTGAGTGCCTGGTCCAGGACGGTGATGTGGTCGGCGGTGGTGTTCGACCCGGCCCGGCCCTCGCGCAGGAGCCCGGACAGGGCTTCGCCGGTGTTGTCCAGGAAGCAGAACAACGGGTGATAGCCGAAGGTCTTCTTCCAGGTCCGGGTCGCTGCCTCCTTCTCCGAGTGGCAGATGACGATCGTCGCGTCGATGTCCAGGACCAGGCCCTGCATCTTGCGGCCGGCCACGGTGACCTGTGGCAGGTCGCCGCGGACCTCGGCGTGCTGAGCCCAGGCCACTTCCCGAGCCTGGGCTCGCGCGGCTCGCAGCTGGGCCAGCATCGCCTCGTCCACCTTCGACAGCAGCCGCCAGGCGGTCGGGTCGGAGGCGACCGGCCCGAACAGGCCGGCCTGGTCACGCAGGACGGCGAGATCGGCGATCGCTTCGCCGCCGTCGGCGAGCATCACCGCGAGATCGACCGCGATCCGGCCCGGGTCGTGCCCGCCACCGCGCTGCCGCAGACCCGTCAACCCAAGACTGAACGCGCTGGTCAACCCGGTCGCGTCGGCGAGATCGGCCAGCAGCCGGGCACCAGCGTGAGCGACCACGCCCCGCCCGCCACCAGTCACCGTGATCTTCGGACGTGTTGCGGTAGCCTTCACCCAGCAAGTGCCTTCCGTGACAGGAACATCGGACCCTCAGCAAGTCCTATTTTCCCTGATCAGAAGGCACTTCTTCTTTCTCCGCCCACTCCGTGGACAGCCCTTAACGAAGGGCCGAGGTTAGTCGAAAGTTATGGCAGACCCGATCACGACTTCGGGGAACAACGCAGGTTGGAGAGCCTGCTTCGCTCCGGCGATCCGGTCAGCGACGCTTTCGAGACAAAGGCAGCTGAGGTTCCATCTGACTTCGGGCTTTAAGGCTGCGGCTGGAAGCGATGATCGTATGCTCCGCTAGTGCTCGGCGCCGTTACCGTAGGACGGACCGCGCCCGGTTCGCGGCTACGGCGCAGCCAGCCGTCAGCGACATCGGATCTTGAGGGCCTACCCTTAACGGTGCCGGCTTCTGTTCGACCAGCTCAATAGCAACGGAGATGCTCTGGCCGACGGGGTACTCAGCTTCGGTGGTCAGAAGTGCTCGTCCTCATCGAACGGGACAGCGTCGATATATTCGGAAGGACGGGGCGCCGCTGTAGCCGGGCAATAGGCGATCGCCAGGCGTGCTAAAGGCTCGGTCGGCGGGTCGATGCTGCCGCATGCCAGACCGCCGAGGTCGACCTTGGTCCAGGAGGTGAACCCGCCGGTGACCGTGGCCGTGGTGCAGGAGACGGTGAACTCGGCCGACATGATCGTGGCGCCTTCGTAGAAGAGGGTCTGCGGGATGGCGGGGTTGTCCGTGACCTGCATGGGGAAGCCGTAACCGCCGTCCGGGAGTGCGGCTGGCCCGGTCTTGACCTTTGTGCCGGCGTGTTCGCTGAGTGACGCGGCGAGCATCCTGGTCCAATCGGCCGGCGCGTTCACGCCGGTGATCGACGGAGTGAACGGCTTGTCCAAGACGGGTCGTCCGGTCATGTCGCTGTCTTCCTGGTGCAGCATCACCTGGGTCAGGCGGGGCTGCGTGACCGGTGCTGACCACCGCACCCGTTCGGGTACACACCCGGACGGCACCACAACGGGAGACGGATTTGCAGCCGGGGTGACGCCGGGTGCGGCGCACCCGGCCGCCGATGCCATCGCCAGGACCGCAACACCGGCCCGATAGTTGATCATCGCAAGATGATGCAGGTTGGCGGCGACAGACCGGCGGCCGGGTCCTTCAATGTTCGCGAGCACCTCAGCGTCCGGAACGCGTCCATGAACACCAGCACGCCCAGAGCGCATATCCGTGCGAGGCGTTCATGAGTGACCACCCGATCATGAGGCCCCTACCCTGGAGCAGTGTCCGGGTGACGGTCTTATGTCGTGAGGTTCTCCCCGAGCGATGGCCGTCGCCCGGCACCCAGGAACCCTCGAACGGCGAGCACTCAGCGCCTATCAGCGGCAGAAGAGGGCATTGGATCACGTTCTGAATTCGTACGGAACCCTTGCCATCGGCGCGCCCCTCCGCCCCGAGAGACTCGACCGCAGGAGAGGCTTGCGCGCCGCATTCTATTTCGCCGAGCCGACACCTCAGACCACCTGCGTGTCGGCGTCGCATCTCCGCTCCACTGGCACCTCGATGCGCCGGTGCTCGGCACGCGACCGTTGTGGCAACCGGCGGTGAGCAGCGGTCCACCACCTCGTTCGTCTAAATGACCACCTGGACTACGGTGGGTCGGTGATCGACTTCTCCAGCCCATCCGTTTTCAAGCTCAACCCGTGCGATCCCGCCACCATCTATCCGCAGGTCGCGCCGCTGCTCATTCCCGGTGAACAGCTGGTCGTCGCCTTTCGGACGACTCGTGACTTCGTGGTCTTCACCAACAAGCGTCTGATCGCGGTCAATGTACAGGGCATGACCGGCAAGAAGGTGGACTTCACGTCGCTGCCGTACAACAAGATCCAAGCCTTCTCGGTCGAGACGGCAGGCAGCTTCGACCGGGATACCGAGCTGGAACTGTGGTTCAGCGGCCTCGGCAAGGTCCGCCTGGAGTTCAAGGCGAACGCTGACATCCGCCAGTTGGGTCAGATGATCGCCGGTTACGTCCTCTGACCGGTTGCCGGCGATGCCTGCGCCCGTCGCGTGACCACGCTGCTACCTTCCGGGCCGAACCGGCGCCTGCGCCGCCGTCAGCATCGAGGTCCCGGCAGGCAACGGCAGGCAGTGTCGGCCGACCCGCCGCGGCTCACCGACGGGGATCGCGGACAGCGGTGGCGTCGACGCGGCGCCGCGAGCGCCGATCCACGAGGGCGGACGCGCCCTTCCGTAGCGCGCGCCTCGCGGCAGTTTAGGATGCCGTGCCGAGAGACCTGGATGTGCGTACCTCGGCCATTGCGGTGCCGTGTGCCGGTTAGAAGTGCGATTCGCTTCTGGACGGCGAGCACGGCGGTGTACGTCACGATGACGTCCGCGTGAAGCCCCTTTTAAGTTGATCTTCTGGCCGAGATCTGCTTCTACCAGGGGCTTCACGCGGTTCGACGGCAGGGCTCGAACATCGGGGTCAGCGAAGTCAGATCCCTGAGCCACTAAACACGGTCACTGCCGGTTGTCTGGAATGGTTCACTGCCCAGGCGCCAACACGGGGCTGTTGTGATAGGCGGCGATCATCCATTGGCCGTCCCGCTTCTCGAAGACCCAGGTCGCGTTCACCTTACGCAGGTCGTCCGGAACCTCGGTCTCGCCGGCGAACAGGATGGCGGATTCGCTGACGACGATCGCGGCGTCCCTGCCGACGAAGCGGAGGCTGAGCTGCTTGTTGTAGGTCGAGCTGCCCTTGAGTGGCCCCTCGAAGGCCAGGGCCATGTTCTCGCGGATCACGTTACGGCTGTCGCGGAGCGAGCCGGTCATGATGGCGGTCGCGTTCGCGGTGTAGTTGGCGACCATGCCGTCGGCGTCGCCAGCCTCCCATGCCTTGTAAGAGTCAATCAGTACGGCCTGGATGGCGGCCTCGTCCTCCGCGCGACTATCTGACATCAGGTTCTCCCCTTGTGGTCGGTTTGCCCGGGGTATTCCGGCGAACTCGTCAGTACATACCGGCGGTGGGGTCGGAACTCATCGCGCCCGCGGCAAGGAAGTGTTGAGAGGCGCTCGACAGAGAGACGTTGCTGGTCGGAAACTCGGCGAACAACCGCGGGCCGCGACCGCCGACGAGGAGGGATGGGCGGCCGCTCTGTCAGGCTTCGAGTTCGGCGGGAAGCTTGAAGGAGGCGAACACCTTGGCGTCCCGGAAGACCGAGTTGCGGCTGATGCCGTTCTTCGTGACCGTGAAGACCTGCAGCGTGTGCAGCTCGAACGCGCCGCTCGGGCCGCGGTTGTAGGCGGCGAACGCCGGCTGCGAATTGGCACCGACCGGCAGGAAGCGCCACTGGCTGCCGTTCTTGGCGAAGACCAAGTCCATGAACACACCGTAGTTCTCGCGCCCGACGAACCAGTTGACCATCGGGGGCATCTCCATGAGCACGTCCTCGGTGAGCAGCCGTTTAAGCCCTTCGATGTCAGCCTTCTCAAAGGCCGTCATGTACTTGTCCACCCAGGCGCGCTGCTCTGCTTCGGACGGTTCGGCGACCTGTTCCTCCAGAATTCCCGCCTCTTTTAGCCTGGCCCTGGCCCGCTGCAGGGAACTGTTGACCGAGGCGGTCGTGGTGCTCAGGATGTCCGCCGCCTCGACTGCGGAGAAGTCGAGGACCTCACGCAGGATCAACGCCGCGCGCTGCCGCGCGGAAAGGTGCTGCATGGCGGCGACGAAGGCGAGCCGTAGACTGCCGCGGTCGATCGTGGGAGTCTCCGGCCCGCCCAGCCTCAGCAGAGAGTCGGGAAGCGGTTGAAGCCAGGTGATCTCTCCGCCGTGGACGAACGGTCGGCGCGGGTCGCTCTCGGCGACCACGCCGGAGGGCAGCGGACGGCGGCTGCGGCTCTCAAGCGCGGTGAGGCAGGCGTTGGTCGCGATGCGATACAGCCAGGTCCGCAGGGAGCTGCGGCTCTCGTCATACTGGCCCTTCGCGCGCCACGCTCTCAGATAGGTTTCCTGGACCAGGTCCTCCGCGTCGTGAACCGAGCCAAGCATCCGGTAGCAATGGGCCAGCAGCTCCGACCGGTACGGCTCGATCCTGCGATCGAACTCTTCCGCCGTCACCGTCGCCACGTTCATGCCCTTCTTGGTGTGCCAGGGGCGACCATATCGCACCAGATCAGCGGCGCAGCGCAGCCGTGTTCCAGGACAGCCAACCCTTGAATGACCTCGCCCAAGGCGGGTACGCAACTCGCCGCCTAAACGATCTTGATCAACCGTTCTCGACAACAGCTCCTGACTCCCGCTCATCGGCTATGAGAGTGCCGCCACCGTCGCGGACCACACGTAGCGTGACGGCCGCGCTGAGCGCCGCGAGCGATCGGCGGCAGATCCGGACGGCGGCATCGCGGTCAGTTCTCTCGCCACACACGAAAGGTCTGCTGTAGGCGCCACGCGCCGTCGGGCTGCTGAGCCTCGTTGCGCCAGGAGAAGGTGTCGGGCTCGATGTCCGAGAATGTCCACCGCAGGTCGCCGCCGTCGAGCATGATTTCGGCACCGTCCTGACGTGCCAGGAAGGTGTGGACCCTGCGCCGACCCGGCCCTACCCAGGTCGAGCGCCATACGCCGGGGCCCGCGCTCGGATCGGGAAATCGTACGCTGACGCCGTGCTCGACGCCAGGCAAGATCCAGACGTCGGTAGTGGCCCGGCCGCCCAACGCGAATCCGAAATGCCATTCGCCTCGTCGCACGGACGAGGATCCGCCATCGTCGTACTCCGTGCAGTCCAGCGCCCACGAGCCCGCGAACTGTCCGAAGAGGTCAAGATCGACTCCGGCGGCGGGTCGGTCAGCGAGGTAGGCCGCACCGAGCGCGCCCAAATGGATCGTCATGGTCGGACGATAGCCAAAATGCCAAGAATCGCTACCCACATTCACCGGCGCCACAGCACACGCTCTTCGGCAGATCCGGGAGCGCCTCCGCCGAAGCTTGCCGCAGGGGATCGCTACGTAGGTAACGACGTCCAGGGGGTGAGAGCCGCCCGCCTCCTGCACCGATGCTCCAAGTCGAGCCCGTCGGTCTTCACCGATCCGTTGAGACTCGCCAGATCGCCCGAGACGCGCTTAGTTGCATAGGCGCACATATCGGGCCGCTGTCGTCACGACGAACGGGAATCTGCCATGAAGTGCGCCAGCTGGCTGACTCTCCGCCGGCATCAACGAGACAGGACGCAGGCCTGCAAGGTAGACGCGGCTTCCGCAAGGTTGGAGTGAACCTGGCACCAGATGTCGCGTCCGTTTGAACCTTGCGGATGGACCGGGCCTCGACCAGCGACCCGCAAGGTAGCTCCGGACGCTTGCAAAGCTGGTTGTCCGGATTCGCCTTGCGGATTTCGGCCGAGGGCGGGGGCACGCGGGGGTGAGATGATCTCGTGGCTTCGGCGAGGCTCGGGATCGGATCGAGGAAGGCAGCGGGCATGGGAACGTTCGGGACGGGTGCGTTCTCTAGCGATGGAGCCGTGGACTTCCTCGAAGAATTGGCTGAACGGGAGCCTGAGCGGCGCGCCGCAGCGCTGGAGCACATGTTCAAGTTCGTCAAGGACAAGCCTGAGCTGCTCTGGCGGGACTTCTTCCCGGATCAGGTCGTTGCCGCTGCAGCGGTGGTCGCGGCAAGTCTGCCGGGCGGGGAAGAACTCAGCGAAGAGTTGGCTGACGAGGACCTCGCCTCGGATGTCCGGCTGCCGCGGCCTGCGTCGGAGTTGGCGGCGGCGGCGCTCGAAGCGCTGCTGTTCGTTGCTGGCCCTGGACGTCCTTGGCATCAGGGGTGGACGGATCCGGGTGACGCCGCTGAAGCAGTCGACACGATCAATACGCTGTCGCAGGTCCTCACTGAAGGTGGCCTGGCGTAGCCCTCGAACCGTCCGGTGCCGGATCGCGGAACTGCGTTTAGCGGCTGTCAGTGGCATCGGTGCCGTCCTCCTCCGCGACGAAGCCGACCTTAACGGCGTAGCCGCATCACCGGCCCGATACGTCCGAGTGAATCCGCAACCTGCCTCCGAACACCGCAAGATCGTCCGCAGGGTAACTCCGGACTCCGCAAGGTTCGAGCGGACCGGACAAGAAAGGCGCACGGGGATGACGTCAGTACAGTAGTCCGACGACTATAGTCATGCGTATGGCTGGGACGGGTTTGCGCCTGATGGGCGCGCATGAGATTCGGGTTCGGATAGGGCGTATCAGCCGGCAGCGGGTGTACCAGCTTGCCCGGCGGCCGGATTTCCCGGCCCCGGTGGCGGATCTGGCGCAGGGCAAGGTCTGGCTTGCCGACGAGGTGGAGGCTTGGATCGAGGCTCGACAGCGCAGAGCCTCCGGGTAGGGCGCCGGGCGGCTGGGTGAGCGGCCAACCGGCGGCGCGGCTGTCCGGGCGACGTTACGGTGGGTAAGTGCAAGATCGAAATATCCGGGATCGGATCGTGCGGTTCCGGGCCGATCCGAGTCTGTCGCGGGAGCAGGCGGCGGCGCGGATTTCGGCGTACGTGTACGGCAACATCATCGTCTTCGCCACTATGGTGCCGCTGAGCGCCGCCGACCTGTCGCACGGGCACGGCGCTCTGCTGGTGCTCGGCGTGTCCGCCTCGACGTATCTGGCGCACGTGTTCGCCGACGTCGTGGGTTTTCGGGTGCGGGTCGGCAAGGACCTGAGCCGGGCGCAGCTGTGGCACGAGATCCGGGACGCGCTGCCGGTGCTCACGTCCGGCCTGGTGCCGGTGATCCTGCTGCTGCTCGGTGGGTGGCACTGGCTGCCCGAACGGGCCGTGATCCTCGGGTCGGAGGTGTATCTGCTGCTGCGGATGGCTCTCATCGGGCTGCTGGTGGAGCGGTTGCAGGCGGAGCGCTCGTCCGGCCGTACGCTGGCTGCTGGTCTGATGCTGGCTGTGGCCGCAGCTTGCGTCGCGTTCGTGAAGGCTGCTCTCGGACACTGAGGTTCATGCGGCGCCGGCCGCGGCCCTTACGGGGGTCGCGGCCGGCGCTCGTTGGGCCTACATCACGATGTCGGCCTGCGGGCCGGAGGAGGCCTTGACCAGGTTGGGCACGTTGGCGGTCGCGTCGAGGGTGTACGCGTAGAAGCTGCCCGGCGTGAACGCTGAGCCCGACGTCTCCTTGCGGCCGGTGGAGTTGACCACCGTGCTGCCGCTCTGGCGCAGCTGGGCGCCGGTCGCGGTGTCCGGGTAGTACGGGTTGTTGACCTTGTCGAAGTAGCTGTTCTCGATCACCATCTTCGTGGCGCCGCGCGCGTAGTTGCCGTACGAAGAGATGTTGTTCAGGTAGTTGTTGTAGAGGTGGACGTACTGCAGGTTGTCCGCGCTGGGGTTGCGCTGGTTGGAGTTGTAGATCCAGTTGTGGTGGATCGTCATCCGGGCGGTGACGTTGGTGGTCCAGCCGATGCCGAACGTCTTGTTGTGGTCACCCATCCGGTTCCACGAGACGGTGATGTTGGTGCTGTCCTTGCGGCTGTCGATGTAGCCGTCGTTGGTGTTGGTGAACGTGTTGTGGTCGATCCAGACGTTGGACGCGGTGTCCATCTGGATGCCGTCGTAGTCGAAGTCCTTGTCGTCCGGGTCGTCGGAGGCCATCGCGGTGTCACCGATGGTCAAGTTCCGGATGATCACGTTCTTGACGCCGGTGCCGAGAAAGAAACCGCCGTTCTTGATCCGGCCGCTGGTGCCGAGCCCGACGATCGTCTTGTTGGACTTGACCGGGATCTCGTGGCCGTAGGGGGTGACGGTGATGGTCCCGGAGACGCGGATGATGTGCGCGGTGGACGCGGTCGCGTACTTCACCAGGTCGGCGAAGGTGGTGACGGTGACCGCGGTGCCGCCCGCGCCGCCGGTGGTGCCCTGCGCGAACCCGTCGGCGGTGTTGGACCATCGGCCGCCGGCCGGGGGAGGAGAGGTGGGGCCGCTGACGTAGTTGAACGACCACTGCATGCGCGAGATGTCGGAGCAGGTCTCCTGGACGATCGGGTTGTTGCCGGCGGTGGAGCCATCCTTGTTGCTCAGGCACAGGCCGGTGGCAGCGCTCTTGACCAGGTATTTCCCGGACGCGGCGCCTGATGCGCTGAAGGTCCACAGCTGGTTGGTCTTGGTGCCGTCGCCGCAGCCGTACTGCTGAAGCTGCAGACCCGAGTTGGTCGACGAGCTCGGCACGTCGATGCAGCGGGTGCTGTTGGCGTTGACCAGGTTGGCCGGGCCGGAGCCCTGCACCTTGCACTGGTGCCGGGCGCCGGTGGTGCACGCGGACTGCACCAGCAGCGCGGAGTTGTCCGCCGATGCGCCGGTCACGTCGACGCACTTGCCGCTGGCGGCGGAGGCCAGCTGGTAGACGCCGCCGTTGACCGGGGCGGTGGCGGCCTCGGACGGCAGCATCGTGACGGCGATGGCGGTGGGAATCGCGATGGCGACGACGGCCGTACCGATGAGTTTTCTGCTCCTCATGATCGTTGTCCCTCTCAGCCGACCGGGTTCCAGCCGTCGGCGCCGGCCAGATACTTCTGCGGGGTGTAGTTCGCCGCCTGGGCGTCAGTCAGTTGCCGGCGGTTGCTGTTGGTGGTCGCTCCGGCGCCGGTGTTCTTGTATTCGCTGAACCGGGCGTTCTGCCAGGTGTTGGTGGACATGTCGGTCCACGGCTGGGCGATCTTGATGGTGTTCGAAAGGTTCGATTCGCGGAACAGCACCTGCGCGCCCTGGCGCCACGGCCGGCCCAGGGTGGTGTTGTTCGTGCCGGTCCCGGTGACCGTGCACTTGTAGAACAGGAAGCCGTACGTCTTCTCGGCCGGCGTGCTGGCCGCGGTGAGCGGGCCGCCGGTGGAGCGCTTCTCGTGGATACGGCTGTTGTGGAACACCGCGATGCCCGCGCCGAAGATGAAGTCGACGGTGCCCTCGACGTAGGAGTTGGTGAAGTAGGTGCGGGCGTTGTTGTCGACCAGGAAGGTGTCCTGGTCGCCGAGCAGCCGCACGTTGTCGAACCGGGCCCGGTCAGCGTCGAGGTAGAGGGCGAGCGCCTGGTCACCGGTCTCGTACGTGTTCTCGTCGTAGTCGTTGGTGATCGTCAGGTTGGTGACGGTCAGGTCCTTGCCGTACGCCTGCACGGTGCCGCTGCCCTGCAGCCCGAAGTGCCCGGCGTCGCGGTTGTTGACGATGGTCGTCTGCGCGTTGGAGGTGCCGAGGCCCTGCAGGGTGATGAACGGCTTGTTGGCCGGGATCGTGACGATCTCCCGGTAGGTGCCCGGCTTGATGGTGATCACGCGCCGGGTGGTGTTGTTCGCCGGCACCGCGTTGACGGCCGCCTGCACGGTCCGGTACTGGCCGGTGCCGTCGGCCGCGACGGTCGCCGTCGTGGTGCCGCCGCCACCGCCGGAGATCAGGGTGAACGACCACTGCAGACGGGCGATGTCCGAGCACGCCTCCTGCACGATCGGGTTGTTGCCGGCGGTCGAGCCGTCCTTGTTGCTGATGCACAGCCCGGTCGCGGCGCTCTTGATCAGGTACTTGCCGGTGGCCGCGGTGGACGCGGTCAGCGACCAGGTCTGATTCGCGCTGGCGCCGCACGTCCACTGCCACAGCTGGGTGCCGGCGGTGGTGTCGGAGTACGGCACGTCCACGCATTTGCCGCTGGCGCTGTTGGTGAAGCCGAACGCGCCGTTCTGCGACACCGCGCCGAACTGCTGGCTCGTGGTGGTGGTGCTGCAGGCGACCTGCGTCAGCAGGCCGCCGTTGGCGGTGCCGGCGGCCTGGATGCACTTGCCGCTGGATCCGGACGCGAGGGTGTACACGCCGCCGCTGACCGGCGCGACGGCCGCCTCGGACGGCAGTGCGAACGCGAGCAGCAGCCCGGCTGGTAAGGCGACGAGTAGCGAGAGTACCCAGGACAGCCGCACGGTGCGGTGGCGCACCGGTGCGGCGGAGATCTGTCCCATGAGCGAGTCTCCTAATGGGGATGGTGGGGGATTGGTGAACCGGTTCATTGATACCGCGCCAATTCACCTTTGTAAATGTTCCGATAACTCATAAAGGTGGCTTGAACTGCATGCATGCGAGTTCCATGACCTATAGGTGCACGCGGGACGGTGAGAATTACAGAAATTTAGAAAGGAAATCTACGGCGTTCGCATCGTGGCGCCGGAACCGCTGCGGCTGACCAGGAATGAGGTCACCGGCAGGCTCCCGTCCGGGCGGCGTGGCCCCTCGGCCGACGCCGGATCGGTGGACCGGAAGACCGTGGCGGGCGCGATCGCGCCGCGGTGCCAGGTGTTGCCGGCGGCGTCGGCCCGCGACGTGAGAATGACCGGGGTACGGTTGCCCGCCGCGACATTGCCCCGCAGATGCGCCACCCCCGACGGCAGCGAGAACCCCGCGACCCGGTTACGCCAGGCGGTGTTGCCGATCAGGCGGATCGGCGCGGCGTTCTCGTCGTCGGAGAAGCCGTGGCCCGCGTTCGCCCAGGCGGCGTTGTTGCGCAGCACGTGCGCCGCCCGGGGCGCCGGGTCGCCGCCGCCGAGCGCGAAGCCGTTGATCGCGTTGTCGAACGACCAGTTCGTGTCGAGGGTGACCGGGCTGGCGAAGTCGCCGAAGTCGAACCCGTTGTCGCCGTTGCGGAACGCCCGGTTGCCGCGCACCAGGTTCCCGGCGCCGGAGCCGAACTTGATGCCCAGACCAGTTCCGCGGTTGTCGAAGAAATCGCAGTCGAGCACCTGGTTCGCCACGGTGCCCGGGTCGCGCAGGGTCAGCGCGCCCCGCACGTTGCCGTGCAGGGCGAGGCGCTGGAACACGGTGCCGGCACAGGAGACACAGACGTACGCGTGACTCAGCGACCCGGTGACCGCCAGATCCCGCACGGTCCAGAAGTCGGCCTCGTGGGTGACCGCCCACTTGTCGTCGGGCAGCGCGGACGCGTCCAGCACCGGGCGTTCCGCCTGGTATCCGGCCAGCGTGATCCGGTTGCGGGCGCTGCCGCTGGTGGTGATGACGATCGGGTCGGTGAGCCGGTAGGTTCCGCCCCGCAGCGCGATCGTCTGGCCGGGCCGGACCACCTCGACGGCGCGGGCCACGGTGTACGGGCGGTCCAGGGTGCCGTCGCCGGCACTCGTGCCGTCCGGCGCTGCGACGATCGTGGTGCTGGGAGGGCTGGGCCGGGTCTCGGGGTCGCGCGTTACGGCGTACGAGAAAGCGCCGCCGGCAGCCACCAGCGCGGCCACCGCCGCGGCGGTCAGCTTGCCCGGCACCAGGGCCGCGGCGGTCTTGGCCGGCGGCATGCCGAGGCCGTGGACCACACCGGCCAGCGCGATCGGCACCGGGGCCAGGCCGAACAGCAGGTGTTCGGGCGCGATCAGGCCCTGCCGGTGCGGTTCGCAGCGCGGGCAGCCGCGGGTGTGCCGGATCAGCCGCTTGCGCCACAGCGCGTCCGGTCTGCCGGGCCAGCTTGCGATCGTGCGGGCCAGCTCGGGGCAGGTGCCGGCCTGCAGCGCGCGAAGGACCACCCGGATCGCGTCGAGCTGGTCACGCATCCGTTTGACCCGGACCGCGGCGTGCCCGGTGCTGACGTGCAACGCGGCGGCCAGCTCGGCCCGGGTGATCTCGCCGGCCGTCTCCTGCCACCACAGCGCCAGCAGCATCCGGTCGTCGTCGTCGAGCCAGCGGGCCGCCTCGACCAGCTCGCGGCGCTGGCCGGTGAGCATGAACTCGGTGACCGTCCGCGCGGCGAAGTCGCTGCCGGGGTCAGGCAGGTCGGCGGCGCTGTCGCGCTGCCGCCCGGCCAGCCGGCGCCGCGCCCGCAGATGGACCCGGACCTGGCGGTGCGCGATCGCGAGCAGCCAGGCACGGAACCGCTGCGGGTCCCGCAGGCTGTGCAGGTCCCGCATGACCTGGATGAAGGTCTCCTGCACGACGTCGTCGACGTCTGCGTGACCGTTGAGCGCCCGGCCGACGACGTTGTACACCAGGGTGAGGTGTTCGGCGACCAGTTGTTCGACAGCGGCCCGGTCGCCGCGCTGGGCGGCCCGGACGAGTTCGGGGACGGACATGCCTACAGGTGTCGGCGGCGGCCCGAAGATAACCGAAATCTTCCCGCCGTTGCACGATGCCCGATTTTGGAGTTCGGTCGGCGACGTGGGCGTTGCTGTCGGTTGGCCGGCCCGCCGTGTTCGCGGCGTCGAACGTGGACAGGGTCAGAAGGTGGTGGCGACGGTCCGCAGTGCGATCCAGGTATCGTCGCGGCGTTCGAACGTGGTGGTGAGCTGCAGGTTCCAGATGCCGCAGCCACCCCAGATCGTGGCGTCGACGACGTCCCTGCCGACCAGGACGGCGGTGTCGCCGGTCACCTCGACCGCTGTGCTGCGCGGCTGTGCGGAGTGGTACCGCATCTCGCCCGAGTCGATCTGCTGCAGCCATTCCGTGCGCGACTGGCGGTAGCCGGTCATGTGCGTGAGCGTGTAACCGCTGTCGAGCAGGCCGTCGAGCAGTTCGGTGTCGCGTTCGAGCAGGCCTTGGTACATCGGTGGCTGATGCCTCAAGACAACCGGGAAACGCCGAGGTCAGGGAGTATCGGTTGTGCCCGGTACTGGCAGTACCCCCTCGCCGGCCGGCTCAGCGCAGCCCGATCTGCCGCAGCCAGGTCTCGACCTGTGGCCGGGCATCGGACACCTGCTCGCCTCGCACGGCCAGGCCGCTGCCGACGGTCGCATCGGGGCACAGCCGGGTGTAGGTGTCGATCGTGGTGCCCAGCCCGCTGACGGCGTACGTGACGAACGGGTGGATGGTCTTACCGGCCAGCCCGGCGCCCTCGGCGAATGTGCTCATGATCATGGGTGGGCGCACGTTCCAGATGCCGCTGCCCAGCAGCACCACGTCGTAGCCGGTGGTGTCGGGCAGGGCGGCCAGAATCGCCGGGCGCGCCTCGGCGTCCTGTTCGGCGACGTTACGGTCGACCGTCGCGCGGTAGTCGTGCGGATACGGGTCGGCGGCTTCGATGCGGTACACGTCCGTGCGCACCAGCGAGACGATCATTTCGGCGACGACCTGCGTGTTGCCGACGGCAAGGTCGCGGGTGCCGCCGTACCAATAGTTCTCCCCGGCACGGGAGAAGTAGGCCAGCAGCACCCGCGGCGGTTCTGTGGAAGCCGGTGCCCTGCGGGGCGCCGGGTCGCCGTCACCGCAGGCCGCGAGCAAGGCACCCCCGCCGAGTAGCAGAGACGCGCGCAGTACGGCGCGGCGCGGCGTACGCACCGTCCTTCCTCCTTCGTTCTCAGTTCTCCGGGATCGGCATGCCGAAGTTGGCCAGGGTGATGTCGGCGGGTTCCGGACCGCCGCGCTTGCCGGTGTCCAGGGCGTCGATCGCGGCCAGTTGGTCGCCGGTGAGCTCGAAGTCGAAGACGTCGAGGTTCTCCGCGATGCGCTGCGGGCGCACGGACTTCGGGATGGCCGAGCGACCCTGCTGCAGGTGCCAGCGCAGCATCACCTGCGCCGGGGACTTGCCGTGCGCGGTGGCGATCTCGCCGATCACCGGGTCCTGCAGGGTGCTGCGGTGACCGCTGTCGCGGTAGAACGTGATGCCGCCGATCGGCGCCCACGCCTGGGTGAGGATGCCGTGCTCGGCACCGAACGCCTGCACCTCGCGCTGCTGGAAGTACGGATGCACCTCGATCTGGTTGACCGCGGGCACCACCGTCGCCGCATCCAGCAGCGCCGTCAGGTGCTCGACCATGAAGTTGCTGACCCCGATCGCCCGGACCTTCCCGTCGGCGTACAACTTCTCCAGCGCCCGGTACGCCGCCAGGGTCTTGTCGAACTCCGACGGCAGAGCCTGGTGCAGGATCAGCAGATCGATGCGGTCCACGCCGAGTTTGCGGGCGCTCTTGTCGAAGCCGTGCAGGGTCTGCTCGTACCCGTAGTCGCTGATCCAGATCTTGGTCTCCAGGAAGATCCCGTTGATGCCGGAGTTCGCGACGGCCTCGCCGACCTGCCGTTCGTTGCCGTACGCGGCGGCGGTGTCGATGTGCCGGTAGCCGGCCTCGAGCGCGGCCGTGACCGCCGCGCGGGTCTCATCCGGCGGCGTCTGGAAGACCCCGAATCCGAGGGCGGGCATCTCGACGCCGTTGTTGAGGGTGAGGTTCATCGGTGGTCCTTTCACGCGGGTCGTAACCGACGGTGGCACGATCGGCGTGGGTCAGGGAGGTTCTGGCTTTACCTCCCAACCTCCGTTTGAGCCGTATTTCGACAACTCACCCTCAACGTGCTGCGAGCCCTGGGACGAGATCGCGCCTGCCACCCGAGGAGGTAACGACAGAACCTCCCAGCTTCGAGGAACCGGACGTAGCGTCGAAGGCATGGACCACCGCAGTGAGACCCGCGACTTCCTCACCACCCGCCGCGCCCGCATCACCCCCGAGCAGGCGGGACTGCCGGCCTACGGCACCAGCCGCCGCGTGCCCGGCCTGCGCCGCGAGGAAGCCGCGATGCTCGCCGGGGTCAGCGTCGACTACTACACCCGCCTCGAACGCGGCAACCTCACCGGCGTCTCGGAAAGCGTGCTGGAAGCCCTGGCCCGGGCGCTGCGGCTGGACGACGCCGAACGTGAACACCTCTACGACCTGGCCCGCCAGGCCAACACCGGCCCCCGTGCCGCGCGGACCGGCCGCCGCCGAACCACCGGCGCCGTCCGCCCGACGGTGCAGCATCTGCTGGACGCCGTGACCGGCGCCCCGGCCTACGTACGCAACGGCCGGCTCGACATCCTCGGCGTCAACCCCCTGGGCCGCGCCGTCTTCGCCCCCGTCTTCCAGGACGCCGCCGGGCGGCCGAATCTGGCCCGGTTCGTCTTCCTGGACGCCGCCTCCCAGGACTTCTACCGCGACTGGCAGCAGCTGGCCGAGGATGTCGTCGCGTTGCTGCGCGGCGAGGCCGGCCGCCATCCGTACGACAAGGACCTGACCGACCTGATCGGCGAGCTGTCCACCCGCAGCGAACCGTTCCGCACCTGGTGGGCCGCGCACAACGTGCGCCTGCACCGCTCCGGCGTCAAACGCCTGCACCACCCGCTGGTCGGCGACCTGACCCTGGCGTACGAATCGCTGGACCTGACTGCGGACCAGGGGCTGCGGCTCAACGCCTACAGCGCCGAACCGGGCTCACCCGATCAGGACGCGCTCAGCCTCATCGCCAGCTGGGCAGCCGCCGACCAGCGAGAGAAGAGCACGCAGGACTGACGTCCGTCACGCCCGGCCCTTGGCTTTCGCCTCCGGGAGTGGCGCCCGGTCAGCCGTTCCGGTGGCGGCGCCGTGAACGGCTGGTCGTCCGGAGATCCTCTTCTGCCCGGATGCGTGCCATCGCGCGTCCTACCCCGTGAGGAACCTGCGCAGAGGCCACGCGCCGAGCCTACGGTGCCCGTGGATCTGACCTTTCCGGCCTGGTGCGCCCGGCCGACATGGGATGTCCCGCAGACGCGCGCGGTGCGGCTGGGCGGGCGTTCGTGCACAGGTACGCGCGTATGTTGAGCAGCGTGTCGCGGCCGCGCCCGGCCGCCGCGATCTACCCGAGCGTTGACCTGTACGAGCGCGTCACCGCGCGATGACCATCGTCCTGATGAGTCGCGCGGATCATTCTCGATCTGGTCCAGCAGCGAGCTGGGTGATCAGCGAGAGCACCGCCCCGGGACCGTCCTCAGCGCGGATCCGGCGGGCGATCTCGGTGGCTCGGGCCTGGTAGGCCGGCCGCTCGAGGCAGGACCGCAGCGCGCCGGTGAGGGTGTCGGCTGACAACTCGTGGATCGGCAGCGGACTCGGTGCGACGCCGAGTCGGTGCAGCCGGTCCGCCCAGAACGGCTGATCGACCAGAACGGGCACCGGGACCGCTGGAACGCCCGCGCGTAGTCCGGCTGCTGTGGTGCCTGCTCCGGCGTGGTGAACTACAGCGGCTGTCTGCGGGAACAGCCAGTCGTGTGGCAGTTCACCGACGAGCAGGACGTCGTCCCCGGCGGGTGCGAGCTCGGCCCAGCCGGATTGGACCACGGCGCGTACGCCGGCGCGTTTGACGGCAGTCGCGACGACGTCCTGGAGCCGGTCGTGGGCCGCGGTCATGCTGCCGAAACCGACGAACACCGGAGGCGGACCGGCCTGCAGGAAGTCGAGCAACAAGTCCGGGGGCCGCCATTGCGGTGGTGCTGCCGGCCACCAGTATCCGGTCACGTGCACATTGGCGGGCCAGTCTGCCGGTCGGGGGACCACTGCGGGACTGTAGCCGTGGCAAATGTGCCAGTCGTCGCGAGGGCCCGGCGCCTCGGCGGCCGGTAGACCGAGCCGGGGGCGCAGCCGCCGCAGAACTCCGGCGTAGAGGGCTTCGGTCCGGGTGACTAGTTCGCGCCCCGCGTTCAGGTTGTCAGCGGCCGAGGAGTGTTCGGCGGGCCAGCCAGGTGGCGGGAACTCCCGGGTGGGAAACCCGGGCGCGAGGTAGACGCCGAGGCTCGGTATGCCCCATCCGTCGGCCACGAGCCGGCTCAGCGGTGCCGGGCCGAACGCGGTGAGCAGCATGTCCGTGCCCGCGGCCGCGGCGCTCACCACACCTTCGCCCAACTCGTCGAGGAACGCGGCGAAGACCGCTTGCGCGTCTTGCGGCGTGGGGGCAGCCGTGCGTGCGCGCACCAGTTCGACTGGATCACCGGGAAGGGCTCGGTATTCCAGGTGGCTGTCACGAACCAGGCCGGCGAACCGGTCGTGGGCGGCCAGCGCCACCTGATGACCGGCCTGCTGCAGCCGCTGGCCCAGGCCCGTGAACGGCGCGACATCACCTCGCGATCCCGCCGTCACGATCAGAAGCCGCACCGGGGTCTCCCGTCGTACCGACCGTCGCTCAACCGGTCACCCAGCCTATGTCACAGGTTGGAGCTCTCGGCTGAGCACGCCGATCGGATGAGAGGCCGGCCTGCCAGGTTTTGCCCGGACCGTTCGGGTTACCAGCCTCAATGTGTCCCCGATGCGAACGTGGCGATGAGTGCCGACCGCCCGGAATACCCGCCCGAGGTTGCCTGGTCGCAGAATTTCGACGGCGAGGACGTCTCGCAGCTGCGCCGGACACTGCGTGACCGGGCTGAGCGGGTCGGACTCGACCGGGACACGCTGGAGGACTTCCTCACGGCGGCCTACGAGCTGATCACCAATGCCGTGCGGCACGGCGGCGGCTCCGGCACCGTGTACGTATGTACGCAGGGCAGCGCGGTGGTCTGCGAGGTCCGCGACGAAGGTCCGGGATTCTCGATGCCGCCGCCGACGATCCTGCGTCCTCCGCCGGCGAACGTGCCCGGAGGGCGCGGTCTCTGGCTGGCACAGCAACTGGCCCACACTTTGACCCTGCACAGCAGTGAAGCCGGCGTGACGGCGTCCATCACAGTGCTGCGCCAGGCGACGGCACCGGCGGGTCGGCTGGGGGATTAGCGTTCTACTCGCCGTCCGGGGCGCCGAACAGCGCAGCCGTACTCAGCGGTGTTGTCGGCGTATGGCGAGTACAGCGATGTCGTCCAGTGGTTGCTCCGATCCGAGACGGGACATCACCGTGGCGCAGACGGCTTCCGGGTGGCCGGGCGTGACGACGTCGATCAGCGCTTTGATGCCGACGTCGATGATCTGGTGACGTCGCTCGACGAGGCCGTCGGTGTAGCACAGCAGGAGCGCACCGGCCGGCAGGTCGACCGTGGTCGTTCGGCGTCGGCTGGGGGAACGGCCGACGCCCAGCGGTGCGTCGACCGGCAGATCCAGCAGTGCCGGGGGTTGGCCGGGCACGGCGATCACGGGCCGTAGGTGTCCGGCGGAGGAGATCCGGACCGACCGGCGGTCGGGGGAGATCATCGCGTACAGGGCGGTGGTGAGAGCTCCCGCCTCGAAGTGCTGGATCTTACGGTCGAGCAGCGCCAATGCGTCGGCAGGGTCGTCGGTGGTGAGGGCGTAGGCGCGCAGGGCGCTGCGGATGCGGCCCATCACGACTGCCGAGGCCAGGCCGTGCCCCGACACGTCGCCGATCACCATGCCGATCCAGCCCGAGGGCAGGCGGAAGACGTCGTACCAGTCGCCGCCGACGCCGAGGGTGTGGCCGGGCACGTAGCGGGCGGCCATGTGCAGGCCGTTGATGTCGGCGAGCTGTGGTGGCAGCAGGCTGTGCTGCAGAGCGAGGGCGGCGCTCTGTTCCGGTTCGCGGAAGCGCAACTGTCCGGCAGCGCTGGCCCGGTCCGCAGCGTGCTGCAGCAGAACGATGTCGTCGGAGGTGAACGACCGTGGGCTCAGGGTGCCGATGTGCAGCACGCCGATGACCTCACCGGCGGCGAGGATCGGCACGCCGAGCAGTGACCGGATGCCCTTGCTCAGCAGCAACGGGTTGACGACGTCGGCGGGCGTGACGTTGGTGACGATCACCGGCTCGCGGGTGTGGGCGATCCGGCCGGCGAAGCCGCGACCCACCTCCAGCCGGAAGGCCTGCCGGACCTCTTCTTCCAGGCCCTTGGAGGCGGTAGCGACCAGCTGGCGGGTGTACGGGTCGAGCAGCAACACGGCGGCGGTGTCCGCAGCGAGGGCGATACGAACTCGTTCCAGCAGCTCAGCAAGCAGATCGGCGGCGTTGAGCCGGGACAACGCGGGGTCGGTGATGGTCTCCAGACGACGCCATCGATGCTCGTCGCGGATCGCACCCGGGCTACTCATGACGGCAGCCTAGGCCGCGTTTCATAACGCGCGGAGCCACTGGTTGATGATGGCGATGGTGACGGTGGCTTCGAAGCGGACGGCGAGTTTGTCGTAGCGGGTGGCCATGGCCCGGTGCTGTTTGAGCTGGCTGATGCCGCATTCCACCGCGTGGCGCAGCCGGTACACCTGCGGGTCGAAGGAGGGTGGCCGCCCGCCTTTGGACCCCTTCGCTTTGCGGTGCGCGTCCTGGTCGGCCTTGCTCGGGATGCACACCCGGATCCGGCGGCGGCGCGCGTACCCGCGGTTGCCCCGGCTGGTGTATGCCTTGTCGGCCAGCACCAGGTCGGGCCGGGTCCGTGGCCGGCCGCCGCCGAGCCGGTACACCTTGATCCGTTCCAGCACGGTGATGAACTGCGGGCTGTCCCCGCGTTGCCCGGCGGTGATCACCATGGCGAGGGTCTTACGGCCCTGCTCGCAGGCCAGATGCGTCTTGGTGGTGAACCCGCCCCGGGACCGGCCCAGCCCGTGATCGTCAGGCTCGGTCTGCACGCCACCCGGCGGCTCCTTCTGCGCCTGCCCGTCGCGGCGGGCACCGGCGGCGTGCTGATGGGCGCGGCTGATCGTGGAATCGACGCTCACCGTCCAGTCGATCTTCCCGGCCGCGTCGGCCACCGACTGCAGCCGGGCCAGCAGCTGTGTCCAGGTGCCGTCGCGTTGCCAGCGCCTGAACCAGCGGTACAAGGTCTGCCAGGGCGGATACACCGGCGGGACATCGCGCCACGGCGAGCCGGTCCGCACCCGCCAGCGGATCCCGTCGATGATGTCCCTGCTGGCCCATACGCGTGGTCGCCCGCGCCTTGTTTCGACAGGCAGCAGCGGCTGCAGCACCGCCCACTGCGAGTCGGTCAGGTCATGGCGCCTCACTGCCGCTACGCTCGGCACGAGGTCTCCGGTCGGTCTCTGGTTTTGCTTGGTCGCTAAACCACCTACCGGAGACCTCTTCAGTTATCGATCACCGCCACGCCGTGACATCGATGCCCTTACGAAACACGGGCTAGTCGCGGGCCTGCTTAACCGCCTTTCCCCCGATGTACTGGAACAGCCGTCACGTTGGCGACAGGGTGTAGCTGTCAGATCGGGATCTCGAAATGCTGGTAGTCCTTGAGCGACTTCCAGTCCCCACCCCATTGGAAGCCGTGCTTGGTGAAGGCGTGCCAGACGCGATCGCCGCGCCTGATCATGCCGGGGCGGACGTTCGCGCGGTTCGTGAACGCTTTGCCGGCCGGCGGCTGCACGGTCGCGCCCTTGACGTACGGATTCTCCACGGTGTTGATGTCGACGGCTTTGCCGTAGGAATGCACCGAGAAGCCCGTGGTCGCGCCGGTGATCGGCCGGCAGTTGAACGCGGACGTGTTGTCCGCGGCCATCGACGCGTTGTCGTCGGCGCCGAAGCGGTCCACCGGCACCATGGTTCGGATCGGGAAGCGCGCTGAATACAGCTCGCGGAAGATCTCCACCACGCTGCGCGCCACATCCTTGTGGACGATCAACTCGCCACGATGGCGGTCCTGGTCGAAGCCCCAGTGCGTCAGCTTCACCCGGCGCAGGTCCGAGATGGGCACCGGGCAGCCGCGATGCCAGGACACGCCGATCATCGCTTTCGCGGTAGCGGTGTCGATGGTCTGCACCGAGGCCCGGTAGCGGTCGGCGGCGCTGGCGGGTGCAACGCCGCTCGTGGCGAGAACCGCCCCGGCCACGGCCGAGGCGGTCAGGAGAAGACAGGAAAGACGCACACGATCATTCTGTCATCTTTAGTGCTCATATGAGGTTTTTCAGGACACTGCGACGTCGTCGAACCACACGGTGCCGGTGTTGTCGCCGGACTTCAAGTGCAGCTGCACACCTGCCGCCCCGGGCGGCGCGACGGTCTCCACGACCAGCTTCGTCCAACTGGAGTTCCCGGCCGGCAGGCGATTCGACGTGTTCTGGCTGATCCACTGGCCGTTGATGTTGAACCAGCTCAGCGCGATCTCGGTGACGCCGGTGGCAGCGGCGCCTCGGGCGTACGCCTCAGCTCGCCATTGATAGCCCACCTGGACCGGGGTGATCGGTGAGGTGACCAGCGAGGGCAGGTTGCTGCCGACCCGGGTGGTCCCGGAGAAGCGGGCGGACTGCGTGCCGGTGCGCGCGTACTCGGTGGTGATCACGGCGGCGCCGGCCTGCGGCAGGTACTGCCGCCAGGGCGAGTCGATCGCGGCGGCCTCGAAGCTCAGGTTGAGGATGCTGTTCGGCGTCGCCCCGGTCGTCCACGCCGCACCGGCCACGGAGGCGGCGAACTTCGGGGTCGCGTCGGTGCGGTACAGGCCGTACTTGTACTGCGCGGGCTGGGTGGACACCGCCGAGTTCGGCGGGATGGCGCCAGGCGAGAAGTCGTTGAGGATCCACGGCGCCACCGAGCCGACATTCGCCTCCCGGGCGGCACGGAAGACCCGGGCCAGGTACGCGGCCTGCTCGCCGTCGGTGGCCGCATGGGTGCTGAGCCCGGTCTCACCGATGACGATCGGATCCGGTGCCACCGCGCTCTGCGCCCGGCGGATCTCGGCGAGGGACCGGTCCGAAGCGCCGTAGAAATGGAAGTCGTAGTAGTCCAGCGGCGTGGTCGCCAACTGCGACTTGATGCTCGCCATGCCGGTCGCGCCGCTGCCGCCGTCGACCGACAGGGTGAGCGGCATGTCCGGGGCGGTGGCACGGATCGCGGGGATCACCTGGCGGACCCAGTTGACCGCGGCGGTGTCGCCCGGCTGGAACTCGTTCTTCACCTCGACGGCGATCACGCGCGTGTCGGTCGCGTACGGCGCCAGCAGGCTCTGAGCCCACGTGATGCTGCCGGCCACATCGGCGTAGTTGGCCCACCAGTCGAACAGGGTCAGTTTGACACTCAGGCCGTGAGCGTCGGCGATGCCGACGAATTGATTCAATTTGGCAGCGTACGCGGGAGCCGGCACCGGATAACCGAAGGTCTGCGGGAAGACGATGATCCGTACGTTGTCGGCGCCGAGCGCGGCTGCCCGGGCCAGGTCCGCGTCGATGCGCACCGGGTCGAAATTCGTCCACATCGCCGTCCAGCCGGCGTTGGACGGGTAGTAGTTGATCGTCTTCGCGGCCTGGACCGCGGCCAACCGGCTCGCCATCGTCGGCGCGGTGACCGCTGCATGGGCGAACGAGGCGGGCAGCGCCGTGCTCAACAGCAGGGAACCGATCAGGACAGCAGCGCGGAATCGGGTTTTGCGCATGGGGGACCGAACCTTCTACTCGGTTGTTCGGCGACGGCCGCTTCCCTTGGCGCCTTCGGGCGGGATTCATCCGGCGGCGCGTAGTGGCGGATCGGAGCGGCGGTCGGCTTTCGTCGCCGGCCGACACCTGGGCGGATCGGCGTTGATGGTGCCGTCTCGGTGCCGGCTACGCTGCCCGCGCCTATTGATGACGATAAGTTCCGAAAATGCGAGTCGGCAATGACTGCCGTGTGCCAGACCGCCGGCCGCTGATCGACCTGCCGCTCCGTCGCGATCGGTCGCCGCGCCCCGGCGATCGACCGCCGCTCACTCTGAGCCCCCACCATCGCGCTGAACAACTTGGCCGAGAACTGTCGTGCGGCATGACCGGTGTCCGGCCCCGCCCGAGGTAACCTCGCCGGCGGCGCAAGCGCCTCTCAGCGCCGACCGATTCGCCGCAGGTTTCGACGGGAGCGGATTCTGGTCGGCGTTGCCCCGGCGCTTCCCGTTCTACGGTGAGCTGGTGCGCGTACTCATCGTGTCGGCGCCGATGCTCGGGCATGTCTTCCCGCTCGTCCCGCTCGGCCGGGCACTTGCGGAGGCAGGCCACGAAGTGCTGGTGGCAACCGCTGCCGAGGCCCTGCGAGTACGAGAAAGCGGCCTCGCCGTGCACGACGCGTCGCCGGGCTACCGGTTCGGCCCGATAGCGGCGCGCATGCTGCTGCGCCACCCGGTGCTGTCCCGCGCGCAACTGGCCGGCACGACCGACACCCGCGGCGTCGGTGTCCTGTTCGGTGCGGTCAACGATCGGATCGCGGACGGCGTGGTGGCCGTCGCCCGCCGCTGGCGGCCGGACCTCGTCGTCCACGAACCACTCGCGGTAGCCGGCGCGCTGGCCGCCGCCGGCATCGGCGTGCCGGCGGTACTGCACGAAACCACGCTGTTCGGCGGCCCGGCCCTGGTGGCCTCGACCGCCGCCCGGCTCGGCGACGCTCTGCGCCGGCATTCGGTCGGCGAACTTCCGCCGCCGGCCGCAGTGCTCACGATCGCCCCGGCCAGCGTGGCCGGGCCGCGCGACGGCTGGCCGATGCGCGCCGTGCCGTACGGCGCCGACCAGCCGTTACCCGGCTGGCTCACCGAGCAGCCGCCCCGCGCCCGCGTCCTGGTCAGCCGCAGCACCGTGCCACAGCCGGGACCGGACCGGCTGATGAGCCGGGTGATCGACGCCGCCGGCCCGGTCGACGCGGACTTCGTACTGATCCGGCCTGATCGGCGAGCCGCAGCCCGGCAGCGCCCGCCGAACGTCCACGCCACCGACTGGCTGCCGTTGCCCGCAGCCCTTACGGTCAGCACCGCGATCGTGCATCACGGTGGAGCCGGTTCCACTCTCGCTGCCCTGCACGCCGGCGTCCCGCAGCTGGTCGTGCGCGGCGCCGGCGACCGCAGGCACAACGCCGATCTCGTCGCGGCGCGTGGTGCCGGACTGGCAGTCGGCGACCGGGAGATCAGCACGGCGGTGCTCGACCAGTTGCTCAATGATCCGGCGCTGGCACGAGCGGCGCAGCAGGTCAGCGCCGAGGTGGCCGCCATGCCGGCCCCGGCGGACCTCGTGCCGCGGCTGACCGACCTGGTCCCCGGCCGGCGCTGAACGTCAATCGGTCAGCGACCGGCCCAGCACCCAGCAGAGCAGCCCGGCCCCGGCGACCGCGCCGAAGACGACGAGGCTGTCGCCGGTCGTCGCGCCGCGCCAGCCCGCGTAGGAGAAGGCGACGGCCGGGCCGGCGGTGCCCGCGGCGGCAGCGGCGAACGCTGCCACCGGCCGCATTCCCACGGCGCCGGCGGTGTACGCGACGGTTTCGGCCACCAGCGGCAACGGCCGGCTGACCACGACCGCCAACACGCCCCAGCGCCGTACCAGCATGGCCGGGCGAGCGGTGCCGGCCGCGAGGGTGCCGGTCGCGAGCAGGCTCCGGGACCGCCGCCCGAGGACATAGCCGACAGCGAATCCACCGAGACCGCCCAGCAGCGCCAGCGCGGCACCGGCGGCCAGACCGAACGTTGCACCCAACGCGACCATCACGGCGCTCGACGGCACCGGCAGCACGGCGTCGGCGACCAGCAGCCCGACACCGATCGCCGCGGCGGCGACCGACACCGTGCCCAGCACCGGCTGCGGGTCGGTGAACAGCGGCACCCCGGCCCGCTCCACAATCAGGAAGACCGCCAGAAGTACGGCCGCCACGCCGGCGACCAGCATCCAGACCCGCAGACGACCCATGCCGGAGACCGTACGAGCGGCCCGCAGTGCTCGACAGTCAGTAACAGGACGGTTGCGAATCGGCGACACCCCGGTCGCACGAGAGGGTCAACGGCTCAGACGTCGATGCGATCCCATGGTCCCCAGATCGCGATGGACAGTCCCACGGTGGACTGGATGTTGACGAACAAGGTGCGTCCGTCCGGGCTGAACGTCGACCCGGCGAACTCGTCGTTGAGCTGGGCGGCGATCTTGTTCTGGGCGATGTCGAAAAGTTCGCCTCGGCGGGTCAGCCCCCGCAGGAAGTTGAAGTTCGCGCCGTCCTCGCAGACGACGAGGGTCCCGCGGGCGCTGGTGGTCACATTGTCCGGGAAGTCGAGCACGTCCTGGCTGGGTGACTCGAACAGCATGTGCAAGGTCTTGCTCGCGGGGTGATACCCCCAGATCTGACCCCAGCCGCGGCCGAAGCCCCCGACGGTGTCCGGCTGTGTCGGTCCTGGGGCCACACCGCCCTGCGTGGAGGTGAAGTAGATCCAGCCCCGGTCGTACACCGTGCCTTCGAGCCGGGAGAACTTGGCGGCGCCCCTGGCCAGTCCCTGGCCACTCACGAACTGCAGAGCCTCGTCGTTGGTCCGGCTGGGCGCCGAGCCCGGAGCCGGGCGGCCGAAGTCGAACGACGGCTCGTCGATCTCGACCCATTCCACGCGGAACCGCGTGCCGTCGGCAATGTGCACGGCGAGGTCCGCGTTGTCGACGCCGACGACCTTGAGCATGTAGAGCCGGCCGCCGTCGAGCAGCCGCCCGGCGCGCCTCGGATGCTTCGGCGGAACGTACTTGTAGAAGCCGGACGGGAACGCGAAATTGTCCTCGCTCAGATACAGCGCGCCACCTCTCGGATCCCAGGCGACGGACTCGTGCGGGAACCGGCCGGCGTGGGTGATCGGGGTGGCCGCGGCCCTGCCGCGCACCGGCACCTCGAAGATGAACCCGTGGTTCTTCTGCAGGCGGGCGTTCTGAACGTACGTGGTCGGCGGCGCCGCCGTGCCGCGGGTGAAGTCGTCGGCGACGTCGTAGCCGTTGACGGTCTCCTCGCAAGTGATCCACGAGCCCCACGGCATGCGGCCACCGGAGCAGTTCATCTGGGTGCCGCAGAGGCTGGCGTACGAGTACTCGACCTCACCACGGTGGGTGACGTGCACGGTCGAGGTGCCACCGAGTGCCGAGGTGTCGTACGTCGGTGTGCGGGCCGCGCCGAAGGAGCCGTCGAGCGCGGACCCGTTCTCCTCGTGGTTGCGCACCAGGGTCACCAGACGCCGCCCGGGACCGTCGAAGGCCGCCATGCCGTCGTGGCGGCCGGGTAGCGAGGAGCCGTCGTCGAGGACGACGTTCGGCGGTGTCGGCGGTCGCCGGCTCTGCTGGAACGAGCGGTACTGGAAGCCCTCCGGCAGCGCCAGCCGCACGACGCCGTCACGCAGATCGGGCACATCCCGCAGAAGGTTGCGCGGGCCCCGGCCGGCACCCGCCACGGCCGGGCCGGCGAGGAACCCGGCAAGCGGACCACCCGCGATGGCGGCGCCGGCAGTCACCGCCGCGCCGCCCTTCAACAACGAACGCCGGTCGAGACTGGTCAAGGTGCCCTCCTCGTTGAGTGCTGAACCTCGCTCCTCGCACCCTAACCGCGATAGCCAGGTGACATAACCCGGCAAGCGCCCTCGACCTTGTGGTGAAGCACGGTCAGGCGGATCCGCGCCGTACCAGTCGGGTGGGCAGGATGATGGACGCAGGCTGCTGTCCGGCGAGCACCGCGACGAGCATGCGGGCCGTCTCCTTCCCGAGGTCCTGGACCGACTGGTGGACGGTGGTCAGTGGGGGATCGGTGCGTTCGGCGATGCCGAGGTCGTCGAAACCCACCACGGCAACGTCGCCCGGTACCGACCGGCCGGCCTCGGCCAGGGCGCGCAGGGCCCCGGCTGCCAGATTGTCGCTGGCGGCGAATACGGCGTCGAGGTCCGGGTGAGAGTCGAGCAGGCCTCTCATCGCCTCGGCGCCGCTGTTCTCGGTGAAGTCGCCCTCCGCCGTACCGTGCGGGGTGAGACCGGCGATGATCATCGCCTCGCGGTAGCCGCGGTAGCGGGCCTTGCCGGCCTCGGTGGACAGTTGGCCGGTGATGGTGGCGATCCGGGTCCGGCCCAGGCGCACGAGGTGTTCGGTCGCGAGTCTGGCTCCGCCGAGGTTGTCGGAGTCGACGAACCATTGCGGCTCGAAGTGCAGCGGCCGGCCGACGTAGACCGTGGGCAGACCGGATCGGTTGATGATGTCGGTCAGTGGTTCGTCGCCGTGCAGAGCCATCAGCATGATGCCGTCGACGCCGCGGGTGCGCAGCAGATTCGTCAGCCGGGCCCGGCCCCGGCTGGAACTGGCGAGGCACAGCAGCAGGTGCAGCTCGGTCTCCTCGAGCGTCGCGGACACGCCGACGATGACCTGGGCGAAGAACGGATCGGCGAACAACCCGGGGTTGTCGTGCGGAACGACGAGCGTGACGATGCCGGTCTGCTGGGTGGCCAGCGCGCGGGCGGTGCGGTTGGGCTGGTAGCCCAACTCCTTGATCGCTTCTTCGACGGCGTTGCGGGTGGCGCGGCTGACGTGCGGCGCGTTGTTGATCACGCGGGACGCCGCGGAACGCGAGACACCGGCCCGCTCGGCCACCTCGTCGAGAGTGGGCTGGCGCCGAGGGGACACTGCCATCTTGATGCCGGATCCTTCCTGTCCGATGCGGGGCCGCCCCGCCCCGGCGGGGGACGTCTTGGCGGAGCCGCCGGTCGGTGCCGCTGACATCGCCGGTCGATCGTACCGATGACGGGGACCGCGAATGCCGTTGGCGTCTGTCGATGGACCAGCTCCGGGAGCGGTCCCAGGAATTCTCGGAGCGAAGGCGCGGATGGTGAGGGCGTCAGGCCGCGCTGACTCTTGACAATCGCTGTTCAAGTGCCGAGCATCGATCGACATACGCGCATATCTGATTCTGGAAGCGCTTCCAGTTTTCGTGGCGTGTGCACCTGGTGGCCGCCCCCGTCACCCCACCCCCGTCGTCGCTGCTCGCCGCTCCGGGCGCCACCGCCCGGACACGGCGCAGCACCGCGGCTGACGCTTCCCCCGCTAGGAGACACCTCGATGAAACGACCGATCCGCTCCCGGATCCTCGCCGCGCTGGCCTTGGTGGTCCCCGCCGTCCTGCTCGGGGCGCAACCCGCCCACGCCGATCCGGTGAGCCAGACCAGCGGCTTCTACGTCAATCCCCAGTCCAGTCCGGCGGCGTGGGTCGCCGCCAACCCTGGCGACGGGCGGGCCGCCGCCATCCGCTCCGCGATCGCGCAGAGGCCGATGGCCAGCTGGTTCGGCAGCTGGAGCGGCGACATCGCGGGCGCGGTCGGCAGGTATGTCGGGGCAGCGGACGCGGTCGACAAGCTTCCGCTGCTGGTGGCGTACAACATTCCCGGCCGCGACGCCTGCGGCGGCCACTCCGGCGGAGGCGCAGGCAGCGTCGCCGCCTACGACGCCTGGATCGCCTCGTTCGCCGCAGCGATCGGCAGCCGGCCCGCCGTGGTCGTCCTGGAACCGGACTCGCTGGGCGACTTCAACTGCATGAGCCAGTCGCAGATCAACGACCGGGTGGGGATGCTCTCGCGCGCGGTCAACCAGTTCCGCTCCCAGGCGCCCAACACCTGGGTCTACCTGGACGCGGGCAATCCCGGCTGGATCGACGCGACGACCATGGCGCAGCGCCTCAACATGGCCGGGGCGGCCCGCGCTCGCGGTTTCGCGCTCAACGTCTCGAACTACTTCCCGACCGCAGACAACTCCAAGTACGGCAACCGGGTCGCCGGTGAGCTGCGGCGGTACGGCTACAGCAAGCCCTTCGTGATCGACACCAGCCGTAACGGCAACGGTGCCAACGGCCAGTGGTGCAATCCCGCCGGTCGCCGGATCGGCACCCCGAGCCAGCTGGGTGGGGGCGCGGAGATGCTGCTGTGGCTCAAGACTCCCGGTGAGTCCGACGGAAACTGCGGTGTGGGCAGCGGGTCCAGCGCAGGTCAGTTCCTGCCGGAGGTCGCCTACAAGATGATCTACGGGTACTGAGGCTTCCGCGCGCCCGCGAGCCGGTGTATCTGCCGGCTTGCGGGCCTTCCGCCGCGTACTCCGGCCGACGACGTTCGGGCCGGACGAGGCGTCACAGCGGGCGCGGCCGGTACGCCTCGACGAGCCGGTCCATCACCGTGTCCAGCCGCTCGTCGACGCGCTGGCGCACCGGGTCCTCGAGATGCCAGGCGACGATCTCCCGTGCGCCCTGCTCGAACGGCACGGTGGCGACGTAGTCCGGAACCACGTCGCGCAGCTTCGCGTTGTTGAAGATCATCGAGTGTGCCTTGTCGCCCAGCAGGCCGGCGCCCCACTCCGGATCCGCCGCGGCGATCGCATCCGACGGCACGTGCACGATCCTCGGCTCGACGCCCAGCGGTTTCGCCAGGGCATGCGCGATCTGGTCCCAGGTCAGGACGTCGTCGGAGGTGATGTGGAACGCATCGCCGATCGTGCGCGGGTGAGCGAGCAGACCGATGAAGCCGCGTGCGAAGTCGGTGTGGTGGGTGAGCGTCCACAACGACGTGCCGTCACCGTGCACGACGATCTCCTTGCCGCGCCGCATCCGGTCGAGCACGGTCCAGCCGCCGTCGAACGGCACCAGCGTGCGGTCGTAGGTGTGCGAGGGCCGCACGATGGTGGCCGGAAAACCCTCCGCGCGGTACGCCTCGACCAGCAGCTGCTCACAGGCGATCTTGTCGCGCGAGTACTGCCAGAACGGGTTCGACAGCGGGGTGGACTCCACGACCGGCACGCGAGCCGGCGGGGTCTGGTACGCGGATGCCGAGCTGATGAACACGTACTGCCCGGTGCGCCCGCGGAACAGGTCGATGTCGGTGCGGACGTGCTCCGGACTGAAGGCCACCCAGTCCACCACCGCGTCGAAGTCCCGGCCGTTGATCGCCTCGGCGACCGACTGAGGATCGCGGATGTCACCGCGCAGCACGGTGGCGGCGGATGGCACCGGGCGGTCGGTGCTGCGACCGCGGTTGAGCAGATACAGGTCGATGCCCCGCTCGACGGCGAGGTCCGCGCAGGCGGAACTGATGATTCCGCTGCCACCGATGAACAGAACCCGCATGGCACCCATGCCTGAACGCTAGACGCTCAAGGGTGCCTCGGCGCGCTGACGGGCGGCAGCGTGTCAGGAGACGCCGGCGATACCGCGGCCGATCCAGGCCCTACCAAAGTAGGGGACCGGCCGGATCCTCCGGCTCGTGCGCAGTCGTTTGCTCATCGGCGATCGTCAACCGTGTCGACCACACGGGAGGTAGATGTGAACGAGACGATTGCCGGCACGCTGCGACGTGCGGCCGGGACCCGAGGCCGCCGGATCCTGCTGGCGGTGACGATCGGCATCGGCGTGCTTGCCGCGGCGCTCATGACCGGACTTCCATCCGCGGAGCGCACCTTTGCCGCCTTCGCCGAGCAGGTGCAGTTGTTGATCTCCGTGCCGCTGCCGTTCATCGGTGTCCTGCTCGCCAACGATCTGCGCAAGACACCCGGCGTACGGGTGCAGCCGACACTTGCCGGAGCGGTGCTGATCGCCGTGGCCGCCGGGGTTGCCGGCAACGTGTTGGTCGTCGCCGCCCTGGCCGCATCCGGGTCCACCGCGCCGGACCCGTGGGCGCACGCCGGTGTGATCGGCTTGACGGGTGTGCTGGTGCAGGTACTCGCCCAGCTCGTCGGCACCGGCCTCGGGCTGCTGATCAAGCGACCGGTGTGGGGCTGCCTCGGGACCATCGTGTTGCCGCTCGGCGCCTACGCGCTGCTTGCCCCGCTGGGCGCGGTCCGCGACTGGCTCACCCCGTACGCGGCCGCGCAGCACCTGCTCACCGGATCAGCAGGAGCTGCGGAGTGGGCGCGCTGGGCGACCGTGGCACTGCTGTGGGGCATCGCCCTCAACACGATCGGCGCCGTCGTTCTGCGGCGCCGCGCCGCCCGGGTCGCGCCGCAGAAGGCCAACCTGCAACGGTGAGGGCCCGCCCGGCGGGCCGATGGACCCGGCCGCCTCGGACCGCTGTCGATGAGCCGTGGTCACAGGAGGTCCCATTTGCCGTTGAACCAGCGGGTCAGGGACTTGGCGAGATAGCGGTGGCGGGCCGCCCACACGTCGTCGAACACGAACCACTGCTGGTAGCCGAAGGTGTCATCCAGGTGCAAGACGCCCTGCGCCAGGTGGTCGGCGACGGTGATGCGGCCATCCGCTGGGCGGCGCCGGCCCAGCGGACCGGGAATCCGGTCGTGGCCGGCGACCTGGGCCATCACCTCGACGACGACGCGGTGCGCCTGGTCGTGGTCGGCGTCCAAGCCCGCGACGTCCAGATACTGATCGTTCCACGCGCCCCACCGGTTGATCCGGTCCAGCGCCGGCTGCAGATCGGTGTCGTACGGGCCGACCGCGGCCCGCAGCAGGATCAGCTCCTGCGGCCAGGCGCGGCGCACGTCGGTGGCGCGCAGCCAGCCCGGCAGATCGGGCAGCCGGACGCCGGGCAGGCGCACCACGTGGCCCTGGGTGTCCCAGTCGGCGTCGCCGAGCGCCGACACGGCGAAGGTGGTGACCGGTTCGTCGTCGCTGTGCTCGGCGGCGTCGGCGGGCAGCGGCCACTGCTCGTGCAGCGCGTACGCCAATCGGGCCGGTTCGGCGGCGACCAGGCTCTGGTCGAGGAAGAAGTAGGCGAGCGGCACCTCGTCGTCGTCCGTGGACGCGCGCACACTGTGGTCGTCGACTTTGACCGCGCCTTCCACGTACAGATGCGCTTGGAGAAGCTTGCGCAGCTCGGGCATGGAGCCGGGCGACGGCAGTGACCGCTGCGCGGCTTCCTCGAAGATCGAATCGAGGCCGTAGACGTCGGCGCCCAACTCGGCCTGCACCCAGGCGCCGGGGTCGGCGCTCGCCTCGGTCCAGCCGCGGCGGAACCAGTCGAGGACGGTGGCGTCGGGCAGCCAGCGCACGTGTTTGCCGAGCAGTCCCTCACACGGGGAGCGGTAGACGAAGCAGATCACGCCGACATTCTGGCGTGCGGGTATGACAGGCGGCGGAGCGTCACGTGACGCGGTTCATCTGGTACGCCCACATGGCACGTTCGACCCGGTTGCTGGCCCTGAGCTTCTCATGCCCAGGGGCACTCCCTGTCGAGTATCTGCAGAATTGCCCGACCCGGTGAACCATCGCGTGTCGCCTGCCGTAGCCCCGTACGGGGAGCGCACTTCCGACAGCAAACGGAGCCGGCGCGGCCGTACGCGGGAGCCTCATCATCCGCGGCGGACGGTGTCCGGGACAGGAGCGGTGATGATCGGATCGGCGGCGGCGACCGCGTTGCGGCTATTCGCACCGATGGGGGTGGTGGCCGTCCCGCGCGGATACTGTTTCGTCGTCCAGCACCACAACGGCCACAGCCGCACAATGTCGCCCGGGGTCGGCTGGAGGGTGCCGTTGCTGGAATGGGTGTGTGCCCGGATCGACATGGGCGAACGGGTGCTGACCTACCCTCCCGTGCCGGTCATCACCGGGGACGACCGGGCGGTGAACGTCGCAGTGACGGTTCGCGTCAAGGTCACGGACCCGTTGCGACATGCAGCTTCTGGCATGGATGGCCCGACGGCCGTCCATGCCGTCGCGACCTACGTCGTGCGCATGATCGGGGCGGATCTGACGGCCCACGACATGCTCACCGGTCCGGGGTTTCTCGCCGCCCGCCTGCAAGCCGGCATGCAAGAGGAGACCCTGACCTGGGGGATCACCGTGCTCGAGGCCCGGAGCACCGTTGAGCCGGCGCCACACTTGCGGCCGTGAACTGACGTACCCGGCGATCCGCGGGGCCGGCCGCTCCACCGTCGGATCCCGCCGCGCCGACCGTACCGACGGGCGGCGGATCATACGAAACTCCGGATCATCGGCATGGCGGCACCTGGGCGACTTCCCGCAGGCTTTCACCCACCTGGCCCTGATCAGCGCGGTCATGCACGTCATCCGGGCCGAGCAGAGCCGTGAGCCCGGCGACTTCAATCCCGCCAACCCCGGATCATGAGACCTGCCCCGCGTATTCGTTCAAGCCGACGGATGTGGCTGATTGTCGGACGGTTCTGGCTGACTACCTGCTATGCCGCCCTTGCCCGGTGCCCGCGACAAGGCATCGCTGACCGCGGCGAGAAGTTGGCCGGCGGTGAAGGGCTTTTCGATCACCTTGGTCTCGGGTGTGCACAAACGGTTAGGACCGAGGATGCCGTCGATGTAACCGGAGATGTAGAGCACGGGCAGGCGGGGGTCGGTGCGGTGCAGTATCTCGGCCAGACGTGAGCCTGACATGTCGGGCATGACGACGTCGGCGACCAGCAGGTCACAGCCATCGCACGCGTACACGGCCAAGGCGTCGGGGCCGCTGACGGCGGACCGGACCTGATACCCGCCGGCGGTGAGGATGCGAGCGATGCTCGCGCCGAGGGCCGGCTCGTCTTCGACGACCAGGATGCTCTCGCCGTGGCCACGCGGCGGCGCCGAAGAGGTGCGACTTGCCGATTCGAGGTCGTACGGTACGTCGGCGACAGGGAAGTACAGCCTGAATGTCGTGCCGATGCCGAGCTTGGAGCAGACGTCGATGCTGCCGCCAGCAGTGGTGACGATGTCCAGGACGGTAGCGAGGCCAAGTCCTGTGCCGTGGCCCTTCGGCTTGGTGGTGAAGAACGGTTCAAAGATGCGGGCCACCGTTTCCGGAGGCATTCCGGTACCGGTATCAGTGACGAGGAGCTGAAGGTAACGTCCGGCCTTTACCGGCGGGTGAACGTTCGCCTGGTTCTCCTCAAGGTCGACGGCGCTGGCGGTGATCACTAATGTGCCGCCGTCGGGCATCGCGTCGCGGGCGTTGACGGCGAGGTTGACGAGAATCTGCTGGATCTGGCCGGCGTCCGCGCAGATTTTCAGAGGTTCGAGCGAGGGCATCACCACCAGCACGATGTGCTCGCCGAGAGTTCGCGCGAGCATGGCGTGCGCTTCGGCGATCGCGCTGTTGACGTCGAATATCTGCGGATGGACGGCCTCGTGCCGGATGAAACAGAGCAGTTGCGCGGTGAGTCCGGCCGCCCGTTTCGCCGCCTTGCGGATCTGGCCGAGATCGTTACGGGCTTCGGGGGGAGCATGTTCGGCGACGAAGTCGGTGTAGTTGAGGATGATGGCAAGGACATTGTTGAAGTCGTGTGCAATGCCACCGGCCAGGCGGCCCAGGCTCGCCATCCGCTGAGCCTCTCTGGCTCGTTGCGCAACCGCCCGTCGCCGCGCTTCGGCGAGGATCGCGCCGAGCAACGCCAGGGCGGCGGCGACGATGCTCAGGATGAGGATGTAGCGCCGGGTGGTGGCTCCCACCGCTTCGAGACGGGCGAGGCTGGTGTCCGCCGCCGAGGCCGACAGCGACGCGGTGGCATCACAACCGCTGGCGATCTGCACGTAAAGCTCGATCTCCCTGCCGAGGACGAGTTCGGAGGCGGCCTTGCGGTCCGCTGGCTCGCCGCTGCGGTACAGCTTCACTACCTGCCGGTCCGCGGTCATGAACTCTTCGAACGCACTCCTGACGGCGTCAACGGTCCGCGTGGCCGCAGACGACGCGGACAGCAGCTCCAAGGCGTCCAGTTCCCTGTCGAACCTCGCCGCTGCGTCGAGGAACTTCGCACGGCTGCCTGACGTATCAGCGGCGGCCCCGGGCACCGCACGGATGATGTCCAATGCGTATGCCGTCTGCCAGCCGTTGAAGTCCGCCGCCCGAAATTTGACCTGCTGCGCGGCCTGGGCCAACTGCTGTGCCTGCCGTGCCTCGTCTGCCATGGTCTCCTGACGGTGGGACACGGAGTAGCCCAATACGGCCACGGCGACCAGCAGCGCGACGGTGGCCGCGTTAACCAGTAGGCGCCTTCCGGGCCGACGCCTCGACAGCCAGCTCATCTGCTGCGAACCTGCCTTCTCGCATCGCCGCTCAACCGCTGCGGGTCCCGTTGTTGTCTCGCTGTCCGGTTATTCGGGACGCAGTCGGGTGAACCGGCGATACCGGCGCGGGAATCTACTCGCGATTCTCCTCGCAATGACCGAGCAGCGCTCCGTTTTCGCGGTCAGACAAACCCGGACGCCCCTCGATCCCTACTCCCATCTCTCACCCGATTCGCTCGTAGAGAGTGACGACGCAGGCACTGCCGGGATCCGCCGTGTGTTGCAGGGCGAACCTTATGCCGTCGACCTGGCGGTGGATGCCGTACTGCGGATCGACGGTGACCAGCAGGTGCACGTGGCCGGGCATGGTTTCCGGCTCCACGGTGGGGGCGTCCCGTTCGGTGCAGACCTCCCGGATGATCTGTTTCAACCGGTCGTCGACGGGGCCTCGGCTGACGTCGCGCCGGTACTTGGGGCACCAGACAACGTGGTAGGTGCAGCGGTACACCACGTTGTTGTTCGATCGGATTCCGAGTCCTTGCAGGCGACAAGTTGCCATGCGCACAGTGGCTGCAGCGGCTGAACACCACCGTGCCAGTGCCGACGACGTCAGACATCAGATCGCCTCTTCCAGGACGGTGGATCAGATGCAGTCCGAGCTGGAAATCCAGGGCCTGGCCCCGGAGGAATCCCCCGGATTCATCCATGGGGATCGTTAGGCTGAGGAATGCTGTCCTACACTTCCGGCGTCTCCGACGTCCCTCTGCTCGGTGAGACCATCGGCGCCAACCTGGAGCGTACGGTCGCCCGCTTTCCGGAGCGGGAAGCCCTGGTCGAGGTGGCCACCGGACGCCGCTGGACGTATGCGCAGTTCGACGCCGCGGTCGACGAGATCGCCCTGGGGTTGCTGGCCCGGGGCATCGAGAAGGGCGACCGGGTCGGCATCTGGGCGCCGAACTGCGCCGAGTGGGTGATCACCCAGTACGCGACCGCCAAGATCGGCGCGATCCTGGTCAACGTCAACCCGGCGTACCGTACGCATGAGCTCGCGTATGTCGTCGAGCAGTCCGGTATGCGGCTCGTCGTCAGCGCGGTGTCCCACAAGACCAGCGACTACCGGGCCATGCTGACCGAGATCGGCTTCCCGGACGTGGTCTACCTCGGCACCCCGGACTGGGACGACCTGGCGATCCGCGACGGCGACCGCAGCGCCCTGCGCGAGCGCGCCGCCACGCTCGCCTTCGACGACGCCATCAACATCCAGTACACGTCGGGGACCACCGGCTTCCCCAAAGGCGCGACCCTGTCGCACCACAACATCCTCAACAACGGCTACTTCGTCGGCGAGCTGATCAACTACACCGAGCACGACCGGGTCTGCCTGCCGGTCCCGCTGTACCACTGCTTCGGCATGGTGATGGGCAACCTGGCCTGCACCTCGCACGGCGCGTGCATCGTGTTGCCGGCGCCGGGCTTCGAGCCGGCCGCGACGCTCGCGGCGGTCCAGCAGGAGAAAGTCACCTCCCTGTACGGCGTACCGACCATGTTCATCGCCGAACTGGGCCTGCCCGACTTCGCCGGATACGACCTGTCCTCGCTGCGCACCGGGATCATGGCCGGCTCGCCGTGCCCGGTCGAGGTGATGAAACGCGTGGTCAGCGAGATGCACATGGCCGAGGTGGCGATCTGCTACGGGATGACCGAGACGTCACCGGTCTCGACCATGACGCGTCCCGACGACAACCTGGCCCGGCGCACCGAGACGGTCGGCCGGACCATGCCGCAGTTGGAGTCGAAGGTCGTCGACCCGGCGACCGGCCTGCCCGTCGAGCGCGGCCTGCCGGGGGAGCTGTGCACCCGCGGCTACTCGGTCATGCTCGGCTACTGGGATCAACCGGACGCCACCGCCGACGCGATCGACCAGGCCCGCTGGATGCACACCGGCGACCTGGCGACCATGGACGCCGACGGCTACGTCAACATCGTCGGCCGCATCAAGGACCTGGTCATCCGCGGCGGCGAGAACGTCTACCCGCGCGAGGTCGAGGAGTTCCTCTACACCCATCCGGACATCACCGACGTGCAGGTCATCGGCGTACCGGACGCTCGTTACGGCGAGGAGCTGATGGCCTGGGTGGTGCTGCGCCCCGGCGCAGCACCCTTGACCGCCGAAGCGATCAAGGATTTCTGTACGGGCAGACTGGCGCACTACAAGGTGCCGCGGTACGTGCACGTCGTCGACGGTTTCCCGATGACGGTGACCGGCAAGGTCCGCAAGGTCGAGATGCGCGAGAAGGCGGTGGAGATCCTCGGCTTGCAGGAGGCAGCCGCGACCCGCAATGCCTGACAGACGATGGCTGTGCCGCCCGCGGTTGGGGTCAAAGATTGAAGACCATTCACCGTACGGCCATGATCGGCACCTGATGTCGCTCCGCTTGGGACGAGTCCTTCGAAGGAGCGGGTACGCGTCAACGCGTACGCCGAACGGCCCGGTAGACATAGTCAGCTTTCGATGTAATCTGGGAGCGCTCCCGTAGCGCGTCCGCCACCCTGTTCAAGGAGCTGACATGTCGCGACGTCGTCGCCCGGCCGCCACGCTGGCCGGCCTGCTCGTTCTGGTCCTGTCGGCGCTGCTGCTGGCCTCGGTGCCGGCGGCCGGCACCTCCCGCAGCCGTGCGGTGCCGCTCAGCGAGCTGACCGTGGTGACCGAACAGGTGGCTTTCGGGCTGCAGCGTCCGATCGCGATCACCGGGCTGCCGGACGGCCGGATGCTGATCGCGGAGAAGAACGGCACGGTCCGCGCCTATCATCCCGACACCGGCCTGGCGGCCGAGCCGGTGCTCGACCTGAGCGCCCGCATCGACACGTCGGACAACGAGCGGGGCCTGCTCGGCATCACGCCCGCGCCGAACTTCGCCCGGACCGGGATGCTCTACGTGGCCTACACGAGTCTGCCGGCCGGCGCGCTGACTCTGGCGCGACTGCCCATCAGCGCCCCGCAACGGCTGCAGGTGCTGCTCACCCAGGAGCACGCCGAGTACGGCAACCACAACGGCGGGCAGGTGGCGTTCGGCCGCGACGGCTACCTGTACTGGTCCACCGGCGACGGCGGCCACGCGAACGACCCGTACAAGGCCGGTCAGGACCTCGGCACCCTGCTCGGCAAGATCGTGCGCATCGACGTGAACCGCGCCTGCGGGGCGAAGCCGTACTGCGTGCCGTCCACCAACCCGTTCGTGCGGACGCCGGGCGCGCGGCCGGAGATCTGGTTGTACGGGCTGCGCAACCCGTGGCGGTTCTCCGTCGACATCGACAACTCGCTGTGGATCGGTGACGTCGGCCAGGGCCTGGTCGAGGAGATCAACCACATCCGCCCGTGGCAGGGCGGGGCGAACCTCGGCTGGTCCTGCAAGGAGGGCACCCCGGTGTTCGACGTGGAGCAGTGCCGGCCGGGCGTGCGCTACGTGGACCCGGTCTTCGAGTACGAACACTTCCTCACCGAGAGCTGCTCGGTGATCGGCGGCGTGGTGTACCGGGGATCCCGGACCCCCGAGGCGTGGGGGACCTACATCGCCAGCGACTACTGCGCGCCCCGCGTGTACGCGGTGCGGCCCCAGCGTGACGGCAGCTACGAGACCGCGACGATCGGCAACTTCCCCACCCAGCCGACCGCGATCGGCGCCGACGTGCACGGCGAACTGTATGTGCTCAGCGACTACCCGGGCTGGCTGAGCCGGGTGCGGTTCGAGCGGGTCCCGCCGGTGCCGGGGGAGGGGGCGACGACCCGCTGACCGTCGTCCGGATGGACGGGACCCGGCTGCTGCGGGGCCATCGCAACAGCCGGTGGCGGGAGGTACGCGATGCCGGTGTTGCGGCCGTGGCTGGACGCCCGGGACCCGTGGCGGTTCGTCGACAACGATCCGGAGTCGGACCCGACGGTGTTCGTCGCGCTGTCTTTCAGTTGGCCAGCATGCCGGTCAACTCCGCCCGGTTGATCTCCGGAAACCCCGAAGCCGCGCCAGTTCCTCCGCCGAGAACACGTCCTGAGTCGCTACGAACCACCGCCTGAACATCGATCGTCACCAACGGGACGGGGCGCGAGGGCTCAGGACAGATCTTGATCAACTCTCAGTTCTTGCCGTTGTCTTTGGTCTAGATAACTACGGGCGGGCCTTTCAGCGCCGCCGACGAGCGCCGACCGCCACCGCAGCCCAGCGCGGTGGATGCGCCATGGCGTGAGTACGCCTGCGAGGAGGCCGGCAGCGAACAGCCCTAACGACAGGAGCAGGCTAGGCAGGTGCTCGATCGGCTGTCCGGTGAACTCCCACCAGCGGAGGCCCTCGCCGCTGCCGCTGTGTCCCCAATAGAGCACGCCGCACATCGTCGCCCACGGCAGGATCCAGCACCTGGACCACCCGAACACCCGGCCGCCGACCAGCGCGAGGCCCATCCAGGCGAGCAGGGCGCGAAGGAGCACGGGTACGACCGTGGCGCCGACCCCGATGACAGCGCCGGCGAGGACGCAGGCACAGGACAGAACGAAGGCTGCGGCGAGGACGATGGCACGCACCCGATGGAAGGCCGTACCGGCGGTCGTCTCGAGGGATTGCAGCGGACTGGTCAGCGCGAGCACGGGGACTGTTGCCGAGCCGACGGCGAACAACCTCCAGAAGGCGACGCTCGTGCCGCCGCCGTCCACCGCCGCCGGGGTGGGGGCCTCGAACTGCCCCCACCCCGCGACGACCGCGCCGATGAGCACCATCGCGGCCACCAGCCAATGCGCCCTGCGCAGCCTGAGGTAGGCAATCAGCAGCCGATGACGCTCCCGCCGCTCAGGCCGCATGGCAATGGGACGCGACTACTTCAGCGATGAGCATCGAGACCCAGGCCGCCTGCCGCTGCTGGGATGGATCAGCGGCCATCCGACGTCCTGCCGACCACGCGTCCTGGAACTCGTACGGTGCGTTGGTGCGGTAGTCGGGCTCCCCGCCGCCGGCCAGTCGCGACTCGAGCCAGGCGCGCAGCCGGTCCCACCGGTGCTCGGGATCGGGTCGCGCGTCGACGCTGCATCCGGCAAAGACCGTGTTGGCGATGGCGGTCGCGAGGCCGCGGGCCAGCGCCCACCGGCTTCCCTCGGAGATGTCGAACTCGGCGTCGTGCACGCCGGCCACCTCGATTTCCATGCCGTCCACCCACCGGGTGGATCCCGACATCGAGTAGTCGACGACCCGCCGCGGAAGTGCGAGTCGCACAGGCAGCGCAGCCAGCCGCTCGTCCGCGCTCCGCACCAGGGGTACGTACTTGGCGTGTTCGGGCCACAGGCAGTACTCGATCGTGCCCTGAACGCACAGGGGATTCGCCGCCGGGCGCCGCGGACCCAGCGCCGTGGTGGCCATGTGCGCGGCCACGACAGCACCGAGTGCGACGACCGACACAGCAACCCCGCGACCGAACCGCATCCATGACCCCGGCCGCCAGGGGATCGCACACACGGCCGCCGCGAACAGCAGGACCGCCGCCAGCCGTATCGCGAGCGGACCGGACTCCACCGTCAGCCACGGCGGCCCGGATACCACGGTGGCGTCGGCGACGTCGCCGAGCAGCGTCGCACCGATGAACCAGCTCAGCATCGCGCACACGGAGCCGACGAGCGGTGCGAGCAGGTGACCGACGAACCAACCCCACGCCGCGGCAAGCACGATGAGCAGAATGCCGAGCATGGTGTACCGCAGGAACGCGCCTGTTCCCGGTGCGGACACCGAGGCGGCGGTGCAGACTGCGGCTGTCACCGCCACGGCCAGATACGGCACCAGCAACCATATCAGCGTGGCGGCGAACCGGGTGAGCTCGATGATCGAGGGTCTGATGGCCGCCGTCGCCGCCTGCTCCTGCAGTCCGCGAACCGTCACGGTGGCAGCGATCCAGGCTGCCGTGCCGGCGGCGAAGAGCGCCACGAAGAAGGCACTCACCTGGGCCGCCGCTCCCGCTTCCGGCCAGATGCCGATCCAGTACCGGTTGCGGCCGAACAGCACCGCCATCCCGAGTACGGCCAGCGGCGCGACCGTCCACCGGGCCACGCTGAATCGCAGATGCAGCCACAGCGCGTTCATCGGCGACGCTCCTGCACTGGCAACAGGCTCATGTACGCACGCTCAAGCGGCGTGTGGCCGGGCATGGACGCGTCGTCCAGCGCCCGCAGCTCATCGGTCGTTCCGGTGAACCGGATCCCGCCGGTATGCATGACCACCACTCGTTCGCAGATCGCGTCGACGTCGTCGATGAGGTGGGTGCTCAGCAGCACCGTCGAGGCGGGCATGTTCGCGACGGTGTCCCGGAACCGCAGCCGTTGCTGCGTGTCGAGTCCGACGGTCGGCTCGTCGAGAAGTACCAGCCCTGGCCGGCCGACGATGGCCCAGGCGATCGCGGCCCGCTGACGCATCCCGCCGGACAGGCGACCCATCCTCACTCCGGACTCGTCGGTGAGCCCGACGTGTTGCAGGGCTGCGGCCGTGGCGTCCGCCCAGTCGCCGGGCGGCAGATCGCGCAGCCATGCGCCGTACCGTACGAAGTCCCGAACCCGCATGCCGGGCTCGAACCCGAACCGCTGCGGCAGGTAGGAAATGCGGCGGCGCAGTGCCCGGGCAATCGACTCCGACCGAACTTCCTGCCCTTCGATCAGCAGGCGTCCGCCGCGTGGGGGCTGGACCGTGGCCAGCGTCCGTAACAGGGTGGTCTTGCCGGATCCGTTCGGTCCGAGCAGCGCCGTGACGCCGCCGTTCAGTTCGATGTCGAGGTTATGGAACACCGTACGGCGTCCGTACCCCTGAGAGAGTTTGGTGGCAGACAGCACAAGACGCCTTTCGCTCCTGCGTGACCCGCGGCGCCGGGCCGCCTCCCCGGCATCCGGCGCCGCGGGTCAGCGACCGGTCAGCGGTACCAGGTGTTGACCGTGTGGATCTTGTAGTTGCAGTCCTTGCCGTCGTAGCTGGTTTGGTTGCCCTTGCTGCGGTACTTCTCCAACTTCTCGTCCGTGATCTGGGGCGCCGTGCAGTCTGCTGTCGATCGGAACGTGCCTGCCGCCGTGGCGCCACCACCGGCGCATTCCTGGTTCCAGTCACTGGTCCAGAAGATGCCGTAGCAGTTGTTCACGATGTTGCCGAGCGTGTAGCAGCAGCGCTGCGGAACGTTCGCGGCACTGACCTCGGCCGACGCGGGCTGTGCAAGCAGGGCGGTGGCGGCCGCGCCAAGCGCGAGCACCAACCCGGCCTGCGCGATGCCGGACGCCGACTTTCGTGTTCTGGACATGCGTGTCCCCTCGTTGCGGGAGCGGTCGCACGACCGTGCGACCGTGTCATCCGTCGCGACGGCGATGGATCAATCTCCTCCGAATCTCGACCCGATTCGCGGTTGCCGCGTCAGCCACTGAGTGTTGGGCGTCGATTGCCGGCGAGGGTGGAGTTTGGACGAATTCGGACGCCGGCCCTCGGCGCCATCACGGAGCGGATCCGTATGGGACAGCTTGCGCGATGTGTCTGATGGGCGATTGCTGGTCCTGAGGGCGGGCCGGGGTCCCGGCGGTCGGACCGGCAATCTGCGGGTCGCGGAGCTGCGCCGGCCGCCCGAGCACGTGGCAGCCAAGTACGCGCGGCTGGAGGAACTGGCCGGGGCCGCGCGCACGCCCGGGCCGCGGGCTGAGCCGGCGCCGCACCAGCAGGTGGAGGCATTACGCGCCGACCCCGACGTCGACTACATCAGCGACGACGCCGTCGTCGACCTGCGCTGATCGAGAAAAGCGCCGGGACCTGAGCCGTGAATCGGCTCAGGTCCCGGCTGCAGGTGAGGTGCTTACGCCGTACCGAAGGTCAGGAGTGCTTGCGGTGCGGCAGGTGCAGCTCGACCGGCTCGGGTGGCAGGTCGTCGACGCCGGCGGCGACCGACTGCTCGTGGCGGCGGCGGGCCGACGGCACGGCGAGGGCCGCGATGATCGCCAGGACGGCGATGCCGGAGCAGGTCCAGAACGCGATGGTGAACGCTTCGTCGGTGGGGACGCCCTGCGGGGGTGACCTTGGCGCTGATGATCGCGGCGATGACAGCGGTGCCGATGCTGCTGCCGATGGTCCGGGCGATGGCGTTGACGCTGGTGGCCTGGCCGGTCTGGGTGGCCGGGACGGCTTCGATGATGGCGTTGGACATGGCGGCGAACGACAGGCCGATGCCGGCGCCGGTCAGCGAGCCGGACAGCAGCAGGTGCCAGATCTGGTCGTGGGCGATGGCGGGGATCGCGAACGCGACCGTGACCAGGGTCGCGCCGAGGACCATGGGCAGCTTCGGGCCGAACTTGCGGACCAGGGCGCCGGCGACCACGCCGAACACGATCAGGCCGATGACGGTCGGCAGCAGGTAGAGCCCGATCTGGGAGACCGGCTTGCCGAACCCGCCGAGGGCGGGCGGCAGCTGCAGCAGCATCGGGATCACCAGGAACGCGCCGAACATCGCGAAGCCCATGATCAGGGCGACCAGGTCGGTGGCCCAGACGGCGCGGTTGCGCATCAGGCGCATGTCGACCAGCGCCTCCTTGACCCGCAGCTCGATCAGGACGAAGGCGAGCAGGCCGACGACGCCGAGCGCGAGCAGGCCGATGGTCTTCGCGTCGTCCCAGCCCCAGGCCTGGCCCTTGCTGATGCCCATCAGCAGCGCGACGAGGGTGACCGACAGGATGATGGCGCCGGACCAGTCGAGCTTGCCGGGGGTGCGGACCGGCGACTCCTTCATGCCGAAGACGGCGCCGAACAGGGCGATCACCACGAGCGCGAGCGGCAGCCAGAACAGCCAGTGCCAGGACAGGTGCTCGACGATCGGGCCGGCGGCGACGATGCCGATGCCGGCGCCGATGCCGCTGATCGCGGACAGGATGGCGACGGTGGTGGGTACGCGCTTGCGGGGCAGTTCGTCGCGGACCATGCCGAGCGACAGCGGCAGGATGGCGCCGGACGCGCCCTGCAGGACGCGGGCGACGATGAGCACGGTGAGGTTGGTGGCGAGCGCGGCGACCAGCGTGCCGACCGCCAGCGTGGCGAGCACGCCGACCAGAACCTTGCGCTTGCCGATCATGTCGCCGAGGCGGCCGAGGATCGGGGTGAGCACCGAGGCCGACAGCAGGTACGCGGTGACGACCCAACTGGTGTCGGCGGTGCTGGCGCCGAGCTCGTGGCCGATGGTGGACAGCGCCGGCGAGACCAGCGACTGCAGGCAGGCGAAGGCGAGACCGCCGAGCGCCAGGTAGAGCACGAGTAGTCCGCCGCCGGTGGGCCGCTCGCCCTCGACGGGTGCGGCGGCGGCAGAGCCGCGCTCCTGGATCGTTTGGGTCATGAGGTCCCCGCTGGCTAGATGTAAACGTTCGCTTACTAGTTAATCGGCAGCTCACGGCGGAAGTCAACGATTGCTTACGTCACATCAGCGGCAAGTAAATGGATGTTTACACGGCGTCATCGGCGCGCTAACCTTCGGCCTGTGACGGCATCTCCGGCGCGCGAACGGCCGCGCAACGCGACCCAGACCCGCCAGCTCCTGCTCGACGTGGCCCGGCACCGCTTCGCCCGGCACGGCTACGCGAGCACCACCGTGCGCGAGATCGCTGACGGGGCGGGCGTCAACGTCGCCCTGATCAACCGGTACTTCACGTCGAAGGAAGGGCTCTTCCAGGCCTGCCTGCAGACCGCCATCATCGACCTCAAACGCGACACCGACGGCATCGCGCTCGCCGACGTCGCCGCCTCCATCGCCTACCGGCTCACCTCCCCGGCCGACGACCCGGCGCTGCTCGACGCCCTTCTGCTGCTGGTGCGCAGCTCCGGTGACGAACGCGTCGACGCGATGCGCCGCACCGTGCTGCACAGCATGAGCGAACGGCTCGCGGTCGCGGCCGGTGCGCCACAGCCGCCGGATGCCGACGCCGTGCTGCGGGCCCAGATCGTGCTGGCTGCCTCGCTCGGCGTCGCGCTGATGCGCGCGTCGGTCGGCCTGCAGCCGCTGGCGTCGGCCACCGAGGCGCAGATGCGCGGGCCGATCAGCGATCTGGTCTCGGCGCTGACCTGAGCCGTCAGAGGCCTGGACGTCGCGCTGGGTGCCGCAGTCGCGGGAGGCCTGGCGTTCTACGCCGGCCAGGACGAGCATCGCGAGTGCTGCTGCTCGGCAGCCGGGCCGGAGACCTGTGCGGCCGCCGCCGCGCCTTCCTGCTCGGGATGGGCGTGTTCACTGCCGCCTCCCAGGTCGGCGGCTTCGCGACCAGCGGCACGATGCTGATCGCCGGCCGGTCCTGCACGGCGTCGGGACCGCTCTCGCTCTGGTCTCCACCACGTTCCCGGCCGGTCCGGCCCGGGCCAGGGCGCTCGCCGTCTTCTCGGCCGCCGCGGGTGCCGGCACAGCCGGCGGCCTGCTCACCCACTTCCTCTCCTGGCGCGGTGTCATGTTTGTCAACGTCCCGATCGGGGTTCTTGTCATGGCGCTCGCCGACGGCCGACGGCAGAGCCGGGTGCCGCGCCCGATCCTTCCGCTCGTGCTGTTCCGTGACCGCAACCGCACCTGCGCGTACGCCGTCGTCCTGCTGGTCGGCGGTTCGCTGTCACTGACCTACTTCCCGTCGCCGCACGTGCAGCACGTCCTGGGCTACAGCCCGATCCGCGCCAGGCTGGCTTCCCCCGTTCGCCTTCGGCATTTCCGGCGGCTCCTGGCTGGCGGCCCGGCTGGCGCTGCGCCCACTGGCGTGCGCGGTGACCAGCATCGGGCGTGGCTGCAGGTCGTTCACCGCTGTATCGACGGCACGCAACAGCAGTGAGCGCAAGGCCGCATCGAGGTGTCGGGTTCGCGTCGAGGTGACGCGCCCGGGCCGCCCGTCCGGCGAGGATGGCTGCATGCTGGAGATCCGGCTCTTCGGCACGTTCGAGCTGCGCGCCGACGGCGAGCCCGTCGTGCTCACCTCGGCGCGGGCCCAGTCGTTGCTGGCGTACCTGGCGCTGCGCCGCGGCGAGCCGCAGCGCCGGGACCGGGTGGCCGGCCTGCTGTGGCCCGAGTCGAGCGAGGCGCAGGCCCGGACGAACCTGCGGCACCTGCTGCACACGCTGCGCGCGGCGCTGCCGGACGCCGGCCGGCAGCTGGACGCGGACGCGCGGACGGTCGCCCTGCGCGACGTCTACGCGGACACTGCGGCCTTCGACGCGGCGTACGCGGCGGGCGACTGGCACACCGCCGCCGGCCTGGCCGCCGGCGACCTGCTGGAGGGCTGCGACGACGCGTGGCTGGACGCCGACCGCCTCGATTACCGGCGGCGGCTCGGCATCGCGCTGGAACGGGCCGTGGCGAGCGCCGACCGCTCCACGGCGATCGGCTACGCCGAACGTGCCCGCGCCCTGGACCCGCTCGCCGAACGGCCGTACCGGATGCTGATCCGGCTCTACGACGAGGCCGGTGACCGGGCCCGGGCGGTCCGGGTCTACCACGACTGCGTGACCGTCCTGGAGCAGGAGCTCGGCGTCGCGCCGTCGGCGCAGACCCGGGCCCGGTACGAAGCACTGCTGCCGGCCGGCGGGGCCGCACCGCGGGGCGCCGAGGACGCCGCCCTCGTCGGCCGCGGCCCGCAGCGCCGGCGGCTGATCGAGCTGTGGCGCGCGGCACCGCACCTGGTGGTGCTGACCGGCGAGCCGGGCATCGGCAAGACCCGGCTGGCCGAGGAGTTCCGGCAGTGGGCGGCCGGGCAGGGCGCGGCCACCGCGACCGCCCGCTCCTACCGGGCCGAGGGCACCCTGGCGTACGCGCCGGTGGTGCACTGGCTGCGGGCCGGGCTGCCCCGGTGGCGGCGCCGGCTCGCCCCGGCCGAGTTGGCCGTCCTCGCCGTGCTGCTGCCCGAGCTGGGCGTCGAACCGGCGCCGCCGGAGCCCGGCTCCCGGCTGCGGTTGTTCGAGGCGGCGGCGCACGCGTTGCGGGCGGACGGGCGGGCGCTGCTGCTCGTCGCCGACGACCTGCACGCCGCCGACGCGCCGACCTGTCAGTTCCTGCACTACCTGCTGCGCGACGACCACTACCTGCTGCGCGGCGACGCCGGCCGGCTGCTGGTGGTCGCCACCGTCCGGGCCGGCGAGGCCGAGCCCGGCCACCCCCTCCACCAGCTGCTGGCCGGGCTCGGCGCCCTCGGCCGGTGCACCGAGCTGCCCCTCGAGGGCCTGGACGGAGCCGAGACCGCGCAGCTCGCCGGCCACCTGGGTCACACCGTCGACGCCGAGCGGCTGCACCGGGAGACCGGCGGTAACCCGCTGTTCGTGGTGGAGGCGCTGCGCGCCGGGCTGCGCGTGCTCACCCCACGCGTGCAGGCGGTCCTGCTCGAGCGGCTGCGCCCGCTCAGCCCGGGCGCCCGGGAACTGCTCGAACTGGCGGCCACCGCGGGCGGCTCGGTGGCCGTGGACGTGCTCACCAGGGTGCATCCGCGGGCCGTCGCGGCCGACCTGGACGAGCTGTGGCGGCGCCGGCTGCTGGTCACCAGCGGCGGGGAGACGTACGACTTCAGCCACGACAAGCTGCGCGAGGTGGCGTACCGGCAGGTGCCGCCGGCCCGGCGCCGCCGCAACCACGCGCTGCTCGCCGCCGCGCTGATCGAGGTGTACGCCGATGCGCCGGACACCGTTGCCGGGCGGATCGCCGCGCACCTGCACGCCGCCGGCTCGCCGGGCGCGGCAATCGACTGGTACCAGCGGGCCGCCACCGCCGCCCAGCAGCGCTACGCCGATGCCGAGGCCGCCGAGCTGCTGCTGCGCGCGGCGGAGCTGACCCGCGGCGCAGATCGCGAACTCGAGGTGCTCACCGGCGTACCGGGGCCGTTGAGTTCGGCCGAGGGGTACGCGTCGCCGCGGCTGCGTGCGGTGCTGGACCGGGCCTTCGCCTTGGCCGGCGCCCGCGGCACGGAGCCGGCGGCGCCGCTGCTGCGCGCGCAGGCGATGGCGGTGCTCTCGCGCGGCGACTTCGCTGCCGCCGCGCAGTACGGCGCCCGGCTACGCGCCCTCGGCGACACCGACGACGTGCTCGCCGTGGAGGGCGACTTCGTGCGCGGGGTGGCGGCGGCCTGGCGCAACGAGACCGGCGCCGCCCGCGCGCACCTGAGTGCCGCGCTGCAGCGTTACCGGCCGCAGAACCGCGGCGCGCACCTGCTCGGCTACGGGCAGGACCCGCAGGTGCTCTGCCTGATCCGGCTCGCGCACGTGCACTTCTGCCGCGCCGAGCCGGCTGACGCCGAGCACCGGCAACGCCAGGCGCTGGACCTGGCCCGCCAGGGCGCGCACCCGTTCACGCTGGCCGGGGCGCTGCTGTTCGCCGCCCTGCTCGACCTGGACCGCGGCGACCTGCCCGGCCTGCGCGAGCGGGTCGCCGAGCTGAACCGGGTCCGCGAGCGGGTGGACGCCGCGCCGATCCGGCTCTGCGGCGAGGCGTTCACCGGGTATCTCGCGGTGCTGGACGGCTCGGCCGAGGCCGGGCTGCGGCGCATCGACCAGGCTCTGGACGACCCCGGCCGCGACACCGCGCCCGGGGTCCCCGCCATGCTGCTGCGTATCCGGCTCGCCGCGGCGCTCGCGGCCGGGCAGCAGAGCGAGGCGGCCGAGTCAGCGAAGCGGCTGCTGGCCGGCGACGTCCGGATCTGGGACACCCTGGCCGAAGACGCGCTGACCGGGTAGCCGGAACGCCGGTGGAACGGTGCGCGGCGCACGCTCGCCGGTATGACTATTCCCGACTTCCGCGGCGCACTGCTGCGGCCCGACGACGAAGGCTACGCCGAGACGCGCCGCGTCTGGAACGGCGCGGTGGATCGCCGGCCCGCGCTGATCGCCCGCTGCACCGGCGCCGCCGACGTCCAGCTCGCCGTCCGCTTCGCCCGCGAGCACGACCTGGCGGTCGCGGTCCGCGGCGGCGGCCACTCGGTGCAGGGGTACGGCGTCTGCGACGGCGGGCTGATGATCGACCTGTCCCTGCTCAAGGGCGCCGCCGTCGACCCTGCGGCGCGTACCGTCCGGGCCGCCGGTGGGCTGACCTGGGCCGAGTTCGACCTGGCCACCCAGCGGCACGGCCTGGCCGTCACCGGCGGCTCGGTCAGCTCCACCGGCGTCGGCGGGGTCACCCTGGGCGGCGGGTTCGGCCACCTGATGCGCCGCCACGGCCTCACCGTCGACAACCTGCGCGCCGCCGACCTGGTCACCGCCGACGGGACGCTGCGCCGGGTCGACGCGAACACCGACCCCGAACTGTTCTGGGGGCTGCGCGGCGGTGGCGGCAACTTCGGTGTCGTCACCGCGTTCGAGTTCGGGTTGCACCCGGTCGGCCCGATCGTGCTCGGCGGCCCGATCTTCTGGCCCCTCGAGCAGGCGCCGAAGGTGCTCAGCTTCCTGCGCGAATTCGCTCCGGCCGCCCCGGACGAACTGGGTATCGCGATCGTGGCGATGCTCGCCCCGCCCATGCCGTTCCTGCCGCCGGAGCGCTACGGCACCCCGGTCTTCGGCCTGCTGCCGGTCTGGTGCGGCGAGCCGGCCGAGGGCGCCCATGTCCTGGCCCCGCTGCGCGGCGTCGGCACCCCGGTCGGTGAACTGATCCGGCTGGTGCCGTACCGCGCGATCCAGTCGCTGCTGGACTTGAGCGCCTCGCCGGGCACCTGCTCGTACTGGCGCTCGCACCGGCTCACCGACCTGCCCGACCAGATCGTGCCACTGATCGAGTCGGTCACCTCACCGCTGTCGCTGCTCAACGGCTGGGTGATCGGCGGCGCGGCGAGCCGGGTGGCATCCGACGCCACCGCGGTCGGACCGCGCCGGCCCGGCTTCGAGCTGCGGCTGATCGCCAACTGGCGGCCCGGCGACCCGGACGCCGACCGGCACCGCGACTGGGTGCGGCGCGGCTGGGAGTCGTTGCGGCCGTACGCCGCCGGGCAGTTCGCGAGCTTCCTGTCCGACGAGGGGACGGCCGGGGTGCGTGTCGCGTACGGCGACCGGCTGACCCGGCTCACCGCACTCAAGGACCGGCTCGACCCGGACAACGTCTTCCGTCTCAACCCCAACATCGCACCCACCTCGACCGTTTCGACCCCTGAAGGAGCAGCACGATGACCATCCTGGTGACCGGCGCGACCGGCAATGTGGGCGGCCACCTGGTCCGCGCCCTGGCCGAGCGCCACGAGAACGTCCGCGTCTTCGACCGGCACGCCGCAGGCTCGCTGCAACAGGCCCTGGACGGCGCCGACCGGCTCTTCCTGGCCTGCGGCAACGTGCCCGAGCAGGTCGACTTCGAATGCGCGGCGATCGACGCGGCGGCCGCCGCCGGTGTGCGCCGGGTGGTGAAGCTGTCCGGCCCCGGCGCCTCCGCCGGCTCGCCGCTGATCTTCGAACGGTGGCACGCGACGATCGAGGCACATCTGGCGGCCTCCGGCCTGCCGCATGTCCTGCTGCGGCCGCGCACCTTCATGACGAACCTTCTTGCGTACGCGACGAGCGTGGCCCGCACCGGCCGGCTGTTCGCGCCCGCCGGTCAGGCCCGGATCTCCTTCATCCACCCCCGCGACGTCGCCCTGGTCGCGGCCGAGGCGCTGACCGGGCCGGGACACGACGGCCGCACGTACACACTGACCGGTCCCGAAGCGATCACCTTCGACCGGGTGGCCGCCGAGCTGTCCGCGGCGACCGGGCGGGACGTTTCCTATGTGCCGGTCGGCGACGAGGACGCCCGCCACGCGATGATCGCCGACGGGCTGCCGCCGATGCTGGCCGACGCCATCGTGGCGATCTTCTCGGCCCAGCGGACCGGGGTGATGGCCGACACCACCGACACGGTCCGCGAGGTGACCGGCGGCGAGCCACTCGGCATCGCCGACTTCGCCCGCGAGTACGCCGCCGCGTTCCGCCCGATCGCCGCCGGCTCGCCGGGCTGAGCGTGGATGTGTCCGTCGCGGCCGGCGCGACCGCCACTGTGCTCTTCGCCGTCAGCACCCTGCCGATGCTGGTCAAGGCCCGGCGGACACGTGACGTCAGCTCGTACAGTCTGGGCAACATCGCCCTGGGCAACGTGGGCAACGCGTTCTACACCGTCTATGTGCTGCACCTGCCGCTCGGGCCCATCTGGGCGCTGCACGCATTCCACACCGTCAGCACCTTCCTGATGCTGTTCTGGTACGTGCGGTACGCGCGGGCCCGGCGGCGTACCTCCGGGCTGGACACTGCGGCTGATCCGCTGGATGCAGTTCTCTCCGTCACCGGGCAGCCCCGATGACCGCACTGCTCGCCTCCGCTGCCAGGCGCGACTCGAATCCGCTGACCACGGCGAAGCGCGTCGCGCGCGGTAAGCGAATCTCACCGCCCCGAGGTCCGGATCCGATGAGCGGATGCGCGGGTGCTCAGCCGCAGACGCAGAGTCGCGTACCGCAACCGCCAGAACATCGGCGCCCTCGATCGTCCGGTACGCGGCGCCGAGGCGGCGAGGTGATCCCGGGTGCGCGCGATGGCGACCGCTTCGGATTGATGATCGCAGCACCGGGCACGAGAGTGCGTGATCCCAGCGACGCCAGCAGACGTCCGCTTCTGCAGCGCCTTGTGCGCGTCGACCCAGCCCAGCATCACGCTCCGTTGCCAATGCGTGCCGCTCCGCTCCTGGAACCAGCCGATGTGCGTGCACGCTCTATGGTCGATTCGTGCTGCCGGAGGACCTGTTTGCGAAGCTGGTCGCTGATCAAACGACATCGGACCATCCGTGGTCGGCGGCAGCTCGACGGTGGGAAATGCTGGCCGTCTTCAACCAGCTGTGGGAGACCTACATGCTGACGTCCTCCGGCGACGTGTTCATCGACCGGGACGAGGGCGTGCTGTCTCCAGCAAACCTGGAGCAGCGGAAAGTCGCGCACGTCCAGGCAGCTCGCCGCTATCTGCAGCTTCGATACCTGATGCCCGAGCGCCCGCCAGCGGCTCGGGCCTGCCCACTCTGCGATGGTTCTGGCGAAGTCATCAGTGACGGGCGGCGCACGCTCTGCGGCCCTCCCTGCAACAGCAAGGGATGGGTCACCAACGAATGAGAGCGCTGTCCGGTCACCACGTGCACTGACGGCCGAAGCTGCCCCCAAGCAGCGTTAGGCGCGGCGCAGCACCAAGGTCACGAAGCCGAGTACGCCCCGGTAGCCCTGCAGCCAGCCGTTGCGGTGATCCCGAGCGACCTCCAGTACCTGCGCCGCATCCGGATGGCCAGGATTGTCCAGCGCCCACGCGGTCAGCGAACCAGTCCACGACCATTCGTAGTCGTCCCACTCGGCGGCCTCGCTGACGTGCGCGTACACCGGCAGCCAGCCGGTCTTGGCCGCCACGTCGATCAGACCCGCCAGGTCGGTGTAGTCGGCCGGAGCGGCGTGGTGTCCTGCTCACAGTGGGGGCCGGGCGCACTCGACGAGACGAGCCCAAAGGTCGACGAGTTCGGCGGCGTGGCCGTACTGGGTGATTCCCGTTGACCATTGCCTCCGCAGGCCAGGAAGCAAGTCTGCAGCGCCCGCAGGACGGCGTCGAGGGTGGACCGCAGCTCCAGCTCGATGACGCTGACCTGCGGGTCTCATGACCTGCCTGCCGTCCGGGTGGTTGATGATCACAGCCTGTCGTCCGGGAGTACGAATCCACATGGTTTGCCCACCGCGGAACGAGCACCGACTGGCCGCACTCCGGGGCCGGGCCGGGGCGTGTAGGCCCCGGCCCGACGAGGTCAGCCGACGGTGTACGCGCGGACGATGGTGACCTGCGCGTACGCGTTCTTGGTGGTGGTGATTCGGGTGCGGAGCGCGACCGCGCCGGAGGCCGGGTTTTTGATCGTTGCGAGCCACTTGGTGCCGCTCTTGCGGACCGTGAGCGAGCGCCAGGTCTTCCCTCCGTCGAACGACACCTGGGTGGTGACGGTCTTCGCGGTGACCTTGCCGAGCTTCAGGTCCACTTCCTTGCGGCGGACATCCGGCCGGATCTCCAGCACGGTGCTGGAGCCGGGCCTGGCCCGGTTGTTCATGTCCAGCCCGGTGGGCACCATGCGGGGCAGGATGAGGTCGGCGCTGCGCGGCTTCGCCTTCGGGTCCACCTTCATCCGGAAGATCGCCTGAACGCGTGGTGACAGCATGTCGGCAGGGTGTTTGATGCCGGGGCGGTATCGCTGGGCGTCGACCTGCAGCGTGTACCAGCCCTTGGTCTTGATCTTCGCGCTGAAGTCGGAACCCCGGCCCTCCCAGTCGGTGCGCCACTGCGACTTGACCACCTTGCGAGCACTGTCGTAAAGCGTCACCTTGGAACGTTGGCTGGCCTCGGAGTACAGGTCGTAGGCCGGGTCGGTGAACATTCGGGACGTGTCGAACCGGAGCCTTGCGGGGTTGGAGTAGAGCCGGGGCAGGCTGCGGCCCGGTCCCCAGCCGGCGTTGAAGAAGGACCGGCCGTACGACCGGCCGGCGACCACTGTCAGGTTGCGGTTGTCGAAGCCCATCATGGCCGAATTGCCGGTGCTCTCGGTGCCCCACCAATTCGCCGACAGCTGCCACTTGCCCGGGCTGACGTGAAAGGTGGCAACCGCCGGGGTTCGGCCCGAGAACGCCTGGACGCCGTACCCGGCGTGGCACGAGGAGGTCTCCTCGAGGCGCAGGTCGGACTGGTCACTGCCGGCCGGTCCGCGCTTGGCCACTGCCCTGACCGTGGCCAGCGATGAGGTCCGCCAGGTGCGGGTCACCCCGGCCGGCACGGTCTTGGTGGCCGCCGAAACCAGCCACACGCTGTTCGTCGTGCTGTTCGACCAGGCGGAGTTGTAAGCAAACCGCAGGCTCTTCGACCCGTTCGGGATGACGAACATCTTGCCGGGTGTGTTCCAGGCCCCGATCTCGGTGGACGAGGACGACGAGTTGGCGCAGATCTGCGCTCGCAGCTCCTGGTAGGGCTGGCCGTCGGGGATCTTGTCCAGGGCCACCTTGATCGCCCGGCCGCGGCGCGCGTCGATCGTGGTGGCGGTCTTGCCGGACACCTTCAGCACCCGGGCGCCGAGCGTGTCGGTGCCGTCCTTGGCCGAATAGATGTCGGTCAGCACCGCGTACTTGCCCTTCGGCAGCTTCTTCGCCTTGAGGCTCGTTGCGGTGTACTGGGCACCACTGTCCAGGTTGATCAGGCGCAGCGGCGCCTTGAGCTTCGCTCCGGTGCGGTCATATGTGGTGACGGTCAGGGTGGCGGTGGCCGCCGACGCTGATCCGGTGGTGGTGAGCAGGGTGACCGGCAGCAGCGTGATGAGGGCTGTCGCCAGCACGGGAAGTCTTCGCAAAGCTGTCCCCGTTTCGGTGGATGGTGAGGCGGGATCCTAACAGCGATCAAGGCCGATGCCCGATGGGTGCCCGTGGCAGTTGATGAGTCGGCGGAGGCGTGCCGGCGCGGGGTTGGTCGCCCACCGCCAGCTGAACCCAGATCGAGGCCTCGTCCAGGCCCAGGTTCATAGCCCAACCCTGAGGGCGGTTCAAGATTGTTCGAGTTGATCTCTCGTGCCTTTGTGTCGCGATGAAAGCATGTGGGCCATGAACGGCAACATCACGGGTGGCGAGGTCAAATCCAAGAGCGCGGCCGTCCAGTGCGCCTTGGGCGCCACGGGCATGACGGCAGCCGGTGCCGTCCTGCTCTTCCTAGGTGTCTTGGCGGGCGGCGGGCTAGAGGTGGCCTACACCGGGGGCGCGGCCCTCGGGATCGGATCCCTGATCCTTTACGGCACAGCTCTGTGGCTACGCCTGACCGGTACACCACAGCGGGATGAGTAGCGGAAGAAGTTTCAGCGGACGTCTGATTCACATGATATGTACGTTATGCGGGCATCGACGGGACCGCCCGTAGCGCGGCACCGGCCATCAGGCCGGGTCCGGCGCCGACGTCGACCAGGTGGCCGATCCCGTTCATGTCGTAGGCGGCCATCACGGCGTCCGCCTCGTGCCGGGCCCGACCGGCTATGGAGCCTCGAACGCCTGGCGGAGTGCCGCGACGCGCTGCAGATGGGCGAAGAACGACTCACCGTACGCCTGCTCGAAGGCGTTCTCGCCGGTCCGAGCCGCGTCGAGCAGACCGCCGGCTGCGGCGTAGTAGATGGCACCGCGGGCCAGGATCGGCCCGCGCTGCGATCCCGGTACGCCGTCACGCAGATACTCGCCCAGCGGGCCGAGCGAGAACCGGCTGGAATCGGTCTCGGCGAACACCTTGGCCGCGCACAGCCCGCGCAGGATGCGGGTGACGGTGTCCGGGTGGGCGCCGACTGCCCGGGCAACGGCCGGCCCATCCGCGGGGCCAGCCGCGAGTACGTCGGCGAGCCGCAGCTCGGCCGCGGCGTAGAGCAGTTGAGTGACGAGAAAGCCGTCGGCCAGTTCCCCCAGCCGCCAGGATCCGGCGGTGAGATGGGGGTGGTCGTCGGCGGGGTCACCGTCGCATGGTGCCGCGGACGTGACGCTGCGAAGGTTCTTGCGTTGGAGATCCGACAGCGGCCGGGCCGCCCAGGCCTGCGCGGACTTCGCGCCGTTGCCTCCGGGGCTCCGGAGGCAACGGTCAGCGGGAATCACCCAACACGGCTATGCCGCCGAACTCGTCGACCTCCACGCTGGTCTCGTCGACTGCGCCCGGCCGCCACTGCGAGCAGGAGACCACGCCGGGCTCGAGTACCTTCCATCCGGCGAAGAAGCGGGCGATCTCGTTCGGTGACCGCAGCGTGATCTGGCGTACACCCTCATCGCTGGCCTCGTCGCTCGCGACCCCGTCGCGGGAATTCCCGCCGTCTTCATCAGCGGGATCGCTGGCAACGTCCACAACGGGTTTCGAGCCACCGCTGAGGTCCGGGCCCAGGAAAAGATCCGGACGGGCCTGGGTCCCGTCGCGGATCTCCTCCGTGCGGACGCGCTCACCGTTGCAGCGCGGGTTCCTCGTCGTCGGCGAGCGAGTGCCACCCCGTCGGCGGTGCCTCCGCCGCCGGCCGGGACAGCCGGCTCGGCCACCAGATTCGTCGGCCGATCTGCAGGGTGAGGGCGGGCACCAGGACCGACCGCACCAGCAGGGCGTCGAGCAGCACGCCGAAGGCGACCAGGAACCCGACCTCGACCAGCATCACCAGCGGAAGTGAGACGAGGACCGCGAACGTGGCCGCAAGGACCAGGCCTGCCGAAGTGATGACACCACCGGTGGCCGAGAGGGCTTTGAGCATGCCGTCCCTGGTGCCAAGACGTACGGTCTCCTCCCGGGCCCGGCTGGCCAGGAAGATGTTGTAGTCGACGCCGAGTGCCACCAGGAACAGGAATGCCAGCAGTGGCACCGAATAGTCGATGCCCTTGAACCCGAGGATGGTCTCGAAGACGAACACGCTGCCGCCGAAGGCCGCCGCGAACGAGACGATCACGGTCGCCATCAGTACCACTGGGGCGACGATCGCTCGGAGCAGCAGCCCGAGGACGACCAGGACGACGACGAGCACCAGCGGGATCACCAGCTTCTGGTCGCGGCTGGTGGTGACCTCGGTGTCGAGGTTCTCCGCGCTGGGCCCGCCGACGATTGCCTCCGCCCCGTTGACCGCGTGCACGGCGGTGCGCACCCGCGTGATGGTGTCATACTCGGCGGGGGTGTCCGGCGCGTCGGTCGGGTATACGGAGATGTCGGTCCAGCCTTGGACGGTCTGGCCCGGTTCGGCCTGCGCCACGCCGGGAGTGCGCTTGATGACGTCGAGAATCTGCTTCTGGTACGCCGGCCGCGTGTAGATGGTCATCGGCTGGCCGCCGAGCTCCGGGAAGTTCTGGCGCAGAACGGTGAAGCCGGTGACCGACTCCGGCGGGGACAGGAACTGGTCCTGCTCCCGCAGGGCCCCGGTGTTGCCCGTCAGCCCGATGCAGAGCGCGGCGAGGATGCCGAACGACCCGAGCGTCGCCACCCACCGGCGGCGGCTGATGGCGGTGCCGAGCCGTCCCCACAGCCCTGGCTTCTCCTGCAGGGCCGTGTTGAGCCGCGGGATGGCCGGCCAGAAGATCCGGCGGCCGAGCACCACGAGCACCGCCGGGAACAGGGTCAGCATGGCCACCAGCGCGCACAGGATGCCGGCCGCGCCGATCGGGCCGAGCCCACTGATGCTGTTCAGGTCCGCGGCGAGCAGGCAGAGCAGGCCCGCGACCACGGTGGCCGCGGACGCGATGATGGCCGGCGCGGCGCCGCGCAGCGCGTGGATCATCGCGACTCGGACGTTCTGGTGGTGTTGCAGTGTTTCCCGATATCGGGCGATGAGTAGCAGCGCGTAGTCTGTGCCGACGCCGAACACCAGGATCGTCAGCAGTGCCGAGTTCTGGTTGTCGACCACGATGCCGAAGCCCTTGACGAGCAGGTAGACGGTCGCCATCGAGGTCAGCGCGGCCACGCCTACGACCACGAGCGGGACGAACCACAACACCGGGCTGCGGTAGGTGAGGACGAGCAGGATCGTGACGACCACGACGGTGGTGAGGAAGACCTGCAGGTCGATGCCGTCGAAGACGGCGTCCAGGTCGCCGTCGATCGCGGCCGGGCCGGTCACTTCGAGTTCCAGGCCGGTGGGCCGGTCCTTGGTGGCGTCACGCAACGGGCCGACGAGCTCCTCCGGCGGGCCGTAGGTCGTGTTCAGGTCGAGGGTGAACATGATCGCCTTGCCGTTGGTGGACGGCCTGATCGGGGGACCGTCGTCATCCTCTTCGCCGGACGTCGCCGTCTTCGGCGGGTACCGCTTGGCCAGGGTGTCGTAGTGGCGTTCGACCGCGGCGCGGTCGGCGTGGGCCAAGCCGCCGGCGCGGTGGTACACGAAGACGAACGTGTTGTCTTCCGCGCCGGGAAGGCTCTCCTCCAGCACCGCCACCTTGGTGGACTCGGCACTGGCTGGCAGGGCGTCCACGGCTTTGTCGGTGGTAACCGAGCTCAGCTTTCCGCTCAACGGCACCATGACCGCGGCTAGGGCCACCCACAAGCCGATCACCAACCACGGCACCCACCGGCTGGCCAGCCGACCGGGCGGCGCTTCCTGGGGCGGCGCTACGTTGACTGCCATCGATCCTCCTGAGCAGGTGTTACATCGCTTGTCCGAGGCCGATTTCGTACCGAGTGAATCTGAGACGATCATTAATGTCGTGCTCAAGGCCGGTTGTCCGAGCCAGGTGCCCGGCGCACGAGCCGGCACAGAAACGTCGAGCCCACGCTCGATGGACGCGTCTCGGGCACCACAGCCGTTGGGCGGATGAGCAACGCGTCGACGTCGACGGGGTCGCGCAGTCACGACGTCCGGGCCGGACCGCGTCAGGGCGATCTGGTCCGAAGTGGTTTTCAGCAGGCGCGCCGCGACGGTGTGCCGTTGGCGTCCGGGCGCAGCCGGGCACTGACGTCCACGGCCAGGACCAGCCGCCCGTGCGGTGCGGTAGCGGCAGCCCGGCGAGGACGCCACGAAGCCGTTCGACCTCGGTCCAGGCCTTTGTTCAGCACGTCGTGCGACGCGTCCTGCCCGTGCCGGTGCTCAAGCGGCAATGACAACCCGACCAGGGTTCGTACCGGCCAGGCGTAGAAGTCCACCACGCTCACGCGTGCGCCGAGCACCTGGTTCGGACAACCGGCCTGAGCACCACATTAATGATCGTCTCAGATTCACTCGGTACGAAGTCGGCGTCAGATAAGCGTCGCCGCCTGCGAGTCGCGCCGCCCTCACAACGATGCGGTGCCTGCCACGGCCGGCCCGCACAGCACGCACGCGAGCGGTTCCTCGACCCCGGGCTGGGCGCGAGGACGCCGGGTCCCGCCCGGCAGTGCTTCGGCGGGACCCGGCGCCGAGGTAGCCACGGCTCGGGTGGAGGCCTGGGCGACGAAGGCTCGATCTGAGGCAACTCGCAAACGGATGCGGTGCGAATACCACACCACACGAACACCTGGAGAGAGACTGACATGAAACCCATGGGACGCCGCAGCTTCCTGGCCGCCGCCACGGCACTCGGCATCGGCGCCGGCGTGTCCTCGCATGCCATTGTCGCGGCAGCGAGCGACGACGAGAAGACTCCGGACCAGGCTCCGGACCAGAACGCGGACAAGACCGCGGAAATGTATCAGCGAGACCGGGACCTGCCCTTCATCGGAACGGAGGAGACGTTTACGACTCCCGCGTTGTTGAAGCTGAACTCCATTAACAAGGATCACATAGCGTTCCTTGAAGAAATCGGCCTTGCGGATCTTGGCCAACGCCGCATCGGCGATATGGACGCGGGGGGACTCAATGTTCAAATCCTCTCTGCTCATACACCGTCCGTACAAAATGTCCCGGGGCAAAGAGGAATCGACCTTGCCTATCGTCTCAACCGGCAACTTGTAGACGGGCCAATCGCCCAATATCCGGGCCGCTTCAGAGCTTTCGCCACCTTGCCCTTGCAGAGCCCGGAGGCGGCGGCGGACGAACTGGAACGCTCCGTTCGGGAAGATGGCTTCCTGGGCGCACTGACCAACGGGCACATCACGAAGAAGTATCTCGATCATCCTGATTTCGAGCCTGTGCTGGCACGTGCCGTTGCTCTCGATGTGCCGATTTACCTGCATCCCGGCTATCCAGCTGACGAGATCTTCAAGATCCTTTACAGCACCACGCGGTCTCACTACACGAAAGAGTTCCAGCCCTACATTTTCAGTGGGTCTGGATATGGCTGGCACCAGGAGGTGCTGACCCAATGCATTCGGATGATCACGTACGGTGTCTTCGACAGATTCCCCAAACTGAAAATCATCATCGGCCACATGGGTGAAGGTCTTCCCTTCTACTACGAGCGGATCGTCAATGACATGGGCGAGCCGACCGAAAACTCGCTCAAGAAGCCCTTCGGGCAATACTTCCAGGACAACTTCTGGGTCACCACCAGCGCATTCCCCCAGACCGAACTTCTCGATCTCCTGCTGAAGCACATAAGCGTGGATCGAGTGATGTTCGCAACCGATTACCCGTTCGCGGACATAAAGGCGCAGACCGACTGGTTCCGCGGAGTCGATCTGCCACGCGAGGACAAGGAGAAGATTGCGTTCCTAAATGCCGAGAAACTGTTCAGAATGAAATTACCAGTGAAGTGACGCGCCGGTGTCGGCAGCACTAAATGTTGCCCGTGGTCGGTGCGATACCTCCGCGTGAGGCTTCGGTCATGGACAACCTCACGGAACTACTGCGGAACAACGCCCGGTTCGCCGCCACCGACGTCAAGGACCGCAAGCCCGCCATCCCGTTCGTTCCGCACAAGCAACTCCGGCAGGGTTTCGCCGCGCGGGGCGGCTCCGACGAGCACGAGCTTGTCGGCCCGGCGGTGCCCGACCCGGTCACGACAGTGCGCAGCGACGGCGAACGGTCTCAGCTATCCGCACGTGTCGCCGCGCATCCGGGTGACTGGACTGACCTACGACGTCAACACCGTTGTGGCCGATGTCGTCGTGCATCCATGAGCACGGCAGAACGGCACCGTCTTAATACTGACCTCAGGTTGATCGGGGAGGATAAGCGTCAAAGGCATCGGTTGGAGGGGTGGGGCCGGAGTGCGAATCATGATCGCGGATGACGAGGCGGCCATCCGTGAGTCGCTGGAGCGGGTGCTCCAGGTCGAGGGGTATGACACCAGCACGGTTGCCAACGGTCTCGCTGTGCTCGACGGGGTCGAGGGCATGGGGCGTGACACGTTGGATCTGTTGATCCTGGACGTGATGATGCCCCGTCTCGGCGGGTTGGAGACCTGTCGGCGGTTGCGGGCCGCGGGCCGGGATCTTCCGGTGCTGATGCTGACCGCCCGGGATCAGGTCTCCGACCGGGTCGCGGGGCTGGACGCGGGCGCCGACGACTATCTGCCCAAGCCGTTCGCCACCGAGGAACTGCTGGCCCGGGTGCGGGCCCTGCTGCGTCGGCGCGCGCCGGCCGGCGAGGAGTCGCAGATCCTGTCGTTCGCCGACGTCCGGCTCGATCCCGACCGTTTCCAGGCGTGGCGTGGCGGGCGGCCGCTGCGCCTGACCCGGACCGAGTTCTCCCTCCTGGAGGTGCTCGTGCGCAACGCAACCCGGGTCTTGACCCGCGACGCGCTGTTCGAGGCGATCTGGGGCTTCGACATGAGCACCACCGCCAACAACCTCCAGGTGTACGTGAGCTACCTGCGCCGCAAGATGGAGGCCGAGGGTGAGCCGCGATTGATCTACACGCTGCGCGGACTGGGATACACGTTGCGAGAGACTCCTCCGTGAACAGGCCCGACGGCCGGGAACCGCACCGGCTGACCCGATGGTGGCGCCGGCGGTCCCTGCGGACCAGGATGACGGTGATCGCAGCGACCGCCATCGCGGTCAGCGTGTTCGTGTCCTTCCAGGTGGCCAGCGAGTTGATGGACCGCAAGCTGCTGGACATCGCCGAGGATCAGCTGCACGCCGACTCGCGCGTCCTGGCGACCAACGCGGAGCGCACCGGTCTGGCGCAGGTCCAGCTACCGCCGTACCCGGGATCCGGTCGGCTGGTGCGGGTCATCCTGCCCGACGGCTCGACCCGGACGCCGGCCGGCCAACCCGCGCTGCCCCCGGTCAGCGAGCACGCCGGGCGCGTCGCGCAGGGCGCGTCGACCGACCTGCTGGAGTCGACCGACTGGAACGACGGCTACCGCGTTTACACGCTGCGGGTGGTCGACGGCGCGGTCCAGGTGGCCGACCTGGCCGACGACAGCCCGATCAACCAGTTCGGGTTCGGCATGCTGCTGATCGGGCTGCTCTGCGTGGTCGGCGGCGCCCTGGTCGGGCGGACCGTGGCGCGGGCCGCGCTGGCACCGATCGACCGGCTGACCGCCGCCGCGGTGCATGTCGCGGACACCCGGGATCTCGACGCCGACATCCCGGACGAGGGCGGTGGGGAGATCCGGCAGCTGATCCAGTCGATCAACGACATGCTCGCCGCGCTGCGGGAATCCCGTCAGGCTCAGCGGCTGCTCGCCGAGGACGCCTCCCACGAACTCAAGACCCCGCTCACCAGCCTGCGCCTCAACGTCGAGCTGCTGATCCGGCTCGATCGGCGTGGCACCCTGGACAGCGCACTGCCGGCGGAGAGCCGGACCCGGCTGCTCAACGATCTCGGCGCCCAGGTGGCCGAGTTGAGCACCCTTGCCGCCGAACTGACCGAGGTGGCACGCGGTGACGTCAGCGACGAGAACACCGAGCTGATCGACTTCGCCGACGTGGTGGTGGCCGCCGCGACTCGGGCGCGTTCGCGCATGCCCGACATCGAGGTCGCGCTGGACGTGAGCTCCGTGTGGGTGAGCGGGCGTCCCGCCGCGCTGCAGCGGGCTGTGCTCAACCTCATCGACAACGCCGGCAAGTGGTCCCCTGCGAACCAACCGGTCCAGGTCCGGCTCCATTGCGTCGGCGCGTTGGCGGTGCTCGAGGTCGACGACGCCGGACCAGGCATCGCCGCCGCGGACGCGCCGCGGGTGTTCGACCGGTTCTACCGGGCCGACAGCGCCCGGGCGTTGCCGGGATCCGGTCTCGGGCTGTCTATCGTGCAGCGGGTCGTCGACGCCCACGGCGGCCGGGTCACGGTCGCCCGCTCCACCCGCGGTGGCGCGCTGCTTCAGGTCGGCCTTCCGGCCGCGTCCCCGCCCACCGCGAGCGAGTGGTTCACCGCAGGAAAGGACACCGCGGTGCGCTGATGCACCCCGGGGGAGCGGCGGGCGGGGTCGCCGACCTCGCCGTTCGACTATGAGGGTGAGGTCGGCGACAGCGTCAGGTGCTACTTCTTCTTGGCCGGGTAGGCCGCGTCGACCTCGACCTCGACCAGCCAGCCGGCGACCGGCAGGTTCTCGATCTCGAGCGCGAATCGCGATGGCCGGGCCGGGTTGGCCACCATCGGCGGGGCGGGTGCGGCCGAGCCGAGCGGCACGTTCACCGGCTTGCCGGTGGCAAGGCTGGTGTTGGCGAAGAACTGCCGGTACGCACGATTCCAGCCGGCGAAGTCCATCTTCTCCTGGCCGGCGGGATTCTGCAGGAAGACGCGACGCCGGGCGCAAGCCCGCCCAGGTGGCGCTGAATCGGCTGCCGCAGCGACCTGCGGTGACCGCCCCGATCAGCGGTGCGCGCACCCTGGAGCAGCTGCAGGCAAACCTCGGCGCTGCCGGCTGGGAGCTCGACCCGGCGCTGACCGACCGGCTCACCATGGTCACCGACTTCGACCCGCTGCCGTACCCGTACGACATGCTGGCCGGAGCCGGCCGGCAGCTGACTGTCGAGTCCCGTACACGCAGCCCATCTGCTCGCACCGCTTGCCCGGCTTCTCTAACCTGGCCCGAGTGATCAACAGAGCGCCGGGCCGTTCGTTCATGAGCGGCTTCTGGGTCCTGTCCATCGGCGGCGCGGCGATCGGGATGACGCTGCTGTTTCTGGACCCGGTCACGGATGTCACCGAGTGCCCGAACTACGGCGGGAACGGCAATGCGAGCGTGTTCGTCAACGAGGAATGGGACCTGCTGTTCCCGTCGCTGCTTCTGGCCTGGATGCTGCTGATCACCGTAGAGCAACTGCTGCCGCCGACGTGGCGGGGCCGCGCCAATGGCGCCGTTGTGGCCCGCGGTGTCACCGCGCTTCTGATAGCGGTGATCGCCTCTTGCTGCGGCGGCGGCCGGCTTCTGACTCTCTGCCACTGACGGATGAATCTGCACTGGCAATGCAGTAACGTCGGTGGCGACTGTGTGGCGGTCGAAAACAGGAGACGACAATGGCAGTGGACCCCGATCGGCGAGCGGTCATGATAGGGATCTACTCGGGTCAGAGCCGCGGACCGTCGCCCCGATCAGCAACGGCGATTCATGATCAGGATCACGTCAGACGGAATCCAGGACGCACATCGTCCCAAAGCAGGCAGCAGAATTGCCTGCTCGGCATCGCCAGTAGCCAGAAAAAGGGCGGGAAGCGCCAATCGGATGCTTCGCAAGTAGGTCATACCTGCGTGGCGGTTCATCGGATGCCGTCTGAGGCGTGACCGCGCCGCAGTCGATGCTTCACGACACGGCGACGTCGTCGAACCAGACGGTGCCGGTGTTGTCGCCGGACTTCAGGTGCAGCTGGACGCCGGCGGCGCCGGCCGGGGCGACCGTCTCGACGACGAGCTTGGTCCAGCTGCTGTTGCCTTTCGGCAGCCGGTTGGAGGTGTCCTGCCCGATCCACCTGCCGGTGGCGTCGAACCAGCTGAGCGCGATCTCGGTGGTGCCGGTGGCGTTGACGCCGCGGGCGTACGCCTCGGCGCGCCAGCGGTAGCCGGGCTGGACCGGCGTGATCGGGGCGACGCGCAGCGAGGGCAGCCCGCTGCTGGTGCGGGTCGTGCGGGCGAACCGGGCCGAGTACTTGCCGGTGCGGGCCGTGCCGGTGGTGATCACAGCGCGGCCGGCCTGCGGCAGGTTCTGCTGCCACGGTGAGTGCGCGGCAGCAGATTCGAAGCCGAGGTTCAGGATGCTGTTCGGTGTCGTCCCAGCGGTCCAGGCGCCGCGGACCACGCCGGCGGCGGGCTTGCCGGTGCCGTCTGCGCGGTGCAGGCCGAACGTGTACTGCGCGGGAATCGCCGAGACCGCTGATTGGGCGGGGATCGCGCCGGGCGCGAAGTCGTCGAGCGTCCACGGGGCCACCGACGCGACACCGGCCTCCTTCGCGGCGCGGAAGGTCCGCGCCAGGTAGGCAGCCTGCTCGCCTTCGCTCGCGGACGTGCTGCTCAACCCGGTCTCACCGATGACGAGCGGGGCCGGTGTGACCGCGGCCTGTGCTTTGCGGATCTCGGCGAGGGCCCGTTCGGAGTTGCCGTAGAAGTGGAAGTCGTAGTAGTCCAGCGGCGTACCGGTCAGCGATTTCTTGATCTTTGCCAGGCCGGCGGCGCCGGTCTGACCGTCGACCGACAGGGTCAGCGGCATCGTCGGCGCGACGGAACGTACCGCCGGGATCAGCTTGCGCACCCACGCGACGGCGGCGGCGTCGGCGGGCTGGAACTCGTTCTTCAACTCGACGGTGATCACCCGCGGGTCACGCGCGTAGGGTGCAAGCACTGCCCTGGCCCAGGCGATGCTGCGCGTGACGTCGGTGTAGCCGTCCCACCAGTCGAACAGGGTGAGCTTGACGGTCAGGCCGCGCGCGTCGGCGATGCTGACGAACTTCGCCAGCCGGTCGGTGTAGGTGCTCTTCGGCGTCGGATAGCCGAAGGTCTGCGGGAAGACGATGACCCGTACGTTGTCGGCGCCGAGTTGGCGTGCCCGGGCCAGGTCGGCGTCGATCTTGGCGGGGTTGAAGTTGGTCCACATCGCCGACCAGCCCGCGTTCGACGGGTAGTAGTTGATCGTCTTGGCGGTGCGTACCGCCGCCATCCGCGTGGCCATCGTCGGCGCCGCGGCGGCCGCGGACGATGCGGCAGCCGCCGGTGCGGCCGGGAGCGGAAGGCCGACCAACAGCGAGCAGGCGAGGGCGGCGGCGCCGAAGCGAGCGCTGAGCATGAGTAGATCGGGCTTTCTGTTCGGTTGCGTTCGGGGACCCTCCTCGATCGGCTGGTTTCGTCCGGGTTGCAGGATGCGGCTGAGGGCAACGGGGTTGCCGTTCAGGAGCGGCCCGGGACATCGGTACGCCACACGCGTCGTTGTCACCGAATCGACAAGGATTTGTGCCGGGACCGCAGACCGGACTGCCTACCGTGGCCAGCGGCCGGCCAGCGGCATCCGTGACCCATCCGGCGCCGACCCTGAGGTGGTGAGGAAGTGTCCGCCAGAGACACGCGTCGCGAGTTCGACGAGATCGTCGGGCATTTGACGGCTGAGGATCCGGCACTGGCCCGCCCGGTCCGGATGATCCCGCGGCGAGTCCTGCTTGCGGTGCTGGCGGTCGTGGCCGCGCTGGTATGGGCAGGATTGTCGGTTCTGATGGTGCTCTGGGGTGCCGTCGGCGTCCTCGTCACGTGTGTGGTGGTGACAGCAGCGATAGCCGTGGCCGTCCTCCGCTCCCGCTGAACCGCGCCGAGGCTGACCATTTCTGTCAAACAAATGACATGGAGCTGTGCGCTCACCACCACGTGGTGCAGCGAACCTCGTCCTTACCAAACGGAAGGACGACGAGCATGACGCAACCGCTGGCAGCCTCCCCGCAACCGCCGGCCTGGCCACAGTCCGCATCGGGGAGCACGACCGTGCTGCGGTTGTCGCGGTCCGCGGACAGATCGATGCCGGGTCCGCGCCGCTGCTGCGCGACGCGCTCGGCTGGGCCATCGCCGGCCACGAGCGGGTCGTCGTGGATCTGTCCGGAGCTGATCACATCGACCGGGCGGGGCTGAGCGTCATCATCGCGGAACAGGCCCGCGCCACCACCCGGGGTGTGCAGCTCTGCTTTACCGCGCCGTCCCCGCAGCTACTGACCGCCTTGTGCGCCCTGCGGACAGGGGAGGTCCTCTCCTCCGCCGACCTGTCGGCCCCGCGGGTCCGCTCCCGACCCGGCTGACCTGGCCGCTTTCTCGCTGCCGCGGACCTTCGCGGCGCTGCGGTTCGACGGTGCCAGCGACTGAGCCGGCTTCTGGCGCCGCCGGGGACGGTCCTTCGATCACGATGCACCGAATGGACGGGTTGTCACGAGATTGTCATCGCTTCGCGGGGCAGGCGCCACGTGCTGCGGGAAGTCTGGCTCTTCAACTTCGGTGCGACCATCCGCGAAGGAAGATCATGGACGATTACTCCGACGGCGAGGACGACTGGGAGGAGTTCGACGACTGCTCGCGCAGCCTGTCGACCGACGACATGATCGCCGAGGTCTTCGCGGCTTCGCTGCACGGCGACCCCCACATCGTGGGCGCCCGGATGAGGGTTCAGGTGCAGAACCGGGTGGTGATCCTGCTCGGCTCCGTCGCGTCGGTGCAGGCACACGGCGCGATGCGTCAGCGGGCGTGGGACATTCCCGGGGTCGTGGACGTTTGTAACCGGCTGTCCGTGACACCGCCGGGCGATTCCCAGACGTCCGGCCCGGCCCAGTAGGGACCGCCTGCCGGTTCCGCACCCACCACACCGCCAGCAGGCGCGACCATGTCCGCACCGCCGCAGCACCCCTCAGCAGCTCAATTTGCACCGGCGATGCAGCGCCGCGACCTCTACCCGCAGTACGCCCAGGAGCTCAGTGAGCGCGTGGCGCCGTGCTAATCAGCCATCTGCGTTCGCGCGCCCTCACCGAGGCGGTGCCGCAACCGACAGGCCCGTGGCGCCGACGATGAGGGCTGAGCCCGCGCGGCGGCCGCCTTCACCAGCGGTGGTTCGTCGCCCAGTCGGCCGCGGTGGCCAGCGCCAGAGCGGCGAGCCCGATCAGGGTGGCCGGTCGGCGCACCACACAGATGACCTGGCTGAGGGCGCCCGCCTGTTCCGCCATGGGACTCACCGCCTCGCAGTTTCTCGTAGTGGCCGTGATGGAGCAGCTGGTTGTGGGGTGCCTGCAGTCGGCACCCCCCACAACCAGCCAGGGAGTGTTCAGCTCGCCGCAATTCTTCTGGCTGATCCTCACGCTGCATGCGCGGAATCATGTCGATCGTGTGACGGTCGGCAGCGGTGCGCCCGGTGAGTCGAGCCCGGCCAGTCGCTGGTGGACAGGCCGGCGTCGTCCGGTTTCCGCAGACCGGGCAGGATCGACATCGGTCCGTCATGAGGCCGTCGAGACCTACGGCATGGATTGGGCACCGTCGAATGCATGGGAACGCGACCGCCCCGATCCTCGGCACCCGTTGCGGGCGCCTGCCGACGCGCAACTGCGGACCGCTGCCGCTGTGCTTGTCGTCGCTGTGTCGTTCACGCTCGCGACGCTGCTCGTGCGGGCCGTGCGGGACAGTGTTCCGGGCCTTTGCGTCCAGGATCGGCGGGATCACGCCGCACGGGTGGCGGGCTCCGTGGTCAGGTCGAGGACCGGTTCGGCGGAGGGACGCGCCAAATAGTAGCCCTGGGCGTGGCTGACCCGGTTCTCGGCGAGCGCCGCGAACTCGCCCGCGGTCTCCACGCCTTCGGCGACCACGGTCATCCCCAGTGACGTCCCGAAGCTGGCCATCGCGCCGATCAGCGCGAAACGTGCCGGGTCGACGTTGCTGTCGGCCACGATGCTGCGGTCGAGTTTGATGATGTCCGGGCGCAGCCGCAGGATGTGCTGCATCGAGGCGTACCCTGCTCCGGCGTCGTCGACGGCCAGGCGCGCGCCCAGCGCGCGGATCCGGTGCAGCACATCGGCCAGCGCGTCGTAGTCCTCGATCAGCGCGTGCTCCGTCACCTCCACCACGACCCGGTGTGTGTCCGCGCCGAGTCCGAGCAGTGTGTCGAGGAATCGATCGTCGAGCAGGGTCTGCGCCGACACGTTGACCGACAGGTAGGCGTGCGGCGGCAGCTCGGCCAGGCGGCTGTAGGCCAGCTCGACGGCCCGCAGCTCCAGATCCGGACCCAGGCCCACCTCCCAGGCTTCGGCGAACCACTCGTTCGGCGGCCGGTACGGCTCCTCGGTGAACCTGGCGAGCGCCTCCATCCCGGCGACCTGCTGGCCCTGCACCTCGGCGATCGGCTGCAACATCACCTGCAACGAGTCCGGATTCTGGATGGCCCGCTGGATACGGATGCGCGTCTGCTCGGCCGTGCGCCGGCGCTCGTCCTGCTCGAGCGAGCTGATCGTCTCGGCAGTGACGTCGCTGGTGAATCCCCGGTATCCGACGACCGTGCCGGTGTGGTCGCGCATCGGCGCAACGGTGCTGCTCAGGTACCGGGTCGAGCCGTCGTGATGGCGGGTGCGGGTGACCTGGTCGTGCCAGTCGGCCGGGTCCACGGCGGCCGCCGTCGGGTCGTCGCTCACCACCTCGAGCAGGTTGTGGCCGACCAGGTGCTCACCCTGATGGCCGAGCAGAGCGTGTACGGCATCGCTCGCGTACGTGATCCGCAGGCCGGTGTCGGCCTGCCAGACCCAGCCGTGCGCGGTGTGCACGGTGTCCTCGAACGCTGCGGCGGCTTCCTGAGCCCGGCGGGCGAGCACCTGCTGGAGCCGGACGAGGCGCACGATCGCCACCGCAGCCAGCGGCAGGCAGGCCGCGCCGGCCATCCCCAGCCATTCGTCGGGCTCGGGGATCCCGCCCTCGTCGATCGCGTCCCACCAGTCCCACCCGTAGGAGACCATGGCGACCGCCAGGCTGACGGCGAGCACCGCGACGGCGGAGGAGACCACACGCTGATCTCGGGCGAACTCGCTCGCGCTTGTTCGTCCCGCCGCAGCGGTGCGCACATCACCGGTCATACCAGTTCAATCGGCGAGCAGAGCGCCGGCGTGAGAAAGCGCCTGTTCGAACACCACCCGGCCCGCGTGATCGCCGGTCCTGCCAGCCGTCCTGACGCCCTCGTGCGGGCGGCTCCGGGGGAGCCGAGAAGGGCGTACAGCTCACCCTGCTCGACCCGGGACCTCAAATCCCTGGCGGCATGAAAATCACCGGACGAAATGTTCTCGCCGCGCCGTGGATTTCCGGACGAGTTGCTGGGCGGTGCCGGCGTGGTGCGGTTCCGGAACCGAACAGGGTGCGGTCGGGCAGGTTGGCCGGAGTCGCCGCCTTTTACCTCTGTCACCAGGCTCGATGCGCGGAATAACAGTTTTCCGGGAAAACTTTTGCCGATAACTGTTCCGGCCAGCGCCGATTGCTTGTTATCGACATATTGACGAGCTGCAACACCGCGGTAACAATCCCATCCAGAGAGCGCTCTCCCCTCGTTGTCACGCGATTACTCCCACCACACCGTCCGAACAGGCAGGTCCATGACATCCCCAACCCTGACCTCCCCGCCGCCGCACCAGCGCCGACGCCGCGGGCGGATCGTGCTGAGCGCTGCTCTCACCGCCGCCCTCGGTGCCGCCGTCGTCTCGGTCGCCACCACAGCCAGCGCCGCGGACGCCCTGATCTCGCAGAGCAAGCCGGCCACCGCCTCGTCCGTCGAGAGTGCCGCCTTCCCCGCGTCCGCCGCCGTCGACGGTAACGCCGGCACCCGTTGGTCCAGCACGTTCGCCGACCCGCAGTGGTTGCAGGTCGACCTGGGCAGTACCCAGTCGATCAGCCAGGTCGTGCTGAACTGGGAGGCGGCGTACGCCTCGGCGTTCACCATTCAGACCTCCCCGAACGGCACCACCTGGACGAACATCAGTCCGGTCACGGCAGGCAGGGCCGGTGTGCAGACCCTCAATGTCACCGGCAGCGGCCGCTACGTCCGGATGAACGGCACCACGCGCGCCACCCCGTACGGTTACTCGCTCTGGGAATTTCAGGTCTTCGGCAGTGGCACGACTCCGACGCTTCCCACCTCGGACACCCCGGACCTCGGCCCGAACGTGCGGATCTTCGAGCCCTCCACCCCGGCGTCGACCATCCAGTCGGCCGTTGACCAGGCGTTCAACGCGCAGCTGCGCAGCCCGACCGCGCAGTTCGGCAGCCAGCGCCATGTCTTCCTCTTCAAGCCCGGCACCTACGGGCGGGTCTGGGCCAACGTCGGCTTCTACACCACGATCGCCGGTCTCGGCGTCAATCCCGACGACGTGACGATCAACGGCGCGATCAACGTCGACTCGGGCTGGAACTACGGTGACGAGTCCAACGCGACCCAGAACTTCTGGCGCAGCATGGAGAACCTGTCGATCGTGCCCGAGGGCGGCACCAACCGGTGGGCCGTCTCCCAGGCCGCCCCGATGCGCCGGGTGCACATCAAAGGCAACCTGACCCTGGCGCCGTCGAACCAGGACAACGGGCAGGGCTACTCCAGTGGCGGCTACCTCGCCGATTCGATCGTCGACGGCGTCGTGTCGTCCGGTTCCCAGCAGCAGTGGTACACCCGCGACAGCCGGATCGGGCGCTGGGACGGCGGGGTGTGGAACATGGTCTACTCCGGCGTGCAGGGCGCCCCGGCCAACGCGTTCCCGAACCCGCCGCACACCACCCTGGCGACCACCCCGGTGACGCGGGAGAAGCCTTATCTGTACGTCGACAGCGCCGGCCTCTACCGCGTGTTCGTTCCCGCTCTGCGGCGCAACTCCGCCGGCGCCACCTGGCCGAACACGGCCGGCACCTCGATTCCGATGCGCGAGTTCTACGTCGCCAAGCCCGGGGACAGCGCCGCCAGGATCAACCAGGCACTGGCTCAGGGCCTGAACCTGTTCTTCACCCCGGGCACCTACTCACTCAGCGAGACGATCCGGGTCACCCGCGCCAACACCGTGGTCACCGGCATCGGCTTCCCGACCCTGATCCCGACCGGCGGGGTCGAGGCCCTCAACGTCGCCGACGTGGACGGTGTCAAGGTCAGCGGCTTGACCTTCGACGCCGGGACGACGAACAGCCCGACGCTGATGAGCGTCGGACGGGCCGGCGTGCACACCGACCACGCCGCGAACCCGATCAGCCTGCAGGACGTCTTCTTCCGCATCGGCAGCAGCGTCCAGGGCAAGGCCACCACCACCCTCGTCGTGCACAGCGACGACACGATCATCGACCACATCTGGGCCTGGCGGGCCGACCACGGCGGCGCACCCACCGGGTGGACGGTCAACCCCGGCGACACCGGCCTGATCGTGAACGGTGACGACGTCCTCGCCACCGGCCTGTTCGTGGAGCACTACCAGAAGTACGAGGTGATCTGGAACGGTAACCGCGGACGGACGATCTTCTTCCAGAACGAGAAGCCGTACGACGTACCCAATCAGGCTGCCTGGATCGGCCCTCGCGGCAACGGCTACGCCGCCTACAAGGTGGCTGACAACGTCACCGACCACGAGCTCTGGGGTGGCGGCTCCTACTGCTACTTCAACGTGAACCCGAGTGTCCGAGTGGACCGGGCGTTCGAGGTGCCCAACCGGCCCGGGGTCCGGCTCCGCAGCGTCCTGACCGTCTCGCTCGGCGACGTCGGCACCATCGCCAACGTCGTCAACGACACCGGTGGCGCCGTTCCCAACCCCGCCGGCAACACCACCCCCCGTCAGGTCGTGGCCTACCCCTGACCCGCACGGTCCGGTAGCAGCAATTCCGATAGCAGCAGTGATGTGAACCCGGCGGCCACCGGTGCGATCCGCACCGGTGGCCGTCCTCGGGGCGGGGTCAGTGCAGCAGCCCTCGGCGCCCCAGCTGTCGGCAGTACCCGGCGAACAGCACGGCGACGACGCCGATGCCGAGGTCGAACCACGACGTCGCAGCCCCCAGCGCCGCCCACCGGTCGCGGAATCCGAATGTCGCCACCAACAACACCACCTGGGCTGTCGCGCTGGTCACCGCCGCCACGACCGCCCAGCGGCTGCGTGCCAGCAGCAGGCATGCAGCCGCGAGCCCGCCGACGATATTGATCGTCCAGACGACGCGCAAGGCGAGGGGATAGCCGGTGAAGTAGGCGACGCCGTCGGGTCCGAACTGCCGGCTCATGTAGCCGGTGTCGCCGGCGAGGATAAGCAGATAGTCGCGGGCGCCGCCCGCGTACAGCGCCAGTATCACGATGGCGGCCACCCACAGGTGCCACGGCCGGGAGGTACGGGGTGTGCGAGTCGGTGCGGTCACACGCTGATCCTCTCGATGGACGCTTTCCCGAACGCGTCCATCATGGATGTCGAGCCGCCGCACTGCCCGGCCGGCGATGGCCGCGGCGTACCCGGTCGGCGGAATCCCGGACGGAGCTGCCTGCCGGCCCTGGTATACCTGCTGACGTGGCTATTCCAGTGGTGGAGCGGCTGAGCATGATCATTGTGCTGCTCAGTGACCTAGCGGTCATCGCGCTCCTGGTGCGCTGTCTGCGCGCCCGCGAACGGTACGACCGGGATCCGATGGTGCCGCCTGGCCCGGTTTCGGTCATCATTCCGGCCTACAACGAGAAGGAGGGCATCACGGCGGCTGTGCGTGCCGCAGCAACTGGTGACCATCCACACGGCATCGAGGTGGTGGTGGTCGACGACGGCTCGACCGACGGCACTGGCGACCTTGTCGAGGCGATGGGCCTGACGAACGTTCGGGTGGTGCGCCCGCCGCATCGCGGCTACGTGGACAGCATCAGCGTCGGCCTCGCCTGGAGTCGGCACGACCTCGTCGTGGTCGTCGACGGCGACGGCGTCGTGGAACCCGGCCTCGTTCGCCTGCTGACCGGACCGTTCGCTGACCCGCAGGTCGGCGCGGTCGCGGCGCACACGAAGGTGGGGAATCGCGGCTCGTGGACGAGCCGAGTGCTGCATGTCGAATACGAGACGCGGCTCAACCCGGCGCGTCACAGCCGATGGGGTCGCGCGTACGCAGGCTCCGGGAGTGCCGTGGCTTTCCGCCGCGGGGCGCTGCAGGAGACCGGCGGCTTCAGTGACGACACGCTGCGGCCGGACGTCGATGCGATCATCTCGCTGGAGCGCGACGGCTGGAAGGTGGTGTACGAGCCGGCCGCACATGCATGGACGGAGGTCCCGAGCTCGCTGTGGCAACTGCGCCGGCAGCGCGGGAGGTGGACGGCGGCCACCATTCTGCGGGTCGGCAAGTATCTGCGCGCGCCGGGACAGCAGCAGCGGCAACCGGACTCGTGGTCATGGCGGGCCGCCCTCGTCGGTCAGGTGGCGGTACCGGTTCTCGCACCGCTGGCGGAGGCACCCCTTGTGGTCGCGGTCGTCACCGGGAACGCGGATCTCGGCGTCGCGTGGGCGTCCGTGCTGGCCGGGCACATCTTGGTGGCGGCCGTCGCACTCAGGATGAGCCGTGAACGGCTGGCGCCGGCCCTCATCGCGCCGTTGCAGGTTCTTCTGTTGCGCTACCTCAACGCCGGGCTCATGATCCGGTATCTCCAGGCCGCCTTGCGGGCGTGTCTCGAGGGACGCCAGCTGGTGCGGACCGCACTCAGCGGGCGGTATCTACGGTGAACATCGTGATGCCGCGGCCGCCGCCGACGGCGACCCGCTGGCCGTCGGCAGACACCGCGCAGCAGGACAGCGGCCCGTCGGTGCGGCTCATGGTGAGGCAGCGGCCGGCGGCAGCGTCCCACAGTCGCACGGATCCGTCGTTGTCGGTGGCGGCGAACCAGCTCCCGTCCGCCGCGAAGGCAACGGCGGTGACCTGACGGGGCGCCGGGCTGGTGTGCCCGTCCGGCGGCGGAGCGTCGGGATGCCGGCTGGTGGACCACCGCTCCGTTCCGGTCGATGCGTCGAACGCGGCGAGCGTGCCGTCCACGAAGCCGGCCACGAGCAGGTCTCCCGAGGGTGCGATCCCGAGCGCGCTGACCCGTCTGGTAGGCGTGCTCCACAACCGGCGGCGAGACGCCATGTGCACCTGGTGCAACCCATCGGCCGAGCCGAGTACGACCCGGTCGCCGTCGGGGTGCGCGAGGATCGTCGTGATGCGCTCCACGTCCACGGGGCATTCGTTGATCTGTGCGCCGTACGGCACCCGGTACTGGCGAATGTGTTTTGCGTCGACGGCGGCGAACCAGGAGCCGTCCAGCGCCAGGTCGATTGATTCCCCGGGGGAGACGCCCACGGTGCAGGACTCCACGATCCTGCCGAGCCGATCGTAGATGACCACGCCGGTGCGCCCGACGACGGCGGCTGTCCCGTCGGGCCGGAACCGCAATGCCCGGGCGACATCGTCGGTGGCGGTGACGAGGTCGGGTGATGACACCGCCCACAGCCGGGTGCCGCCGTCGCGCCCGGCGGAGCCGACGATGCGGCCGTCCGGGGCGAACGCGACTGCGGTCGTCGGTTCGGCGTGTGGTGGCGCCACGGCGTTCACGCGTGCCGGGCGGGCGTCGACGATCTGGACGGTGTCGTCGGCGTAGCCGATCGCCAGCCGGTCGTCGTCGTTGAAGACGGCGACCGCGTTCACCCACGGACGCCGGTCCGTGGGAGGCTCGAGCCGTCGCCCGGACTTGTCCCACATCTGGAGGCGGCCGTCGCCGATCGTGACGATCCACTGCCCGTGCGACGGCATCGCCACACCGGTGACCGGGTTGTCGTGGCGTACGAGTTCGCTCTCGAGTCTTCCGGTTGCGCAGTCCCATCCCCGTACGGTCCGGTCTCCGGCACTGATCAGGCCGTTTCCGCCGGTCTCGGCGATCAACTGGTGGATCGCTCCGCTGTGCCCGTGAAGGACCACACGTTCGGTCAGCGACGTCGCGTCCCACACGCGGATCGTGGCATCGTTGCCGGCGGTGGCGAACCAGTCGCCGTCCGGGGCAACGGTCGCGGTGTGTACGGCACCGCGGTGCCCGGTCAGCATCGCGACGCACTGTCCGCCTTGCACGTTCCAGACGCCGACGGTGCCGTCACCGCCGGCCGTCACCAGGCGTTCCCCGTCCGGGGTGACGGCGACCGCCTTGACCCAGCTCGAATGCCCGCGTAACCAGGTGCGCAGTGCCCCTGTTGCGGCGTCCCAGATGCCCACGGCGCCGTCACCGCCGGCGGTGGCCAGCCAGGAGCTGTCCGGTGCGATCACCACCCCGCGCACTGCCCGGCGGTGACCGGTGAGGGTGGCGCGTACCTGCATCCGGGTGGTGTCCCACAGGCGCACCTGCTGGCCCGCGCTCACCCACCACTGCCCGTTGGGTGCCACCGCCATCACGTCGGTGGCACGGTTGCCGTCGAGCACCCGGTCGAATTGCACATGGGAATCGGGCAGGGGCCACGCCGGGTTCAGACGTGGCGGGTGGGACAGCGGCGAGGGTTGCGCCGCCTGTTCACCCCAGAGGGGACTGCCGTGCATGCGGGCGTGGAGCACGTCGACGAGCGCGTGCGCGGGCTCGGTCGGCGCCAGCAGATGCGCCGCCTGCTGCAGGGCGCGGCGAGCCGTGTCGGCACGCGGTGTGCCCACCGCAGCCAAGTCGGCCAGCGGGGCGTAAGGCCCCTCTCGCAGCAGCCGCGCACCGATCCATCGCAGGTCGGTGGCCAGCGTTTCCGCCTCGTCGGTGCGGCCGGCGTGGGTGAGGTGCCACAACAACTGGTCCCAGAGGTACCGCGCGTTCGCGGGCAGCGTCCACCAGGCCGGCACCCGTGCCGGGGACGTCGGTGCTGTCCCGGGCGGCGCGGCGGCGGCAGGCACCCGGAACGCGTCGAGCAGGGCGGTATGCAGGTGTGCTGCCTGATCCCGGCCGAGCTCGTGCATCAGGAAGTCGCGTACCACATCGTGGACGCTGAGGTGCCCACCGGCGTGCGCGGACAGCTGCAGCAGGGCGAGATCGGCCAGGCGCCGGCAGAGCCGGCGCCCGTCGACCGGGTCCAGTCCGCCGGTCGCCTGCCACAGAGCGAGCACCACTTCGACCGGAATCTGCTCGTCCTCGGCGAATATCGCGAGCTCCGCCAGCCGTTGCCTGTTCTCGTCGGTCAGCAGGGACCGGCTCGCGTCGATCGTGGCTTGGACGGCGAGTGCGCGCTGCTCGGGTTCGTCGAGGTCGACGTGCCCGGGCTCACTCGGATCCGCGGCCGCGGGTCCTAAACGGCGAAGCCGGGCCAGGACGTCGGCAGCGGCGCTGTCCGCGACAGCCCCGGCATGCACGAGATCGACCAGCATGCGATTGACCAGCCGCAGCAGCAACGGCCATCGGCCGGTCGCGCCGAGCAGGCCGCTGAGCAGGGAGCTGGAGATCGGCGGCAGCTCCCAGGTGAGCATTTGCCGGGCCTGAGCCCACGAAAGCTGGTCGACCAGGACGGTCGCCGCCTGCTCCGGCAGTGTCGACGGGCTCCGGGTGGTGATGAGTCGTGCGCACTTTGCGCCCCCGGACAGGAACGGCTCCAACTGCGCACGGTCCCACACGTCGTCGATGACCAGCAGAACCGGCTTGTGCGAGTCGAGGATCCGGCCGAGGTGCTCGCCGGCGAGCCGGACGTCCTCGAGCGCCGTACGTTTGCCGTTGATCATTTCGGCAAGGTCGCAGACCTTCGACGCGATCGCCGCGCGATCGCGCAGGTCACGCCCGAGAGTGACCCGGTAGATCCGGCCCTGGAAACGCTTTTGCACCCGCCGGTCCCGGCACACCATGGCGGCAAGCGTGGTCTTGCCGAACCCGCCGGCGCCGTGCAACGCGGTGGTGATGCCGACGGTCCGGCCGGTGGTCAACTGCTGAATCAGGGCGCGCAGCTCGGTGGGACGCTCGATCACCCAGCCCGGCACTGCCGCCGGGGCAGGTGGCAGCGGACCGTCGCTTGCGTTCGCCTCGCTGCGATGGCTCAGCGACAGCATGACGGCACCGATGATCAGCAACGCAGCGTTGATCACAGCGACGGACTCGAACGGGTGCCGCCGAAGTACCTCCAAGCCGTACGGCCAGGGCGGCGGAAGCGCTGTCGCGGCGTTGACGGCGATCGCGAGGGCTGCGGTGAGCAGAGTGGAGACAGCGCCGAGCGGCAGCACGACCGCCAGGAGACTGCGCCGGCGTCTGATTGTCATGCACCGCCTTCCGCCTGCGGGCGCCGGAGAGCAACAGCGTACGGCAGCGTCGCGGCGACCGGACATCACCGACTGGAATGCCATGTCAGAGGTGATCTGTCCACTACGACAACGAGGTGGCCTCCCGGGCTCTTGGCTTTCCGTCAGCGACACACGAGGTGACGGCGGCACGTCGTCGACGCATCCCGGACTGCGGCTACGGCGTGCGGCGTGAGGACCAGGCGCCGGTGACCATCGACGTCATCGACGTACGTGCGGTCCCTCGGCTCCGACCAGCTGTAGATCCCGTACGAGACGGTGGGCTGGCTCGCCCGACTGCGGCCGCGGCACTGACCGGTGGCGGGCGGTGCCGGTGGCGGTCGCCACGGCGCTGCCGGCCATCAGCGAGGAGTTCGGTTTGCGGCCTGTGCTGCTCGCCGGCCGGGCGCTGCAGGGCGTCGCCGCCGCGTTCGCCCTGCCCGCCGCTTTCTCCACCGCCGCCGACGCGGCCGGCCTGGTGCTGTCGCCGGTCCTGGTCGGCGGCGTGATCAGCTCCACCCTGGGCCCGCTGCTGATGCGCCGCTTCAGCTCGCGCACGATCGTGGTGACGGCGTTGGCGCTGTGCACCCTGGCGCTGACAAGATCGCCACCACCAACAGCCTGCCGCGGCTCGTGCCCTGGTTGCCGCCGCGGTTCGGTTCGGCGCTGATCAACCCGGCTGATTCCCAGGACCCGGTCATACCTCCGAGTAGGTCCCGGGAATCAGCCGTCGGTCGCGGCGCATCGTTCAGGTACGGCTCAGCGGCGGAACTGGAACCAGTTGACGTTGACGAAGTCGTTCGGCTGACCGCTGGTGAAAGTCAGGAAGACGGTGTGCCGCCCGGTCACGTTCGCCACGTTGCCGGGCACCGAACGCCAGGTCTGCCAGCCGCCGGTGCTGGCGATCGCGAAACTGCCGATCGGTGCGTTGGAGCGGCTGTCGATGCGTACCTCGACCAGGCCGCTGGCCGCGGTACCGGAGGCCACCCGGGCGACGAAGTCGCGCACGCCACCGCTGCCGAATTCCACGTTGTTGTACTGCGCCCAGTCACCGTTGGCGATCCAGCCGATGTTCTGCCCGCCCTCGCTGCACGCCTCCGTGGCGATGCCGCCCTGGGCGTTGAACGATTCCGCTTGGATCTGGGCGTACGCGTCGCGCACTCCACCCGGCGGGTTGGAGGTGGGCGGGGTGGTGGGGCCGCCGCCGCGGGTGTAGACGGCGACGTAGTCGACCAGCATCGAGCGGCCGGAGACGGTGGCCGCGGTCGGGGTGGTGAACCCGGCGACACCGTTCGGGAAGCCGCCGCCCATCGCCACGTTCAGCAGCAGGAAGTAGCCGTTGTGGCTGGTCATGTTCGACCAGTGCGGCTCGCCGATCTGAGCCTGGGTCACAGTGTGATATTGCTGGCCGTCGACGTACCAGCGCAGCTGGTTGGGCGAGACGCTGCGGTCCCATTCGAACGCGTACGTGTGGAAGGCCGACTGGCAGGTGGAGCCGGGGCAGGCGCGGCTGGCGCCCAGGCCGTTGGTCTCGTTGCACGGGCCGCCCGGGTTGACGCCGCAGTGCAGCACACCCCAGACCGAGTTGATCCCGTTGACGTTCTCCATCACGTCGAACTCACCGATGGCCGGCCAGTTCTGGTAGTTGCCCCGATAGGGCGCACCGAGCGCCCAGAACGCCGGCCAGTAGCCGAGGGCCGCGTCGCCGGTGACGTTCGGCATCTGGATGCGGCCTTCGATGCGCAGGACGCCGCCGGTCGGCGCCTTGAAGTCGGTGCGCTGGGTTTCGATGCGGGCCGACGTCCACTGGCCGTTGGCGTTGCGGATCGGGGTGATGCGCAGGTTGCCGGACCCGTCGTGGGCCAGGTTGGCGGTGCTGTTGGTGTAGTTCTGGATCTCGCCGGTGCCCCAGTTTGCCGGGCCGCCGGGGTAGTTGTGACCGGTGTCGATGATCCAGTTGGCGCCGCTGGGCAGGGTGTTGGCGGCGCCGGTGAAGTCGTCGGCCCAGACCTGGGTCCAGCCGGACGGGGGCGGCGGGAGCGCCGCGTCGGCGGAGGCGGCGATCGCTGTCAGGCCGGCGGCGGTGAGGAGAGTGGCGGCTGCGGCCGCCAGGCGAGTACGCAGTGTCACGGGGATGACCTTCTTCCGAGTTCGCGGAGAACGGCGGAGAGAGCGCTCTCAGAAGTTTCCGTCCGGTTACGTGACCGTGTCAACATATTCGACCGTCGATGCCTTGGCGCCGGGCGTCCACCAGTTCGCCCGGTGTGCGACGACCACGGATCCCACGATGCCGGCGACCAGGGCCGCCGCCGCTGTCGTCGGCTCATCAGCACGGCTGACGTCGATCGGCGGGACGACGGTGGTGCCCGTACACGCCGGAGCTGGGCCGGGTGGCCTGACCGAGTCACATGCAGGCACATGCCGGTTCACTCGGGTGAGCCCGCACCGTGGATGATCTCCGGCATGGTGGATCCCGAGGTGACCTGGCGTTCCCGGAAGGTGGCCGGCCGGCATGGCCCGGTGCGCACCCGTGAGTACCTTCCGGCGGTGCAGCGGCCCGATGCCGAGGTGGTCGTCTGGGTTCACGGTGGCGCCTATGTCGGTGGCAGCCTGCGGATGGCCGAGTCGCATGCGGTGGCGATGGATCTGGCGCGTACTGGGCGGCCGGTCGTCGCGGTCGACTACCGCAAGGTGTCGTTTCTGCCGCTGCTGCTGACGAGACGTCCCGTTCGGCCGCACCGCAACAACTTCCCGGTGCCGGTTCACGATGTACTTGACGCCTACCTGGACACGGTCGGCCGCTATCCGGCGCGCCGGGTGGTGCTGGGTGGGGCGAGTGCCGGCGCGAACCTGTCGGCCTCCGCCACCCTTCGCGCGGAAGGCCACCGGCCGGCGGGCCTGATCCTCGCCTACGGCGCCTTTCACGTGGAGTTGCCGTCGATCCCGGCCGCGTTGCAGGCCAGTATCGATGCCTCGGCGGTGAGACGTCAGTTCACCGCGGAGGCGTACCGCCGGATCACCCTGAACTTCGTCGGCGACGTGACGGTGCTCGACGACCCGGCGGCGTCTCCGGCGACGGCGGCGGTCGGCGGCATTCCGCCGACGCTGTTCGTCGACGCGGACGCGGACACGCTGCGGGCCTCCAGCGAGCTGTACGCCGAGCGCCTCAGCGATGAGGGCGTCCCGGTGGTCGCGACCGTGGTGAAGGGCAGTTCCCACGGGTTCCTCAACAAGCCGACATCGGTCCACTACCGGGAAGGTCTGGCAGTCATGCGGAGGTGGCTCGACGAATTGGACCGGCTTTCACCTCACGAATGAGTGCCGATTAGCCAAGGCTGCCCGGGCAGAACGGCCATCCTCGTTGGTCCGGCTGCATCCTCGGCACGCGTCTGTCGGAGGCTGCTCCAGCTCTGCTCGTGCGGCGCGATTCGGTGCCCGGCGAGTCGGCCGAGGCTTTCAGCGAGGGCACAGGCGGGGCACAAGCCGATCCTCGGATGACCGGCTTTCCTTGCGTTGGTCAGCCGTACCCGTGACGAAGGGTGACCTTGATGCCTCCTTACACCCTGTCCCGCCGATCGTTCGGCGCTGCGCTCGCCGGCGTCGTCGGCTTGGCCGTGCTGGGCGCCTGCGCGGAGACCAGTTCTTCGGGAGGCGGTGACACCGCGGGCAGCGGGCTGTTCGACGACAGCACCGTGCACGACATCGGGTTCACGTTCGAGCAGGCCGACTACGACGCGATGATCGACGCCTACGTCGCGGACAGCTCCAAGAAGTGGATCGAGGCCACCGTCTCCATCGACGGCACCACCTTCGAGAAAGCTGGGCTGCGCCTCAAGGGCAACTCGACGCTGCGCGGGCTCACCAAAGCCGGCAGCACCGACACCGGGAGCGGCCAGCAGGGTCGTGGTGGTCCGGGTGGCGAACTTTCCTCCGACAAGCCGCAGGATCTGCCGTGGCTGGTCCGCCTCGACAAGAACGTGGACGGGCAGGCGTTCGGTGACTACACCGAGTTCGTGGTCCGGTCGAACAACTCGGCGACCGCCCTCAACGAGGCGGTCGCTCTCGAACTGCTCGGCCTCGCCGGGCTGGCCACCCAGAAGTCGGTCTCCACCCGGCTCAGCGTCAACGGCGGCACCGAGGTGCTGCGGCTGATCGTGGAGAATCCCGGCGACCAGTGGGACGCCGCCAACTTCTCCTCCGCCGGCATCCTCTACAAGGCTGAGGCCGACGGCGACTACAGCTACCGCGGTGACGACGCCGCCGACTACGAGGACGTCTTCGACCAGGAGAGCGACACCGACAACGAGAACTACGCCCCGCTCGCCGCCTTCCTCAAGTTCATCAACCAGTCCGACGACGCCACCTTCGCCGCTGAGTTGGATAAGCACCTCGATGTGTCGGCGTTCACGACCTACCTGGCCTTCCAGGAGTTGATCAAGAACTCGGACGACATCGACGGTCCCGGCAACAACTCGTATCTCCGCTACACCACCGACACCGACCAGTTCACCGTCGTCGCGTGGGACCACAACCTGGCCTTCGGCGGCATGGGCGGTGGCGGCGGCAACCGGGGCGGCGGCCCGGGTCGCAACGGCGCGGTGATGCCGAGCGGCGCCCCCGACGGCGGCGGCCAGATGCAGGCCCCCGCAGGCGGCGGCCGGATGGGCGGGCGCAGCAACATTCTGGTCACCAGGTTCAACGCCGACGCGACCTTCAAGGCCTCGTACGACAAGGCGCTCACCGACCTGAGGGCCGGCCTCTACACCAGTGGGAAGGCCGCCGAGATCCTCCAGCAACGCGCCGCCGTCCTCACCGCCAAGGCCACCGACCTGGTCAACGCCGACACCATCACCAGCGAGGCCGACGCCATCAAGGCCAACTTCACCTGACCGCCGGACATGCCGGCGAAAGGGTGCAGGCCTGCGAGGCGCCCGGCAGGACGGCCGACCAGCCGCCGTCGACGACGAGGTTCGCGCCGGTGACGTAGGAGGCCAGGAACAGTGCGCAGCGGACCACCTCTTCGGGTGTGCCGATGCGGCCGAGCGGGATGGCCCGGGCGATGGTGCGCATCGGATGGTCGGCGGCGAGCAGATCGTTCTCGGTGGCGGGTGTGCGGATCATGCCGGGGCTGATTGCAGTTGGCGCGGATGCCGTGGGTGGCGCCTCGGCGGCCAGTTGCCTGGTCATGGCGACCACACCACCCTTGGTGGCGGTGTGCGCGATTCTGGTGTTGGTGAGCGAGCCGGTGATACCCGGTCGATCAGTTCCTGATCGCGGTGAAAGGCGAGGGGGCCGTCCAGGCTGACGGCGGTGACTGGGAGCCGGCCACCGCAGGTCAGGTGGCGCACTGGCGTGCCGGTGAAGAACATACGACCCGGGCGGTCACCGACCTCATGGCAGTGGCCGTGGAGGTCGCCGGCCCGCAGTGATGCCGCTCAGGAACCGTGTGCGGTCTGCCAGGCCACGATGATTTCCGGGCGTAGCCGGCCGCGGTCGGAGACCGGTAGGCCTTGGTCGCGGGCCCAGGCGCGGATCTCCGCGCTGGACGGGCCGGGCGCCGCCGGTGCCTGGGCGAGGTCGCCGATCGCCGGTCCGATCCGGGCTGCCGCCGCGTCTTCGGTGTCGGCCCAGGCGTGCGCGGCGGCGAGGTATCGGTAGGTCCATTCGGCGGCGAGCGGACGCGTTTCGGCGTACACGATCGGCACGCCCGGCCAGCGCACCTGCACCTCGGCCAGACCGTCGGCGACGACCGCCGGGCGTACCCGATCGAGTTTGAAGATTTGTGAGTAGCGGTCCTCGACGACCAGCGCGGCGCGCGGCAGTGCCGCGAGGTCGGCGAGTAGATAGCGCAATTTGCCGCCGGTCAGGCTGCCCACCAAATCGGCCAGAGACTTGCGTTCGACCGCTGCCACCAGCCGCCCGGCGCTGGTCACGCCGTAGTCACCGACCGGCAGCGCCCGCCGCACGACGGTCACCTGCTGGCCGGTGAACCGGTACGGGTACTGCTCGCGGGTGTCCACCACGATCTCCAGCTCGGCGATCCCGGCGGCCCGGGCGGTGGGCAGCCGCACGCTCGGGCGGGCCTGTTTGCGGGTGCGCGCGGACTGCCAGAACACCGCGTCGCGGCCGCGGGCGGTGGTGAACACCAGCTGGGAGCGGTTCTCGCGGCCGCGGTCGAGGACCAAGTCGATGGCGGCGCCGCGCCGGGTGCAGGAACGCAGCGGGGTACGTTCGACGAGCTCAGGGTGCGCCGGCCACTCGTCGGTGCTGACCGGGTAGCAGTAGAGGGCGTTCTCCCGCGGCCAGGTGCCCGAGGTGCGGAACACCAGGCCGCCGGAGAGCGGGATCCGCAGCAGGTACGGCAGCCGCGAGTCGGGGTCCGGGTTGCGGGCGATCAACAGGTCCACACCGATCAGTGTGCCGTTCGGTGCGGGCTGTGTGCTCGCGGTGCGGCGGTGAGTCCGCCGGTGGTGCTCATCCGGCGGCCGGGGCCAGCGGCACCCAGTCCAGCTCACCGGCGCGGATGGCTGCGGCGAGGCGATGTTCGGCTTTGCGGCGCCAGGCGTTGGCAGGGAGCGAAGCCCTCTGGCGAATCGAAGCCAGCGAGGCCCCGAATCCGGCAGGATTCGAGGCCACAATTTCTGCTGGTTGGCGATTGCCCTTACTGGGCTGACCAGGGCGCAAGATACCACCACTGGTCAGGCAAATCGTCTGAGCATGTCCATTGGATGGCCTGTACGGGCTGCAAGGTCCCATTGGGAATGCCTACGCACTTACCGCTGTTCAGGTTTTCGATCCGGTAATAGGGGACCCCGGAGCTGTTCTTGCCGGCCGGTCGAAGCCACCACATCTGATCCCTTAGTACAAGATAATTCCACTGGATTATCTTGCCACCATTTTTCGTACTTGATGCGCTGACGCCCATTGCCATCCATTTCGAGGTGCCACCATTGCGGATGGACTGGAACGTGTTGGTGGTGTGCAGCGGCTCACTGAACGTCCACGCCTGGTCTTGATTGCCCTCGCGTTTCCACTGGATGATCGGTGCTCCGTTGTTTGCGCTCGAATTGCTGACGCCGAGCACGGAACCGGTGAGGTAGTTGATGATATAAACCCATTCGGCGCCCGCCGCGTTCACTTGTCGCGCCGGCGTGGGAGCGGCCTGCGTTGCGGACCCGAAGCTCAGGACGGTAATCAGCGACGCGGCGAGGATGGTGCCCAACCGTCGTCGACCGACGCCCGTGACCTGGAGGCTGATGCCCAGCAAAACGTTTTCCCGTCAGTAGGAGTGGACCGTCGCCCATGGACGTCGGCAGCCATCGATGCGATCGTATACGATTCTGGGTGGAGTGCAAGATCAGTGATGCGCCGCGGGACACTCGTAAACTCGATGACGACGGACGCGTCGGCCTGTGCGCCGGATCGAGATAGTGATCATGGCCTTGAACTGGGTTGATGGAAATCAAAGCGCGCCTCAGACCGTCGTCAAGCCGTCCGGACCATCCAGGCCGTGTTCAAACAAGTCGTCGAAGACTCGGCGAGCGCGGCGGTCACTGGAGGGCAGCAGATGGGTGTAGACCCGCAAGGTGAAGGCGGGGTCTGAGTAACCGAGATGCCCGGCAGCATCACGGATGCTCATGCCGGCGGCCAGCAACATCGATCGATCCTGTCCAGAGAGGATTTGACTGATCGAGGCCCGGTGAAAGAAAAGCGCACCTGACCTGCAAGGATTTGGGTGTCGAAGCTGTGTCCCCCAGCAGAATCGGGTGCATAGCCTGGCCCGGAAACAGTGATCGCCGAGGCCGTAACCCCGGCGAATCGTGTCTCTGAGCGGTGTCCGATGATCGACACAGGCCAATTCCCGATATACCGTAAGGCTATCTACCGCTATTCCATTGAAATAATGTGCGAGGGGCCCGTCCGGGTGAACTCTTCCCGGACGGGCCCCTCGTTTATTGCGCCTGCAGCTGGACCCGCTGCCCATCACCAGCGCCAGCGGCGAACCGCTGATGGCGCCCTGGCGTGATGGACGTCCGATGCCTGCGCGGCTCACCGGCGCGGGGGTGTCACCGATCATCGTCGGCTCAGGGTTGCGTGCGGCCATTCGGCGCTTCGGCTGGTCCCCGCGCGCGCAGCTCGGGTCGGTTCGAAGCGAGCAACCAGGCGGCCAGGGTCGCGAAGAGCAGGGGAGTGAGCAGCTGCATGTCGGGTACGACGGCGAGAGCGAGGAAGAGGCTGAGCCAGCCGTTGCGGGTGGCGGCGACGACGATGCCGGTGATGGCGGCGGCGACGGTGAGCGTCACCGGTAGCTGCGGCCAGAATGCGTGTGCGCAGTAGCCCAGCGCGGCGCCGACGAACACCATGGGGAAGATGCGACCGCCCCGGAAGCCTGCGGCGCTGGCCACGAGCATGGCGACCAGCTTGACGGCGGCCAGCCCGAGGAAGCCGAGGGCCGTCGTGGTGGCGGCGTAGCTCGACAGGTCCTTCATCTCGTCGAGCCCTTTGAACAGGGTGATCGGCCCACCGAGCGCGCCGAGGAGCCCGAGGACCAGCCCGGCGGCGGTCAGCAAGGCGACGGGGTTGGTGATCCGGTGCAGGATGCGGTGCAGCGGGTCGAGCACGTACGCCGCGGCCACGCCGGCGGCACCGGCGACGAGGGCGATGAGGACCGCGATCGCGACGTGCGTGGGTCCGCCGATGTCCTCTGCGGGCAGGCTGATAGCCATGTCGAGGTCGGTGAACTGCAGGATGACGTAGGACCCCGTGCCGGCCGCGACCAGAGGTGCGAAGAGGCGGTCCCACAGCGGGATCCGGGGGTCGCCGGCGTTGATCTCGGACAGCATCAACGCCGCCGCGACCGGTGTCCCGAACATCGCACCGATGGTGCCCGCCGTGGTCATCCCGATCCACTGCGGCACGGGTACGCGCGTGAGTAGGCGCCCGCCGATCGCGACCGCCAGCGCCGCGTTGACCGCGAGGATCGGGTTCTCCGGTCCGAGGCTGACTCCGCCGGCCAGCATCAGCACCAGCGCAAGCGCCAGCCCGGGGACCGCTGCGGCCGGAAGGGGCTCGGACACCAGCTCGACGGTGGCGGAGTCGGGCCCGGCGTGACCGGGCACGAACCGGATGACCAGACCGACGGCCAGCCCGGTGATCGTGAGGACGGTGACGATCCACACCGCGGAGTCGGCCGCGATCCCGAGAGCCGCGGAGGCGTCGTCCCAGACCAGCCGTTGCAACACGCCCGCGAGTGCCGAGAGCCCCCAGAGCAGGAGCGCGCAACCCGTACCCACCGCCATCGCGACCGGTGTCATCGCCAGCAGCCTGAGCACGGGGACGCGGCCGCCCGCCGGGGGCGATCCTGGCATGCCGCGGCGCTATCGCCGGGTGACGATCGGCGGGACCCAGGTGCCCTCGGTGATCCCGGCCTGGCCGCCGTACGCGCGCAGGTAGAGCGAGAAGGCGCCCGCCGGCGCGGGAAGCCAGTTCGCCTTCCGCTCACCACCCGGGGAACCGTGACCGACGACAATCGTGAGCGAGCCGTCGTCGCCGTAGACGAGAGACTTGTTCTTCGTGCCGAGCGAGAACCGACGCAGGTCGTTCGGGTAGAAGAAGTGGTCCGGGTCGTACATCGTCAGTGACCAGAACCCGTCGACCGGCGGGAGGCCGCCGGCGGCGAAGGTGACCTCGTAACGCTGCTCGCCGACGAGCCGGCGGCCACCGCTGTCGAGGTCGGTGTAGAAGTACTGCGTCTCGTTCGGCCGGTTCTCGAACATGTTCGAGCGCGCTGTCGCCGCTCGGTTGTAGTAGTCGAGCCCCCACTGGGAGTTGTTGACCGACCGGTTCCAGCCGTTGCCGGCGTCCTTGCCGTTGAACTTCCAGAGCATCGCGTTCGCCACGAAGGTGTCGTCGGCGGCCTGGAACGCCGTCACCATCTGCGCCTTGATCTGCGGGTCGCGCGCCCCGGCTTCGAGCAGCGCCGAGAACTGGGCGCAGAGCGCCTCCTCGCCAGGCTGCGGGGAAATGCTGTCCAGGACCTCGCCGAGCTTGTCGAAGAAGGTCTCCGGCAGGACCCACTTCGTCTCGCCGCTTCCGGTACTGGGGCCGGCGTCGAAGCTGGGGACGTCGGCCCAGTCCTTGGTGCGCATCTCGCCGGTGAACTCGGTGAGCGGGTAGACCATAACCTGGTTGACCACGGACTGGATCGCGGCCCGGTCTTCGTCGGTGTCGTCCATGAAGATCCGGGGGATGGCGTTGGCGAGGGTGGTGGGACTGCGGAACACGTCGGTGAGGCCCTCCGGAACCTTGCCGTCCCAGCTCGGTCCGACGAGCAGGTAGTGTCCGGCCCGGCTGCCGTACGGTGATCCGAGGTGGCCGAACTGGTCGGTGCGGGCGTCGTAGAAGGCGTAGACGTAGAACCGGTCGCCGAAGTCGGGGACCTGCACGACGACCGGCTGTTCGTCGAGGGAGAAGAAGCCGAGGCCGTAGACGACGTCCTGGTTGGGGCAGGCGATGAACCGCTCGTCGGGCTCAATGTAGTCGTTGAGCATCGCGATCTGCCCGGTCGGGGAGGCCGGGAGCACGCCGCCCAGGCGGCCGGGCTCAGGCGCGGCGCTGAGCCGGGCACGACGGTTGATCATGTTCACCATCGGATAGCCCCACACGTACGCGAGCTGCGACAGCGCCGCGACGTACGACGGGTCGAGTGCGGAGCTGCCACTCGGCAGCGCCAGAGTGTGGTCCTGATCTGCGATGCTCATCGAAATGCCTCCGTGGAAATTCCCGGCCTTAGCCGTGGGGAGGAATCGGATTGCCTGCGGAGCAGGTCAAGGAAAGCCGGTCCGCCGTCAAGGCGGATAGGTGTCTGGTCAGGCGTTGCGCTGGTTCCCGACATACCTGTTCACGTTCTGCAGGGTGGCGCCGCCGACGGTGGCGGCGAAGGACGAGTTGGTCCAGAGGGTCCGCATCCGGGATTTGAGGTGCGGGAACTCGGTGCGCAGCAGGCGGGAGGACCGGCCCTTGATCTGCTTGACGAGGCGGTGGATGCCTTACTGCGGATCGACGGTGACCAGCAGGTGCACGTGGCGAGCGGGCGGGCCGCCAGGTAGTGCCGGTACCGCCCGCCTACACCACGATGACCTGCTCCGGGTGCGGCGAGAGAGCCAATCTCCGCCTCGGACTGGGTATCCGCGCTTTCGAGTGCACGGCCTGCGGCTACACCGCCTGCCGTGACCTCAACGCCGCGAGGACGATCCTGGCCACGGCTGAACGCGACCGTGCCAGTGCCGACGACGTCAGACATCAGATCGCCTCCTTCCGGGAGGATTGGTCGGATGCAGTCCGAGCTGGGAATCCAGGGCCTGACAGCCCCGGAGGGAAATCCCCCGACTTCATTCGTGGGGATCGTTAAGTGCTGGAGTTCCTCTCGTCGGTTTCCTCGGCCTGCGTGGCGTTGTAAATCGCTGACCCGGATCTCGAAGCGTCGACCGTGAGGCGCGCCGTCAGCCCCGGTGGAAGTCCGAGGGCTTCCACGTTCCGTCGAACGCCGGGCCGCCAGGTCCGTAGACCCGGAAGTAGGCGAACCACTGGGCGCCCGGCCTGGTCTGCAGCCATGGCGCGTCGGCGTCGGCCGGCCGCTCGGGGCCGAAGTGGAGCACGATGTTGCCGTCCTGGTCCGGGGGCATGTCGTCGCGCAGCGAGGTGAGCACCGGCTTGAACTGCTCGGTGTTGATCTCCGAGCGGGTGTCCAGGTCGTACAGGGTCACCGACCAGAACTGCTTGGCCGGCACCGGCGACGGCACGGTGAGCGTGTAGCTCTTCCCGCCGTCGAGTGCGGCGCCGTGGGCGTCGGTGTTGGCCAGCCAGTAGATCGACCCGGCGCCCTCCTGGTGCATGAACATCTTCGGGGTTTCCAGGGTGGCCTGGTAGAACCAGCGTTCGCGCACCGACAGGCGCAGGAACCCGTCCTCGTAGTAGCCGTTGCTGCCCTCGGAGAACACCACCCACTCCCAGTGCCGGTCGGGCCAGACCAGCCGCTCGGGTACGTCGCTGGCGAAGGCAGCGACGACCAGCTGCTCGTCGGCGATCCGGGCGGCCTCGGTGAGGATCTCTCGCAGCTGCGGTGACGGTTCGAACGGCCGGTCCTTTCGTAGGCCGAGGTCGGCGAGCATGCCGTAGGCGTTGTAGTACGCCGGGGACGGCACATCGAGGTCGAGGGCGCGCTTGAGCGCCTCCCACACGCCGAAGGTGCCGTCGACCTCGCACGGGTTGGCGATCAGCTGCCGGTCGGAGACGTCGGTGAAGTCGTTGGGCGGCGGGTCGCCGGCGTCGGCGAGCGGGTACAGCTTGATCGTGCGCAGGTAGTCGAGACCCTGCTTCGGGTCCGGGAACGGCGCCCGGGCACAGATCAGGAAGTGGTTGGTGAGCAGCTGGCGCACCTGGTAGCCGTCCGGCACGGTTCCGTCATGGCCGGGCGGCAGGAACAGGTACTTCGCTCCGGCGCCTGCTTCTTTACCGACCAGCCCCATGTTCGTCACGAACTGGAAGTTGGTGTCGTCGACGACGCCCATCAGCGGTCCCGCCGGAATCTCCACGACGACTGGGCCGGCCGAGGCGTCACCCCAGGCCAGCCCGTACGGGGTGTCAGAGTTCTGGGTCAGTGTGACGATGTCCGGCGTGGTCAGCTGAATGAGGAAACCACGGTTCGGCGCGGCGCCGTACTTCTCCAGGGCCTCGAAGTTCAGCACCATCGACAGCGTCGGGTAGAAGAACTTGTACGCCTCCACGGCCCTGTTCAGCAGGGCCGCGCCCCGGATACGGACAACCTCAACGGAACTCGGTAGCTGCTTCACCCCTGGAGTACAGCGACCCCGGCCAGCAATCGGCCTCACCCAGGGCGGGTGAGTTCACCCGATTCGCATGTTGCAGGGCGAACCCCACGCCGTCGACCTGGCAGGCGAGGCCCGGTTCGCGAAGACCGCGACCGAGGCTGGCATCGAGGCTCAGCCGTACAGGCTTCATCTCGCCGGGGTGATGAGTGCCGGGCCTTCACCGGTCAGGGTGCGGGTATGGGTGAAGCGATCGGACAGTCCCTGCCCACGGCCGTCGGTGTGGCGCTCAGCCCGATTCCGATCATCGCGGTGATCCTGATGCTGACCACGCCGCGGGCCCGCACCAACGGGCCTGCGTTCGTGCTCGGCTGGCTGCTCGGTCTCGGCGTGGTCGGCGCGCTCGTGCTGACACTGGCCGGCCCGTCCGCCAGCACCGGCGACGACGGCGCGGCGACCTGGGTCGGCTGGCTGAAGCTGGTGCTGGGCGTGCTGGTGCTGGCCATCGCGGCACGCCAGTTCCGTGGTCGCCCGCGCTCCGGTGAGGAGGCGTCCATGCCGGGATGGATGAACGCGATCGACCAGTTCGGTGCCGGAAAGTCGCTGGGCATGGCGGTGCTGCTCTCGGCCGCGAATCCGAAGAATCTGCTGCTGGCGGTGGCCGGGGCGGCGGCGATCGCACAGACGGGTATCCCGGGCGGGCAGCAGGCGGCGGCGTACGCGGTCTTCACGGCCATCGCGAGTCTGGGTGTTGCCGCGCCGGTGGTGCTCTACCTGGCGATGGGCAAGCGGTCGGAGGATCTGCTGGCCCGGCTCAAGGACTGGATGAGCGCGCACAACGCCGTGATCATGTCGGTGCTGTGCCTGGTCATCGGCGCGAAGTTGGTCGGTGACGCGCTGACCGTCCTCTGGTGAGATTCATGCGATCCGGGCTGCGGCTGAAGTTCGGGCGTCCTACGCGCCAGGACGCGGTGTCCGGGTTCGTCACCGGCCTGTTCAGCATTCCCGAGGGGATGGCGTACGCCAGCATCGGCGGATTCAACCCGCTGCTCGGGTTGTACTCGGGGATGGTGCCGACCGCTGTCGGATCGTTGTTCTCCCGCACGGTGCTGATGACCACCACGCTGACCAGCGCGATCGCGTTGACCTCGCAGAGTGTGCTGGCCGAGGCGGGGCTCGAGCCGGACGATCTGAACAACGTGGCGACGCTGACCGTTCTGGTCGGCGTGATCATGGTCTTGTTCGGGCTGCTGCGGCTCGGCTCGGTGATGAGTTTCGTGTCCAACGCGGTGATGACCGGGTTCACCACCGGCATCGCGGTGCAGATCATCGCCGGGGTCCTGGGCGACGCGACCGGCTACGAGACCGACGCCCACAACACCCTTGCCAAGATCGCCGACTCGGTCGCGCACGTTGGCAGCTGGGACCTCACCTCGGTCCTGGTCGCGGCCGGCACCGTCGCCGTCTGGGCCGTCGTACACGCCGTGCCCCGGCTCAAGCCCTTCGCGGTGCTCGGCGCGCTCGTGGTGATGACCGCCGTCGCGGTGATCTTCAGCCTGGACGTGCGGACCGTCGGTGACATCGGCGCCATCCCGAACGCGCTGCCGCACCCGATCCTGCCCGACCTGTCGGTGCTGCCGGACCTGCTGTTCGGCGCGGTCGCGGTGGCCCTGGTCGCGCTGGCCCAGGCGGCCGGCATCGGTGCCGCGGTGCCCAACCCGGACGGCACCCGCCCCGACGTGTCGAAGGACTTCACCGCTCAGGGGCTGGCGAACCTGGCCGGCGGCTTCTTCCGGGCGCTGCCGACCGGCGGCTCGCTGTCGCGGACCGGGGTGGCCACCAGCGCGGGCGCCCGGACCCGCTGGGCGGGCATCTTCGCCGGGATCTTCCTGGCCCTGGTCGTGCTGGTCGCCGGCGGGGTGGCCGAGCTGATCCCGATGCCGGTCATCGGCGGCCTGATCCTGGTCATCGGCGGCGAGCTGATCGCCGGCCGGATCCCGGACCTCCGCCTGGTCTGGCGCACCGGATGGCTGCCGACCGTGGCGATGCTGGTCACCTTCGTGGCCACCACGCAACTGCCGCTGCAACAGGCGATCCTGCTGGGCGCCGGGCTGTCGCTGCTGCTGTACGCGGTCAACGCCGAACGCTCCGCCCGGCTCCAAGCCCTGGCCCGCGAGCCCGACGGCCGGTGGCGGCTCACCGAGATCCCCGACGAGCTGCCCAGCGACACGGTCACCGTCCTGCACTACCAGGGCGCCGGGCTCTTCGCCGAGGTGGCGAAACTCGACGAGGCCTGGCCGCGCCTGAACGGCGTACGCAATGCGGTGGTGATCCTGCACGCGCGGACCGTGCCCGACGTGCCTTCCTCGACCATCATCAAGGCGCTGAAGCGCCACGCCCAAGATCTTTCCCGGTACGGCTGCCAGCTCATGATCGTCGGCCTGGACCCGGCTGTGGCCCGGGTGCTCACCCGCACCGGCACCGCCGACGTTCTCGGCGCCGGCAACCTGATCGAGCAGACCCCGATCTTCTTCGAAGCACTCGACGCCGCCTACGACGAGGCCACCACCTGGATCGAATCTCACCGCCAGCAAGACGGCACCGGGCCGCCGGCTTGACCCATCCGCCGTGGCGGTGGCCGTACACGGTCCGAGGGATCGTGACCGGTCTCCAGAGCACGCTTCGTCACGACCGCCGGCTGTTGCTCAGTTGCTTGCGCTGGACTGACCAGCCTGTCGCGGCAACGGCCAGCCAGACGCCCGCGGTCAGTGCTGCCTCCGCCTGCCCGGCCGGGTCGCGAAGGAAGCCGAGCTGGTCGGGGAACGCCCGGGCCAGGCCGCTGAGGACGAGCGCAGCGCCGCCCAGAGCACAGACGACGGCCAGCGCCGCCCAGCGGAATCGCTGTGTCACCAGGCCGCCGATGAAGCCGCAGGCCGCGACGAACAGGATCAGCAGGATCAGGCTGCCGCCGTCAGGTTGCAGCAGGCCGAAGACCTTCGCGCCGATCACCGCGCCGGCAAGACCTCCGACGAAGAACAGCCCGGCCCGGAAGACTATGCGTGCCAGGACCAGCGCGACCACACCGGCGGCTACCGCCACGATCAACGCCGTCAGCAGCGAGGCGCCGAACGGCTCGGTGACCAGCCATCCCACTGCCAGGCCCGACCCGAACACAGCCAGGTTCAGTGAGCGGACTCCTGCGAAGCACAGCAGCACTCCGATGAGCAATACCCCAAGACCTGACGTATCCACGCGACACCCCTTGACCAAGCCTCCTGCCCGCACGGAGCCGCCGCATCCACCGCTGCGGATGAAGAGCGGCGACTTCGCCATGCTCGGATTGGGCATCTTCGAGACCCGCGGTGCACGAGTGAGCGGCGTCGCCGCGCTGAACCTGCGATCTCATCCCCGTCGGGTGAGTTGGGCGCCAGGTTCGGATGGCAGCGTCGGAGCAGAGACGTTCGGCTAACCGAGGGAGTTGCGACCGTGTCTCCGAACCTGGATGACCGTACGGATTTCGACAACGCGAATCGTGGGTTGGTGGCACGCCTCGAGCCGGGCGTCATCAAAGCGTCGGACGGTCGGGTGGTCTACGACGCCGACGCCTATACCGCGGCGACCGCGGGAGACTGCCCGCCGACGGTGAACCCGAGCCTGTGGCGCCAGAGCCAGTTGACCGCGATCCAGGGCCTGTTCGAGGTGACCGAAGGCATCTACCAGCTGCGCGGCATCGAACTGTCGAACATGACCCTCGTCGAGGGCGACACCGGCGTGATCGTGATCGACCCTGCGGTATCGGCAGAGGTGTCGGCGGCCGGGTTGGCGCTCTACCGGGCGCATCGCGGTGACCGGCCGGTCCGCGCGGTGATCTACACCCACTCACACATCGACCATTTCGGCGGTGTCCTCGGCGTCGTCGACGCGGACACCGACGTGCCGATCATCGCTCCGGCCGGGTTCCTGGACCATGCGGTGTCGGAGAACGTGTACGCCGGGACGGCGATGCTGCGCCGCGGCATGTACCACACCGGCATGGCCCTGCCGGTGAGCGCGACGGGAACGCTCGGCGTCGGGCTCGGCTCGGGTACATCGATGGGTACGGCCGGCCTGCTCGCACCCACCCTGGACATTACCCACACCGGTCAGGAGGAGACGCTCGACGGCGTCCGGATCATCTTCCAGATGACGCCCGGCACCGAGGCGCCTTCCGAGATGAACTTCCATTTCCCGCGACAGCGCGCATTGTGCCTTTCCGAGAACGTCACCCACAACTTGCACAACCTGCTCACCTTGCGCGGCGCCGAGGTCCGCGATGCGCGCGGCTGGTCGCGTTACATCAACGAGGCGATCGAGTTGTTCAGCGAGGACAGCGACGTGGCGTTCGCCTCGCACCACTGGCCGACCTGGGGCCCGGACAACATCGTCACCTTGATGAGGGAACAGCGTGACCTGTACGCGTTCCTGCACGACCAGACACTGCGGTTGATGAACCAGGGCTACATCGGCACCGAGATCGCCGAGATGATCGAGATGCCGCCCGGGCTGGACGCCGCCTGGCACACGCACGGCTACTACGGCTCGGTCAGCCACAACGTCAAGGCGATCTACCAGCGATACCTCGGCTGGTACGACGGCAACCCGGCCCACCTGTGGCAGCATCCGCCGGAAGCCGCCGCGGCCCGCTACGTCCAGGTCATCGGCGGTGTCGACGCCACCGTGACCCGGGCCCGGGAGTTCGCCGACGCAGGAGACCTGAGGTTCGCCGCCGAACTCGCTGGCCACGCTGTGTTCGCGGATGCGAACCATGCTGACGCCAGGGCGCTGCTCAGCGAGGTGTTCACCCGCCTCGGCCATGGATCGGAGTGCGCGACCTGGCGTAACAACTTCCTCACCGGGGCCCAGGAGTTGCACGGTCCAGTGGCGCCGATGGGGGTCAGTTCAGCGGGCATGGCGGGCGCTCTCACGGTGACGCAGCTGTTCGACAGCCTCGCCATCCGCCTCGACGGTAAACGCGCCTGGGACACCACGGCCTCGATCCGGTGGCATTTCAGCGACACCGGCGACATCTACCGCATGGAGCTGTCCAACGGCGTGCTCAGCCATCATCCGACCAGCCGGCTCAGCGACGCCGACCTCGTGATCACGCTGACAAAGCCGCAGCTGCTGGGCATGCTCGGCGGCGCCGGCAGCAGCGGCGTCCGGTTCGACGGTGACCCGAAGGTGTTCACCATGATCGCAGGCCTCACCGACGAGCCCGATCCGCGGTTCGCCATCGTCACCCCTTGACATCCTCTCCGCCGTGGAGCACGGGCATCTGGGCTACCGGCTGACCGCACAGGAACGCGCCGAGGCCGAGGCGCAACGGAAGCGCGCCGCCGAGTCGACATGAGCCTTCCGGGCCGGCCGGATCATCACGGGGCCGTGATCGGTGTGACGGCCGCGGCCAGCGTGGCTACGGCGAGCGGCGCGGCGGGCCCGGCTCGATGCGGTAGTCGGCCAAGGTCATGACGTCGACGACGCGGCTCGGGCCGCTGCGGTCGCGGCCTTCTCGTCGAGGCCGGGCCAGGAGCAGACGATGTGCAGGCCGGCGGATATGCCGTGGGTGGTGGCGGCCGGCAGGTGCCGGGCCAGGGCCGCGGTGAGCAGGTCGCGGCGGGCCCGGTAGCGCTGGCGGGTGCGGTGCAGGTGGCGGTCGTAGTGGCCGGACGCGATGAAGGCGGCGAAGGCTGTCTGGTCGATCGCCGGTGGGCCGGGAGCGGTGCCGGCTCGGCGAACGAGCGGGCCCATGGATGGCCATGGTCAGGTGCGCACTTCTGCCGAGATGAGTGCGTCACCGCTATTGAAGGAATGGTTCCCATTCTCGAATCTGAACGACATCGACACCGGCGGTGGCGAAATAGGGGTCGGCGGCGATGAGTGAGTCAACGGCCTTCCGGTCGGGCGCCTCCACGACAATCACGGCTCCGGCATCACCCGCCAGAGGACCCGCCATGCGGACGACGTTCTCATGGTGCAGGGCAGTCAGATGGCTGCGGTGCGCCGGCCGCGCAGCCAATCGCTCAGGAGTAGGGAGGAAACGAAGCTCGATGATCCACATGCTTGCAGGCTAGGTTGCTTCCGACGCGTGGCGCTGTATCAGTTGATACATGACCTCTTTGGCTTCTATCCCGGCCCTGCATACGCTCACGCCTACCGCGTTGGAGAAGCTGGCAGGTCGGACACGGACGGCACACTTTGCCGCGGGTGCCGTGCTGCGGCCAGCCGGTGAGGCGCCGAGTTCGGTGATGTTCCTTATGTCGGGGACGGTCGTGGCAACACACAGCCGGCCCGCCGGTGTCGAGGTGTGGCCCGAGCAGTGGACTGGTCCGGTGATCGTGGACAAGGCCGCGGCACTCGGCGGGCATCCACCCGCAACCGGCTTGATGGCGCTGACCAATATTTTCGTACGCCTACTACCTCCCGCTGCTTTCCTGGACCTGCTGGAGGAGGAACGATCGGTGCGCAAGCACGTGCTCGCCCAGTTGGCGCGGGACGCCATGGCCGCTAGGCGGCGACTCGCCCAGTTCGCTACTTTGCCTGCCGTAGCACAGATTGCTGGCTGGTTGAGCGAGCAGAACCGCGATCAACCGGTCGCCTGGCGCGGATCGCAGGAGCAGTTGGCTCGCGTTCTCGGCCTCAGTCGTGTCACTGTGAATCGGGCATTGGCGCGATTAACTCACGCTGGTGCTGTCAAGCAGGCTACGCACGGAATCATCATTGTCGACCGTGCCCGTCTCGATACATTCGTCGAAAATTGACGGCAGGTAGACCCTAAGCCGACGCACTCTCCTGCCGCTGGCCGGGCGCGGCGCTCCGTGCATCGGTCACGTCGTTCTGCGCGACGCCACCGGAGGCTGGTACGCACTCCCGCGGCCCCAGGGTATGACGATCAACTGCCGTGCGAGTGGGCGGCGCGCTGATTTAGGCTGCCCGGGTGAGCTCGCCGGACGTTCTGAGCATCGACAGGTTATCGAAGGGGCTTCTCGTCGAGTACCTCGGCGAGACGACCACCGACGATCTGGTCGTAGGCGTCGGCTATCCGGCACCTGTGTGCGACCGTCTCTGGTACGGACATCCCGGAGTCATCTGGGAGCCGGCGCCGCAGCATGTGCAAGTGACGTGGGTTGGGCTGGAGGACACGGTCCAAAGCTTCGGAAGCGGCCACAGCTGCAACGACCGCGGCCTGTACGGGTTGGGCGTCATCACAGCATCCGACTACGAGAAGCGACGCCGGCGCGTACTTGCAGGGCAAGCACCTCAGGAGTGAACGACTACAGCGCCCGAGCCTAGATCCGCAGGCAGCAGGCGTCCGCTTCTGCCGCGAAGCGCTTCTCCGGCGCCTGCGCACCGTCACACTGCGTGTAGCTGCTCGACACCGTCATGCCGGAAGCAGTGCGCGTTCGAGAGCCGTCGGCCACCACCCGCCTGCGTAGCTCGACTTGCTGCCATCCCGCGGCCCGCGGACGCCTACTTGCCCACCGGCAGCGATGACGTCGGCGCAATGATCGCGTAGCCCCAGGGCACGTCGGACTGGTCGCCTTCCATGAAGACAACGCTCTGCTCGGCGGGCAGGGTGCCCAAGTCGTTCACCGTCACTATTCCGTCGCAGGGGATCTCCGCGGTGACATGCGCCTCGTCAGAAGCGCCGGACCTGCCGCTGCGCACCCCGACTGACAGTGTCTTACCTGAGGTCGCCGATATGCAGGCGGCGTGCATCCAGTACTGCTGTCCGGCACGTGCGTCGCGACGCAGGGTGGTCTCGGCAACCGGGTGACCGTCCTTCTGGGTGACCACTCGTCGAGAAAGCTCACCGGCCACGGCGGGCGGCACCTCCAAGCGCGCCAGCGGCGTGCCGCTGCTGGTAGTAGCTGACGGCGCCTCGGACGGTTGCTCTTCATTGTGAGGCGACAAAGACGGTTTCGGTCCGGCGGCCGGGTCGTTCGTGCATCCCGCGATAGTGGCAGCTGCTACAACGACGAGTAGGGCCGTCGTCCGCGATCTTGACATGTGCTCATCATCCCCAAGCCGACAGCGAAGCGCCGACGAGCACACTGATCTGCCGCTGATCGCGCGTTCCGCTTGCAGGATCCGTCACGCTGAGTGGTCGGCGCGGCCCTCCCGTATGGGCGTGATGTGGTTCGAGTGGTGTGGTTAGCGTAGAAGCGCCCACGCCTGGGCGAAGTCCTGCTTGGTGAGGTCGCTGTCGCGGATCCAGTACTCGATGTGCCCCATGTCGCCGACCCATCCGTCGAGAGGGCCGACGCCGGGGATGTCAGCGAGAAGTACATAGTTGTCGTCGCGGTCGGCCAGTGACAGGACATCGGCGAGGCGCTGATAGGCGATCAGTCGTTCCTCCGCGCCGTGAGCGAAGAGCAAGGGAACATCGTCAGGAGGCTCTTCCAGGTCGTAGGTTCCCCACGCCGATGTCACCGTCTCCAGCACGCGCTCATGGGCGGCCTCCAACAACTCGAACGCCCGGTCGTCGAGGTCAAGGTCGAGCGGAGAGGGAAACGTCCACGTCACCTCTTCGCGCGCCGGGCATCGGTCACGAAACTCGTCGTCAGTCAGATCGTCCGGCCGGGGCAGAAGCGTCGCGGTGTCGCCGTGCAGCGTGTGGTGGACCAGCCAACCACCGTTCACGCCGTCGGCCGGCTCGTCGCCGATGGCTTCCAGGTCGTGGAAGAACTGCAGGATGCCCTCGGTCGGCATCGCCGGATGCCGCCTCGACAGTGGGCCCCGATCGCCCAACCGGACCTGCAGCAGGTGAACCAGTGGGATGCCGTCAGCGCGGCGCGGCCATTCGGGGAGACCGGCAACTGGCTCACCGCAGAACCAGGTCAGTCCCTCGGCGTCGGGATCGGGCACCACCGCCAGCCCCGGCTGAGGATTCAGGTCGAGGCCGGCCAGCCCGACGAGGGGGTTGTTCAGCCAGCGTTCCAGGTCAGCTTCCGAGTCCGGCCGCGGGACGAACGGGCGAGCCACCTGGCGGGCGCGCTCCCGGACTGAACGATCCTGATCGTGCTCCACGATCTGCTGCAACGTCCGTACCTGCGCCGGATCGTGGACGGCCGCTTCCGCCAGCCGATTGAGCTGGTCGACCAGCCGGGGTTCCACTGCCGGAAGCCGGGATGCCCCTGTTGCTCCCACCGCGACAACGTCCGCCAACCGTCAACCAGCTCGGACACCTGATCAACTGGCTCCTGCGACATGCGAACCATCCTGCCGTGGCATACCGCACGAGTGACGGCATTCCATAAGTTTCAGGCGACGGTCCATCCCAGATGACGCGCACACTTTTGCCGCCGATCGTTCGCGCCCCGCTGGGACAACACGCTCCGTGAGCTTCGCGCTGGCCACGCATACTCCCGCAGAGATGCGGACGTCTGAGCAGGCCCCTCACGGCGGCGCATGGGACGATCCACCAGTGCAGCGGATTGAGGTAACCAATAGCGGCATAACTGTGACGACGGTGACCGAGCCGTTGGTGTCGGTGTTCGGCAAGGAGATGCGTCCGGGCACCACCAGTATTTTTCAGCTGTCTTGGAGTGAGATCTCCAGTACCTCCCTGTCGGCGACCGAGTTCGCGCCGGACAACCTACGGTGGGTCAGCCTCACGGTGGACACCACTTGGGGCGAGTTCTCTGAGCTGCCCCAAGAGGCTGAGGGCTTCGCGGATGCCGTACGAGAACTGACGCGACGGTCAAGGCTTGCGGCGCCCGAGGTGAGCACCCCGGGCACGTTTGACGAACTGATCTGGGAAGCGCCTGCACTCTCGAGGTGAGGTGCGCGCTTCTGCCGCTGGCCGCGCGCGGCGCTCCCGTACAGCCGTCACGCTCGGTGCGACCAGCGCGGACGCCGGTACGCGCTCGTGCCGATGTGCGGATGTCGTCCCAGGGTCAGCAGGCGTCAGCCCAGTTCCCCGCGGCCAGCTGGAGTTGCCCGTTGGCGAAGCTGACGCGCGCGTCAGCTATCCATTGCCTAATGTCGACCGCTGTTCGCGCGTTCATCCACGAGTTCGTCCGCTCGACCACCCAGCGCTTTCCGATCTGGATCGGGGCGGGCACGCCCTTGCGGGCGATCTCGGCATCGAAGCCGATCTCGTCGAGTAGCTCGCGGGTGCGTTTACTGTCGTAGCCGCGGTCGAGGTGCGCGGTGACCTGCTCGGGCCAGTGATGGCGTAGCTGGGTGCTGCACTGATCGAAGGTGTCGCGCAGCAGCGGCGAGTCGTGCCGGTTGGCCGGAGCGCCGACGAGGCCGAGCGGGATGCCGTAGCCGTCGACGCCGGTCGAGCGTTTCATGCCGCCTTTGCCGCGGTCGACCGGGGACCGGCCGGCCCGGTCGCCGCCGCACGGCGCCTTGGTGATCGCGCCGTCGGCGCTGACGTCCGCCAGGTCCAGGCCGATCATCCGGTCATAGGCGTCCAGGGCCAGTTCGTGGAGTTGCTCGCCCAGCCCGGCCTGCGCCCACCGGTGCAGGCGCCGGCGGATCGTGCGATCCGAGCACTGCGTGGTGGCCACCCGTTCGTAACCCGATCCGTGAACGAGGGCGGCAATGACCAGTTCGAACACGACCCGGTTCGGGATTGCCCGGCGGTGACATCCGAGGGGATGCGCCGGGTCGAAGCCGGGTCGCTCGGGACACAGCGCGGCGAACTGGACGAAGATCGGTTCGAGCAACGATGATGGCAGCGCAGGCACGGGACTCCGTCGATCGCTGAGCGTAGAGAACTCTGATGATCAACATCCCGTGCCTGTTTGCTATCTCGGGGTGCCCAGTTGTCCGGATCGTGGATGCCTACTGCCGGTCGCCCTAAGCCGAGTGGAGTGCGTCCGATCGCGTCGAGGGCTAAACGCTCATTTACTACCTGCGCCGGCAAGCGGGATCTTTAGCTTAAGCGGCCAGCCGCAGCCAGGTCAGCACGGCCAGGACGCGCTTGTTGGTGGTGGCCCGGCCCTCGCCGGGCAGGCTGATGCCGAGCTTGTCGAAGATGCGGCCCGCGTGGTCCTCGATGGTGCGTTCGGTGAGCGAGAGCCGGCCCGCGATGCCGACGTTCGAATAGCCCTCGGCCATGAGTTTCAGCACCTCGGTCTCCTGGCGGGTCAGCGAGTCCAGTGCGCTGTCGCGCCGAGCCGGGCGCAGCAGGCGGCTCGCGACCGAGCGGCCCAGCACGGGCTCGCCGTCGACCAGCCGGGACAGTTGCGGGCCCAGCGAAAAGATGTCGACCTCGTCCTTGCGCAGGTAGCCGATGCCGGTCTCGAAGTCGCGGAGCAACTGGATCGCCTGCGTGGTCGCGGTCTGCGCGGACAGCATGAGGATCGCCGTGCCCGGGCAGTCCTTCTTCACCGTACGGGCGACCTCGATTCCCTCGTCCGCGGAGTCTTCGGAGAGCCGCACGTCGATGATTGCCACGTCGACCCGGTGGCCGCGAACACCGATGACCAGTTCGCTGCCCGTCGCCGCTTCGACGAGCACGTCGTGACCGCTGTCGCGCAGGCACTGGGCGACAGCCGTACGGAAGATGGCGTGGTCGTCAGCGATGGCGATTTTCATGACGCTGCTCCGATCAACGGGATCGTGACGGTGAGCCGGGTGCCCTCTCCGGTGCGGCTGGTCAGCTCGAGGCGGCCGCGCAACGCCCTCACCCGATCCTCGACCCCGTGCAGGCCGCCGCCGAGCGTCACCGTAGCCCCGCCCCGGCCGTCGTCCTCGACCTCGCCAACGATCGCGTCGTCCGAGGCGGCGACCCGGACCTGCACCGACTCGGCCCCGGCATGCTTCATGACGTTCGTGAGCGCCTCGCTCAAGATGTAGTACATCGCCAGCTCGATACGCGGGGGAAAGCGGCGGGCGGGCACGTCGAGCTTGATCCGTCGGCCGAAGCCCTCGGCGGCCTCCTCAAGCGCCCCGGCCAGCCCATCGTGGGCCAGCGAGGTGGGATGCAGTCCGCGGCTGATCGAACGGACCTGCTCGATCACGGCGACGACACGGTCGTTGCACTCGGCCAGCCGGTCAAGGGCGGCACCCGGCGGCACCCAGCCCGAGCAGCCCGATCAATTGGAGGCGCAGGGCGGCGAGCTCCTGCTGCACCCCGTCGTGCAGGTCGCGCGCTAGCTCCTTCCGGCCGTCGTCCTCGGCGGCCATCAGCCGGTCCTGAATGTCGCGCATCTCCTCGGCATGCACGAGCTGCATCTGCACAGCCTGCAACGCCGACGACGAGGCCTGCAGAGCGGTCCGTACAGCCGGGTCGTGCTCGGCCTCGGCGGCGTTCAGCACGCAGACCGCCAACGGATCCCCGGCCGGCGTCAAGATCTTCACACCGGACGCCGACCGCCGCAGGCGCCCCGCCGTGTCGACGTAGGCGGCCGCGCCGGGGATCCAGTACTGGACCTCGAGCGCCGGGTCGCGCAGCACCACCCGCAGCGCCGACTGCACCGAGTCGGAGGTCGCGTGACCGATCAGTGTGACGAGCCGGGCGGCGACCCGGTTCTCCTGCCAGGCCGCGCGCAAAGCGCCGGCGAACAGGGTCAGCGGCAGGATGATCGCGGTCGTGCCCTGGGCGCCGCGGGCCGACATGATCGCGTCGACCGAGCTATCCGTACCCATGATCGGGTATTGGACGACGGCGGCGGTCACCGCGAAGACGCCGCTGACCACGATCATGGCGGTGCTGTTGCGCGGGCCTGGCTTTCTCTGCTGCAGGACGAGCACCAGCACGAAGGTGAGGGCGAGGACCACGTACAGGATGGCGCCCGCCTCGGTGACCGCCGAGCCGACCGGCTCCGGCACGTCGAGGTTGAACCACAGCACGTCCGGCGCGTAACCCAGGCGCTCCGGCGGGACGGTCAGGCAAATCGCGGTCTGCGAGAAGAGCAGAATGACGAAGGCCTCGATCACCCAGGCCCGCTCGTACCAGCGGTCGAAGCGCGGCCGGCCGTGCAACAGGATGCCGGTGCCGAGCGCCAAGAAGAAGAACGACTGCGTGTACTCCCCGATGAGGGGGTAGGCGCCGGTGTTCCGGGCGAGTACCCAGCCGACTGCGAAGAGCACCGCGGCGGCCAGGAGCAGCAATCCGGTGCGCGGACTGCCGCCGCGCTGGGCCAGCAGCAGACCGGCGCCGGCGAGTAGGCCGGAGAGGACCACCGCGAGGACGGCCGGGATCGGATGGCTCACCCAGTAGGGCCAGGCGGCCGGCAACGGGATCAGGCCGACGGCGACGGCGATCAACACCGGCAACGCGGCCGGCGGCACCGTCCGGGGAGAGCGCTCGTGAAGGTACACCGGATGCACCTCCGCATCGTGCTCGACGTCGTTCGGCAGAAGGAACCGGGCGTCCCCGGGTCGGAACCGTGGAAAACCACGTCCGTCCACCGTGCCCACCCGCCGTGCCGGTGGAAACCCCCGATCGGGCGACCCGCGGATCCACCATAGACATTCCTTGTTACCCACATGGCCCATGTCCGGCCCTCGAATCACCATGGAATGCAAGTCCGAATGGAGAGGATCGACATGAAGAACAGGACCCGATCAACCATTCTCCTGGCGGCATTCGTGGCCGTTATCATGCTCGGCGGCGCCGCTTTCGCCGCTTATTCCTGGACGCGCCGGACGGCGGTCGAAGTGCGGACGGCGCCGGTGGCCGAGCCGAGCGTGAAGATCAACGGTGAGGTGCGCGGGCTGCTGCCCGGCGAGAGTGGCACGGTCGTCGCCGTCATCGGCAACGTCAACGACTTCCCAGTACAGGTCACAAGCATCAAGGGCGGCAACACGGCGACCGGTGGCGGATGCCCGGAGTGGGCCGTCCGGGTCGTCGAACCCGACACAAAACTCGTCGTGCCGGGCCGGTCGACCAAGAAGGTCCCGGTGCGGATCCGGATGGAGGACTGGGCCGATGAAAAATGCGCCGGCCAGCAATTCTCCCTAGAGATCGTCACCACCATCTCACCGGCATAGAAGGGGACACTCATGGAAATCGCCGCCTGCGTCGCCGGGCTTCTCGCCGCCGCCCTGGTGAGCTGGCTCATCAACCAGCTGACGAGTTTCAGAGATCGGTCCGCGTCTTTTCGAATGCTGGTCGTGCTGGGAGTCGTTGTCCTCTGCGTCGCGTCCGCTCTGATCATCCGGTGGCAGGCCGCGCTCGGCGAGATCGACAAGCCGGTCGCGGTAATCACGTCGCCGGTGGACGGAGCACACATCGACCGTCCGCAGGTGGTCACCATCGAAGTCCGCCGAGGGCTGCCGAAGGGACACACGCTGTGGCTGGCCTATCAGAACGAGCTGGGCGGCCCGGTCGTCGTCCAGGCGGCCAAATGCCAGATCATCGGGACCAGCGCCGACTGCGGCCCGCTCTACGTCGGCCACGACAAGCGTGACCGCGCCGCCTTCAAACTGTTCCTGGTCGTGGCCGACGCCAAAGCAACCGCGGAGCTGAAAGGCGACGGAAGCGCAGCCCAGAGAGGAGAAGGAAGCAACGTGCTGCGGCCCGGCCTGCCCGACGGTGCGGAGCGAGTCAGCATCACCCGGCACGTGAGGTTGAAGGACTGAGCAGGTCGACAGGGTGGCCAGGACCGGGTCCTGGCCACCCTCACCGCGCATGGGATCAGCCTTCAACATCGCTGACAACCTGGCCGGCGTCTCGCAGCATTAACCTGGAGCCTTCCGGATCTGCCGCCGATCGTGCGTGCCAGCCATGGCGAGCCGTCACGCTGGGTGGTCGATTTGCCGGTCCGGCCAGCATCTTGAACTGCCGATGTGCGCGCGTGGAGGCCGCGATGCGACGACCGCGTGTGCAGGCCGTCGAACTGCCGCCGCAGCGGTGGGAGGCTATCGAGTTCGTCCTCTCTCATTCGCGTATTCCACAAGCTCGGCAACCATCGGCTCCAGGAAAGGGGACGCAAGGCGGAAACCTTCAATCTTCTGATGTCCCAGATTACCAACGGTCTGCCCTGGATCCCATTCCCATGGTTCGCCTTGCTGGTCTGTGACACCAGATACGACACAACGCTGAAAGTACGGAGATTCTGGCTGCTTAGCGAAAGTCCAGCGATATGCAGGCGCCAAATGTATTAATGTCTCGCCCACATATAGGCCGATGTCATGAGAAATCGCATACCAGAGTGCAGACAAGCGACCTGGCCGCACTGAGTCAGCTGCCAGTGAACTGAGAAACCAAGCCTCCAGTGGCCACAGCGACTCTGCCGTTAGATTCAGAGTGATTCCCTCAGGGCCGACTACCCTGGCCAACTCTGCAATGCGTTCATCAACGCTGCTGACAATGCGATCGAACTCGTGTCTCGCATCCTCGGGTGAGGCGAGACGGGATACCACTTTCAAGCTGGACCTGTATGGCCGATATGCCCGCACTGCCATGCACCTACTGTAGCCAAGCCTGTAGTGATCTGGTTTCCATTATCGAATCAGGCCGAGGGCCGCGGCGCGACCCGCATCTCGGCCGCCAGATTTCCGGATCTGCCGCCGGCCGCGCGCGGCGCTCCGCGCAGCCGTCACGTTCTATGCGACCAGCGCGGACGCCGGTACGCACTCGTGTCGAAGAGAGCGGATGTCGCCGTGGAGCGCGGAGTAAAAGGCACGGTCGATGGATACCGGCACCCCGCGGCCTCTGTATCCGAACACGGCGTGCCTGAACCGCCGCCGGTATACCGCCGACTCTGAGCGACACCGACCACGGCTGTCGGCCAGTGGGAGATCATGAGATCGGGTACCAATGGTGCGCGGAGGGTGCCGGGTTTGGTGGTGGCCGTGTTCCCGTCGATGGTCCCGATCGGCTTGCCTCGCAAGTCGACGACAAGATCCTTGGCCTTCTCGACGCCTTAAATGATGTCGTACCGTGGTCGAGTGTCCAGCACAAGCGCTTCAGCAGATCGTAGGTGGGTAGCCGAAGCATTTCCGTCCGCGGAGTACGACGATGCGGTCGCCCTAGGGCCGTTGTTGCCGCATGAAAGGTTCAAACCGTCATATCGGTTCGTGGTGAGCATCGGGGGCGAGGAGGTAGCAATCCCGTACCGCATCTACGGCGCCGAGTTGGATGATGGTGACCTGGCCGCGCTGTCGACGAGTCAGCGGATCATCATGCACTGTCTCTACACGCGCCACCATGACGGTCGAGTTCGCCAGCGCCATTTGAGGCTGATAGTTGGCGAGTTACGCCCGTGGATAGCTCCGTTTGTTGTCCAGTTGGTCGGCGAGTATGTCGCCGATATCCTGCTCGACATCCGAGACGGTCTCGTGGAGGTCGACGTCTCCGGGACGGACATGCACGCCATGTACGGAAGGTTCGGCGCTGCCAATCCGGAGTTCATCGCTCTCACCCGGCAGCGCGTCGCCAGCTATTGGAATTGCTACTACCGCAATTCGTGGGCCGACCGCTCCTACTATCCCGGAACGACTGTGATTGAGTCGTTGAGGGCAGCCTCCCGTCAGTTCGATGCGACGAAGTGAGTTCACCCGCTTCATTCCGGCGCGCGGTGTTCGGCGTCCGCTGGCCCAGAGAATCTAGACGAATCCAAGATGTATAATCGATTCCGACATGATTTCACGCATGATAAACACTGACCGTGCGCGACGAATGCAGCGCAGTATCAACCCTTGATCGAAGATCGCCGCTCCTGTGCCCGCATCTGCCGCGACGCGCTTGTCCGGCGCCTGCACGCCGTCACGCTGCGTGTAGCTGCTCGGCGCATCATCATGCCGCTGGCCGTGCGCGGCGCTTCGCGTAGCCGTCACGCTCTGTGCGGCCAGCGCAGAGCCGCCAACGTGCTCGTGCCGAGGAGAGTGGGTTGTCATGGCTTGGAAAGCGGGGATCTTGCTTCAGGACGGATAGGGCAGGTCAGGAAGCCCGTCGCTTACTGGAGCGCCCGCGTTACCTTGAGTAGATCTTCTGGGGGCAGTCCACCCAATCTTCGAGCCGCGTATTCGTTGTCGCAAACCAGTACGTCACCCTGCATGGACCACGTGCCCCCGCGGTCTTCGAGCAATTGTTGAGCGGCTTCCACAGCAAGCTCGCGGGGACACGCCGCATTACCGACGGCCAGAAGCGCGTCAGCCACCCGATTCACCAGGTCGGTTGGCGAATCCACGTCACCCAGCGCGCGCACCAGCAGAAGCAGCCGCTGTGCAGATGACCCTAGGCTGCCCCGTTCGATCAACCTCCGTGCTTCCGGCCAGGACAACCCAGGCCCATAGGAGTGGGCTGCGACAGCTGCCACGGCAATACAACGGCCGTCTCCGGGCAAGACCACGAAGTCGTGGCCCTCCTTTTCATCGATCACGTACCAGATGGCCAACGCGAAGTCTCCGGCTTGGGTTCCGAGCCTCAGTACCCCCTCCCTGTCACGCTGATGTGAGACAGCCCGTCTACCAGGGGATACTCTTCCTGGACGGCCCTGAGGAGAGCACATCAGCATGACGTCGAAGCCCCACGAGAGCCTGGATCCGGACGCCCGGCCCCAGCGGCGGACATTCACCGCAGAGTTCAAGGCGAGGATCCTGGACGAGTACGAGTCGGCGCCGGACGCGGCGGCTCGCGGGGCGATCCTGCGCCGGGAACGGCTGTACGGGTCACACATTCTCGACTGGCGCAAGGCCCGCGATGCCGGAGCCGAGGCCGGCCTGACGGACCGGCGGCAATCGGCCGCGCGGGCGGCGAAGAAAGCCGAGAACGCCGAACTTGCCCGCCTTCAGCGCGAGAACGCCCGGCTGCAGGCCAAGCTGGCCAAGACCGAGACCGCGCTTTCGATCATGGGAAAAGCGCACGCGCTCTTGGAACTGCTCTCCGAGAGCGCGGACACCGCGCCGACGCCGAACCCGTCCTCGCCGAGGCGCAGCAGGCGCTGACCGAGCTCTGGGGTATCGCGCCCGCGTGCCGGCTGACCGGCCTGTCACGCGCCACCCTGTACCGGCGCCGCAACCCACCCGCCGAGCCGAAGCCGCGCACGCCGCGCAAGCCACCACCGTCCGCGTTGTCCGAGGCCGAGCGTGAGCAGGTGCTGCAGCTGCTGAACCGGCCCGAATACCAAGATCTGGCACCGGCGCAGGTGTGGGCCCGGGAGCTCGACGAGGGCCGCTGGTGGTGCTCGGAGTCCACGATGTACCGGATCCTGCGGGCCGCCGGGCAGACCGGTGAACGCCGGGCCCAGGCCACGCACCCGGCCCGGACCAAGCCCGAACTCGTGGCCGACGCACCCAATCAGGTCTGGTCCTGGGATATCACGAGGCTGCGCGGCCCGGTCAAAGGCGTGTGGTTCCACCTCTACACGGTGATCGACATCTGGTCCCGCTACGTCGTCGGTCATCTGGTCGCCGCCTACGAGGACGGCCAGCTCGCCGAAGCACTGATCGCTGACGCGGCCGCCCGGGAACGCGTGAACCAGGACCAGTTGATCGTGCACGCCGACCGGGGTGCGGCGATGACCAGCAAGACCGTCACCCAGCTACTGACCGATCTGAAAATCGGCCGTAGTCACAGCCGGCCCAAGACCTCCAACGACAACCCGTTCATCGAGGCCAGCTTCAAGACACTCAAGTACGACCCAAGCTTCCCGAACCGGTTCGGCTCCATCCAGCACGCCCGGCAGCACTGCGAGGCGTTCTACACCTACTACAACCACGAGCACCGGCACTCCGGGATCGGCCTGCACACCCCGGCATCGGTGCATCACGGCACCGCCGGGCAGATCCGCGAGCAGCGGCAACGCACCCTCGACGCCGCCTGGGCCGCCCATCCGCAACGGTTCGGGCGCCGCCGGCCGCAACCGCCTCGCCTCCCGGACCAGGCATGGATCAACAAACCCGACGACAACGCCCTCGAACAGGCCGCCGCCGCACCAACGACCAGCCTTCCGGCAGCACAAAGCTAAACAAAATCAAGAAACTGTCTCAGTTGACTTGACAGGTTCCGGTTCCTGCGAATCCTGACCGCCAAGGCTGAAAGCGCCGGACGGACCACGATTCCCGTGGACGCCGCTCACACCTCCCAGACCTGCCCCGAGTGCGGGCACGTCGCGAAGCAGAACCGCCGCACCCAAGCCGAGTTCACCTGCCAGGGCTGCGGCTACACCGACCACGCCGACATCGTCGGCGCGATCAACGTGTTGAGACGCGGGCTGGCGTCTCAGCCCGAACCCGTCAAGGTTTAGGCGAAGCCCCGTCCTTCAGGACGGGGAGCAGTCACCGTGACACTACGACGTCTGGCATGAACGCTGCCGGCACCACGGAAACCGCGGAACCCGCTTCGCGCGCCGACCCTCCCACCTCTGGAACGAAAGTCCCGACCTACACCACTCTGATCGACGAACGCCACCTCGTAAACCATCGCGTCCTCGACCGCGGCCGTCGAACGGCTCGAGTCGATCAGCCAGGTCACCGCCAAGCCTCACAGATGATCCGGTCGGCGTTTCGGACCGAGTTATCGCAGGTGGCACGGTCCCGGAACCGCCGTCATCATGTGCGCCCCTGTCGCTCTTCCTAACTGCCCGATGCTGCAGTCGCCCCAGCAGCCCGGACCCCGGCGAAGTCGTCAGATGATGCCGAGTAGGGCGAGTGAACCGGGTGCTGTCGCGGGCGTGATGGCGGTTGGCGGCGGCGGTGTTGGTGATCCCGGCGGTGCGGAGCGCTGTGGCTGCGAGACCAGGCGGCCAGCTGTGTGTCTGTCCAATACGCAAAGTCGCCTGCCGTAACCCCGCCTGATTTCACACTACCGAAACAAGGAGAAGGGCAAGCCATCCGGCTCCCACCGCCAGCGGCAGGAATTGAGTGATCCAAGACGGGGAGCGCACTTTGCCGATCACTCTTCTACGTTGCTCGACACGGTAATAGACTTGAAAGCGATCAACTTCGCGGTCAATCGCGCAAAGCTCGTCACGCCAGATTTGGAGCCACCGGGTGCTCCCGTACGCGACAGCGAACCAGAATACGCTTACGAGCAGACCGAATGCCGGTAGAGCCAATCCGTATCCCTCTTTGTTCCCCAGCGAGGCGAACACCGAGACCAGGATGCCGGTGATCAGAAGATACATGTTGTTCCGGACCCAATACTCCCGCAGGTCTTGTCTGAAATGCTCGGCGACCACCTTGAACACTTCGATGTCGAGGCTGTCCGGCTGAATGGAGTCTCGGGGTTCGCCCTCGGGAACACGCACCAGACTTTCGGGCGCGCCGTTCGCATCGACAGTCGAGCCATCCATGATCGCCACCTCCGGGTCCGCCCACCTCCCATTGAGCCAGGTGAGTGCAACACGTCAGCGTCGTCGGCTTCAAGGTCCCTGCGCAGACCTGCCGCCGGTTCAGGCGACGATCCGTTCCGGCGCCGGCCGCCGTTGAGACAAGCCTGATCGTTCGACCCCTGGACCGCACGAGGCCCCCTTCCGCCGGCTCGCCGATCGCGGCGTCAACCGCCGTCTGTCGACACCCATCCGGCGATGTCCACGTCACGCGGGTGCACGGGTTCGGAGAGTACGACGCCGGTGGTGGTGTCGCCCAGTTCCGTGAGGCGCTCGATGACCTCTTCCAGGTGCTCCGCGTCCCGCACAGCGATGCTCAGCTCATAGCAGTTGTGCCCGGTGACATGCACGCACGAGAGCACGTGCCCGATGGCGAGCAACTGCTCACGCAGCGCCTTGGCGCCGCGGATGGAACGGTGCCGGGGACGCAGGGACACCTGGGCGCGCAGGCCCAGCCCGAGCCGGGCGAGGTCGAGGTGGACCCCGTAGCCGCGGATGACACCGGAGTCCTCCAGGCGCCGTATCCGCTCGGCGACCGCCGGGCGGCTCAGCGACACACGGCGGCCCAGCTCGGCGACGCTGATCCGCCCGTCCCGGGACAGTTCCCGGATGATCGCGAGATCGGCGGAGTCCCAGGTCGACGTTCTGTCGGCTGTCATGGGCGATCGTTTCCTTATCGACGGCGAATGACCCTATATCCCGTCGAAATGCCATGGGCGACGGATCTGCTGCAGCTTACTGTGATCCACCATGAAGGCGACGGTGCTGCAGGGACCCGGCCGGGTGGACGTCATCGACGTTCCCGACCCGGTGATCGAGCACGACGATGACGCCGTGGTGAGGGTGTTTCTGGCCGCTGTGTGCGGCTCCGATCTGTGGCCCTACCGGGGCCAGGAGTCGTTCACACCCGGTGATCGCATGGGACACGAGTGGATCGGAGTCGTCGAGCAGGTCGGCGCGGCCGTCGCCCGGGTCCGGCCGGGTGACCTCGTCATGGCCCCGTTCGCCTTCGCGGACGGAACCTGCCCCGCATGCCGCGACGGCTGGTTCACCTCCTGCCCGGCCGGCGGCTTCTGGGGTGGCGGCAACGGCGGAGGCCAGGCCGAGGCGGTCCGCGTGCCGTTCGCCGACGCGACGCTCGTCCCGGTGTGCGCGGACGCCGATGCGGAGCTGTTGCGCCGGCTGGCGACCGGCACCCACGCCATCGCCCTGGCCGGAGTCCGGCCCGGTGCGACCGCCGTCGTCGTGGGCGACGGCGCCGTCGGGCTCTGCGCGGTGCTCGCCGCACGCCGGGCCGGAGCGGCACGGATCATCCTCGTCGGCCGTCACACCGGCCGCAGCGCTCTCGCCACACGCATAGGGGCGACTGACGTCTTTCTCCGCGGACGACCTCACGACCGTCGGCCTCATCAGGGAGGCGACCGGGGGTGGCGTGCCGGGCGTCGCCGAATGTGCAGGAACCCAGTCCGCCCTCGACCTCGCGATCGACCTTGTCCGGCCCGGCGGCACGATCGGCTCCGTCGGCGTTCCCAACAGTGTGGACCACGTCGACCTCTACCGGCTGTTCCGCCACAACATCACCCTGCGGGCCGGGGTCGCCCCGGCCCGCCGCTACCTGCAGCCCCTGCTCGCCGACGTCCTCGCCGGGCAACTGGACCCGTCACCCGTCTTCTCTGCCGAGATTCCCCTCGACGCCGTCGCCACCGCCTACCGAGCCATGGACACCCGCCAGGCAGTCAAGATCGCGATCCGGCCCTGACCGCCGTACGACCAGAGGAGTCACATGATCCACGAAGCGTTCCGGCCCGGATACCCGATCCTGACGCCCCGGCTGGCGCTGCGGCCGCACCGCGCCGACGACCTCGACGACCTGCTCGAATTCCACGGCGATGCCGAGGTCGTGCGGTTCCTTCCCTGGCCCCTGCGCGACCGGGAGTCGACGAACGCTGCGCTCACCCTGAAGCTGGACCAGGGCCCTCTCACCGAACCGGGTCAGTGGCTGGTCCTCGCCGTGGAGTCGCGCGAGACGACGACCGTGATCGGCGAGGTCCTGCTGAAGTGGGCCAGCGCCGAGCACCAGCAGGGCGAGCTCGGCTTCGTGCTCGGACGCGCCCATCAGGGCAGGGGATACGCCGCCGAAGCCGCCGCCGAGATGCTGCGCCTGGGCTTCGAGGATCTGGGCCTGCACCGCATCACCGCGGTGTGCGTCGAGGACAACGAGTCCTCGGCCCGGCTCCTGCAACGCCTCGGCTTCACCCAGGAAGGGCGGCTGGCCGACAACGTCTGGTTCAAGGGCGGCTGGGCCACCCAGCTCCTCTTCGCGCTGACCGAGGAGAACTGGCGCACGCCGGCACCGACCCGCAGCGACCAGGAGGAGATCCACCACCTCATCCGCTGCTACTTCGACGCCTTCACCTCCGGCTCCAGAGTCGACGAGCAGATGGCGGCACTTCGCGACGCGATGCTGCCCGGAGCCGTCATCGTCCGGACGTGCGGCACGAAACCCGAGGTGTACGACGTCGACGCGTTCATCGAGCCGCGGCGAGCCATCCTCACCGACGGCACGCTCACCGACTTCCACGAACAGGCCCGGCTGGGCCGGCTGGACGTGTTCGGCGACATCGCGCAGTGGTTCGGCAGGTACGTCAAGCAGGGCCGCAGCAACGGCGTCCCGTACGCAGGCGGCGGAATGAAGTCGATGCAGTTCGTGCGGACCGACGCCGGCTGGCGCATCAGCGCGGCAGCATGGGACGACGACCGCCCATGAGCCGATCCTCACGACCGACCAGCCGGCCCCGGATGCGTTCACGTGACGATCCGCGCCAGGATGCATCAGGAACTGCTGCCGAGAATGCGCGTTTCAGCCATCGGCATGCGAGGAGGGTACGCCGTCCTTCAGGGCGGTGGTGATCCTCGCCGGGCATGCCAGGGGCCGTTGTTGTGTCGTACCCGGCCGCTAGGTTCAGGGCCGGGATCGTCTTCAGGGAGGGGTGGGCGAGGTGGCGCGGCGTGCGTACGTGTTCCTGTTGCGTCCCACTTCGGGGCAGGTGCAGCGGGCGTTTGCCTGCATCGAGGACCACCGGATCTTGTATAACGCGGCCCTGGAGGAACGGCGGACCGCTTATCGCAAGGCGGGGGTGACGATCCGGTACGGGCAGCAGTCCGGGCAGCTCAAGGAGATCCGCCGCGCCGACCTGCAGGGACAGGGCCGTTGGTCGTTCTCGTCGCAGCAGGCGACGTTGCGGCGGTTGAGCAAGGCGTTCGACGGTTTCTTCCGCCGGGTGAAAGCCGGGCAGGCGCCGGGCTATCCGCGGTTCAAGGGTCGCGGCCGGTTCGATTCGGTGCAGTGGCCGAAGGACGGGGATGGCTGCCGGTGGAACTGCACCCCGGACAGCGATCACGTACGGGTCTATCTGCAAGGCATCGGGCACGTCAAAGTCCGCGCGCATCGCAAGGTCGAGGGCCGGGTCAAGACGATCACGCTCAAGCGTGCGGGCAAGCGCCTGTACGTGGTGCTGTCGTGCGACGACGTGCCCGCCCTGACGCTGCCGCAGACCGGCAGCAAGGCCGGGATCGACATGGGTGTCGTATCGTTTCTGACCACCAGCGACGGCCGGCACGAGCCGAACCCCCGGTTCGTCCAGACGATGGCCGGTGAGCTGGCCGCCGCGCAGCAGGCCCTGTCCCGCAAGACGCGGGGTTCCCACAACCGGGCGAAAGCCCGCGCGAAGGTCGCGGCGATCCACACCAAGATCCGCCGGCAGCGCGCCGACTTCCACCACAAGAGCGCCCTCACACTGGTCCGCGCCCACGATGTGATCGCCCACGAGAAGCTGCGCATCGACAACATGACCCGCTCGGCGTCCGGGACAGTGACGGAGCCGGGTACCAACGTGGCCCAGAAGTCCGGGCTGAACAAGAGCATCCTGGACGCGGGCTGGGCTGCGTTCCTGCGAATCCTGACCGCCAAGGCTGAAAGCGCCGGACGGACCACGATTGCCGTGGACGCTGCCCACACCTCCCAGACCTGCCCCGAGTGCGGGCACGCCGCGAAACAGAACCGCCGCACCCAAGCCGAATTCGCCTGCCAGGGCTGCGGCTACACCGACCACGCCGACATCGTCGGCGCGATCAACGTATTGAGACGCGGGCTGGCGTCTCAGCCCGAACCCGTCAAGGTTTAGGCGAAGCCCCGTCCTTCAGGACGGGGAGCAGTCACGCTGCGACGCCTCCGTGCGGTGGTGTACGCGAGGGGACGGATCGCGTGTCCCGGCCGGCGCATGCCTGTCCTCGGCAGCCGTAATGATAGAGCGATGACGACGTATTCCAGAACGAAGGAGTTCGAGGGCGCGACCTTCGTCAAGGCCAGTTTCAAGGGCGCCACCCTGCGGTTCTCCGATGTCAGCGGTGTGACGATGCGCGGCGTAGACGTGGACGGACTCGACATCGACAGTCACGACCTGTTCTTCGGCAGCCTCTTCGTCAACGGGGTCGACGTGGTGCCGCTTGTGGATGCCGAGCTCAACCGGCAGTTCCCGGGACGCGAACTGCAGAAGGCGCAGACACCCGAGGGACTGCGCGAGGGATGGGTCGCCGTGCAGTCCGCGTGGCAGACGACGGTGGCGGGCACGCCGCCGGACCTGGTGGACGCCCACGTCGAAGACGAATGGTCCTTGGCCCAGACCCTGCGGCACCTGATCCTGGCGACCGACGCCTGGCTGCGCGGCGCGATCCTGCGGGTGCCACAGCCGTTCCACGAGATCGGCCAGATCTTCAGCGGTGCCGGCGAGATGGGCTTCGACATGTCGATCTTCCGTGTGGACCCGCCGGCCTACACGGAGATCCTCGAGGTGCGTGCCGAGCGACAGCGGCTGGTGGCCGATTTCCTGGCGACGGCCACCCCGGAGCTACTCGCTGAGCAACGCGAGAACCCGTGGGGCGGCGGTGACTGGCGTCCCAGCGTCGGTGACTGCATTCGCGTGATCCTGGAGGAGGAATGGGCGCACCTGCGCTACATCCGACGGGATCTTGCTCGTCTGCGTTGATCCCGAAGGATCCCACCAGGATGAGCGACCGCTCAGGGCCGCTGTCCGCGCGCGCTCGGACCTGCGCCGGGTAGCCGCTGTAGCTCCTCATCCGTCCGACAGCTCGTGGGCGACCATCGATGACCGTCTTTGCTACCGTGGCCGCATGCCCTGTCGTTTGCACGTCGCCTACCTGCTGACTCTGCTGGCGGTTACGGTCTCGGGCTTCACCTGGGAAGCTCCCACGGCTGTCAAGGCGCTGGTCGGCGCCGCTGCCATGATCCCCGTCTCGGTGGCAATCCTCGTGGTCGAGCGCCGAAAGTGCACAGGTCCGCCCGCCGGCAGCAATGGGTAGGAGTTGGCCTTTCAGCCCGCGGATCGGCCGTGCTGCCGCGGGCCCCGGCGCCGCAGGTCGGCGTTTGCGGGACTTCATGTTGCGCGATCAACGACAGAAGGGCCTCCGGGACGCCTCCGGGCTGCTACGACGGAGGCTCGAGATACGGGGGTATCTATATGTACCGCAAGATCACAACGATCCTGGCCCTGGCCGTCCTGGCGCTGGCGGGCAGTCTCGTCACAGCGTCGAAGGCACTTGCGGCCGGCGCCCAACACATCCAGAACGTCCAGACCGGTTACTGCGTCGACCAGCATTTCAACGCCGCCGGCGCCACCATAACCGTGTACACCTGGACTCCGTGTCACAACGAAGGCAATCAGAACTGGGGCTGGGAGGCCGTCGGCAACGGCTGGTACCGGGTGGTCAACAACCGCTGGGATCCCGCCACCGGCCTGCGCTGGTGCCTGTCCGCTCCCGAGGGGGCAGCCGAAACCAACCGGGTGTACGCCGAATACTGCCGGGCCGATCTGCCGGCCAAACAGAGGTGGTCGCGGTTGAGGGTTTCACCGGCGGGAGCCGCGGAACGCTACATCATCGAGAACGCGCGCCCCGGATTTCTCTGCATGGGTCAGAGCAGCAGCGACGTGACCAAGGCGTATGTGGCTTCGTGCTCGAGCTACGCCAATTCCGCGCGGTTCCGTTGGACCTTCTGGTAGCGGCCTGACCCACTCTTTCCCTCTCGTTCGCGGCGTCTGCGGGTAAACGGGCGGGCCCGGCCACACCAACTGGTCGGCCTGGCCGTCGAGTGCGGAGTTGTCGGTCAGCCGGCGTCGGCCAGCAGGAGCGTCCGGTTCTGCTGGTAGCGGCAGCCTGCGGCCTCGAACACGGCGGCCGTGGCGAGGATGCCGTCCTTGTCGTCGTTCAGCAGTGCGGCGGCGCGGTCGAGCAGTGCGACGGCAATGGGGTTGCCGGTGACGAGCGAGCGGGTCTCGGTCAGCAGGTCGGCGGCCTTGGGATGGCCGGCCAGCACGGCACGCGGCCACACTCGCGGCCAGCCGCAGGGCAGCGGGATCGTCGGCGAGGGTGGCCGCCTGCTCGTAGCGCTGCTGGGACTCGCCGATCAGGTTGCGGTCGAAGGCCAGGCCGGCGAGCAGCAGAGCCAGCCGGTGCGCGTCGGCACGCTGGTCGGGTCGGTCGGCGGCCCAGCTCAGGGCCGCCCGCAGGTCGTCGGCGACCGCGTCGAACCTGGCCCGCCAGCCTTCCTTCCCTGAGGCGGCGAGGTCCTCGGCGGTCTCCAGGCACCAGCGCAGATGCCGGGCGAGCGTGGCGTCCTGCTCGCCGGCCGCAAGAAGCTGCTCGGTTCCGTACTGCCGGATGGTCTCCAAGGCCCGATAGCGGGTGCCGCCGGCCGGCGCGGTCACGCCGAGCAGGCTCTGATCGGCGAGCCGTGCCAGGCCTTCGACGACGTGGCCCGGAGACAGCGGGTCGAAGCCGGCGACGGTCGCGGCGGCCATGGCGGTGAAGGGGGAGACGAACACCGCGACCCGGCGCAGCAGGGCCAGGTCGTCGCCGGTGAGCAGCGCCTGACTCCAGTCGAGATGGCCCGCACCGAGCGGTGCCGGTCGTCGGCCCGGTATCCGCCGACGATCAGCCGCAGGTGGTCGGAGAGACCCAGGACCAGGCCGTCGAGCCCGAGGGTGGGCAGGCGGGCGGCGGCCAGTTCGATCGCCAGCGCCACGCCGTCGAGCTTGCGGCACAGGTCGGCGACCTGGCCGGCCTGCGCGTCCGAGACCGTCCAGCCCACCGCGGCGGCCCGGTCGCGGAACAAGGCGACCGCATCCGATTCGCCGTCGAGCGACAGCGGCGGCACCTGGTAGACCCACTCGAACGGCACCATGAGCCGGGCCCGGCTGGTGGCCAGCACGCTCACCTGCGGGCAGCGCACCAGCAGCCGTTCGACGAACGGCGCGACCCCGTCGGCCACGTGTTCACAGTTGTCCAGCACCAGCAGGGCGCGCCGGTCGGTGAGGGCGGCCGGTACCGCGTCGTGGATGCTGCGGCCCTGCTGTTCGCCGAGGCCGAGCGCGGCCGCGACCGCTGCCGCCACCATGGCCGGGTCGGTGACCGGCACCAGGTCGACGAACCACACGCCGTCGGGGAAGACGCCGGTCAGGTCAGCGGCCACCGCCAGGACGAGGCGGGTCTTGCCCACGCCGCCGGGGCCGACGGCGCTGACCTGGCGGTGCGCGGTGACGGCGCGCTGCAGCGCGTCGCGTTCCCGGGCGCGGCCGATGAACGGGCTCAGCGGTGTCGGCAGGGCGACCGGCGTGTGCGAGGGCCGGGTGAGCTGGGCGGCGATGTCGGCGAGAGCGCGGCGGTCCGCCGCGTCCAGCTTGCGCAGCAGCGACGACACGTGGGTCTCCACCGTGCGCACCGAGATGAACAGCTGGGCGCCGATCTCGGCGTTGCTGCGGTGCTCGCCGACCAGGGAGAGGATCTCGGCTTCGCGTGGCGAGATCCCCGCCGTGGCTTGCTGTTTCGACACGGGAGCCATTCTCGCGTACCCCCGCGGTGTCTTTCTCCGTGGTGCTCTCCGTGCTCGGCACGGATGCCGGCCGTACCCGGCCGGCGGCAGGCTGTTGGCATGCCCATCAAGACGATCATCGTTCCGGTACGGGACCTGGCCGCGGCCAAGGCGCTGTACGGCACCGTGCTGGGCGTGGAGCCGTACGCGGACGAGCCTTACTACGTCGGCTTCCGGGTCGGGGACCAGGAGATCGGCCTGGATCCCAACGGCCACAACCACGGGATGACCGGTCCCGTCGGCTACTGCCACGTCGATGACGTCACCGCGAGCCTGCGCGCGGCCGTCGCCGCCGGCTGGCGTACGCGTCAGGACGTCAAGGACGTCGGCGCCGGACAGCTGGCCGCCATCGTCGAGGACCCCAGCGGCAACGTCCTCGGCCTCCTCCAGAGCTTCGAAAGGAACCCGTCATGACCAGCGTCGAGCACATCACCCTCGAGGTCGCCGACGCGACCGCTGCCAAAATCTTCTACACCGACGTCCTCGGCCTGGGCGCCTGGGTTCGGGTCCGGGCCTCGCAGGAGCCGACGACCGGCTTCCGCGGGTTCACCCTGTCGCTGATCGTCGCCCAGCCGGCGAACGTCAATGCGCTCGTCGACGCGGCGCTCGCCGCCGGCGCCACCGCGGTGAAGCCGGCCGAGAAGTCGCTGTTCGGCTACGGCGGTGTCGTGCGGGCCCCGGACGGGACGATCGTGACGGTCGCGTCGTCGTCGAAGAAGGACACCGGCCCGGCCACCCGGCAGATCGACGACGTCGTGATCCAGTTGGGGGTGGCCGACGTGGCCGCCGCCAAGCGGTTCTATGTCGAGAGCGGGCTGACGGTCGGGCGCAGCTTCGGGAGCAAGTACGTCGAGTTCGCAGCTCCCGCGCGTACGGTGAGATTGTCGCTGTTGAAAAGAAAGGCCCTGGCCAAGGCCGCCGGGGTCGCCGTGGACGGCACCGGATCCCATCGCATCGTGCTCGGCGGCGGCACCGCGCCGAAGACCGACCCGGACGGGTTCGCCTGGGAGCCGGCACGTCCCTGATCAGGCGGCCCGGCGGGCGCGGCGGCGGGCGCGGACGAAATGATCGGCGCCGCGGGTGTCGCTCCACCAGCCCCACGGCACGCCGGTCACGTACTTGCCGATCGCGGCGAACACCGGCGCGGCCTCAGCGTGGCGGCCGGTGCGGGCCAGCCCGTACGCCAGGAAGTTCGCATCGTCCAGCCAGTCGGCGCCCTGCCGGCTGGTGGGCTGGTGGAACCAGCGGGACAGCGCGGTGTCGAGTTCCGACTGCATGACCGGGTCCTGGCGCCACAGCTCGCCGATCTCCTCGGCGCTGCGTTGCGGGTCGACCCGTTTCTGCTCCCACAGCGCCCACTCGGCGGCGGCACGGACCGGCAGGAGGTGCAGCGGTGAGCCGTCCCGCGCCGTGGCGGCGGCCGAGCGGGCGAAGCCGAACATCTGCTCGTGCGAGCCCCTCCACTTGCGGCAGTGGTAGGTCATCTTGAGCACGTGTCCTTCCCGGTGCCGCGGGGCGCGCCGGGTCAGTTCCTCCCAGGTATCGTCGACCTCGTCCGGCTCGGCGCCCAGATCGATGTGCATGCGCAGCCGGGTCGCCCACGGGGTGGGGTCCTGCGGTGCGAGCTGCATCGCCACGTCGTTGACCTCGTCGGCCAGGTGCAGCAGCCGGTGGAACTCGGCCCACTGCTGCTCGCTGACCGTGCTGGCCCAGCCGTCGCCGCGGACCTCCCAGGCCCGGGCCTGCAGGGATCGGGCGCGCACGAGGTGGGCGTCCGGGTCGGTGGGGAAGCCGGCCGCCCACTTGTCGGTCCAGGCGGCCGTGGTGTCGACCTGGCCGGTGCCGCGGTCGATGCGTGATCCCAGCCCGCCGGCGGTCGATTCGGCCAGCACACGCAGGTAGCGGGCCCGCAGGTTGTGGCTGCCCCGGGTCCGGGCCAGCGCCTCCCGGGCGAGGCTGGTGTCGGTGCCGTAGCGCGCCTGCACGCAGGCCTCGCGCAGCGCGGCGTCGTCCTGGGCCGGATTCGTGTCGATCTGGCGGGTGAGCAGCAGCCACAGGGTCGAGATCATGATCGACGATCGTAAACCACCCGCAGCTCTGCCAGCGCGTCGTGGATCGCGGCCCAGCGGGCGTCGTTCCAGCCGGCGACCGTGGTCGCGGCCGACACCACCTCGGCGTAGTCGCGGCCCGCCCGATCGAACTGCGCCGCCCAGCCGATCAACGCCTGCAGCAGCGCCTCGGTTCCGTAGTCGGCGGCTACGCCGACGGCCTCATCGACGCGGCCGTCGCCGGCCAGTGCTGCCGCGACGGCCAGGGCCGTCTCCTGCCGGCTGTCCGGGTCGGCCAGCTCCCGCACCGCGCCCAGCGCCCGGTCCAGTTCGCCGGCCGTCAGCAGCGCCGAGGTGGTCGCCAGCAGGGTCCGGTCCGGGTCGTTGACCTCGGCATGCGCGACGGCCAAAGCCTCCTCGTAGCATCCGGCCTCGGTGAGCGTCATGGCGAGCTGAGCCATCGACACCTCCTCCGGCGTGTCCAGGTAGCGGACCGCCCTGGCATCGCCGAGTTCCGCCAGCTGCACCGCGGTCTGCATCAGCATCAGCGAACGGGCCGGATGCCCGATCTCCGCCTGCACCTCCGTCAGAATCTCGTCGAGGAGGCGGTCCGCCTGCTCGGCGTCGGTGGGTAGCAGGGCCCAGGACAGCCAGGGGAGGGCGGCAGCGCGCGCGTTCGGTTCCAGGGCTGCGACCGCCTGCTGCGCGCCCTGCAGCATCGATGCGGCCGCTGCGGCACCGGCGCGTACCAGTTCGCCGGCGGCGAGACAGTACGCGACGGCGGCCATCTCGGGATCCGCGATCCGGTCCAGCCAGGCCTGCGCCTGCCCGGCGTCACCGGCGGCGGCCGCGGCCCGCGCCGCGAGCAGTGCCGCCTGCGCCAGCTGTTCTGCGGGTAGAGCCTTGGCGAGCCAGTCGAGTTCGACGTGGCGGCCGGCGCGCGCCACACTGAGCGCCACATCGCCCAGCACCTGCTCGCGTTCCTGCGGGTCGAGCGTGAGCAGCGCGTCCGCCACCGGCGCGAACGGTTGCGCCGCGGCGACCAGCTGGGCCCAGTAGCGGGCGGCGATCTCGTCGTGCCACGGCAGGTCGAGCAGGAGCCGCACCGCCGTGCGGTACTGTCCGGTCTCCAGCAGCGCGGTGGTCGCGCCGGTGACCGCGGACGATTGGATGTACGGGCTGGTCAGTGTCGCGAGGGCGGCGATTCCGGCCGAGGTCCGTCCACCGCGCAGCCGGGCCACGCCGACAGTCCACCGCGCGTCCTCGGGCAGAGTCTGCAGGCCGTGCCGTTCGACGTGCTCCTCCACCTCGTCGTCGCGCCCGTCCTGCACCAACCCGACCAGCAGGTGCCGATACGCCGACGCCAGCGCCTGTTCGTCGCGGATCCGCAGCACGATCCGGCCGATGGCGGTGAACCGGCCGGCCGCGCTCAGGTGACGGCAGAGCTCGGCCAGTTCCGTGTCGTGGCCGGGGGAGGCGGGCAGGGCCAGGCCGCGTTGTTCGGCGGCGTCGAGCACCGCGGCCGCCCGCGGATCGGTGATCTGGGCGAGCCCGGCACCGACGGCGGCGAGAACGGCAACAGACGCCTCCGCTGGTGACAGCGCGGGCGGGCCGGCTGCGGGCCACAGGTCCGCGGCTCGCGGGTCGCCGCGGCCGGCCAGGTCGATCGCGATCGTCCGGCGCAGCTGCGACGCCTCGTGCGGATCAGCGATCAGCGGCACCAGTGCCTCGGCCTCGGCCACCCGCCTGCCGTCGACGAGGTGCGTGCCGGCGGCGCGCAGCATCCCGACCGCGGTGTCGACAGCGTCGGGGCGAGGTGGCAGACCGAACGGATCGGCGTCGACCCGCAGGTCGTAAATCTCCTCCAACAGGGCCTGCGTCTCGGCGGTGCTGCCCCATTCGTCGTCGTCGGAGGCCGGTTCGGGCTCGGTGGCGACGTGCTGCGGGAGGAGTTCCGCAGCGATCCGGGCGGCCTCGTGCGGCTGTCCGGCGGCGGCGAAGGCCAGGACCATCAGCCACCCGGTGTCGCGATCGCCGTGCGGCGGCTGTGTGTCAAGGGGAGTCGTTCCGGCCAGGACCGCGGCGGCTGCGGCGTAGGCGGCCCGGGTATCCGGTGTGGTCAAGGCCGCGTCGACGGCGGCCTGTGGGGCGCCGGAGCGTGCCAGGCCGAGGGCGAAGGTCACCGTGGCCGGACCACGAACGTCGGAGCGTCCGATCCGTGCCAGCTCTGCGCTCGCCCGGTCGACGTCACCGGCCGCCGCGTACGCGCCGGTCAACAGCCGGCCGGCGTGGTCGCGGTGCAGGTCGAAGTCGATCCCCGCCGCGGCCCGGCTAGCGCCCGCCAGGTCGTCCGCCCGCACCCTGGCCCGTACGACGTCCACCATCGCCCGGCCGCGGGTCACCCGGTCGTCGATGTGGGCGGCCAACGCCTCGGCCTGCTCCGGCAGGCCGGCATCCGCGAGGGCTCCCGCGAGATCACGCCGCAGCCAGTCGCCGTGGCGCGGGCTGACCTGCACCGAAGGGCGGCCCCAGGCGTGCGGGTCGGGGCGCACCGCAACGGCCAGCGTGGTCGCCTCGGTGATCGTCTCGTCGGCTCGGGTGTCACCGGCCTCGCGCATCATCAGGCCGATGTGCAGCAGCAGCCGGGCCCGGGTGGGCCGCGCCGTCACCTCCCGTGCGGTGCTCAGCGCGGCCGTGAAGCTCTCCTCGGCGACCGGGTCGCCCGCCTCGGTGCGCAACGCGGCGGCAGTCGTCAGGACCTGCGCCCGCAGGGCGATGTCGGCGATCTCGCCCGCGATGCCTTCGAGGTGGTCGACCGCGGCGGGCAGCAGCGTTCCACGGGCGGACTCCGCGAGCAGCACACCCGACAGCGCCGCCGCGATCTTCTCGGGTTGGCGGCGGGCGAACGCGTACGACCAGGCCTGGACGCCGTGGCCGAGTAGCACCAGGAGGGTCAGGTCGTCGTCGGTGAACCGATCGGCGCGCTCGCGGATCACGGTGCCGACCACGGCGAGACGCACCCGCTCCACCGGTGAGCCGCCCGTTGCCGCGCGTTCGGCGGCGACCGCCACATCGAACAGGAACTCGGCGTCGCTGCCGGTCCGGCGGTTCAGCTCCGCCAGCCACGCGGTATCGATCAGAAGCCGGAGCCGGTCGTCGTCCTCGGCGGCGGCCAGATGCTCGGCCAGATACCCGACGCCGTAGTCGTCGCGAGGCGCGCCGTCCTGCTCCTTTTCCCGCCACAGCCGGCCCGCGACCCGGGCGTGCCAGCGACGCGGCTCGACGTGCAGCGCCGCGGTCTCGGTGCGTTCACCGGTGGCCGGATCGGTCAGGAACTCCTGCAGCGAACCGTGGTACAGGGCGAACGCCTCACCGGTGGTCGCCAGGAACGGCGCCAGCCACTCGACGGAGTCGGCCACGTCCGCCAGCTCGACCGGCAGGCCGGCGAGGGCAGCCAGCCGGTCGAGTGGCAGCGGTTCGAACGCCACGGCCAGGGTGGCCAGCAGCGGGCGTACCACCGCGGACCACCGGTCGGCCAGATGGTCCTCGCCGCCCGGATCCGCCACCCGGATCCGGTCGCGGATCAGGTGGGAGCGGACCTGCAGCAGCAGGAAGCCGTACAGTCCCGCCAGTTCTTCGGGCAACGAGTCGAGGGTGAGCAGCGCCGCGACGTCGGCCCGTCCGTGCTCCAGCGTCCGCGCCAACGCGTCGAGATAGCCCAGGTTGCCGTGGGCGCGGGCCGTCGACCGGGAGACGAACGCGGCCCGCTGCCCGGCGGGCCGCTGCGCCAGGACCGGGGACGCGGCCAGTCCACGGGCATAGCTGACCGCGTCCTGCCGCACCCGAGGGTCGTCGTCGTCGATCGTCAGCCGGCACAGCTGGTCAGACCGCTTGCTGAGCAGCATCCGCAGGTCGGCGTCCGGCGGCCGGGAGGTGAGCACGAACCGGACGTTGGCCGGCACGTCGATCCCGGTCAGCCAGCTCACCAACGGCTCGTCCGTGCTGCGGTACCGGAACTCGTCCAGCCCGTCGATGAGGATCACCAGGTGCTCGGCGGACCGGCCGGCCAGCGCGGCGGCCGGCTCGCGCAGGGCCATCTGCTCGAGCTGATCCATGGTGAGCAGCGCCGGGTCGGTGACCAGCTCGTCGACCCGCACCCCGGCCAACTCCCCGTCAGCCGTCTCGACGTCCTGGCTCACCCGGATCGCGTACCGGTGAAACGGCGACGCCAGGATGCGGCCGACCTCGGCCCCCACGGCCGAAGCCCCGGCGGACAGCGTGCCGAGCCGCTGCTCGACACTGATCCGCACCCACTCCCGGGAGAACAAGTGCGGCCATGCCGCGGCCAGCTGCCAGCCGATCTGCAACAGCACACCCCGGGCGCCGGAGGCACCCGACGGAGACCGCTGATCGGCACGGCTGAAGCAGCTCGGCCACCGCGGATGCTCGCGGGCCAACTGCGCCAGGAACGTGCTCTTGCCGGCCCCCGGCGCCCCAGTGACCACCACGAACCGCACCTGCGGCCGGTCGAGCGCCGCCTGCACCTCGTCGGCCAGCCACCCACGGCGGTGGAATCGCGGCTGGTCGACGTAACGGGCCACGGTGGCCGTCACCGTCTGCTCCGGCACCGGACCTGGCATCTCGCCTCCCTCCGGGGCGGCCGCAACGCACCATCCATCCAACCTCACGAGGCCGGGCCAGGCGAGAACCCGCAAGGCTTCGTACGCCGTCCATCTGCGGGTTTGATCTTCGGCTCCTATCATGTGGCGATGCTTGATGCGGATCTGCTGGCGGCCGCCGCCGAAGCGACCGGGTTCATGCCCGCCGACGAAGGGGCCGCCCTCGCGCAGGCCGCGCTCGCCGCGCCGGACGGCCCGATCCTCGAGGTCGGCAGCTACCTCGGGAAGTCGACGCTGTATCTGGCCGCGGCTGCTCGTGTCCGCGGCGGCAAGGTGGTGACCGTGGATCATCACCGTGGGTCCGAGGAGCATCAGCCGGGCTGGGAGTATCACGATCCGCACCTGGTCGACCCGGCCGTCGGTTTGATCGACACCCTGCCGGGCTTTCGCCGCACGATCGCGGCGGCCGGCGCCGAGGATGTGGTCGTCGCCGTCGTGGCGCGCGCGGAGGATGTCGCCCGGCTGTGGGCGACGCCGCTGGCGTTGCTGTTCCTCGACGGCAGCCACACCGACGAGTCCGCGCAGCGCGACCTCGCCGGCTGGGCGCCGCACCTGACGGTGGGCGGTGTCCTGGCCATTCACGACGTGTTCGCCGACCCGGCCGACGGTGGGCAGGCGCCGTACCGCATCTACCGGCAGGCTCTCGACTCGGGCACCTACACCGAGCTGACCGGGCAGGGATCACTGCGGCTGCTGCGCCGGGACCGCTGAGTTCGGTTCGGCGGCGTCGCGGAAGATCGCTGAGCGCGGATGCTGCCCGTGCAGGGCGTCGACCGCCAACACGACCGCTGCCGCTGTCCAGGTGGTGCGTTCCACCGGCCAGCGGACGCCGTCGGTCAGCACCAGCCCGGTCCAGTAGGAGCCGTCGTCCTCCCGCAGGTGCTGCATCGCCGCGACGAGTTCCCGGGCCGCGGACCGTTCGCCGATCGCGTCCAGGGCCAGCGCCAGTTCGCAGGTCTCGGCGCCGGTCACCCACGGCTGGTCGGCGACACAGTAGGCGCCGCGGCCGGGTACGACGAACTCGTCCCACCGCTGCTCGATGCGTTGCCGCGCCACCGGTCCACGCACCGCGCCGCCCAGGATCGGGTAGTACCAGTCCATCGAGAAGCGGCTCTTGTCGGCGAAGACCTCCGGCCGGTCGCGGATCGCGGCTGCCAGCAGGTCGGCCGCGAACTCCCAGTCGGGCTGCGGCTCACCGGCCAGCTCGGCGATCGCCGTGCCGCGACGCAGCGCCTGATGAATGCTCGAACAGCCGGTCAGCAGCGCCACCTGATCGCCGGCCGCCCACCAGATCTGCCCGGCGTCGGCCTGGCAGCCGACCACGAAGTCCAGGGCCCGGCGCACGGTCGGCCACATCCGCTCCAGAAATCCGTGGTCGCCGGTGCACAGCCAGTGATGCCAGCACCCGACGGCGACGTAGGCGGCGTGGTTCGTTTCGGCGGTCGCGTCGGCGACCACACCGCCCGGGTCGTACCGCGACGCCCACGACCCGTCCGTGCGCTGGGTGCGGCGCAGCCAGTCGTAGGCCGCCTGTGCCCGATCGTGTTCGCCGCCGACGTCGAGGGCCATGGCGGCTTCGACGTGGTCCCACGGGTCGGCCTGGCCGCCCGCGTACCAGGGGATCAGGCCGTCGGCCTGCTGCTCGGCGGCGATGCCGGCCACGGTGGCGAGGATCTGGCCGGTGCTGAGCACATCGGGCAGGTCAGGCGCCGACATCGGCCATCACCTCGTATTTCTCGAGGTAGATGACGACGCTCTTGCCGATCAGCGGGTTCAGGGCCTGTTCCAGCAGCCGGGTCACGGCGGGCCGGTCGACGATGTCCCACACCAGCATCCGGTGGTAGGCCTTGGTGGGGGCGGCGTCACCGATCGCGCATTTGAGCCACCAGTACGGGCTGTGCAGCGCGTGGGCGTACCCGTTGCCGGTCACGGTCAGCCCGGCCTGCCGCAACCGGTCGGCCAGCTCGTCCTCCTTGTAGATGCGCACGTGCCCGCCCTCGTTGGCGTGGTACTCGTCGGACAGCGCCCAGCAGACCCGTTCCGGCAGCCAGCGCGGCACGGTCACCGCCGCCCGGCCGCCCGGCCGCAGCACCCGGGTCAGCTCGGCGATCGCCGTTGCGTCGTCCGGGATGTGCTCGAGCACCTCCGAGGCGATGATGCGGTCGAAGCTCGCGTCCGGGAACGGCAGCGACAGCAGGTCACCCTGGATCGTCGTGAAGCTCGCCGTCGCCGGCGCCTCCCCGGCCAGCTCCATCGCCGTGCACCAGGACGCGGTCGTCGCCAGGTCCTTCGCGTTCAGATCCAGGGCGACGACGTCGGCGCCGCGCCGGTACGCCTCGAAGGTGTGCCGGCCCTCGCCGCACCCCAGGTCGAGGACCCGCATCCCCGGCCGCACGTCCAGCCGGTCGTAGTCGACGGTCAGCAACGGTGTTCTACCTGCCTTTCGCGGCGATTGCTTCGGCGTACCAGTCGGCGGTGCGGATCGCGGTCCGCCGCCACGTGAAATGCTCGACCGCCCGGCGGCGGCCGTTCTCGCCCAGCCGCCGGCGCAGCGGCTCGTCGTCGAGCAGCCGGCCGAGCGCGGCGGCGAGGGCCTCCACGTCGCCCGGCGGCACGTGCAGCGACGCCAGCCCGTCCGCGCCGGTCACCTCGGGCAGGGCACCGGCCGTCGTGACTACCAGGGGCACCCCGCAGGCCATCGCTTCGACGGCGGGCAGCGAGAAACCCTCGTACCGCGACGGCACGGCGGCCACCGTGGCTGACCGGAAAAGGTTGGCGAGCTCCTGATCCGAGATCCCGGAGACGAACCGCACCACGTCGTCCAGGCCCAGCCGCGTGATCGCCCGCGCGGCCGCGCCCTGCGGGCGGGCCGACCCGACGACGACCAGTTCGACATCGCGGCCGGTCCGCAGTTTGGCGACGGCTTCTATCAACTCGGCGAGACCCTTGAGGGGTACGTCGGCGCTGGCCACCGCCAGGATCCGGGCGCTACGCGGCGTGGTGGTCCCGGCCGGTTCTCCGTCGGCCAGGCTTCCTTCAGCCGGGCTGAACGTGTCGACGTCCACGCCGACGCCGATCACGCGCAGCCGCTCGGCCGGCACCCGGAACGCCTCGACGATCTCGTCGCGGGCGGCGTGCGACACGGTGGTCAGCCACGGCAGGTTGCGCGCCACCCGGGCCTGCATGCGGGTGAACGCGTACCAGCGCCGCAGCGACAGCCGCCGTTTCCAGTCCGGTGCCGCCGCCAGTTCCAGGTCCCGGTCGACGGTGATCGGATGGTGGATGGTCGCGACCAGCGGTGTGCCCGAACGGCCGAGCGGCAGCAGCCCGTACCCGAGGCACTGGTTGTCGTGCACGATGTCGAAGTCGCCCAGCCGGTGCCGCAGATGCCGCCACGCCCGCAGCGAGAACGTCAGCGGCTCCGGGAACGCGCCGGTGCACATCGACGCCCACTCCAGCACGTCGATCGGCGTGCGGAACTCGTTGAACCGCGGCGTCCGGAACGGATCGGGTTCGCGGTAGAGGTCCAGGCTCGGCAGGACAGTCAGGCCGACCCCGTCGTCCAGATCGGGAAGCGGGGGACCGGAGAACACCTGCACCTGATGGCCGAGCCGCACCAACTCCCGGGAGAGGTGCCGGACATAGATCCCCTGACCGCCGCTGTGCGGTTTGCTCCGATACGACAGCAGGGCGATGCGAACAGGCGCGGCGATCACCACCTGACCCTAAGCGGCCGGACGCAAACGATCACTACTGGCAGGTAACGAACGTTCGCACGGCACCCCGACGCACTCGCCGACGCGCAATCGGGCATCATCTCTACCGGCCGGACGGAGGGCGCCGTGTCGGAAGAGCCGCTGTTTCAAGTGCAACGCCACGAACATGTGCTTGACGAGCTGCGGCGCAGGGGCGTGGTGCGGGTCCGCGACCTCGCCAGAGCCCTCGCCGTCAGCGAACAGACCGTCCGCCGTGACATCACCATGCTGGCCGCGCGCAACCTGGTGACCCGGGTGCACGGCGGCGCGACGCTGCCGCCGCAGGCACGCCCCGTCAACCGGCCGCAGCCGATCGGGCGTACGTTCACCATCGGCATGGTGGTGCCGTCGCTGGACTTCTACTGGCCGCCGATCATCGCCGGCGCCAAGGCGGCGGCCGCCGCACTCGGGGTGACCGTCCAGTTGCGTGGCTCCAGTTACGACCCGCAGGAGGACCGCCGGCAGATCAGCCGGCTCGTCGACGCCCAGCAGGTGCAGGGCCTGCTGCTCGCCCCGAGCCTGGACACCGACGACGGCGGGCACATGATGCACTGGATCGGCCGGCTGCCCGTGCCGGCGATCCTGGTGGAACGCAAACCGCGGCACTGGGCCTCCACGCCGGGCCGGGTCGAGTACGTGCGCAGCGATCACGCCCTGGGCCTGCAGATCGCCGTGCACCACCTGTACGAGCAGGAACATCGGCGGATCGCGCTGATGCTCGCCCACGGCAGCCCGACCTCCGAGCACCTGATGCACGGGTGGGCCACCGCCTGCGCGGAGCTGGGCATCCCGGACGCGACGGTGATCCGCGAATCGGTCGCCCTCGACGATCCCGGCCACCACCAGCTGCTGCACGACAACCTGCTCCGCTGCCTGCGCGCCGGCGTCACGGCGCTGATCGTGCACAGCGACCCGCACGCCATCGCGGTGACGCGCATCTGCGCCGAACTCGGCATCGGCATACCTGACGACCTGGCCATCGTGTCCTACGACGACGAGATCGCCCACCTCGCCGATCCCGCGCTCACCGCGATCCGGCCGTCGAAGAACCACGTCGGCCGGGTCGCGGTCGAGTTGATGGTCTCGCGGCTGCTCGACGGTGACCGCCGCCCGGCGCAGGGCATCGTCGTGGTCCCGGAGTTGGTGGTCCGCCAGTCGTCACTGGGCCGGGTGCGGCCCGGCCCAGTGACGCGGCGGTTCGCCGGATCAGCGGGGGATGGCGGTGCCGTGCCGGCAGCCGGAGCAGCCGACCGCGCTCAACCCGGTCCAGGAGTTGAGGTCTGAGCTCGTCGCGGTCCAGATGCCGCCGTTGGTGTACTTGTCGACGTAGATGCGGTAGCGGCCGTCGTCCAGGCGGACCAGGGACGGGCCTTCGTACCCGGAGCTCCACAGCGTGCCCCGGTTGATCCAGCCGCTGGTGAGGCTGGAGGTGGTCGTCCAGTGCTCGATGAACTTGGTGGTCTCGTTCTTGACATAGGCGTGCCAGGTGCTGCCGGACTTCACCACGTAGGTGTCGATGTGGTTGAAGCCGAGGCCGGACATCGGCACCGGCCCGCTCCAGGAGGTCAGTGCGCTGTTCTGGGCGGTGTAGACGTACGGGCGGAAGCAGTTGGAGCAGGTGGTCTGAGCGACGCTGGTGATGATCCGAACGGTGCTGCCGTCGATGTGGAACTCGGGCGCCCAGGTGAAGCGGGTGTTGCTGATCCCGGACGCGACGGTGGCGATGTTCGTCCAACTCCGCAGGTCCGTGCTGCGCGCGACGGCGAAGTAGGTCGAGTTGGTCGTCCAGGACTGCCAGGTGTAGGCGATGTAGTAGGTGCCGTCTCGCTTGATGATGCTCGGATCGCGCAGCACTCCGGTCGGGCCGCGGAAGTTGGTGTCGTACAGCACGTTGTAGCTCGTGCCGCCGTTGGTGGACTGGTAGACCCAGAGTTCCTGATCGGCGGCCCCGTCACCCTTGAAGGTGGTGTAGATCAGCGTGGTGGCCGCCGAAGCAGGCTGGGGCAGCGCCAAGCCGCCGAGGACGAACGCGATCACACCGATCATCGCGGACAGAACACGGTGTCTCATGTCAGAGGCCCCAGCCGTAGCGAATACGGTCACGGCCGGAAGCGTTGCGCACCGTCAGGTTGAGGCCGGTGCCGCTGCCGCTGAGAGCGAACATCGAATAGTGGTCGTAGCCGAGGCTGCCGGTCGGCTTACCGCCGACCGCGGGCCAGTAGACACCACCCATCTGGTTGTCGCGCATGACCTGGGTGACGGCGCGGATGTGCCGTACGAAGTTGTCGGTGCTGCCGGCGTTGGCGTAGTTGAGGCCGGTGGACATCGGGGCGCCGTACTCGGTCACCACCGCCCGGGAGGCGCAGTTCCCGAGGCGGGTCTGAATGTGGCTGCGGAATGCGTCGTAGGTCATCGCGCTGTAGAAGAAGGCGTAGTGGTGGAACGACAGCAGGGTGCCGCTGAACCGGCTGTCGTTGCAGACGTCCCGCAGGTCCTGGCTGTAGCCGGTGCCGCCGATGAGGGTCCGCGCCGGCACGGCCGAGTAGTGGTAGCTGAGCCAGTTGGCGGCGACGTTGCGCCACTCTGTCGAGCTGTAGCCGTGCGGCTCGTTCATCGGCTCGAAGTAGACGTTGGTGTTCGAGCCGTACGTGTAGGTGACCCGGGACCACATCGTGTTCCACGCGGCGAGGTTGGTGATTCTGCCGCCGGAGGCGGCCCCGTCCTCCCAGTACGCCAGGATGACCTTGAATCCGCGCGCCGTGGCCGCGTCGATGGCGCCCCGGTACGCGTTCCACCAGGTCGTCCCCACGGTGTGCGTGTTGATCGGCAGCCGGACGGTGTTCACGCCCATCGCCGCCATGTCGTCGTAGAGCGCGTTGGCCTTCTGCCGGACCGTGGCGTTGCTGTCCGACTGGCTCAACCCTTGGACGACGAGCGGGCCGGTGCTGAAGTTGTCACCCAGCACGGCCCAGTTCATACCCTTGAACTGGTTGGTGACCGCGCCGGCCGGTGACGCGCCGGCGACCACCGCGACCGGGATCAGCGCTATCGCGGTCACGGTGCTGAGCAGGACCCGACCCGGTGATCGCCGGCGGGACGTCACCGCCTTTTCGTGTCGGGTGTTGTTCGACGTTCTGGCCGCCCATCTGGCGCCGTGTCGGATCGTCAACGTCTGTCCTTCCTCGCGGGGGATCCTGCCTGGGCAGGTACGGCGGTTCTGTGCCGTTTCTCCAGCTCACAGCCGCCCGCTGGACAGGCGCCGGGTACGCCGGCTCGGGCGGGGACCCGGGGGCCGCCGGCGCGACATCCCAGGAACGCATTGTTAATCCGGTGTGAACGGGCGCGCGATTTTCCGAACCGCCTCGACCAGAAACACCCACAAACGAAAGCAGGGCCGTGCAGACCGCGGCACCAGCGCCGATCATGAACCTCATGGAGAACCAGCAGGCGCCGTGGTCGGCCGAGGGTGAGGCGAAGGTCATCACGCTCTGCGGCTCGACCAGGTTCGAGGCTGAGTTCGCGGAGGTCAACCAGCGGCTCACGATGCAGGGTTGCGTCGTGATCAGCCTCGGGATGTTCAGTCTCCCCGATCTGCCGGACTACGACTGGACAGTCGACAGCTCGGACCTGAAGGGTCGGCTCGGCGCCGTTCACTTCCGCAAGATCCGCATGGCTGACGAGGTGTTCATCGTGGATCCGGGCGGCTACCTGGGCGAGTCGACGCGACGGGAGATCGCCTACGCGGAGTCGCTCGGCAAGCCGGTTCGGTACCTGAGTCGCGAGCGCTTGCCGCAGGTCGGCGCGGCCGAGAACGCGGATCACCTCTGAGATGAAGAGGTGATCCGCGTTGGTGTTCAGGGTCGGGTTCCAGGCGGGGCCCGCGGTCTGCTCGGCGAGGTACGACCGTCTAGGTGCTCGTGGACGCGTCGGATTGTCGGCCGGCTGGCCGGCCGGGGTCGGTCTGTTCGGACTCGTGGCGCAAGTGGAGAGCCGCCGGCCTGCCGGCGCGGGCGTGCCGGGCGGTTGCCGGAATCGCGGGGTGCCGGGATGTCAGCCCGGCCCGGCCGAGGCTGCCGGCGACCGCGATGCCGGCCGCGATGAGCACCAGGTTCTTGACGATGAACTGACCCTCGAGGGAGAGCACGAGCGGCGCTTTCCAGGTCTGCTCCGGAAACAGTGCCAGCGGGGTCAGCGTGCCGGCCATCTGGAACATCAGCCCGGCCAGCGTGAGCCGCAGGAACAGGCCGGTCACCAGGCCGATGCCGATGGCGAGTTCGAGCAGGGCCAGCAGGAACGTGGCCGGATGGCCGGTGAGCAGGTGTGCGGTGAGGGCGGCGATCGTGTCCTGGGCGAGGGTGTCGACCGCGCTGAGCCCGGGTTTGAACTTGGGGACGGCGAACCATACGAAGACGATGCCGAGGCTGACGCGCAGCATTCGCAGACCGTGCCGGGCTGCGAATGCGATGGTCTCGTCCTCCAGCTTCTCGATGGTGCGTCGGACGAAGCGAAGGTGTCGGTGCATGCGTTTCCCCCGTGGAGTCGGTGGTGTGTCCGGGTGTCCGGCCCGCGGCCGCCGGGGCGACCGCGGGCCGGGTCGGCTCACGACTCGGTGAGCAGCGTGTCGTAGATGTGGTCGGCCAGCCGCGACGCGACCGGGCGGGCTTCGTCGGCGTCCCACCGGAAGTGCACGCCGAGGTAGATCCGGCTCAGGCCGTTCTCCTCGCCGGCCTCGGAGAACCGGGAGTAGCTGCGCTTGACGCCCGCGGCGAACGGGTCGTCGGTGCCGAGCTGGAAGTTCTTCTCGTCGGTGCCGAAGTAGTTCGCCATCATCCGGGCGTGCGCGGCGCTGAAGGTGGCGTGGCCGGAGATGTAGGCCGGGAACGGCGGGGAGAACCGCGCGCCGCCGTAGTCGACGGAGAGCGGCTGCCACAGCGGGTCCGGCACCACTGCCGGGTTGTTCACCAGGCCGGCGAGGCGGATCGCGGTGTCCGGTCGCCACAGGTCGAGCTCGGTCGCGTACTTCGCGTCCCAGGCCACCACTGCGGCGTCGGCCATCACGATGGCGACCAGGGCGAACAGGCGAGCGGTCGCCGCCAGGTCCAGGCCTTCGTCGGTGGCCAGGACCCGGCTCATGGTGAACAGGTGTCCCGGCGGCTTGTAGGTGCCGTCGAGGTCGTTGGCCCAGAAGTGCGCGATCTCGGTCTCCTCCGTCGTGCGGGAGGTCGAGTTGAAGCGGCCCTTGTCCTTGACCTCGTTGACCTGTGTGGCGTACTCGGGCGAGGCGAGCAGCGAGGCGACGTCGGGCGCCCCTGCGGGCAGCGGCGGGCGGAAGGTGGCCAGCCAGTTCTCCTGAGCCTGGCCGCCCAGCGAGAACGGCCGGACCCGGCCCCAGTTCGGGGTGGCCGGCTCGATCGACGGGTTCGCCGGCCGCCAGGCGCCCGGCGCCGTGCCCGGCCGGTACGGTGTCGCGTCGTCGTGGCCGTCGCCGCGGCGGTCGGCCAGGATCGCCAGTGCCGAGCTGGTGCCGATGCGCCGGCCGGCCAGCACCGACTGGCGCTGCTGTCCCGGTGCCGGCAGTGCGCCTTCGCGTTGCGTCAGCTGCGCGTCGAACACCGCGCTCTGCTCGGGATACAGGGTGCTGAGCACGGTGTGGGCGGCCCGGTGCACCGCCGCTTCCGGATTCTCGGTGCCGGCCCCGTTCAGCCCCTCCAGGTACGGCGCATGTGTCGGGGCGATGGCCACGATCGCGTCGTGCATGGCGATGTGCAGGATGGCGCCCACCCGGGCGATCGGTCCGGGTGCGCCGCCGCGAACCCGGATCGCTTGCAGGAACGTCTCGTTCCAGTCCAGCACTGCGTTCATTTCTTCCCCCGTCGGAATCGGTCGGATCGGCTTTCGGTGACTGCCGGAACTCATCGTCGACAAATTCACCGGCGCCGTCGTCCGCAGCTGCGGGCAATGGGAAAGTACGTCCGATGACGTATTGCTGCGGCCGCCGGCGTAAAAAGGACAGCCGCACCTGACAGATCGTGGACGCGACGTATCAGATGCGGCTTTGCGCGCTGTCAGGCGGCCTGCTGTTCGGCCCCCACCCGGACCAGGCCCGACAGATAGGCGATGGCCACGGCTCGCGTCCGGTTCGGGCAGTGGAGTTTCATCAGGATCCGCCCGACGTGTGTCCGGGCCGTCGCCTCACTGAGGTAGAGCCGACGGGCGATCTCGGCGTTGTTGAGCCCGTGCGCGAGCAGGATGAGCACCTCGCGTTCGCGCGGCGTCAACCGCCGCACGATGCTGGAGGTGCTCTGCCCCACGGCCGGTGGGGCGGACAGCTCCCGCAGCATGTTGCGCACGACGTCGCTGTCCAGCCAGATACCGGCGACGGCCACCGCCCGTACGGCGCCGGCCAGTACCTCCGGCGGGCGGCTCTTGAGTAGCAGTCCGGCGCCGCCGGCCCGCAACGCCGCGTACGCCTGGCCGCAGCGGTGCTCGGAGGTCATCGCCAGTACGCGTACCGGGCGTTCCGGTGTGTGCCGGAGGCTGTCGGCGACGATGCGGCCGAGCATGTCCAGGCCGTCGCCGTCCGCGGTGTCCAGATCGAGCAGCACGACGTCGGGTGCGTGCGCAGCGGCGGCCTCGACGGCTTGGTCGCCGCAGACCTGGCCGACGACGTCGATGTCGGGTTGTCCGGCGAGCAACGCAACGATGCCCGCCCGCACGAGTGGGTGGTCGTCGACGATGAGTAGCCGGGTGCTCATGTGGCCTCCCGGCGGCAGTCGGTCAGGGGCCGATGGCGCGCCGGTTCTCCTCCGCCGAGAAGACCGTCGCCGATCGGGGAGCGCATGCTGGAACTCCTCTGGTCAGTCGGTCGGTGCAGCCGACCGATTCGGGTGCGCGAATCTGTGCGGTTGCTCGCGGGATGGCGGTCCCGCCGAATGGTGCGGCCGCGATTTCGGTCGCCGGACCGATAGATCCCCGGCTACGGAAAGTGTCAGGCCTTCTCGCCCGGTCATGATTCATGCTGTCCACCGGCAAGATCTATTCGCACGACCGGCAAATTGCTTGTGGCGTGCGACGGGGGCTGTAACCGTGTCGACAGCGCAAATCGGGCAGCACAACTCCCACCATCGCTTGATCTGTTCCGGAGAACATCCCCGAGTTCAGGTATCTCCGAGCGTTCCGCCTGATCTGTGTCAGTGGGCAGACGGCCCACTCGTACGGCCGCCGAGGAGGGTGCTCATGGAGCCAGGCACCATGTCGATCACGTCCGGACGGGCACATGGCCGCGGTCTGCACGCTTGAGACGAGGTTGGTGGGCCGGCAGCGTCAGCTGGATCGCCTGACGAAGGATCTCGAACGGGCGGCCCGCGGGGCGCTCGACGCGGTGGTCCTGCAGGGCGAGCCGGGTGTCGGCAAGACGCGTCTGGTCCGTGAGGCGCTGGCGTACGCCGGCTCCCGCGGTTTCGTGGCGCTGCACGCCGCCGCCGAGGAGCTGGAACAGCACCAGCCGTTCGGCCTGTTCGCCGAGCTCGTCCGGACCGCTCCGCGGACACCCGCCGGTGACCACCTCCGCAACGTCCTCGGCTGCGTCCCCGAGCGTGACCGGCCCGGCTCCGACCAGGGTTTCCGCATCACCGAGCTGCTCGTCGACTGGGTGGAGAAGACGGCCCTGAACGGCCCGGTGATCCTGGCCGTGGACGACCTGCACTGGGCCGACGCCTCCAGCCTCACCGCGCTGGGTTCCGTCGTCCGCCGGCTGCGTGCCCTGCCCATCGCACTGCTGTGCACGATGCGGGCCCTGCCCCGGACCCGCTTGCTCGACCGGCTCCTGGAACAGGTGTCGGCGCTGGGCGGATCGATCCGGCAGATCGCTTCGCTGGACGCCGCCGCCACCGTCACGCTGGCCGCCGACATCCTGGGGGCACCGCCCGGCGCCTCGCTGCGCGGGCACCTTGCCGGGGCGGCCGGAAATCCGCTCTTCCTGGTGGAACTGCTGTCAGCGCTGCAGGAGCAGGACGCCATCCGGATAGCCGCAGGCCGCGCCGAGGCCACCGCCGATCTGATGACACCCGACCTGCGTACGACCCTGTTGCGCCGGTACAGCTTCCTCGCCGACGAGACGCTGGAATTGCTGCGCGAAGCGTGCATCCTGGGAACGTCGTTCACCCTCGCCGACCTGTCCGTGATCAGCGGCCGGCCCGCCCTGCGCCTGCTGCCCACGCTGCAGCAGGCGATCAGCGCCGGCCTGCTCGCCGAGGACGGCGACAAGCTCGCCTTCCGGCACGGCCTCATCTGGCAGGCGCTCTATGAGGACATGCCCGCGTCGATGCGCCGTGACCTGCACCGCGCCGCCGGGAAGGCGCTCGCCGCCGCCGACGTCACCATCACCCGGGTCGCCGAGCAGTTCTGGCTCGGCGTTCACGACGACGACGCGGAGGCGCTGGTGTGGCTGCGCAAAGCAGCCCGCGCCGCCTCCACGCGATCCACACAGGTCGCCGTGCAGTGGTACGAGCGCGCACTGTCGCTGATCGGCCCCGACCACCCGGACCGCATCGGCCTGACCGCCGAGCTCGCTCCGCTGCTGGTGCTGGTCGGCAGGCTGGCCGAGGCGGAACGGATCGTGGCTGGCGTGGTCGCCGCCGTGCAGGACCCGGCGATGGCGGTGCGGCTGCAGATCGCCGTCGCCCACGCGCTCACCCGCCGGCGTCGCTGGCAGGAGGCCCGTGAGATGGTCGAGTCAGCCGCCGCCGGCCTGGACCCGCAGGCCCGCGCGATCGCCATGGCCCCGGGCACCTACCTGTACATGATCCTCGGGGACGTCTCCCGGGCGGTCCGGCTGGCCCGCGCCTGCCTGCCGGTCGCTGAGCAGGCCGGACGTGACGTCGCCGTGGCCACGACCCTCATGACGCTGAGCCTGGGCGCCGCCGCGACCGGATCCCTCGACGAGGCCGTCGCCCTGGGTACGCGGTGTGTGCAGGTCGCCTCCCGGCCGGCCACCTCGTTCGTCGGTCTGCTCATGCCGTACGTCTGTCTCGGCCGCGCGCTGACCGACGCCGACCGGCTGGACGAGGCCGGACACAGCTACCGGGCCGGCATCGCCCAGGCGAACCGGCTCGGCGGCACCAACCTGCTGCCGTACTACCACGCCGAGTCGGCAGTGCTCCGGATGCATGCGGGGGAGTGGGACAACGCCTGGTCCGAGGCGGAGGCCGGCCTCGCCCTGGCCGAGGACACCGCCACACCGTGGCGGCTGCAGGCCCTCGCGCTGCTGGCCCGGATCTCGCTCGCGCGCGGGGCGCTGCCGGCCACCGCGGACCATCTGCGCGCCGCCGACGAGGAGATCGACGCCTCCGGGCTCATCATGGGCTGCAACTGGGTGTGGTGGGTACGGGCCCTGCTGCTCGACGCGCAGGGACACCGCGCCGAGGCGGCCGCCGCTGCCCGCCGGGCCTGGGACTGCCTGCCCGAGCTGCGTTTCCTGCACAGCAACTGGCAGCTTCCCCCGGACCTGGTGCGGCTGGCCATGGCCGAACGCGACCTCGATCTCGCGGTCCGGGTGACCGAACAGACCCAGCGGGTGGCCCGGCGCTTCGGCACCGCCTCGGCCGCCGGGGCGGCGCTGCGCTGCCAGGCATTGCTCGGCGGCGACCACGACAGCGCCCGGCGCGCGGTGGAGGCGTACCGTGCGGCGCCGCGCCCGGCCGAGCTCGCGTTCGCCTGCGAGCAGGCCGCGACCATGCTCGCCGCGGCCGGATGCGGTGAGCGCGCCGCGCCGCTGTTCACCGAGGCGATCGCCGGCTACGAGCGGATCGGCGCGGTCCAGCACATCAGTCAGGCCATCGCGGCCATGCGGCGCCTCGGCATCCGGCGGGTGCCCAGGCGGCCACGGCAGCGCGCCACCCGTGGCTGGACGGCGCTGACGCCCACCGAGCTGACCGTGGCCGGCCTGGTCGCCGAGGGCCTGCCCAACCCGGAGATCGCCCGGCGCCTGCACATCTCGCGATACACCGTCGAGACCCACCTCAAGCACATCTTCGCGAAGCTGGATCTCAGCTCGCGGGCGGCGCTGGCGGTGGAGGTGGAGCGGCGCAAGCCGCCCGCCGAGGCGGTGAACCCGGACAGCACATCCACTCAGTCGAATCCGGAAAGGACGACGTCGTGACCGAGTCTCGTGACACCTGTGGCCGGGCGCACGCCCTCACGGTGATCAGCCCGGTGCGGGCACCGTGGGCGCTGTTCCTCGAGCCCGTCTTCGCGCTCGCGCAGGCGGTGCCCGCGTTGAGCCGCACGGCGCGGAACCTGTCCTTCATCCACTTCGCGCAGTGGTCGTTGATCCGCCGGATCCCGGTCAACGGCCCGCCCCAGCATCCCGAGGACCTGCGCTACACGCACCTGCTGTTCGCGAGCAACTTCAACGGGAGCTGGAATCAGTACATCGACGCGTTCTCCCGCATCCTGACCCTCGGCATGAAGGTCTTCTGGGGCAGCTCGTACGGATTTCCCGGCCCCATCCCGACCGAGCCGTTCAAGAAGTACATCCGGCGCAACGAGTTCGTCCCCGACCACTACTACTCCGCCTATCCCGCCGCCACCGTCACCATGATCGACTCGGCGCTGTCGGTGGAGAAGGAATTCCGGACCCTGCGGGAGATCGCCGCTGATCCGGACACCACACCGGAGGCGTTCGCCGCCTCCTACCGTCGCTTCCTCACCGCCGTACAACGAGACCTGTGAGGCCCACTGCCATGGCGAACACCACCGGGTCGGCGTACAACCTGACCGTGATCACGCCGGTCGTGCCCGGCCACGAACAGCAGCTCGAGGACGACCTCAACGCGATCCCGCGCGGCCCCGACGGCATCGACAGCCCGTTTCGTAACCTGCCCACGACGCATTTCGCCCGGCTGGTGCGCATCCCGCAGCTGGTCGACGAGGGGCCACCGCAGCGACCGGTGGTGCTGCGCAGCCAGTACCTGCTGTACTGCAGTGTCTTCACCGGCGCACTGACCGATCATCTGGAACACCTGCGGATACTGCTGCAACCCACCACCGACCGGATCTGGGGCCACTGCGTCGGATACCCGACCGCCGCGGATCCGGGCAGGTTCGCCGCCTGGTTCAAGCACAACCAGATCCGTACGTCGTACTTCTTCGCCGCCTGTCCCGACGCCGACGTGGCCCGGGTGCGGGCTGCCCTCGCCCTGCGCGAAAGGGTGATCGCGTTCGCCGTACGCGGCCAGCAGCTGCCGGACGCCGAGCTCCTCACCGAGTTCCACAAGGAATTCCTCGCCGCAGGGCTGCGGGTATGAACCGGGTGATCGAACGCGACGACATCCAGGGCGGTGTGCTGCGAGGGTACGGGCACAACGTCGCCGCCTACTGGTTCGTCTCCGTGGACGACCCGCGGGCCGGCCGGCGCCTGCTCGGCGTGCTCGCCGACCAGGTGCAGAGCGCCCGCGAGTGGACGCAGAAGCCGTCCTCGATGCTCAACATCGCGGTGTCCGCGGCCGGCCTGTCCGCCCTCGGAGTGCCCGAGAAGGTGCGCACCACCTTCGCCCCCGAGTTCCTCGGCGGCATGCGGGCCCGCGCCGAGCGGCTCGGCGACGTCGGCCCGGCGGATCCGGCCCGCTGGGAGCCCGGACTGGGCGACGGGCGGGGACACGTCCTGCTCATGGTGCACGCCGCCGACCGGGCGGCCCTGAGCAACCGCGTCGGTCAGCTCCACGACGTGATCGACGACTTCGGTGACGCGGTGTCCGTGGTGCACGAACAGCCGGCCACCTCGCTGCACACCCAGCGGGAACACTTCGGCTTCGGCGACGGCTTCGCCCAGCCGGCGCTGGACTGTGAACCGGAGAAGGCGCCGTACCGGGGGCTCGGCGTGCCCACCGCACGAGGCGGCTGGCGCCGGCTCAAGACCGGGGAGATCCTGCTCGGCCACGAGGACGAGGACGGTGAGCTGCCGGCCGCGCCCGCACCACCGTTCGGCTACAACAGCACCTACCTGGTGTACCGCAAGCTCCACCAGAACGTCGCAACGTTCCGTGAGGCGCTGCGCACCGCCGCGGACGGATACCCCGGTGGGCTGCAGAAGCTGGCCGCCAAGATCGTCGGCCGGTGGCCGGACGGCACCCCGCTGATGCTCTCCCCGGACGCGCCGGACGAACGCCTGCACAAGGCTAACGACTTCCGGTACGCCGACGACCGTGACGGACGCCGGTGCCCGCTCGGCGCCCACATCCGGCGCGCCAACCCCCGCGACGCGCTGGGCCACGACGGGCAACTCACGATGCGGCACCGCATCATGCGCCGCGGCATGCCGTACGGTCCCGAGCTGCCCGACGGCGCCCCGGACGACCGGGCGGACCGCGGACTGATCTTCATCTGCTTCGCCGCGGACATCGCCCGGCAGTTCGAGACCATCCAGGTGCAGTGGCTCAACGACGGCAACGCCTTCCAACTCGGCAACGACACCGACTACCTGCTCGGCGACCACCGCTCAGCGGGAAAGATGACGGTACAGGGCGACCCGCCGTACTTCCTCGCCCCGCTGGAACCGTTCGTCACCTGCCGCGGCGGGGAGTACCTGTACCTGCCCAGCATGACCGGCCTGCGAGCCCTCGGCCGCGGCGAACCGGCACACTGACCCGGCCCGCGCCGCCACCTCGGGGCTGAACGGGAACGGCTCGCCGAAGGCAAGCGACGGACCGGGGCGCACGACGGTGTCCTGCGGCTGCGGATCGGACGCACGGCCAACCACTAGACGGTCAGCTGACGATGGAGACGGCTACCGGGGACCGACCAGGCCGTGCTCGTAGGCGTAGATGACGGCGTGCACCCGGTCGCGCAACCCGAGTTTCATCAGCACCCGGGCGACATGGGTCTTCGCGGTGGCCTCGCTGACCACCAGCTCGGCGGCGACCTCCGCGTTGGACAGGCCGCGCGCCAGCATGTGCAGCACCTCGTCCTCGCGGGGTGTGAGCCGGTCCAGGCCCGGCGGCGGACCGGCGGCCGGCGGGATCCCGGCGAACGCGGCGATGACGGCCCGGGTCACCAGCGGGTCCAGCAGCGCCTCACCCCGGTACGCGGCCCGGATGGCCTCGACCAGGCGTTCCGGCGGGGCGACCTTCAACAGGAATCCGCTGGCACCGGCCCGCAGCGCCTCCTGCACGTAGGCCTCCTCGTTGAACGTGGTGAGCACGACGATGCGGACCTGCGGGTCGGCCGCGACGATGCGTCGGGTGGCTACCAGGCCGTCGGTGCCCGGCATCCGGATGTCCATCAGCACCACGTCCGGCCGCAGCGCCCGGGTCGCGCTCACCGCCCGCTCACCGTCCGCCGCCTCGCCGACCACCTCGATGTCGTCCTCGGCCTCCAGCACCATGCGCAGACCCGCCCGGATCATGATCTCGTCGTCGGCCAGCAGGACCCGGATCGTCATCCGCCCAGCTCCCGTGGCAGCGGCAACACGACCCGTACGCCGTACCCTTGCCCGTCTGCGGGCCGGGCCTCGACCGTCCCGCCGTAGAGGGCCACCCGCTCACGCATCCCGACCAGGCCGTGCCCGCCGTCACCGGCCGCGCCGCCGCGGCCGTCGTCGGTGACGTGCACCGTCAACCCGTTCACGGCGTAGTCGAGCGTCACTCGGGCCCGCGCCGGGCCGGCGTGCTTCATCGTGTTGGCGAGCGCCTCCTGCACCACCCGGTACGCGGTCAGGTCCAGCCCCGGTGGCAGTGGCCGGGGGGTGCCGGTGACCAGTACCTCGACCGGCAGGCCGGCGGTCCGGAACTGCGCCACCAGCCGGTCCAGATCGTCCAGCCGGGGGAGCGGGGCCAGCAGCGACTGCTCCGCGGGCGCGGCACCGCGCAGCAGCCCGATCGCCCGGTGCAGTTCGCCGACCGCCTCCCGGCCGAGCCGCTCGACGTCCAGCAGCGCGTCCCGCTGACGCGCCGCGGCGGGATCCCGGTCCAGATGCCGCCGTACGCCCGCCGCCTGCACCGTCATCACGCTGACCGTGTGCGCGACCGCGTCGTGCAGCTCCCGGGCGATCCGCGCCCGCTCCGCCTCGACCGCCTCCCGGGCCCGGGCTTCCCGCTCGGTGACCAGCTCGCGTGCGAGCATGGCCAGCTCCGCCGCCCGGTACGCCTCCCGGCGCATCAACCGGCCCGCCGTCCACGCCGTGCCGCACGAGAGGAGCCAGACCACCGCGTCCCACATCCGGCCGCCGAGCTGGGAGGAGAGCACCACCGGACCGGCCGTCGCCGCCAGTGCGACCGTCGCCGTTGCCGAACCGCAGTGCCGTCCCACGGTGCCGAGCGCGAACAGGCAGCCGATCACCATCGCGCCGGTCAACTCAACGCCCGGAACCGGCAGCTGCGCGACCACCACCAGCGCGACGAACACTCCGAGGCAGACCAGCGGAAGCCGGGACCGGACCAGCATCGCCGCCGCGCCGACCGCGACCATCACCGGGGCGCTCGCCGGGTACGTCCCCGAGTCGCCCACCGCGAACTCCAGCGCGCCGATCACCAGCAGAGCGACGGCGAACGCGGCATCCACCGCACGGGGTGTCTGCATGCCGACGACGCTACCGACCCCGGCGCGGCTGCGGCGTCGGCACATCGGATGACCCGGCCGGGTCCCGGTGTCCTCCCCGATGCCGACGACGGCACGCCGGCCGGCGGCCGAAGCTGTCGGCATCGGACATTCGAGGAGGTCATCATGACATCGACCTACATGCGGGTCTGCGGCTTGCTGGTGGCGGCCGGCGGCATCATCTGGGGCGCCGCCTGGATCCTGCGGCCCTCCGACCCCGAGCACAACGACCCGGTCGAGATCTGGGCCAGTGTGCCCTTCTCGATCGGACTGCTCGCCCTGCTCACTGCCATGTGGGTGACCGCGGCCACCGGCACCGGGCGGTGGGGCCGCGGGGTGCTCGCCGCCGAGTTCGTCGCCGTGGTCCTGGCGCTGGGCTGGACGCTGCCCTATCTGGTCGAGGCCAACCGCCCGAACACCGGCATCCTGGTGGTGCTCGACCTGTTCTGGCCGCTCAGCATGCTCGGCCTGGTGGTGGTCGCAATCTTCGTGGTGCGCGCCCGGCGCTGGCCCACACCCCTGCGGTACCTGCCCCTCGCGGCGAGTCTGCTGCTGGTCGTGGACCTCGCGTTCGCCTGGACCCCGGACCGGATCGGCAGCGCGATCACCGGCACCTATCTCGCGATCACGTACGGCGTGCTGGGCGTCGCCATGGTCCGGACCCGAGTGCCGGGTCCGGAGGCCTCGTCCATCGGCCGGGACATGGCACGCGGCTGAAGACTCCTGCCTGCCGCGTTTCCCGGGTGGGAGCCGAGCCGGGCGCCGACAGGTGCCGCGGCCCTACGCCTATCGCAGGGTCACCTCGTGGAAGCGCGGCTTGTAAAGATCGGCGTCGGCTTCGTTGTCGGCCGGGGTGCGGCCGTTCCAGGCGATGCTGACCAGCAGCTTGCCCGAGGACAGCGGCTGCGCGGGATGAAGCTGCGGCGCGTACGTGACGTACTGTCGCCCGCCGGGCGTGGTGCCGGCCGGTGAGTGGATCGTGGTGGTCGCTTCCGGCTTGCCGAACAGGTTGGACCGGCGCTCGAGGTAGACGGTGTCACCGCCGCCGTGCCCCGGCTTGTACGCCAGCACCCAGTTGCCGCCGATCCGGCGGACGCTGCTGACCTGCCAGTCGACGATCGGGGTGGCGGCGGCCATGTCGGGCTTCCACACGCCGCCGCTGAAGAACTGCCAGGCCGACGGGTTCTCGACCGAGGCCACCGGCGCGAACGCGGCGTAGGTGGGCTGCCGGTAGCGGGCGGCGTCGTTGGCGTAGCCGAACAGGTACACGTACGGGCCGACCACCACGGCGTCGGCGGCGTACTGCGCGGTCGCCGGCGACGTGGCGCCGATCTTGCCGCTCGACGGGGTGCGCACCAGGCCGCGAGCGGTGAGTGTGCCGTCGGCGTTGAACCCGAACTTCGCCAGCTCCACCCCACGCAGTTCGAAGTTGTCGCCGCCCAGCGGGCGCCACCGCTGCGCCATGACGTACAGCGAACCGTTGGCCTCGAACATGCCCTGCGCCCAGTAGGAGTCGCCGTCGCCGGGCAGCGGGATCGCTGGGGTCGCGACCGCAGCCGCGAGGACTCCGTTGCGCTGCACCAGGATCGAGTTGGGCGCCCAACCCGGACCCGGCGGCTGGTATCCGCCGGTCACCGGGTCCTGCGCGCCCAGCAGAGTGTCGCCGAACGACCAGTAGGTGTGGCCGTTGGCGGCGCGCAGGCTGGCGACGTAGTCCCCACCGCTCCACGTCCAGTCGTTGCGGTCCTGGAACAGTTGGAAGAACTGCGCCGCCGACCGGGGTGGTGCGGCGGCCGCAGCGAACGCCAGGCAGCATGCGGCGATGAACGCGACGAGTCTTCTCATGGCCGTGAGTGCACCACCCGCGGCGGCCGGTCCGCGTTCCGCAGCGGATTGAATTCCGCCTGGGCGGCGTACCGCGGACGGCTTCCACCAGTGGTGGTACGGCACCTACCGTGCAGGGCGGACGACACCGGGCGGCCGGCCGGTTATGGTGCGCCGATGGGCCCCGCAGCGTGGTCACGGATCGTTCGTGCTGTGGCGGCACGCCCGCTGCTCGTCGATGTGGTGCTGGCCGGCGGGCTGACCGTGGTGAGTGTGATCCAGGGCGTCGAGGACGACAGCGCCGACTGGAAGCCGTATGACCGGACCGGGGTGCTGCTCACCGTGCTGGCCACCCTGCCGGTCGCGGCGCGGCGCCGGGCCCCGGTCGCGGTGCTGCTGTTCTGCTGCGGCGGGTGGGCCTTGCAGATCGCCGCCGGATACAACCCGATCATCACCACCTACGGGGTGCTGCTGGCCCTGTACACGGTCGCCGCGACGCAGCCGGGGCGGCGCATCGTCGCGTGTTTCGTCGTCGCCTTCACCATGTGGGCCTGGGCGAGTCTGGTCGCGCAGGCGACGTCGGCGCTCAGCGTGGCGCTGCAGGGCCTGGTCATCCCGGCGGTGATCTGGAAGCTGGGGGACAGCGCGAAACGGCTCGACGAGAGCAACCGCCGGCTGGTCGAGGCGAACACCCAGCTGCGCCGCGACCGGGAGGAACAGGCCCGGCGCGCGGTCACCGACGAGCGGGTCCGGATCGCCCGGGAGCTGCACGACGTGGTCGCCCACCACGTGTCGGTGATCGCCGTGCAGACCGGCCTGGCCCGCTACGTGCTGCGCTCCGACCCGGCGACCGCGCACGCCGCCCTCGGCACCGTGCTGGACACCAGCGCCGAGGCGATGGAGGAGATGCGCCGGCTGCTGAAGCTGCTGCGCGTCGGCGCCGAACCGGCGAACGGGGGACCGGAGAGCGACGCGCCCGCCCCGGGCCTGGCCACCCTGCCGGAGCTGTTCAACCGGATGCGGGCGGCCGGAGTGCCGGTCGAGGTGCACGTGCGCGGGACACCGCAGGCACTGTCGCCGGGACTGGAGCTGTGCGCGTACCGGGTCATCCAAGAAGCCCTGACCAACGTGCTCAAGCATGCCGCACCGGCGGCTGCCACGGTGGTGCTGGAGTATCACCGGCGCCGGCTGGTGGCGGTCGTCCGCGACGACGGGACCCGCACGGCGCAGCCGGGCGGCACCGGGCAGGGATTGATAGGCATGCGGGAACGCGCGATGCTCTACGGCGGGACCCTGCAGGCCGCGGCGCGGCCGGGTGGCGGCTTCGAGGTACGGCTGGAGCTGCCGGTCACCGCCGCGGCGCAACGCGACGACGAGGACCGGACGTGACGATCGGTGTGCTGGTGGTGGACGACCAGATCCTCACCCGAGCCGGGCTGGCCGCGCTGATCCGCGCCGCCCCCGGCCTCGACGTCGTCGGCGAGGCCGCCGACGGGCAACAGGCGATCACCCTCGCCGCGGAGCTGCGCCCCGAGGTGATCCTCATGGACATCCGGATGCCCGGCATCAGCGGTGCGGCCGCGACCGCGCGGATCCTCGCCGACGCGCCGTCACCCCCGCCGCGGGTGCTGGTCCTCACCACCTTCGACATCGACGAGTACGTGTACGCGGCGCTGCGGGCCGGCGCCAGCGGCTTCCTGCTCAAGGAGACCCCGCCGGAACGGCTCCTGGCCGCCATCCGCACCGTGGCGGACGGCGACACACTGCTCGCCCCCAGCGTGACCCGCCGGCTGGTCGAGGCGTACGCCCCGAGCGGTCCCGAACATCCACCGTCCGACCTCGCGGTGCTCACCGCCCGCGAGATCGAGATCCTGCGCCTGGTCGCGACGGGCCGGTCCAACGCGCACATCGCCGAGGCGCTGTTCGTCAGCGAGGCCACGGTGAAGACCCACCTCAACCGGCTGATGACCAAGCTGAACCTGTCCAGCCGCGCCCAGGCAGTCGTCGCCGCCTACGAGAGCGGCCTGGTCGTGCCGGGTGGCGGGCACCGGCAACAGGGATAGCGAATGGAATGCCGGTCCGCGGGAATGCAGGTAAGTGTGAACAGCGCAGAGCAGACGACGGTCAGCGGCTCCTACGACTTCACCGGTCCCGCCGAGGTGGTCTTCGACGTGCTGACCGACCCGGACCGCGTACCCCGGTGGTTGCCCCGCAGCGTGCAGGCCGAGTCGGTCACCACCGAGTCGGTGAAGGTCCGCACCGGCGACAGCGCCGACGAGTACCAGGTGCAGATCGTCACCGACCGTCTCGAGGTCAGCTGGCACTCGCCGGGCGACGGCGGCGCACACGGCACGGCCCGGGTCGAGGACGGCCCGGCCGGCGGCAGCATCGTGCACGCCGAGGTCACCGTCGCGGCCGGAGCCGGTGACGAGGAGACGGTCACGCGGCTGCTCGGCGAGGCGATGCGCAACCTGCAGCGCGACGCCGACGACAACTTCAACGCAGGATAGGAGCCGGCGATGGCACGGCCGCTGTGGACCGGGTCGATCACGTTCGGCCTGGTGTCGGTGCCGGTGCGGATGTACTCGGCCACCCACGAGCACGAGGTCTCGTTCCACCAGTTCGAGAAGGGCACCGCCGACCGGATCCGGTACCGCCGGGTCAACGAGCGGACCGGCAAAGAGGTCGACTTCGACAACATCGTCAAGGGCGCCGACGTCGGCGGCGGCGACTACGTGCTGCTCGACCAGGACGAGCTGGACTCGGTGGCGCCCGGCCGGTCCCGCAGCCTGGAGATCGACCGCTTCGTCGAGCTCGACGACATCGACCCGATCTACTACCAGAAGACCTACTACCTCGGGCCGGGCAACGCCGAGACCACCAAGGTGTACGGGCTGCTGCGCGACGCCATGGCCGACGCCGGCCGGGCCGCGATCGGGCTGCTGGTGATGCGCGGCAAGGAGTATCTGACCGCGATCCGCGCCGACGGCGACCTGCTGGTCCTGCAGACGATGTACTTCGCCGACGAGGTCCGCGACCCCAAGGACCAGATCGACGATCTCCCGCGCCGCAACGCGGCCAAGTCCGCCGAGCTGCACATGGCGCAGCAGCTCATCGACTCGATGACGGGGCGCTGGCGGCCGGCGGACTTCCGCGACACCTACACCGACCGGGTCAATGCCCTGATCGAGGAGAAGAAGGCCGGCAAGGAGATCACCACGGCCGACGAGGCGCCGGAGCCGACCCAGGTCACCGACTTGTTCGAGGCGCTGCGCCGCAGCGTGGAGGCGGCCTCCCAGCGGCGCAAGGCCGGTGGGGGCGGCAAGGGCGGGAAAGCCAAGGCCACAACAGCAAAAACCAGGAAGAGCACCGCTTCGGGTACGAAGAAAGGTGGCAGACCTGCGGAGATGACGAAGAGCGAGCTGCTGGCGCGGGCCGCCGACCTGAAGATCCGCGGGCGGTCCACGATGACCCGCCCGCAGCTCGAGAAGGCGATCCGCAAGGCGTCCTGACCGTCCGTTGCCGTCGGCGGGCCGGTGGTCAGGGGGTTCCGGTGGCCGGTCTGGTGCGGAACTCGTGGACGGGACGCCACCGGTCGTGCAGGGTGGTGATCAGCGAGATCATGGTGAGGAAGAACAGGGTGTCGTAGCCGTCCATCTGCCGGCCGAGCAGCCAGTCGCCGACGCTGGCCAGGATGATGTTGAGCAGCAGCCGGGCGGCGAACGCGAGGGCGGTGGAGCGGATGGTCCAGCTGCGCCGGGCCACCGCCAGGGAGATTGCCGCATTGAGTACGACGGTGACGGCCACGCCGATGAACAGTTCGGTGGTGCTGCCGGTGAAGTCGGGCAGCATCTGGGCGAAGATGCAGCAGATCAGGCCGAGCAGCAGCGCCTTCTCGAGGGTGTTCCAGGACCAGACGGCGTCGTGGCGGCTGCGCCAGGCGCTCTGCTCGTGCGGTTCGTCGATCTCGTGGGGCAGTGGTTCGGGGCGGATCCGCCAGTCCCAGTCGGTGGGGCGCAGCCGGGGCCGCACCAGCCGCTGGAAGGTCACCGCCAGCCCGGCCAGCAGGGCGACGATGAGCCCGAGGATCCACCGGTGTTCGGCGATCTGGTCGGTGAGGTCGAGCTGGGCGACGTGCAGCCACCACTCCTGCGGCAGTTTCACCACCACCCAGATCACGCCGGCGATGCTGAGCCACCAGGTGGTCAGCAGGGTGACCGGGGACCAGCGGGAGCGGATCGTCTCGTACGCGATGAAGAAGTATTCGAAGACGTTCGGGAACACCAGCAGCAGCCAGCGCGCCTGGGTGAGCTCGAACAGCAGCGCGCCGGCGAGCCGGTAGAAGAACAGGAACCGCGAGATCGTGAAGGCGGTTTCGCTGGTCCAGTTGCGCAGCGTCGACAGGTAGGCGATGGCCAGGTAGTAGACGTCCATCGCCTTGTCGTACGACTGGTAGCCGGGCGGGTCGTAGCCGAAGGACTGGAAGATCGTCTGGTCGACGCCGTCGAGCACCAGGCAGGCGATCACCGCGGGTAGCGGGACGTACGGAATGGCGAGCGGTAGCAGGAACCGGGCCGCGACGACGGCGAGGAAGACCAGGGTGGCGCCGGCGCTCATGATCCACATCGTCGCACATGGCTGACTGCGCAACCCGGTAGCACCTCGTTCGTACCGTTGCTGCACCTGCGGTTTGGTGCCCTTGACGGTGTGACGGAACGGGGCGGGCGAGCTGTGCAGCGGGCCGTGGGCCCGGAGTTCGCGTACCGGTGGTATCTCGGTCTCGGCGCTCTGGTCCTGGCCGGCGTGCTGGCCGTCCCGCCGCTGGTGCAGCGCGGCCTGATCATGGTGCTTGCCCTGTCCGTCATCGCTGCCGTGATCGTGGGCGTGCGCCGGTACCGGCCGGTCTGGTCGCGGCCGTGGTGGCTGGTGGTCGCCACGGTCGGGGTCTCGATCGGCGCCAACCTGGGGTGGGCGCTCGCGGCGGCGCCGGACGGCGTGCCGCGTTTCCCGTCGATGGGCGACGTGTGCTTCACCCTGTCGATGGTGCTGCTGACGGCCAGCGTCTACTGGTGGATCCGGCCGGGCGGGCAGCGCGGCGGCGTGATCGACGCGGCCATCGCATTGACCGGCGGGGGAGCGGTCGTCTGGGTGTTCGTGCTGACCCCGCTGCTGTTCGACGGCCGGTTCAGCGGGCTGCGGCTGGGCAGCTACCTGCTGCAGGTCGGTGTCGATCTGCTGATCCTGGCGTTCACGGTCCGGGTCGCGGTGATCTCGCGGGTGCGTACCGTGGCGTACCGGTTGATGGTCGCCGCCACCAGCCTGTGGGTGGTGACCGACACGGTGTACTACGCCGGGCTGTTCAGCGGCACGCCGGTGTCCGGCAACGCGACGATGGTGGGCTGGCTGACGGCGTACGTGCTGGTCGGTGCGGCCGCGTTGCATCCGTCCATGGCCCGCAGCACCGGCAGCATGCCGCGTAACCCGGCCCCGATGTCACGGGCCCGGCTGGCCGCCTATGTCACGCTCACCATGCTGATCGCCGGGCTGAGTGTGTACGGATTCCAGAACGCCCGCCCGGCTCACCAGACGGTGCAGCTGGTCGTGATGGTGGCCCTCGGCTGTACCGCGTCGGTGCTGCTGATCGTCCGGCTGGCGCACCTCGGCGCGGCCCTCAACCGGCGTGCGTACGTGGACCCGCTGACCGGGCTCGGCAACCGCGCCGCGCTGCAGGCCTACCTGCGCCGCCGTGCCGCCTGCGAGCGGGTGCTGCTCGTGGTGGACCTCGACGGCTTCCGGGAGATCAACGCGGCCTTCGGTCACCAGGTCGGCGACGCCGTGCTGGTGGAGACCGGGCACCGGCTGCGTGCGGTGGCACCCAGCGACGCCGTGGTGGTGCGGCTCGACGCCGACGCCTTCGCGGTACTCACCCGCGGTGACTTCCACCGCCTCGCCGGGCAGTTGTTGCAGGCGATCGCGGAGCCCTATCCGACCGCCGGGCTGACCAGCCGCCGGGTCCAGGCGGTCATCGGCGGCGTCGTGGTCGACGCCGACGCCGACGGCTCCACCGCCCTGCGCGACGCTGATCTGGCTCTCGACGACGCCCGCAGCGAGGGCAGCCGGTCGACGCTGTTCGATCCCGGCGCCTACGCCCAGTGGAAGGCCAACCGGGACATGGTCGCCGGCCTGCAGCAGGCAGCCGCAGCCGGTGAGTTCGCCATGCACTACCAGCCCATCGTCGATCTCGAGACGGGCGACGTCGTAGCCGCCGAGGCCCTGCTGCGCTGGACCCGCGGCGACGGCACACCGGTGTCGCCCGGTCAGTTCATCCCGCTCGCCGAGCAGAGCGGCGAGATCACCGCCATCGGCGAATGGGTGATCGCGCAGGTCTGCGCCGATCTGGTCGAGCTGTGGAACGCCTACCAGCTGCCGGTCACGGTGAACGTGTCGGCGCACCAGCTGCGGGACCAGTCGTTCGCCGGACGCCTGCTCGAGCGGATGCAGCGTACCGGTCTGCCCGGTGCCGCCCTGATCGTCGAGATCACCGAGACCGTGCTGATGACCAGCGTGACCGACGCGGCCAGCACAATTGCGCAGTTGCAGCAGCTGCGGGAACACGGCGTCCGGATCGCCATCGACGACTTCGGCACCGGCTACTCGTCGCTAGCCTACCTGCGGGAACTTCCGGTGGACATCTTGAAGATGGACGGCTCGTTCACCTCCCAGCAGATCGAGAACGGTGGTCCGCGGGAGATCGCGTTCGTCCGTACGATCGTGGATCTCGGGCGCAGCCTTTCGCTGGTCACGCTGGCCGAGGCGGTGGAGACCACGGCGCAGGCCGAGCGGTTGCGCCAGCTCGGCTGCCACCTCGCGCAGGGATACCACTTCGCCCGGCCGGCCCCGGTCACGGTGCTGCACGACCTGTTGGCGGCCCAGCGGTCGCGGATGGTTGCCTGACGCCCACGAGCCCCGTGCCCGGAAATCGGGTACGGGGCCACGCTGCCAATGGCTACCGCGGGTTACCGCTGGACTTCCAAGGACACGCTACAAAACTCGTATCTACTTGTCTACCTATGTATCGCCTCGTAGCTGCCGATAGCTGTACGTGGCGCGCTTCGTAGGTTGGCGGTCGTGAACCAGCGACCGGTACGCACCGACGGTCCCGTGCCGGTCTATGTTCAGATCGCCGACTACATCGAGGGCGACATCCGGGCCGGCCGCCTTCACGCGGATGACCGCATCCCTACCGAGAACGAGATGCACGCCGAGTGGGGTGTGGCCAGGACAACGGCACGACGGGCGGTCAACCTGCTACGCGAACGAGGCCTCATTTACACCGTTGCGCAGCGCGGCTCCTTCGTGAACCCGATCTGATCCGGGCCGGCGCGACGATTCTCATCGCTGGACCCGACGCTGGCAGCCGGTCCGACGCACCGGCCGCCGGCCCGGCACCGAGCTGTGTCATGATCAGGAAGTGCCGGGTCCGCCGTCCGATGACTCCACCGTTGCCTCGGGTTCGGGGCGTGCGGCAGCGGCTCCGGCGATCCGCATGTCCTTGCTGCTGCTGGCCTACTGCGCCTTCATCAGCCTCGGCCTCCCCGACGGTCTGCTCGGCGTCGGCTGGCCGTCGATGGCAGACGACCTGGGCCTTTCCACCGACACCGTCGGGGTGCTGCTGTTCGCCAGCACGGTCGGCTACCTGATCTCCAGCGTCGCAGCCGGGTTCAGCCTGGCCCGGCTCGGCGTCGGCCGGCTCCTCGCCGGGAGCACGGCGATGGCCAGCCTCGCCCTGGCCGGGTACGCGGTGTCGCCCGCACTGGGCCTGCTGGTGCCGTGTGCGCTGCTGGCCGGGTTCGGTGGCGGGGCGATCGATGCGGGCCTCAACGCGTACGCGGCCGGCGCGTTCGGCCCCAAGCACATGAACTGGCTGCACGCCTTCTTCGGCCTCGGCGTCGCCATCGGGCCGCTGATCATGACCGGCGTGCTCAGCGGTGGGCTGTCGTGGCGGTGGGGATACGGGCTCGTCGCCGGTGCCCAGGCGCTGCTGGCCATCGCGTTCGCTGTCACGGCGCGGGCGTGGGTGCGTGCCGGCGCTGCCGAAGGGCCGCCGGACGCGCAACAACAGACAACGGCTTCGCCGCGGTTCGGTACGACGCTGCGCATGCCCGCGGTGTGGCTCAGCGTTGCCGCGTTCGCCGTGTACGTCGGTGTGGAGATGGCGACCGGGCTCTGGGCCTTCCTGCTGCTCACCGAGGATCGCGGGTTGAGCGCCGCGGTCGCCGGTTTCTGCGTCTCGGCGTACTGGGCGAGTCTTTTCGTCGGCCGGGTCGTGCAAGGCTTCACCGTTGAACGGCTGGGCACCACCCGTACCCTCGCCGCCGGCCTGGTCGGCATGCTGGCCGGATCCGTGCTGGTGGCGCTGCCGGGCCCGGACTGGCTTGCGGTCGCCGGCCTGATGGTGATCGGCTATGCCGCAGCGCCGGTCTTCCCCCTGCTGACGCTGACCACCGCGGACCGGGTCGGGGCAGCGCACGCCGACCGCGTCATCGGGATGCAGATGGCGGCTACCGGGCTCGGCGGCGCCCTGATCCCCGCCGGGGTCGGCGTGCTCATCGAGCGGGTCGGCGTTCACACCCTCGGCCCGTCGCTGATCGTGCTGTCGCTGGTCCTGGTGATGCTGTACGCGGTGATGACCCGGCGCAGGTAGCGACGGTCATCGTGTTGCACGCGGCCCCAGCGGATTGCAAGGATCTCGAACCCGCTTCAGGCCGGGCGCGTACACGTGGTCATGGTTGAGGTTGATTCGGCGTCCGTGCCCACACACCACCGTGCGCTGTCGCTGGCCGCGCCTCTTCTGCTGGTCGCATACCTGTTGACGGTCGCCCTGGTCGGCCTTGCCGTCGTTTCCGGGCGGATCCAGGTGCAGCTGATGATGTGGGCCTACTCGCCGCTGCCGGCGATCGCGTTTGCGGTTCCCACGTGGACCGCCTACAAGTGGCGGCGCGCCACCGCCGTGACGCGCCGGCGGGAGCTCCTGCGACAGATCGCCGTCGAGATCGTGATCAGTGTGGTCGTGGTCAGTACGTGCATCTACCAGGTGATGACGGTGCCCGACATCTACTTCACCGTGTTGTAGGGAAGTGGAACCGACTGCCAGCCGTAACAGCTCGGTAAGAACCGCTCATGCCGATCCGGGTCAGGATCACTACAGGTCGGTTCATCGGCGCATTCCGAAGAGGTGGAAATGTCGGCTTACCGTTCGTGTCTTTCTCTGCTGGCGGCAGCCCTGCTCCTGACATCATGCGGTAGTCAGCCGCTGGAGTCGGCGGCGCCCGCCTCACCCGCGCCGGTGCCCTCCGCCGCTTCGGGCGAGGCCCCGGCTCGGCAGGTTCCGCAGGTGCTGACCTTCCGGGCGACCACGCTGGAGGGTACGGCCTTCGACGGAACATCTCTGGCCGGCCGTCCAGTGCTGTTCTGGTTCTGGGCGCCGTGGTGCCCGAAGTGCCAGGCCGAAGGTCCTGCGGTGGCTAAGACCGCAGAACGGTACGCGGACCGCGTCACCGTCGTCGGCGTCGCCGGTCTGGACAAGGACCGGGGCCAGATGGCCGCGTTCGTGGACCGTACGGGCACCAGCGCCCTGGACCACCTCGACGATCGCGGTGGCGAGATCTACCGGCACTTCCAGGTCGCCAGTCAGTCGTCGTTCGTGGTGGTGGACGCCGATGGCGAGACCACGACGGCGACCGGCCCGCTCGACGAGGGCGAACTGTCCGCGCTCATCGATGGGCACCTGCGGTAGATGGACGACATCCCTCTCGCGCTGGCCGCCGGTCTGCTGGCCGCGTTCAACCCGTGCGGGTTCGCGATGCTGCCGTCCTTCCTGGCCGTGCTAGTCTCCCGGCGCGGCGGCATCGGCCGGGCGTTGCGGCTGACCGCGGCCATGACCGCAGGTTTCGTCACCGTCTTCGGCGCCGCCGGCTTGGTGATCAGCGTCGCCACCAGCCCCATCCAACGGCATCTGCCGTGGGCGACCGTGGTCATCGGCGGTGTCCTCGTGGTGCTCGGGGCCTGGCTGTTGTCCGGCCGTGACCTGGACGTTCCGCTGCCCCGGCTCACCGTGGGCAGCCCGGCCGGTTCCTTTCTCGCCCTCTACGGCTACGGCGCCTCGTATGCGATCGCCTCGTTGTCCTGCACCATCGCGCCGTTCCTGGCCGTCACCGGCCTCGTCTCCCGAAGCGGCAGCATCGTCGACGGCCTGGCGGCCTTCGTCGCCTACGGCCTCGGCATGGGGCTGGTCGTGGGCACGCTGGCCATGCTCGCCGCCGTGGCCCGCGACAGCGTGGTGCGCCGCAGCCGCAGCGTGCTGCCGTACATCTCCCGGGCCAGCGGCGCGCTGCTGCTGCTCGCCGGCTCATACGTCGTCTACTACGGCTGGTACGAGATCCGGCTGCTGGACGGTGGGTCCGCCGACGACCCGATAGTCGGCGCCCTCACGGACCTGCAGGGCACTGTCACCAACTGGCTCACCGCGGCCGGGATCTGGTGGATCGCAGGCGCGTTCGCGATGACCATCGCGGTCGCCGTCGTGCTGCGGTCGAGCCGCCGCTCGGCGGCCCGGACCGTGAAGGACTGAGCCACCGAAGCCTCAACGGACTTTGCTGCGTACCCGGATCGAGGCCGGCCAGGCGCGGCTGCGTCGGCATGCCCAGGCCCGCTCGCGTTACAGCGTGCCGCAACGGGGTACGCGATCTCGGTCCGCTCCATCGATCAATCAGGAGGACGAGTACGCATGGACAGCACCAAGCCGGGACGTGTGGTCAAGGAAGTGGTGGAAGCGGCCACGGCGAAGGTCGGGCAACTCGCTGAGGCATTGACCGACCGTGTTCCCGGTGCGCCGGGAAGTGGCACGCCGACCGTCGAGGAGCCGACCTCGCCGCGGGAGCCGTTGCCGCCCAAACACGAGCAGGGTACGCCGGACACGCGTACGCCCACGGGCGCCGACACCGGCTTGCCCGCACCGACACACGCCCAGCAGGGCGCGTATCTCACGACCGCGCAGGGCGCGCGGCTGCGCGACACCGATCACTCGCTGAAGGCCGGACCGCGCGGGCCCGTTCTGATTCAGGATCACCACCTGCGCGAGAAGATCATGCACTTCGATCACGAGCGCATCCCGGAACGGGTGGTGCACGCGCGGGGCGCCGGCGCGCACGGCACGTTCACCGGGTACGGGACCGCCGACGGCGTGACCCGGGCCGGCTTCCTCGCCAAGGGCAAGGAGACGCAGGTCTTCGTCCGGTTCTCCACCGTGATCGGGTCGCGGGGATCGGCCGACACGGTGCGAGACACGCGTGGCTTCGCCACGAAGTTCTACACCGACGAGGGTACGTTCGACCTGGTCGCGAACAACATGCCGGTGTTCTTCATCCAGGACGCCATCAAGTTCCCGGACGTCATCCACGCGGCGAAGTGGCATCCGGACCGGGAGATCCCGCAGGCGCAGACCGCACACGACACGTTCTGGGACTTCGTGTCGCTGCACACCGAGGCGCAGCACCACACGATCTGGGGCATGTCCGACCGGGGCATCCCGCGCTCGTACCGGACCATGGAGGGTTTCGGCGTTCACACCTTCCGGATGATCAACGCTGCCGGGGAGACCACCCTGGTGAAGTTCCACTGGAAGCCGAAACTGGGCGTGCACTCCCTGACCTGGGAAGAGGCGCAGATGCTCGGCGGCATCGACCCGGACTTCCACCGCCGCGACCTGTACGACGCGATCGAGGCCGGTGCGTACCCGGAGTGGGAACTCGGCATCCAGGTCTTCCCGGACACCCCGGAGGAGACCTTCGCCGGGATCGACCTGCTCGACCCCACCAAGATCGTGCCGGAGGAGCTGGCGCCGGTGCAGCCGATCGGCAAGCTGGTACTGAACCGGACGCCGACGAACTTCTTCGCCGAGTCCGAGCAGGTCGCCTTCCACGTCGGGCATCTGCCGCCCGGCATCGACGTGACCAACGACCCGCTGCTGCAGGGGCGGCTCTTCTCCTACCTCGACACGCAGCTCACCCGGCTGGCCGGGCCGAACTTCGGCCAGATCCCGATCAACCGGCCCCACGCGCCGGTCAACGACATGCTGCGCGACGGTTTCCACCAGCAGGCCGTGCACGCCGGGGTGGCGCCGTACCGGCCCAACTCGCTCGACGGGGGCAACCCGTTCCCCGCCGGTGACGCCGAGAACGCGTTCCTCGACGCCTCGGTCCGGGTCGCCGAGGCGCCGAAGATCCGGGCCAACCCGGCGTCCTTCGACGATCATTTCAGCCAGGTGCGCCTGTTCTGGCTGAGCATGAGCCCGGTGGAGAAGGAACACATCATCCGGGCGTACACCTTCGAGCTGGGCAAATGCTACGAGAAGGCGATCAAGGAGCGCCAGCTGCAGTGCCTGGCCAACATCGACCCGGTGCTGTGCCAGCAGGTCGCCACCGGGCTCGGCCTGCCGGCGCCGGAACCGACCGTGCCGCTCGCCGAGGTTGCCCCCAGCCCGGCGCTGTCGCAGGTCGGCCGGGAGTGGCCGGCCGACGGCCGCATGATCGGCATCGTGGTGGACGCCGAGCGCCTGGACACCGGTCTGGAGCAGGTTCAGGCGGCGATCTTCTCGGCCGGCATGGTGCCGCTGCTGATCGCTGCCCACGGTGACACGGTCGGCGATCTGCCGGTGCAGCGTACGTTCGCCACGGCCCGCTCGGTCGAGTTCGACGCGCTGCTGCTGGCGGGTGCGCCGGCCCCGGCGCCGGACGCGCTGCCGCAACGCGACGCCAAGGCCGGCGCTCCGGGCAGCGCTGCGATCGACCCGCGGGTGCAGCTGCTGGTGGACGAGTGCTGGCGGCACGGCAAGGCAATCGGCGCCTGGGGTGACGGCACCGCGGTGCTCGAGGCGACCGGCACGGCCGGAACGCCGGGTGTGATCGCTGCAGACAATGGCGGCACCGCGCTGGAAGGCGTGCAGCGTCTGCTCGCCGCGCACCGGGTCTGGGAGCGATTCCCCGCCTCGGTCGCCTGAGCTGAGGTCAACGGTGGCGTACGCGGCCCGCGTACGCCACCGCCGGCACCGGGTCTTGATCGGCGCGGCTGACGCAGCGAGTGCCAGCGATCCGCGGGAGCGGTCGCCTCACCAGGGGCGGGTCGGCTGAAGCACGGCTTCGGTGAGTGCCTGCCGGCGCAGGTGGGTGATCTGCTGATAGTCGGGATCGGTGATCATGTCGCGGAAGGCGTGCCGGGACGGGTAGCGCACGAGCAGGACGGCGTCCCACTGCTGCCCGGTTTCCGCGACCAGCGGGCTGCCGCCGTCGCCGGCGTAGATCACCTCGACGCCGTAGCGTGGGCCGATCGTCGTGCCGAACGCCTTCGCGTATTGCTGGTACAGCGGGCGGCCGTTGTCAGCGAAGCGCAGCAGGTTGAGCATGACGACCGGGCTGTCCGGGTCCTCGGCGAGGAAGCCGGTGAGGAAGTCGCCGTCGGGATCCACTGCCATGCTCCGGCCTCCGCTCTGCATCAGGGGTGCAAGTATCGCCCACGTGGCGGCAGAACGGTCAGTGGGATTTTGCACTCTTAGTGCACTTGTCTGGCGTGGCCAGGGAATCTACCGTCACGCCATGGCCGATTCATGGACGTTCGCCGTTGCCCGCGATGACCTCGGGAAGACTGCCGTCGTCGCCGGAGCGACACCGCAGATCCGAGACGGTGAGGCGCTGCTGCGGGTGGAACGGGTCGGGTTGACCGCGAACAACGTCACCTACGCGGTCCTCGGTGAATCCATGCGGTACTGGCAGTTCTTCCCGGCCGCGTCGCGGGGGCTGGGCGCGCAGTGGGGTCTTCCGCCGCTCTGGGGTTTCGCCGAGGTGATCGAATCGGCGGCTGCCGGTGTCGAGGTGGGGACGCGGGTCTACGGCTACCTCCCGCCGGCCGGTCATCTGGTGGTGCAGCCGGAGCGGGCCGACCCATCCGGGTTCCGGGACGGCAGCGCCCACCGCCTCGACTTGCCGTCGCCCTACAACGCCTACCGGTCGACCGCGAACGACGCCGCGTACCGCGCCGATCAGGAGGACCTGCTGGTCCTCTACCGGCCGCTGTTCTTCACCTCCTTCATGCTCGCCGACCAGGTCGTCGACAACGACTTCCACGGGGCGCGGCAGTTGCTCCTCTCGTCGGCCTCCAGCAAGACCGCGTACGCCGCCGCTTTCGAACTGCACGGTCGCGGACCGCGACTGGTCGGTCTCACCTCGCCCGGCAACGTGGCCTTCACCCGGTCTCTCGGCTGCTACGACGAAGTCCTGTCGTACGACGAGATCGCCGGCCTGGAAGCGGTGCCGACGGTCTATCTCGACCTGTCCGGAGCACCCGCGACGCGCGTGGCGCTACGCGAGCTCCTCGGTGATCTGCTGGTGCGTGACATCGCCGTCGGGCTGACCAACCAGATCCCGAACGCGGACGCCGCGGGCGAGGTGTTCTTCGCCCCTGTCCAGATGCGCAAACGGCGCCAGGACTGGGGTCGTGACGGCCTGGACGAGCGCTTCGCCGACGCGTGGCGACGCTTCGCCGGCGCGGTAGGGGCGTGGCTCGAGGTACGCGCCGGTGCGGGCCCGGACGACCTCCGCAGCTTCTGGCTGGACGTCTACCACGGCCGCACCGAACCACGCGTCGGCCATATCCTCCGGTTCTAGGTCGACAGTGACCTCGCCGCGGCGTGCGCCGAGACAGCGGCTACGACACCGGCCCGGCTGCGTGCAGCAGCCGTCGGCGGCTCTGCGCCGGCCGCAGATATCGCGGAAGACGGACGCTCATCGCTGATTGGTCGTTGCTGGGCGTCGCAGGGCGAGAGTCGCGTGGACTTGGGCGAGTTGCGTGGTGGCCGTAAGCATCGCGAGGTCGGCGCCCGGTACGTACGGCTCGTCGGAGTGGTCGTCTTCGTTGATGTTGGTGTGATAGTCGACCAGGCAGATTTGGTAAAGGCGCTCGGCTTCGGCGGTGAGTTCGGCGGCGCGGGCAGCGTGCTCGTCGGCAGTCATGCTGATCATGCTGTCATCCCGGCCGGGCAGTGCCTGCCGCGGCCGGTGGGGCTGCTGGTGCAGCAGGAGGTGCCGATTGGCGTCCACGGGGACCTGCTGGGCGCTGCGGGACCTGGCCGCGCCGCTGGGCTGATGCGCCGTCTCAGCGGGGGCATTTCGACCGAAAGCAGGCGATGTGCCTTTAGCAAGGTGTGCCGGTCGGGCCCGATCGTCCCCGCCGACGGACGGCCTGCGCTGACCCGACAGCATGGACTGCCGAGGCGAGTGCGTATGTCACAGGTATTTCCCGCGGAGAGCGCGTGGTGCGGTCAGCAAGCCGACCGCACCATGCGCTCGCGGCTGCGAGCTGGCTCTTCGTGTATCGACTCAGGCGACCTCGTCGAGTTGGCGGCGCTGATCGCTGCTGAGCGTCACCTGGTCGGCCTGTAGCGCCTCATCGAGCTGCTCCGGGGTGCTGACTCCCACGATCGGAGTGACCGCCGGATCGCCCGTCGCCATCCAAGCCAGGACTACCTGGTTGCGCGTCACGCCGAGCTCGTCGGCGACCCGCGTCAGCACGGCCAGGCGACGCTCCGTTCCCGGGTGGTCGTAGACCTCGGGAAGCGGCCGGTCGGAGCGGGTGTAGGCGCCATTGATCAGCGGCGTGTACGCCCAGACGGCAAGGCCGGGCTCGACTCGGGCATAGTCCAGCGCTTCCGGTGACAGGAGCTGGTGACCCTGATCGGGAAGCTCAGCGCCGGGGCGGGGCTGCACGTATGACCACCGCAGCTGCAGCGCGGTGTATCCCTCGATGCCCTGTTGTCTTGCCAGTTGCCGGGCTCGCTCGACACTCCACGTCATGTGGTTGGAAGCGCCGAGCCGTGCCACCACGCCGTCGCGCACCAGCTCACCGAACGCGGCCACCGTCTCGTCCAGGGCCACCGTCCGGTCTTCACCGTGAGCCCAGTACAGATCGATCCGATCGGTGTTCAACCGCTTCAGACTCTCCTGTACCGCGTTACGGATCACCGGCCCGGACAGGCCTTCCGAAGACTCCGGCCACCGGCCTGGCACGGTCGGTTGGTACCGCACCTTCGTACTGATACGCACCCGCTCGCGCACGCCCGGCCGGGAGGCCAGCCACCGCCCGATGAGGGCTTCGCTCTGCCCGCCGATGCCGCTGGGGTCGGCCCAGAAGGCGTAGTTGTTGGCCGTGTCGATCCAGGTGCCGCCCTGGTCGACGAAGCGGTCCAACAACGCCATGGACGAGGCTTCGTCCAGCCGCGTACCGAAGTACATCGCACCGAGGATCATCCTGCGTTCCGTCATCGCCGTTCTCCTTTCCGTCGGTCGACGGCAACCACGTTTCCATCTGGAGCGCGCTCCAGGTCAAGGGCGCCGGGGCGGCCAGGTGGCAGCCACTGATCGCCAGCGGCGAGGGCGGCACAAGAGGCCAGCGCAGCGCCCAGATGGACACCTGAGCCGTCAGGACTGCGGTTACGATCACCCGTCACCGATCGAGGGCATCGGTATGCCGAACACGGTCCGTCGGCCGTCGTATTCGGTGAGGGTCCACATCCGGTCACCCTGCGGCTGGTAGGTCAAGTCCTCCGGGCCACCCGGGGGGACGCCCGTGTACCGCTGCGACGTGCCGAGGGTGGCACGGTGGACCCATCCGGGCTCGCGGTTGAATTCGCTGCTGGTCAGCACGAATTCCGGCTTGTCCCCGTACGTGACGGCGCCGTTGACGTTGGCCCGGGAGGTCACGTATGCCGCACTGGATCGCACCTGCTCTCCGGAACCGGCCAGTTTGCCGTTGTCGTCGAGGTCCCATCGGACGATCCGGGCGTTGGCCGGCCTCGGCGACTGGACCCCGTCGCGGTCCTCCTTGTACTCGGCGGTGATCAGCGAGTTCGGTGAACTGCTCCGGTCGAGAGCGATCGACGAGATTCGCAGAGGCAGGTGGGGCGGGTTCGGCCGGGGCCGGTAGTAGCCGACCTGCGGAATCGCGTACCGGTAGTCCGCCGCGTACGCCTTACCGTCGTGCATGCCGATCTTCTTGTGTGAGCTGTCGGCTCCGGTGCGCCAGATGTCGTGCAGGTCGAACACGCGGATCGCGTCGGTGTCGGCGACGTACAGCCGGTAGCCGACCCAGGCGATGCCGCCGACGTGTGAGACCGCCGCGTGGAAGCTGCCGTCGCGGTCCGGCACGACGAGCAGGACGTGCCGATATTCCGGCTTGCCTGGGTCGTCGTAGTTGACGAACGTGATGCGGCTGCCCCGGTTGGTGCCGTCCAGGCCTTTGTCGTCGTACCAGGTGGCGGCGATGACACGGTGTTCGCCGAACCTGCCGTCGGCGTCGGCATCCCAGGAGCCGGTGAGCCCCTGCGGGATCCAGGTGGTGCCTTCGTTGTCCTCGTCGTTCCAGCAGAATTGGACCGAGTCGGGTGTCGGCGGTGCGCCGCACGGTTCCTTGGCGCTGTGATTCACATCGCGAAGGACGTCCGCCAAGTGAACGTTCGGAATCTTCCCGCTGAGGGCGGCAACCGCCTTCGCGAATGTCTCCGAGTGGTCCTCCAAGACTTGGCTCAGAGTGGATTCGGCTATTTTTGTCGGCTGGAATTCAAGCTTTCCGGCGCTGTCGGGGTGGCTCATGAGGCCTCCTGACGACGGCCGCTTCAACCACACCTCGCGGTGGCCGGCGTTTGCCACAATCGCCGGTCTTGCATGTTTTGCGGCACGGCGAAGCGGCCATCAGCTATGAATGCTTTTCACGCCTGCTCAACTGCCTGCAGGCGTCGTCACCGCTTCTTGCTGCGACGTTCGATACGAACGACGATCGCTACGACGACGAGGATGGCAATGATGGAGATAATCCATCCAGCGGGATCCATGACTGCCTCCTTCCGCTATCAGAGCTCGGACTGCGGTCGGGCTTCCCGGCTGCGCAAAGCGGGAACCGCGAAGCGCGCTCTCGGCCCGGACGCTACCCCGCATCCAGGAGGATTCCCACTTGCCCGCACCCCCTATGCACGCGATGACCAATCAGAAATCCACCACCACCAGCGGAAATCCAGGTGAAAAATCCATCGGCTGCAATCTGGCGGCCCGCCGGTTCACCCGACTGCTGCAGATCGTGGAAAGTCCTGCCGGCGGGTGTGGGTAGCAACGCGTCCGGCCGGCGACGCAGCGGCGGGGTGCACACCCCGGTCTGGGCAGTTCCCGGCGGATCGCGGCCGGGCCGTAGGGTGTTCGGTGGGTGCCTCGGCCCAGGTCAGGCCGCCGCCGGGGTGGGGCCGGAACGATGTCGCGGTATCGGGGTGAGCCGGCCACGGTGGTGTGCGGCCATTCAGGGCCAGGATGGGGCAGTCCTGCCGCAACAGAAGCTCGTCGGCGGTGTCCGGAAAAACGGGCCTGGAGCAATCCAGGCACCGCGGCCCGGGCCCCTCCAAGTCTTGCACGAAGCCGACGTTCCGAGTCGGCGATCTCCTGATCGTCAGCACCACCGGGAGACGGCTCCTCCGGAGGCCGTTGGGCGATCCGGAGCGGCGGATCGCGCTGATGCCGTGCCCATCGACCAGGCGCAGCCGGTTTCTGGAAAGCGGCAAGCGTGGTGGATCCTACGGTGAGCGTATGCTCACCGCAGGTGAGCCGGGAAGCCTGGTCGGCGCGGTGATGACGTGTCGGCGGCTGCGGGAGGCTCGCGGTGAAGGTTCTGATTCTGACGCTGGGGACCCGCGGTGACGTGCAACCGTTCATCGCGTTGGCCCAGCAGCTGCAGAAGCGTGGCCATGAGGCGGTGCTCGGGGCGCCGCAACGCTTCGCCGATCTGGCCGCCGGGCACGGCGTCGCGTTTGCGGCAGTGGACGACGGTCCGCTGCGGGTGCTGGACAGCGGAGCCGCGGTGGGTGAGGTGGCCGCCGGCGGGGTGCAGGCGAGGCTGGCGTTGATGCGCCGGATGCCGGCGATGTTCACGCGGGTGCTGCAGGACAGCTGGCAGATCGCGTCGACCGGGCCGGGTGCCGGCGCTGACGTGATCGTGCACAACGGCCAGCTCATGAGCGGTCAGCACGTCGCGGAGAAGCTCGGTGTGCCGGCGGTCCTGGCGTTGCCGATGCCGTTGTATGTCCCGACGGGCGAGTTCGCGTGGCCCGGACAGCAGTTCTCGTCCCGGCTGCCGGCCGTGGCGAACCGGGCGAGCTTCGCGGGGATGAAGGCGCCGGCGATGGTGTTCGGCCGTACGGTCGACCGGTGGCGTGCCGGACTGGGCCTGCCCCGGCGGCGAGGCCGGCATGATCCGCTGCGTACTCCCGCCGGCGGGCGGGCTCTGGTCTTACATGCGGTGAGCCCGGCGGTGCTGCGCCGTCCGGCCGACTGGCCGCCGTCCGCGTACGTCACCGGTTACTGGTTCGCCGACCGCCGGACCAGCGTCACAGATCCGCTGCCCGGGCCACCGGCCTCAACGGGCGACGGTGAGCCGCTGGTCTTCGTCGGGTTCGGCAGCATGGCCGGGCCGGACCCGGCAGCCGCGACCCGGGAGATTGTGGCGGCGTTGCGGTTGGCCGGGGTGCGCGGTGTGCTCGCTGCCGGCTGGGGCGGGCTGTGCGAGACACCGTCGCAGCAAGATGTGTTCGTGACCGGGGAGGTCCCGCACGAGACGGTGTTCGCGCGGGTGGCGGCGGTGGTGCATCACGGCGGGGCGGGTACGACGGCGGCGGCGGTCCGTGCGGGTGTCCCGCAGGTGGTGTGCCCGTTCGTCGCGGATCAGCCGTTCTGGGGGCAACGGATGCACCGCCTCGGCGTCGCTGCGGAACCGATCGCTCAGCGGCGCCTGACCGTGCCCGCTCTGGCCGCCGCGATCCGCCGCGCGGTCGATGACCCGGCGATGATCGACGCGGCGCGCCGGCTGGGGGAGCGGGTCCGTGCCGAGAACGGTGTGGCCGTTGCTGTCGACCTTCTGGAACGGGCGGTGATCAACCGCCGGTAAACCCCTGGCCGGAGTGAGTTCAATCGCTGCCGCGACCGTGGTCGCACGGTAGGTTCGGTTCAGGTGTGCCGGGAAGCCTGGTCGGCGACGTTTTTGCTGTGCCCGTTTCTCGGAGGAGTCCTGTGACCGCCCCATCACCTCACCAGCACCGTCACCTGTTCGGCCGGGGCAGTTGGCCCGAGGTCAGCCGCATCGGCGACATCCTGCGCACCGAGACCGTCGGTGGTGCGCTGCTGCTCGGCGCCGCGGTCCTGGCGCTGGTCTGGGCGAATTCGCCGTGGTCGGCGGGATACCAGGACCTGATCGCGGTCAAGGTCGGCCCGCACGCGCTGCACCTCGACCTGACGCTGGCGCAGTGGGCCGCGGACGGGCTGCTCGCGATCTTCTTCTTCGTCGCCGGCCTCGAGCTGAAACGCGAATTCGTCGCCGGTGACCTACGTGACCCGCGCCGCGCGGTGCTCCCGGTCGCCGCCGCGGTCGGCGGCATGGCCGTACCCGCGCTGATCTACGTGGCGGTCAACGCCGGCATGGCTGATGGGGCGTTGCGCGGGTGGGCGGTGCCGACCGCCACCGACATCGCGTTCGCCCTGGCCGTGCTCGCCGTGATCTCCACGCATCTGCCGGCCGCGCTGCGCACCTTCCTGCTCACCCTCGCAGTGGTCGACGACCTGCTCGCGATTCTGATCATCGCGGTGTTCTACACCAGTTCGCTGAGCCTGCTGCCGCTGGCCGCCGCCCTGATACCGCTGGGACTGTTCGCCTTCCTGGTGCAACGCCGGGTCCGCTCCTGGTGGCTGCTGCTACCGCTCGCCGCGGCGACGTGGACGCTGGTGCACGCCTCCGGCGTGCACGCCACGGTCGCGGGGGTGCTGCTCGGGTTCATGGTCCCGGTGATCCGCCGCATTCCCGGGGACGGGCACGGTTTGGCGGAGCACTTCGAGCACCGGTGGCGGCCGGTGTCCGCCGGGTTCGCGGTGCCGGTCTTCGCGTTCTTCGCGGCTGGGGTGTCGGTGGCCGGCGCCGGTGGCCTTGGCGAGACGCTGCGCGACCCGGTCACGATCGGCATCGTCCTCGGTCTCGTGGTCGGCAAATGCGTCGGGGTGCTCGGGTCGACGTGGCTGGTGCAACGGTTCACCCGCGCCACTCTCGGCGACGGGGTGAGCTGGTGGGACGTCTTCGGCCTGGCGCTGCTGGCGGGGATCGGGTTCACCGTGTCGCTGCTGATCGGCGAGCTCGCGTTCGGCGTCGGCAGCGAGAAGGACGGGCACGCCCGCATCGGCATCCTGGCCGGGTCCTTGATCTCGGCGCTGCTGGCCATGGTGGTGCTGCGCGCCCGTAACCGTCACTACCGGCAGTTGTGCGCGGCCGAGGCACGCGACACCGACGCCGACGGCATCCCCGACGTCTGGGACGACGACCCCATCCGGCGCTGACCGACGGCGGGGCCTCCTGCGTAGCGCGCGACAGGGGTGCCCGGAAAGTCTGGGTAGGCGGTCATAGGGCTACCATCCGCCTGCTACTCGGCCTGGCCCGGCCCGCCCTCGGGCGGCCGAGGTGTTGGGCGCCGACGTGGCCCGCGCTCACCGGCACCTGGCCTACGTGCCGTCGAGCCTTGAATCGGACGCTCAGGGAGCTTCGGGCACCGTGGGCGCTGGCCGTGGTGTCACGAACTCGTCGGTAGCGGTGATGTATCTCTGGCAGGTCAGGGCCAGGGGAGCCCTCCTCGGTCAGCGCCATCCGCGGTGGCTCGGGGCGCCCGTTGAAGGCGGGCGCCCAGCGCGCTCCCGCGAGGAAACAGCGCCTGCCCGAACTGTCGGCTCCCCGCGCGGAGGGGTGGACAACGTGGGCGCCTGTGGATCCACGAAAGCCGGACGAAAATTCTTCTCAGCGTACATTCGTTGACATCGTAAAAGTTTTTGCCCTTTCATTGACGGGGGTCGACGGCGTGGCAGTGCGTGAATGCTGCCGCGCCCCGACGGCTCAGCTCATCCCCCGTCAAGGAGCCATCTCGTGACCAGATCTCCCGTTCGCCGCATCCTGGTGACGGCCGCGGCAGTGGCCGTGACCGCAGCACTGACAGCCGTCGGATTCACCACCGCCCACTCGGCGAGCGCCGCGGTGGCCTGCGGCGTCGTCTTCGACGACTTCAACTACGCCTCCAGCTCCGACCCGGCGCTCGGCCAGCGCGGCTGGCACGTGCGTACCAATCAGGGTGGTCCTGGCGTGCCGGGAGCGAGCTGGTCCGCCGCCAACGTCTCGTTCCCCACCGTGGACGGTCAGAAGGTGGCCCGTCTGCAGGCCGCCACCAACGGCACCGCGGCCGGCACCAGCCACGCCGAGTTCTCACTGTCCGACCGGCGGTTCTTCGAGGGCACCTACCTGGCCCGGATCGAATTCTCCGACACCCCCGCCGCAGGCCCCGACGGCGACATCGTGAACCAGACCTTCTACACGATCAGCCCGCTGCGGTACGCGTTCGACCCGATCTACAGCGAGCTCGACTTCTCCGAGTACCTGCCGAACGGCGGGTGGGGCGAGAGCGGCCCGACGAACTTCCAGACCACCTGGTACACCTACCAGGCCGACCCGTGGGTGCAGGACCGCCAGTACAGCAAGCAGAACGCCAGCATCGCCGGGTGGCGCGACGTCATGGCGACGGTGGCGAACGGCGAGATCAAGTACTACATCGACGGCCGGCTCGTCGGCACCCACGGCGGCAAGTACTACCCCCGGCAGAACATGTCGATCGACTTCAACCAGTGGTTCATCGACCTGACCGGCCACTCCGGCGGCACCAGTGTCTGGCACGAGCACATCGACTACGTGTACCACGCCAAGAAGCAGGTGCTCACGCCGGCTCAGGCGACCGCGCAGGCGAACGCTCTGCGGGCGAGCGGCACCACGCACACCGACAACGTCACCAGCGACAACAGTTGCACGCCCGGTTCGACGGGCAACCCGCAGCCGACCGGCTCTCGGATCGCCAGCAACTGGAACAACAAGTGCATCGACGTGTCCAACGGCAACTTCAGCCCGGGCCAGCGACTGCAGGTCTGGGACTGCGCCGACACGGTCAACCAGAGGTTCGAGTTCACCGGTGGCACGCTGCGTGCGCAGAACAACACCTGCATGGACGTCGCCGGGGCCGCCACCGCCGACGGCACACCCATTCAGCTGGCCACCTGCAACGGCAACGCGGCTCAGCAGTTCGTCCTCAACGCGGCCGGTGACCTGGTAAACCCGATGTCCAACAAGTGCGTGGACATCGCGGCCTGGAACGCGAACAACGCCGCACCCCTGCACCTGTGGACCTGCGTGGGTGGCGCCAACCAGAAATGGCGCCGCATCTGACGCCTCCGTACTGATCAGCCCGGCCTCCATCCGTGGGCCGGGCTGGTCCCGGTCGATCACCGCCGGACGTCATGATCCGGGCGCCGAGTACGCCGAGGTCGCCGACGACGGCTTGCAGCGCCAGCACGGTGCCGATCGCCAGCATCCACAACACGTGGGAGAAGGCGACCAGCCTGCCCTTCGCGCCGTGCGGGGCCTCCTCGTTGATCATCGCGAGTGAGACCCGAAGGTCCGCGCCGATGCTGAAGCCGACGATCACCGTCGCGACGTAGAGCATGGCCACGTTCTGCGCCCCGGCCAGCAGACCGATGCCGACCGCGAGCCCGACCATGGTGACGGTGAAGACCTTGCGGCGCCCGAACCGGTCGCCCAGCCGGCCGCCGACCAGCGCCCCGACGGCGAACAGCAGGGTCAGCAGCGCCGACAGCGCCCCGATCGTGCCGGCGCCGAAGCCGAAGAAACTCATCCCGCGCAGGAGCACCGGAGTCTGACGCACGTCTCGCGGCCGAGGGCACGCACGTCGACTACGTCGCGTCGGGCCACGAGTGGTGCCGGGCGTTCGGCAAGTGATCTATCGGACGAGCTGAGCGCGGCGTGCCCGGCCGAGCAGGATCGCGGCGTAGCCGTGGGAATCGTTCTGGGCCGTCGGGATGACCTCGATGCCCTCGTGCGGCAGTTCGAAGTCGGGCTGCAGGGCCGCACGGAGGTCGCGTTCGTCGATGTCGGCACCGGGAAAGGTCTTGCCGCCGACCGTGTAGCCGCGGCACCGGCGCAGCGCGGCGGTGAGAAAGAGCCCGCCGGGCTGGACCAGGCCGGTGATGTGACGCATGAACAGCTCCCACGTGGTGCGGTCGCTGGTCGCCGAGTCCGCGCAGTAGGCGCTGATCACCGTCGCGTAGCGCCGGTTCACCGGGTGGGGATGGCGGGCGTCCACCCGTACCAATGTGGTGATTTTTGCTCTGGTGAGGTCTTCGCGTGCGGTCACCTCGTCGTCGGTCGGACGGGGATTGCCCTCGCACTGCAGGGTGTAGCGGACGAACGGCCGCCAGTCGTGGGCGCCCGGTGCACGGTCGATCCAGCGTTGGATCTCGGCCAGGTTCTCGGGCAGATAGTCGCCCAGATGGATCTCGGACGCGGTTTCGGCGCAGGCGAACACGTGGTGGAGGGTGGGGCCGGTCCCGAAGTACAGGATCGGCCGGTCGCGTTCGGCGTGCTGCATCGCGTCGACGAGGAACGCGATCGTGGCGAGCTCGTCCGGCTCGACGGTGCGGTAGTAATCGGTGAGGTACTCCGCCGGCACCCAGTCGGTGTCGAACGACGCATGTCCGCGGCGCCGGTCCAGGAAGGTGCGGGTGAGGCGGGCGAGCGCGGCTTCGTAGAACGCGGCGCCGAGGTTGGCGCCGGCGAGGAAGACGAGTGCCTCATCGGTGGTGATCGCGTCGGTCACGACGGCAGCGCCGAACGCGGCCGTGTAGTACGGCACCTCCTTGGCGACCTCGGTGCCGGTGTACGCCACGGCGGCGGCCAGGCGAGCGGCGCGTCCATCGCCCCACCGGCGCCGGGTGATGTCGTACGCCAGCTTGGACAGCACGTTGGTGCTGGTCCCTGTGGCTGCGAGCAGAGATCCGTTCGCCTTCAGGTTGGCGCGCAGCCCGAACACCCAGACCGTGTAGCTCGCGATGAGGAATGCCACCACCCATCGATGGCCGAGGTCGGCGAGCAACCCGGAAGCGACCAGGCCGGCTCCGGCGGCTGCCGCCCAGACGTCCAGCGCGTAGGTGGATGCCGCGGTGGCCGCCAGGCTGGTGGTCCAGGCGGCGAACGGCGACATCGGCGAACGCGTGGCGGTGCTTACCGGCGGAACAAGTGATCGGATCATGGGCTGCCTCCGGGACGGTGATGCTGTGCGGAGCCCAGAGTCGGCCGTACGGATACTCACCTGACAGGTCAGATCGTGGTCAATCGCTGTTCAAACGATGGATCGCGTACGAGCCGGCGGCGGTGCGGTGGCCAGGGCCGGAGAGCTCTGGCGGGCGGGATCAAGCGGTGGCCGCCTGCGGGGGTGGGCTCCTCGGGTATTGCTGGGCAGATCGACGCTGCCGAGCCGCCTCCTCGTCCGACGAACAGCCGGCTGCGCCGCGTACAGCTGGGCGACGCGCAGCAGAAACAGCGCCAGCACGGTCCGGGTGCAGCCCTCGGGGTGTGGGCGGCCCGGTCGGCGAACAGCGGTTGCCAGGATTGTCACATACGTCGGGTCGGCGATCAGGTCCCGCATCCGCCAGCTGGGGGCGGCTGAATACCGCTGAGGTTTACGCCGAACTTCAAACTGACGCAGTACGCCTCGATCCGCGCCCGTCGATACGGTCACGCGCATGACGACGAATAACCTGATCAGGCGGCTGGCGGGCACGGCCGTCGCCGCGACACTCGGCTTGACCGGCGCGGCACTGCCGATAGCGGCCGAACCGGCATCGGCGGTGCCGATAACGTCGCCGCTGTTGCAATGCGAGGGGTACTGGGGTGCCAACTGGAACATGACGGTGGACTACGAGATTCGCGGCAACCGGATCTCGGTCAACCGCATCGACGTGTACCGGGTCGCCTCGAACGAGGTCCTCGTCACGGCCACCATTCACCGAAAGGCGACCAGCGACGGATGGTCGGACGGGTACGTCACACCGCAGGACTACTCTCTCACCCACATGGTGTTTCACTGGCCGTCCAGCTACCACGTCGCCACCAAGGCCAAGCCGTACGTCGTCTCTGTGATGGTCGAGATGTACAACCGCTCCTACGGCACGTACCGATTCTCCCCCGAATGCCGCAAGTCGTTCTGGGTCTGAAAGCGACCGGCAATAGGTGTCCCAGCGGTAGAGCGTTCGCGCTCTTCGGATGAGTTGACGGATCGTGACGATCGCGGCGGCCAAGTACGGGTAGAAGTGATGACCTCGGCGTACGAAACCCAGAATGACCTGCCTCGGGGCGCGCTCGCACTGCGGCCAAGACATCGAGGCCTTGACGGGCGCACCAGCACAGGAAGACCCGCGTACCCGACTCGGCATACAGCCGGGTCTGGCCCCCGAGTAACGGCCCAGGTAGGCAGCGACCGCCGCCCACAACACCACCTGAGCAGAGACGCTGGTTCCCGACTCCGAGCGCGAAGAAGTAGCCATGCCCCACGCTGCGTCAACACCATTGATGAACGCCAGCGCGCCCGGAGCGGCAGATCCGGATGCCGTACGAGAGATGACCCGGTCGGGCCGGGAGAAGTTGTGAAGCGTCCGGGAGGGTGAGCCGGGGGTTGGCTGGTCCGTGTTGACTGTGCTGGTGGATCGTCTACGGCTCAGCAGCATTGCGCATACCCATCACCCGATCGCGGCACCGGTCTCCGGCGTGAACGTCAACCGCCTGCTGCGCCGGGCCGGGCGCGAACCCGCCGCTCGGATCCTTGACCTCGGGTGTGGGGAAGCGGCGTGGGCGCTACAGGCATTGGCGTACTACCCGGACGGAGTCGCCGACGGCCTCGATCTCAGCCCGTACGCTCTGGAGCGTGCGGCGGCGGCCGCCGCTGAACGCGGGCTCGCTGACCGGCTGACGCTGCACGAGCGCGATGCCCGCCATTATGCGGCGGACGGCGACTACGACCTGGTCCTCTGTATCGGCTCGACGCATGCGTTCGGTGGCGTCGAGGGCACCCTGCACGCGGCCGGGCGGCACGTGAACGCCGACGGTGTGCTGATGATCGGCGAAGGATTCTGGGCGGCGCCGCCGACCCCGGCGGCCCTGGCCGCGCTGGACGCGGCTCCGGCCGACTACACCGACCTGGCGGGTCTGATCGACGTGGCTGCCAAGACCGGCTGGCTGCCGGTGTACGCGCACGTCAGCGAGGCCGCCGAGTGGGACGACTACGAATGGTCGTGGACTGGTTCGCTGACCGCGTGGGCGCTGGACAATCCGGGCCATCCGGATGCGGCGCAGGTGCTGGAGGTCGCTCGGGATCACCGCAACGGGTGGCTGCAGGGCTACCGGGGCGTGCTCGGCTTCGTGACCTTGGTGCTGCGCCGCGCCTAACGCTGCTTGGGGGCAGCTTCGGCCCCCGCTCGCGCGGAGTCTGCGGCTACCCGGCATCGGCGCCGCGCACTGACACCGGCATTGCAGAGGCTCGACGACGTGCAGATCGATAACCACAGGCGAGCAATGCCGGACGGAATCACAGCCTTCCAGGGCCGGCGCCCATGCATTGCTCGACGAACCGCATGATCCGGTGTGGGCTCGTCGGCATGATGGTGTGATACGTGCGTCGGACCTGGGTAATCGGCCCGCCCAGCTTCCTCGATTCATCAGACGAGATTGGCCCGCGCTGGGCTGGATTCGGGCTGCGGCTTTCACAGCGCTGCCGCCATGGGTTGATGAGATCGATCCTCAGGTGGACCGTGTGCACCTGGAGGAGGTCAAGGAACTGGTTGGCGAGGTCTGTCGACTCTCGGATGAGTTCGGCGCCTCGTTCCAATTCGAGTACACCGGCGAGTTCGTCGGCACGGTCGAATCCGGACGGATGGACTCCGGGCTCGAGGGACACGCTAATCGGCGAGCGGGAACGTGCCATCAACCGCGCGAGACCTCGTGAAAAAGTACGGTGCCAAGGTTCGGTAGGCACATCCCGTACAAAGTCAACCGACACTCAAAGGCGTAGGCCAGGTCCGTGACCTTCTTCCGTGCGTGACGACTTGCCCGGCAGCCCGCACACCGTCAGCGGCAGGTGAGCGCGTCTGATCTTGGTTATTTCTGCGAATTATCCGGAAAAGTGGCGCCTCATTGAAGAGTGGCGTGGCTGGTCTTATTGTGGCAATCATGGGTGATAAGCGCGATCTTGTCGGCGACCTTCACCTCGCCACCATCGTCGTGAACGTGCAAGACATGGAGCGAGCGGTGCGCTTCTGGACTGCCGCTCTGGGATACCAGCGGCGTGAGACGGACTGGGACACGCAGTTTCAGATGCTGGTCGACCCGGACGGCCGGTACCTGCCGGTGTCCTTGCAACTGACCGACTCCGCCCCGCGAGAACCGGTCCGCTTGCATCTCGATCTTTACACCGATGCGCAAGCCGAGCAGGTCGAGCGGCTCGTCGAGCTGGGCGCCACGCGGATCGACGACTGGCCCTATCCCGACAATGCCGACTTTGTGGTGCTGCGAGATCCTGATGGAAACGAGTTCTGCGTCATCGGGCACGCACAGCTCTGAAGCACCTCGGATCGTCAAATCACTGCGCATAACACGAGCGTGGCGGAGTCGGAAATCACGCTTTGTCACCGGCAATCAGCTTACGGGTGACGCGTCTACGTCATTCCTTCCAGCACTGAACCGTAGCCTCATTCAGCGCCCGTCCACCGAACAAGTGCCACGCGCTCTCATCGGCTAGGAGTGCGCACAGGCGGGCACGAAACTCACGGAGCGTGCTGAGCCTGCTGGTGCCGGTACGCGACCGGCGGCAGGAGAGGATATTGCTACATGTAGCCGCACGTCCGTGTTCTGGCGTGACGACTTGCTCAGCCGCATGCTCGGCGTTCGGCGCACGCCTGCCGGGAATGACTCCGCCGACGGTGGAGGGACCGCTCTGTATCAGTCGCCGTTCAAGTCCCTGCCGACCGCGAAGACCGCACCGGCGATCGCCGCCACGGTCCAGCCCAGCAGGAGTAGCAGCTTGCCCATGTCCCCCGAGGCGGCGTCCACGTATGCCGAGAACGGGAGGGGTTCCTGGAGCTTGCCGTACATTGCCTCGACGAAGACGACCCAGGCCGTGCAGCCGACGAACAGGAAGGTGGCCCGGCGCGCGATGGCCGCCGCAGCGGCGCCGAACACCGCCATGAGCGGGGCCACCACCAGCGTGACCGCGTACCACTCCCAATTCCACAGGATCGGGACAGCGAGGCCGCTCGCGGCGGTGAATCCCAGGCTCACGATCAGTGCGGTGACGAGCTGCCCGGCAAGCACCGACACCCGCCGAGGTCGGGCGAGGTGGAGCAGTACCACCGTATGGTGCAGATAGTGCTGAGAGACGCCGGCCGCCCCGAACCCGAAGGCGCCCACCCCGGCCAGCAGGGCCCAGAAGTCCGCACCGAAGACGCTGAGGACGGCACCCGAGAGGCTGAAGGCCGACAGCGACAGCGCGCTGGACCGGGTCGTCGCCAGGCGGTACAGCTCACTGCGGATCACCGTGATCACGCGGCGTTCCCCTCGTCCCTGGCGGCAGCGGCACTGCTGGCCGGGCCGTGCACCATGCTGAGGAAGATCTGTTCGAGGTTCAACGACTCGGTGGTCAGCTCGTAGATCGGCACCTGGACGGCGAAGGCGATGTCGCCTGCCTCCTGGGGCGTCAGGCCGGCCACCGCGAGGGTGCCCCCGCACTCCTCGACCCGGCCTCCCGCCTCCTCGAATGCGCGTTCCAGGCATTGCGGATCGCGGCCGCGGATCCGCAGCCGCGTCGATGCTGACCCGTACAACTGTTCCAGCGGCGCCGCGTACCGCACGGTCCCCTCCGCGATGACGACCACGTCGTCGATGAGCTGGGCCAGTTCGGCCAGCAGGTGGCTGGAGATCAGCACCGTTCCGCCGTTGTCGGCGTGCGCCCGCAGCAGCTCTCGCAGCCAGGCGATGCCTTCCGGATCCAGTCCGTTCGCCGGCTCGTCGAGCACCAGCACTGACGGGTCGCCCAGCAGTGCGGTTGCCACCGCGAGCCGCTGCCGCATGCCGAGCGAGTAGTCGCCGCTGCGCTGCTGCCCGGCGTCGCCGAGCCCTACCTGTTCCAGCAGCAGGTCCACCCGGGCCCGGTCGGCGCCAATGAGTAGTGCCTGTGTCATCAAGTGTGCCCGGGCCGCTTGCCCTGGATGACTGATGCCCTGCTCCAGCACGGCACCGACCTGCCGGGCCGGATCGGTCAGCTCCCGGAACTGCACCTTGTTAATCAAGGCGGTCCCAGACGTCGGCCGGGTCAGGCCGAGCAGCATCCGCAGCGTCGTGGTCTTGCCGGAGCCGTTGAGCCCGAGCAGCCCGGTCACCCGCCCCGGTGGTGCGGCGAACGTCACGTCGTCGACGGCATGGACCCGTCCGTACCTTTTGGTCAGACCATTAATCTCGATCATCGCAGGACATAATCGCAGCCCTGGTCAACCGCAGCGCTGGCCCGTGTCCGCGCGGCCGGCCTAGGGTCGGCGACTCTGCCGGCACCCGGGGCCGGCGCACGTAGTCTGCTGGGCGAGTGCGGCAGGATCTGGTCAATGACGCAGAACCGGTAGAAGACCACCACGTGACGCTCGGCGGCGAGCAGCTCGCGGCATGAGCGGATGCTGCCGGAGATGGGGCCGCTGTTGGTATGCCGCAAAATCGAGCTCAGAATTTCGGTCGCGTTGTGGATAAGGCATTCAGCAAACTCTGGGAGTGCTGCTGACGATCGCGGGTTCAAGTTGCTCAGGGAAGACGACCGCGGCTCACGCCGCAACGAAGATCGAAGGACTCGTCGTCCACGACTTCGACGAGATCGGTGTCCCCGCGGGCGCGGACACGACATGGCGCCAGCGCAGCATGGAAGAGTGGATCCAGCGTGTGCTGCGCTATCAGGCCGATGGACTCGACGTCCTGTTGACCGGGCAGTCTCCGCTGGGTGAAGTACTGGCGAGCCCGTCGGCCGTCAAACTCAACGGGATCGCGGCCTGCCTGCTGGACGTGGACGACCAGGTGCGCCAGCGTCGGCTCGACGATCGCGACCCTGGCAAATGGGACGCTGACGCCAAGCGGGCTTTCATTGGCTGGGGGCGGTGGCACCGGGAGCACGCCGTTGATCCCCAGCATCGCCCTGAGGTGATCTCCGCCGCTGGTTGGGAGCCGATGCGATGGTGCCGGTGGAACTCCTGGCCCGCCACTGATCGTCGCTAGGCCGTGCGCATCATCGACACGACGGAGCGATCCGTGACGCGAACAGCGATCGATATTAGTCAATGGATGGCCGACGCGCGCGTCAGCTTCGCCAACGGGCAACTCCAGCTGGCCGCGGGCAACTGGGCTGACGCCTGCTGACCCTGGGACGACATCCGCACATCGGCAAACTCGCGCGTCGGGCTTACGTTCCGGAGGCCATGTAGGCGGCCAGGATGTAGTTGGGGTGCCGGTCGAGGTTCCGCCGGGCGCGGTCGTAGCGCATGGTGGTGCGCGGGTCGGCGTGGCGGGCGGCGATCTGAACATCGCGCAGGCTCACGCCGGCGTCGAGCATGGTGGTGACGAAGGTGTGCCGCAGCATGTGCGGGTGCATCCTCGGGATCCGGATGCCGGCACCGGCAGCCAGTTGTTTGAGGCGGCGGGTCGCGGCGTGCCGGTCCAGGCGCCGGCCAAGGGTGTTGCGCAGGATCGGCCCGCTCTCGCGCTCGTCGACCGCCTGATCGACGGCGCGGGCAACTGCGGGCGGCAGCGGGACGAGCACGACCTTGCCGCCCTTGCCGCGCACCCGAAGGACGCGGTGGCCGTGTTCCTCGCCGAGGTCGCTGGTATTCAGGCCGCAGGCCTCGAAGATGCGTAGCCCGAGCAGCCCGAGCAGGGCCACCAGCGCGAAGTCGTTGATGTTGTTCGACAGTCGGGCGGTGGTGATCAGCGCTTCGAACTGCAGATGCCCCAGGCCCAGGGTTGGCGACTCTGCCGGCACCCGGGGCCGGCGGACGTAGTCTGCTGGTGAGTGCGGCAGGATCCGGTCGATGACGCAGACCCGGCAGAACACTACGACGACTGACAGTCGGCGCGAGACCGTCGAGGGCTGGTAGCAGCCGTCGTCCTGTAGCCACCGCACGCAGCGTTCGATGTCCGCCCGCTCGGCGGCCAAGGCATCGAGGTCTTGACGGGCGCACCAGCGCAGGAAGACCCGCAGATCCGACTCGGCATGCAGCCGGGTCTGGCCCCGGTAGCGGCCCAGATAGGCGGCGACCGCCGCCCGCAACACCACATGATCAGGGAGTTTGGTTCCCGACGTCGAGCGCGAAGAAGTAGCCATGCCCCACGCTGCGTCACCACCATCGATGAACGCCAGCGCGCCCGGAGCGGCAGATCCGCGCGCTGTGCCGGAGCGGTGCGGGACGCGCAGCTGGCGCCCACCGTTCGGGAAGGCGGAGCCGACTTTAAGGTGGCGTCATGAACAGCCGGTCCGTCCGTGATGCCTACTCATCCATGTCGGAGCAGTACATCGCCTTGTTCGGTGGTGACTGGCAGGCCCCAGCGAACGAGGCCGCCCTCGTCCGAGACCACCTCGTCGGCCTGAACGGCATGGTGCTCGATCTCGGTTGCGGCCCCGGGCATTGGAGTGGCTACCTGCATTCGCTCGGCACCGAGGTGACCGGCGTCGACATGGTCCCAGAGTTCCTCGACTACGCCCGGACGCACTTTCCCGGTCCGCAGTTCCGGCTCGGGTCGATGACCAACCTGGGTCTTGCCAACCATGCGGCCGCTGGCATCCTCTCCTGGTACTCGACGATCCACCTGCCGCCACCTGAGCTGGACAGGGCACTCATCGAGTTCCGACGGATGCTGGCGCCTTCCGGGAGGCTGGTGATCGGCTTCTTCGACAGCGACGATGAGGTGGCCGCGTTCGACCACAAGGTCTATCCGGCATACAGCTGGCCGGTAGACGAGTTTTCTACCCGCCTGACCAGAGCCGGTTTCACCGAGCTTCAGCGCATGAGGCAACAGTTCCCGGACCGGCCAGATCGCAAGTACGCGGCGATTGCTGCCTCGGCCGCGGCGACGTAGTGGCCGATGACCTACGCCTCAACCCGAAAGGAAACGTGTCGTTCTCCACTGGACGACCGACGCGCCGAACGTGACACTGCGTAGCGAGCGACTCGCGGCATGAGAGTTAAATCCGTAACGGCAGGACCGGACGTCGGTGTCGAGCGCTTGCCTTCCCAGCAGCGCTTCATCGTTTCCTCCCGCGTGGTTCGTGCCTGTAGGATCACGGTGTGCCCCGCCGTCGCGCTTCGCGGGTCCTGATCGTCGGAGAGCACACGTTCCTGTGGTCCATCGGCCACTTTCACGAGCAAGTTGACAACCCGCAGAGTCCGCCGGTCTACCTAGATTGCCGCGAGATCCTCAAGATCCGTCGCCATAAAGCACAGGGACTGCTCGAAGTTGTCTTCCGCGCGGGCAAGGATCGCCTCGTGCCGGACGGATTTTTGGAAAGCGGCGCGGTCATGCGAAATGACGGCCGAGCGTTGAACTTGCACGAGCCGGGTGCTGCACGGGCATTGCTGGATGAGGCGCTGAATGGCGGATGGCAGCCGGATCAGCCCGGGGCGGTCGAGGTCGATGGATGGGAGCTATTCGACGCCGTTTTCGCTCGTCGCGGCATGTCCAAGGCGTAGAGGTATGGCTGGAGCATCCAACGCACTCTCACCGGCGAATCCGGATGCGGGTCGCCTTGAATGAAACTCACTGTGCTCCTCCGGCATCCGCGGTGCCGGGGTTCTTTCTAGAATCCGTACCGCGACCGGTCGGTACAGCGTTGTCTTGAGCATGACGGGAAACGATCTCATCGCGACACGCAGGCCGGTGCCCTTCGCTGGGCTCGGCATGACGATGTGCGCGCTGGCCGCTGCCGGTGCTGCGGTGGCAGCAGGTCTCCTAGTCGGCAGCAACACCAGCTGGCTCGGCTGGGCCACCATTCCTGCGATCTGGCTGTTGCTCGCCGCGCTCCTGCTGAGCGGGCTGGCGCTCGTGGCGCGTCCTCGCCATGGAGACGTTGCCGCCGTCGTTGCCTTCGTCTGCTCTGTGCAACTGATCGGTGGGGGCCTCGCAGCTTCGCGGGATTGGTTCAATGTCAGCGGCGCCACGGGAATCCCATTCCGCCGGCTTCCCATACTTATGCCCCTCACGGCCGTCGTCCTCGTTACCTCAACCGTCGCATGTTGCCTCGCACTGGCACTCGTGAAGCAGCATGCTGAGGCCGTCCGGCGTGAATGGTGGCGGCCGCCGTGCCCCGAGTTCACCATTCTAGGCAGTGCGACGGCGGTGGCACTGCCGCTGTTATTGGCTGGCCTCTCCAGCGCCTGGCAGCTGACAACTTTAGGGCAGGTAGCGTTGGCCTGGTCGCTGCCGTGGGGGTGTGGCCTGGCGCTGGCTGCCTGGCTGGACCGGCGCCTACGGCGAGCGGCACTGACCGCGGTAAGCGCTAGCGCGCTAGGAACTGTGGTCTGAGGTTCCACCTTCGAGCCGGACACCTTGAAACCAGACAGTGGTCTGGGGGAAGGATGTCCGGGTGCCCCGCCCTTCGAAGTATTCCGAGGATTTCCGTCGGGACGCGGTCGAGCTGGTCCGTTCTGCGGGCCGCACGATCCGTGACGTCGGCCGTGAGCTCGGTGTCAACCATGAGACCCTGCGCGGCTGGGTCAACGCCGCGAAACGTGCCGAGGAGCAGCGTGCCGGCCACCGCGGTACGGACGACGGCGAGCTGAGCGGCGCCGAGCGAGACGAGTTGCGCCGGCTGCGGCGCAAGGTCGCCGAGCTGGAGACGGAGAAGGAGATCCTGCGGAAAGCGGCCGCCTATTTTGCGAAGGAGATGGGTCGTTGATCCACCGCTACCGGTTCATCTCTGAGCACCACGCTGTCTACGGCGTGGCACGGCTGTGCCGTGTGCTGGCGGTCAAGCGCAGGCAGGGCTACTACGAGTGGCTGGCCGCCGAACCGGCGAGGCAGGTGCGTCAGGCCGACGACGAGCACCTCGCCACCCTGATCCGGCAGATCCAGGCCGAGCATCGCGGCTACGGGTCCCCGCGGGTCAGCGCCGAGCTGCGCCGCCGCGGGCTGCGCATCAACCGCAAGCGCGTCGAACGTGTCATGCGTGAACGCGGTCTCGCCGGGATCACCCGACGCCGGCGGCGGTCGCTGACCCGGCCCGACGCCAAGGCCGCGCCGGCACCGGACCTGATCCGCCGTGACTTCACCGCCGCAGCGCCGGGCCGGCGGCTGGTCGGTGACATCACCTACCTGCCCACCGTCGAAGGCTGGCTGTATCTGGCGACCACGATCGACCTGTTCAACCGGGAGGTCATCGGGCACGCCATGGCCACGCACATGCGCGCCGAACTGGTCTGCGACGCCGTCGAGCTGGCCCACCGCCGCGGCCTGGTCCACCGGCGGGCGGTCTTTCATTCTGACCGCGGCAGCCAGTACACCTCCAGCACGTTCCGGGCGACGCTGACCAGGCTGAACATGCGGCCATCGATGGGCCGGACCGGGTCGTGTTTCGACAACGCCGTCGCCGAGTCCTTCTTCGCCAGCCTCAAAGCCGAGATCGGCACCCGGGTCTTCGCGACCCGCGCCGAGGCCCGCCGGGCGGTGTTCGCCTACATCAACTACTACAACAACAAAAGACTGCATTCCACCGTGAACCGGAACCTGTCAAGTCAACTGAGACAGTTTCTTGATTTTGTTTAGCTTTGTGCTGCCGGAAGGCTGGTCGTTGGTGCGGCGGCGGCCTGTTCGAGGGCGTTGTCGTCGGGTTTGTTGATCCATGCCTGGTCCGGGAGGCGAGGCGGTTGCGGCCGGCGGCGCCCGAACCGTTGCGGATGGGCGGCCCAGGCGGCGTCGAGGGTGCGTTGCCGCTGCTCGCGGATCTGCCCGGCGGTGCCGTGATGCACCGATGCCGGGGTGTGCAGGCCGATCCCGGAGTGCCGGTGCTCGTGGTTGTAGTAGGTGTAGAACGCCTCGCAGTGCTGCCGGGCGTGCTGGATGGAGCCGAACCGGTTCGGGAAGCTTGGGTCGTACTTGAGTGTCTTGAAGCTGGCCTCGATGAACGGGTTGTCGTTGGAGGTCTTGGGCCGGCTGTGACTACGGCCGATTTTCAGATCGGTCAGTAGCTGGGTGACGGTCTTGCTGGTCATCGCCGCACCCCGGTCGGCGTGCACGATCAACTGGTCCTGGTTCACGCGTTCCCGGGCGGCCGCGTCAGCGATCAGTGCTTCGGCGAGCTGGCCGTCCTCGTAGGCGGCGACCAGATGACCGACGACGTAGCGGGACCAGATGTCGATCACCGTGTAGAGGTGGAACCACACGCCTTTGACCGGGCCGCGCAGCCTCGTGATATCCCAGGACCAGACCTGATTGGGTGCGTCGGCCACGAGTTCGGGCTTGGTCCGGGCCGGGTGCGTGGCCTGGGCCCGGCGTTCACCGGTCTGCCCGGCGGCCCGCAGGATCCGGTACATCGTGGACTCCGAGCACCACCAGCGGCCCTCGTCGAGCTCCCGGGCCCACACCTGCGCCGGTGCCAGATCTTGGTATTCGGGCCGGTTCAGCAGCTGCAGCACCTGCTCACGCTCGGCCTCGGACAACGCGGACGGTGGTGGCTTGCGCGGCGTGCGCGGCTTCGGCTCGGCGGGTGGGTTGCGGCGCCGGTACAGGGTGGCGCGTGACAGGCCGGTCAGCCGGCACGCGGGCGCGATACCCCAGAGCTCGGTCAGCGCCTGCTGCGCCTCGGCGAGGACGGGTTCGGCGTCGGCGCGGTGTCCGCGCTCTCGGAGAGCAGTTCCAAGAGCGCGTGCGCTTTTCCCATGATCGAAAGCGCGGTCTCGGTCTTGGCCAGCTTGGCCTGCAGCCGGGCGTTCTCGCGCTGAAGGCGGGCAAGTTCGGCGTTCTCGGCTTTCTTCGCCGCCCGCGCGGCCGATTGCCGCCGGTCCGTCAGGCCGGCCTCGGCTCCGGCATCGCGGGCCTTGCGCCAGTCGAGAATGTGTGACCCGTACAGCCGTTCCCGGCGCAGGATCGCCCCGCGAGCCGCCGCGTCCGGCGCCGACTCGTACTCGTCCAGGATCCTCGCCTTGAACTCTGCGGTGAATGTCCGCCGCTGGGGCCGGGCGTCCGGATCCAGGCTCTCGTGGGGCTTCGACGTCATGCTGATGTGCTCTCCTCAGGGCCGTCCAGGAAGAGTATCCCCTGGTAGACGGGCTGTCTCACATCAGCGTGACAGGGAGGGAACCACCAGACACCACGCGAAGCACGTGTCTGCTACCGTCCACCCATCGCCCTCGCGGCATGAAACTCCGGTGTCCGGTCCCGGGGTGGAACTTCAGTCATGCTTGCCGGCTTCCTGCTGCTATGACTGCAGCCTGACAGGGCTCTGCGTGACCCGCCAAGTCATCTGCTACGGCGACTTCACAACTCGTGTCGCTTGGTGGGCTGTCAGTGATCAGCCTGCGGTGAATGTGGCCGGGATGGTGGGAGCTGGCAGCGGGTCATAGCCGGTGATGGTCATAGTCCAGGGACCACTGGCCATTTGCATGGTCAGCCCGGTGAGGCGGCCCTGGGCATCGAGGGTGGCGGTGAACGGGAGCCGGTTCCCGTCGGCCAGGGCGGTTGTCACTGTCATTAGCTCACCGAGGGCGGTCGTTATCGCGCTGGTGTCGATCTGGCCGGTAAGGGTCGTGCCGGTCAGGGTGACGTCGCGGGCGGCGGCGAGCAGGGCGGTCGCACCGGTGCGGTCGGGGTTGTCGAAGGTGAGCCCCATCCTCGCGCTCATCTCGGCGTACGGCTCGGACGTCAGGTCGAGGTGCTGCCAGGAGCCGTCGCCTGTCTTGGTGTACTGGTCAGTGCCGACGAGGACGAGTTCATAGACAGTGCCGTCAATGGTGGAGCGCTTGGACCACGCTGGTTGGTCGTGGTCGTAGACACCTTCGATCTTCTGGCCTGGAAGGGTGATGATGTAGCGGTAATCGCCGGAGGTCAGGCCGGTCGCGGCGAGGGCCAGGTCGGGTTTGGCCGGGGTGTCAGTCGTGGGCTTGGCGTCGTTACAGCCGGCCAATGTGAAGAGGAGGCAGAGCGCGGCCGCCGACCGCCAGATGTTCATGCGCGCCGATGCTAGAGCATGATGATCCGGCAATCGCATCGCCGGTCATTGCCATGACGCTGCCAGCTGCTTCGTCCACGACAGCCGCTCTTCGGCTACGAGCACGTACGGGGCCAGCACGTATCGCATCGAGCACGACGGCTACATCTGGCCACGCACCATCCCTGCTGAGCAGCCGTCATCTCAACCGAATCATGACGTGCCTACCTGGAGCGGCGTCGGGTGACGGTCTCAAGTCGTAAGGTTCTCCCCGAGCGATGACCGCCGCCCGGTGCCCCGTCGCTGTCAAATGACGAGCATCCAATGCGCTTCATCAGCGGCAGATGAGTACGCGAGCAGCCAGCCAACCGCGCCCTGATTCGTTCGTGCCGACTACGAGTGCCCTCGTATTTCACACAGCAGGTCCCAGCCCTCGACAGCCGGATTCACCCACCGATCCGGCCGGGCACCCGTCTCGCGTTCAGCCGCCAGTACCGCTTCGGCGGTACCTCGGACGGTGAAGGCGGAAGGCATGGTGACAGTTGGATCCAGCTCCGGCACGCCGAGGCGTTTGAGCGTCCGAAGCGAACCCACGAGATCGCCCTCATAGGTCGATACGAGAATCTCAGCGCCGGGAGACGGTTCAATACGAACCCACCGGATTCGCCTTACTCCATCGCGCCAGACCCATCCGAGGCACTGCTCCGAGGCGGTCATCCATTCCAGCGCCCGTGCCGGGGAACCAGGCCCCAGATATTTCGACCTCATGCCTCATCTTGTCCGGCGTGCTGGTCACCGCTCAACCGGTCTGCACGACGAACCGCCGAACGCAACGGAACCCGCGAGCGGTCATGTCTTTCGGCAATTCGCCGCCTGAGACCCGTCGATGGTCGCCGCCCTCACATCGGCAAATCCGTGCACGTGACCATGCTGCCGACTCTCTGTTCGGCTGCTTTGCGTGACGGGTGTCGGGGGCGAAGCGTCGTCCGCCGCCGGTGGTGGTACAGGCGCCCAGGCCGCGTCATTGTCGAAGGAGAGCCTGTAGGAGCCGGTCGCGGTATTGGCGGTCATGATGGATTAGCCTCGGTCTTTCACTTGGCTCATCGTCCATAGCTGCTGATCGATTGATGTGACTTCGGATGCGGTTTGCCGGGTTGCTGGCATGCTGATGGCCCGGCGCAGGGCCGGGTTCCTCCGTGAAGCTGGTGGGACGTGGGTTGCTGGGTCAGCCTGCGGGTCGTGGGAGTGCCGCGAGGCGGCTGAAAGCGCTGGTCAGGGCCTCGGTCCAGGGCCAGTCGGCGGCGATGGCGAGGCGGGTCCGGCGGGCGGTGCGGGTGAGCCGGGCGGCGACGTGCAGCAGCCGGTAGCGCAGTCTCTTGGGCTCGGCGGTGGCGAGGTCGCCGTCGAGGAGCAGGGTTTGGGTCCAGGCGAGTAGGTCGATGCCGGTCAGGGCGAGTTGTAGCCAGGCCTGGTTGATCGCGAAGTGCCGGGACGGGAACCGGCCGAAGCCGGTGTCCTTGCCGGTGCGGATGCGGTCTTCGACGCGGGCGTGGGCCCGGTGCCGGGCCTCCAGGAACTGGATGCCGCCGTTGCCGGGTGGGGTGTCGGTGGCGACGACCTGATGCCGCCAGCCTTCGATGGTGTCGAACAGCGACAGCTGGGCGCCGGGGTGCGGGCGTTCGCGGCGGACCAGGAACCGGGTGCCCTGCGGCCAGCCGGTAGCGTCGAACAGGCCGGTGATCTCACAGACCTCGGCGTGTTCACGCAGGTCGCCGTCGGTGTCGATGGCGGGGATCCAGCCGGAGGCCGCGGTGATCGCTTGCCGGACGGGTTCGGTGATCGCGGTGCCGACGCTGAATCGGATGTCCAGGTGCTGCTCGCGCAGCGATCGGATGTGGGCGAGGAAGCCGTGGCTGGAGCCGGCCGAGTCGCTGCGCAGCAGGACCGGGGTGCCGTGCCGGTGGGCGTCGGGGATCTGGGTGAGTGCCTGGTCCAGGACGGTGATGTGGTCGGCGGTGGTGTTCGACCCGGCCCGGCCCTCGCGCAGGAGCCCGGACAGGGCTTCGCCGGTGTTGTCCAGGAAGCAGAACAACGGGTGATAGCCGAAGGTCTTCTTCCAGGTCCGGGTCGCTGCCTCCTTCTCCGAGTGGCAGATGACGATCGTCGCGTCGATGTCCAGGACCAGGCCCTGCATCTTGCGGCCGGCCACGGTGACCTGTGGCAGGTCGCCGCGGACCTCGGCGTGCTGAGCCCAGGCCACTTCCCGAGCCTGGGCTCGCGCGGCTCGCAGCTGGGCCAGCATCGCCTCGTCCACCTTCGACAGCAGCCGCCAGGCGGTCGGGTCGGAGGCGACCGGCCCGAACAGGCCGGCCTGGTCACGCAGGACGGCGAGATCGGCGATCGCTTCGCCGCCGTCGGCGAGCATCACCGCGAGATCGACCGCGATCCGGCCCGGGTCGTGCCCGCCACCGCGCTGCCGCAGACCCGTCAACCCAAGACTGAACGCGCTGGTCAACCCGGTCGCGTCGGCGAGATCGGCCAGCAGCCGGGCACCAGCGTGAGCGACCACGCCCCGCCCGCCACCAGTCACCGTGATCTTCGGACGTGTTGCGGTAGCCTTCACCCAGCAAGTGCCTTCCGTGACAGGAACATCGGACCCTCAGCAAGTCCTATTTTCCCTGATCAGAAGGCACTTCTTCTTTCTCCGCCCACTCCGTGGACAGCCCTTAACGAAGGGCCGAGGTTAGTGGCGGTCCGGTGGTCGGGGCCGCCGCGCCGGTGCCGACGGCGGATCGGATCGGCACGACGGCGCTACGGGGACCGTATTGGTCAGCGGGTACCCTGGCGGACCGCGCCGGTAGGGTCACGATTGGGCCGTGAGCTGCGGGTATGCGGTTCTTATTCTGCCAAGTATGGTCCACGAGTATTGGCAGGTCAGCGTGTGATCGCTGACCTTGCTCATAGGCTCCCACCACTTGGTGGGAGCCTTTCTGCTCCCTCCGTAACCGCGGAAGCGCTTCTTGGTCGTTACGGCTGGCGTTTCGAAGGCCCGTAGAACTGGCCTGTTCGGGCTTTTTATGCCCGTAGTCGGTTCCAGCCGGGGTCACGAGAAGCCGCCGTTGTCGACACAACATCCGCTAACTACGCGGCATTGCGGTTAGCCGGCGAGTAGGCGGGCCTTCGCCTGCTGGAACTCGGTTGGCGTCAGCAGGCCCTGCTGCATGAGGGCAGCCAGCTTCGCCAGTTCGTCGGCTGCTGACGGCGCCGGGGCAGCAGCCGGAGCCTGACCAAGTCCGGTGTGGCGGTTGGCGATGGCCTGCTCGATGGCGGAACGCAACTGCTCAAAAGCCGGTGCCTGCTTCTTCGTCATGATCACCGAATTCTCGTCGCGACCGGCTTGGACGGTTTGATGACCGAACCGGGCGCGGGTACCGCCTCCACCAGAGGTCTCGAACTGGATGTAGCCGTTGACTAGCGCACCGGGTGCCTTCCACTGGACAGCGTTCACCTGAACCAATGGGATGCGCTTCTCTCCCTTACCGACCGTGGCGCGAGCGAGGAAGCCGCTCCGGATGATCGTGATAAAGACTCCGTCGAACTGGACCTGCCCGTTGTGCCCTTGCGCTTCGATCATCCCGCCAGCCTTCCACCATGATCACTTCCTGGGCTCGGCCGGATATCCGAATTACACTGACCCGACGGGCCCACTAACTCATATTTGGCAAATCGGACCTGCATGGATCGGCGCCGAAGAAGGTCCGCTAGACCGGGCCTTTAGTGCGTCTCTGACCGGTCAGCAGGCTGACGGCTGGTCACCCTGGCCTGAGTGGCGACCGCAGCGGCGGCTGTCGCGATGATCAGAACCCAGAAGGCGCCGACGGCCGGATGCCAGGCCGTGATGTGGTCCTTGACCAGGCTCCACGCGTCCGGATCGCCGCTCCAGTTGTAGGTCACCGGACTGAACCGGTATTCGAACCACGCGAGGCCGGTTATAAGAATCGCCGCGACCACCGCGCGGACGAGCGTGCCCGCTTTGCCCTCGCGCAGTTGCCGACGTGTCGGCAGGAAGACCACGATCAGCAGCAGGTTGAGGGCGGCGAAGACGCCGACCATGGTGAGTGCGCTGCTGTGATAGTTGGAAAGGAAGTATCGCAGGGTGTCATCGCCGGGCGGGGAAGCAACGCGGGCGGCTGACACGGTGGTATTCACGCCGGCCCACCACAACAGCGGACCGACCACCACCATGAGCACCAGCAGTATCCATCGACTGATGGCCATCGCCGGAGTCTACGGTCTCTCGTCTCTGCTCACCGCCCAGCCTACGGACGGCGGCTACCGCCGACGTCAAACGGCATGCGAAGGGCTCGGGGAGGGGAGGGAGGGAGGGAGGGAGGTTGCTGTGGTGCCACGGCCCTATCCTCGGGAGCCGTGCGTTCACGCTCGGAAAACTCGATGTTCGTGATGATGGTGATCCTGCTGGGGTCACCCGCTGTGTGGTATTTCGTCGGCCGGCTGGAGGGCGCGACGATCATCGACACCGACCAGTGGCACAACGGGTTGATGGCCGGCGGCATCGGTGGCGGCCTGGCCGCCGTCTGCTGGCTCTGGCGCACCGTCCGGCACCGCAACGACGGTCTCGTGCCGTGGCAGTGGATTACCGCGGGCCTGCTGCTCGTCTCTGCGATACTTCCGCACTCGGTCACCTGGCCCAACGCCCGGCGCGGACTGCCGACCCCGCCGGTGGACAGCGCCGAGGACGTCGCGATGACCATCTACGCGATCATCGCCCTGGTCTGCAGCCTGCTGGTCGGTCTGATCCGCGTCATCACCGCGCCGGACAACTCGACGGACCCGTCCGTGCTCAAACGAACCCGGATCCGCCCGCGTCCCGCCCCCTCCAAACACAAGAAGAAGAAGCAGCAGCGCCGCTGACCAAGGGCCGTACCCGAGATCGGGCGTCTTCCGCGAGATAGCCAGCGCCCTTGGTAGCGCAGTCCGCCACGGCTCGCCGCGCGTCGGCTACCGGCAACGGCAACGGCAACGGCAGACCGTGGCGCGCGTTCCGCGGCAAAGTCGTGCACCCGGTTATCCCAGATCGGCACGGACACTGACCGCCTTCTCAGCGCACGCGCGATACCAGCGGTAGATGAGTGTGGGGCTATGTCGAGGACCTCGGTGGCCGCGACGCGGTATCCCTGCGACGCCTCGACCTCGCAGTGGGTCCCAATCGGGCGCCCGATCCGCAACGTGCGAACCTATGTCCTCGACGAGGAGCTGAACCCCGTCCCGGTCGGCGACACCGGCCAGATGTACCTGGCCGGCGCCGGTCTTGCCAGAGGCTATCTCGGCCATCCCGGCCGCACGGCGGCCTCGTTCCTTCCGGACCCGTTCGCCGAGAGGCCCGGCAAGCGCATGTGCGCCACCGGGGACAACGGTCGGCTTCAGCCGGCCGGGATCTACGAGTACGTCGGCCGCATCGACGACCAGATCAAAGATCAGTGGGTACCGGGTCGAAATCGGCGAGGTGGAGCACAACCTGCGCGCATGCCGAGGCGTGGTCGACGCGGCGGCACTGTTGCGCGAGGACACCCCGGGCGGCGCGGCCATCGTCGCCTATCTGGTCGGCGAACGGCGACCCGACGAGTTGCTCACAAGCCAACTGGGTAGTTGGCGACCCGCGCCGATGATTGCACGCGTCTACGTCTGGCTGGACGAGATGGCTCTCAACCGCGCGGGCAAGATCGATCGTCGAGCGCACGCCCAGATGCTCGATCCCGCACTCCCTTGCGGGGGGCGGGACGGATACGGGAAGCTGTCCCATGCCTGCTGAGTACACCCAAGATGACCAATTCCGTGGTGCCCGCATCCATCTGTGCGACCTCTCTGGCCTCGAGATTCGCGATTGCGACGTCACCGGTCTGAAGATCGTGGACTGCTATGGGGGTACCGTCTCCCTTGGTGGCGGCTTCGAGCGTGTCGTTGTCAATGACATCGACGTGACCGCCTACGTCGAGGCCGAACTCGATCGGCTGCATCCCAACCGGGTGCTGGCCCGTGAGGCCACGTCCGCCGCCGAATACCGGGCCGCTTGGGATGCCATCGAGAAGCAATGGGGCGAGACGCTTGACCGTGCCAGGCGCCTACCGGAGGCGAAGCTGCATGAGCAGGTCGACGGCGAGTGGTCGTTCCTCGAGACGCAGCGGCATCTGCTGATGGCCAGCGATGCCTGGATCGGCAACGCCGTGCTCGAGGAGGATGCGCCGTACCACTCGTTGGGCCTTCCTGGCGGCGGGAAGCCGGCCGAAGCATCGGCGAAGCTCCTCGGACTCACCCTCGATGCCATCCCGACGCTCGACGAGGTACTCGCGCCGCGGCTCGCCCGCATGGCCACGATGCGCCGGGTCGTCGACGAGCTCACCGAGGCCGAGCTCGACCGGGTATGTGGTCGCAAGCCGGCCGACCACTACCCGGACAAGGACTACGTCGTACGCCGCTGCCTCAGCGTCGTGCTCAAGGAAGAGGCCGAGCATCACCGGTACGCGGTGCGCGACCTCACCGTACTCGAGGCCCATTCCCGAACCGAGTGAAGGCGCGTCCGGGCAATGGACGGCGATCTCGCGATCCTGCGCTTGACCAGCCCATCTTGCTGTCGGAGCCCCTCACCGCACCCGCACTGCCCAGCCAGGGCGCGGTGCCGACCGGCGAGGTAAGCGGCAATGTGGGGAGGTAGCCGGCGGTTCATCGACCTGCCTTCAGCCGGAACGCGAGGCGGCGGGGCGCCTGCACGCGATAGCTGTCCGTCACCAGCTCGGCAACCTCGACCCAGTCCGTCTCGTCGTCCAGCACCATTCCCACGACATTCACACCCCAGTCGGCCCGGAAGAACGGAGGGCCGGCATGCGCCAGCGCGGCCAACTCCCCGGGCGGCGCCCGGAAGGTCATCAGGATGGCCGGATCGTCCAGATCGATGTACGCCGACCGCCTCTCGTCGGTGGTGTAGACGTGCAGGAACGTCCGCCGGCGAATCCGCCACCGCAGGCCGATCCACGCCGGCTCCTCGTACGCCTCGGGCAGTTCCCGGCAGATTACCCGGAGCCGGCCCACAACGGCGGGTGGAACGTCCGCGATGTCGCTCATCTGTACCTCCCGCGCCCATCCTGCCCGCCGGGTAGGACATCAGCACATCAGAGTCTCCGGGGTTGGCGGGGCCGCGCCGACGTCATAGGACTATCGGAACCGGCTCGGAGGACCTGTGTGCCTACAGGTCACGTACCTCGATTGCCCGCGTGGTGGGCGCGGCATCGCCGATCCCGTCCCGGTAGCCGAGTCGACATCGATGGGCCACCGTGTCCTCGGTCGCGTACGCGGCTGTGCACTGCACGTCGTACGCCGGCACCCACCACCCAGGTCACTCAGCGAACGCACCCCGACCGGCCTCCCACGCCGACCACAGCCCGGCGTAGACGCCGCCGGCGGCGATCAGTTCGGAGTGCGTCCCGCTCTCGGTGATGCGACCGTGCGCCATCACCACGATCCGGTCGCACGCGGCGGCTTGGGTGAGCCGGTGGGCGATCACCAGCCCGGTACGGCCGGCGAGAGCTGCGTCGGCGGCACGGTCGAGCAGCCCCGACTGGGTGGAGCCGGCTTCGGCGGTCGCCTCGTCGAGGATCGCGAGGTCGGGGTCGGTGAGCAGCAGGCGGGTGAGGGCGAGCTGTTGTGCTCGGGCGTCGGTGAGGGGATGTCCGCCGGCGCCGACCATCGTGTCGAGGCCGTCCGGCAGCAGGTCGAGCATTCCGGCTGCGCCGGTGGTGTCGAGCGCGGCGCGCAGCTGGTCGTCGGTCGCGTCGGGGGCGGCGAGGGTGAGGTTGTCGCGCAGGGTCCCGGCGAACAGGTGGGTCTCCTGGGTGATCACCGCGATGCTGCGGGGACGGGTCACGGTTCCGGTATCGGGTGGGTGGATGCCGGCTATCACCGACGCCAGGGTGGTTTTCCCTGCACCGGACGCGCCGACGACGGCGATGCGCTGCCCGGTGGGGATGTCGAGGGTGATGTCCTGCAGTACACGAGGGCCGGTTCCGTAGCCGAACGCGACGCTTTGGAGCCGGACAGCATGGGCGGTGCCCCGCGGTGTGGGCGGCTCGTCTGCGGGTTCTGCGACAGGGATGGTGGTGACGCCGACCATGCGGTTCAGCGATGCGAGCGCGGACTGCAGGGTGTCGATCACGAACATCAGCTGGTTGACCGGGCCGAGCAGGCGCAGCACGAGCAGCATGGCGGTGGTCGCACCACCGACGGTCGAGGTCCCGTGGTCGATCAGGACGAAGCCGACCACGAGGACGGCGGCCAGGCTCAGGCATTCGCCGAGGTTGAGGCGGGCGTTGAGCATGCTCTGTACGGTGCGCGCCCGCAGCGCCTGTACCGCGACAGCCCAGGAGGTGGTCATCACGGTGTGGTGGCGTTGTTCGCCGAGTCCGAAGCCGAGCACGGTCGCATAGCCGCGCTGGGATTCGACGATCTGCTGGGCGCGGGCGCTCATCGCCGCCCGTTCGGCCCGGTACACCGGTGGCCCGGTGCGCAGATACCACCGCATCGCGACCGCGTAGACGGGCAGCACGACGGCGAGCGCGACCGCGTAGGGCCAGTCCAGCGCGGCCAGTCCGCCCAGGGAGACGACGATGGCGAATGCGGCGACGGTGACCACGGGGATCACCGCGGGGGCGGCATCGGTCACGGCGGTCACGTCGTCACTGGACCGCGAGATCAGATCGCCGGTGCCGGCCCGCTCCACGGTGTGCTGCGGCAGCGTCAGGGCGCGGGCTACGAGTTCTTCGCGCAGCGCGGCGAGGATGGCGTGATAGGCGCGGGTGGCGAGCACGATCGTCACCGCGGTGCCCGCCGCCCCGAGGACTGCCGAGAGTGCCATGACCGCCGTGACGGTCAGGACGGTGCCGAGGTCGGCGGTGCTGGTCTGCGCCCGGTCGATGAGGAACCCGATGGCCACCGGCGGGATCAAATCGACGGTGGTGCTGACGATCCCGAGCACCGCGACGACGGCGAGGCGGAGCCGGTGCCCGCGGCTGAGCCGCCAGAGCTCCCTGGCCGTTTCCCGGCCGTCCGCGACCGGCAGCGCCTCGTCGGCCGCTGCGAGTGTCCCGGTCATGGCGCCACCGGCTCGTCGAGTACGGCGAGGAGGTCCACGACGTGGTCGCAGCAGCCGAGCAGCGCCGGGGACGAGGCGATCAGCAGCGTCGAACGATTCGCGCGGACTCCCCGTACGCGTTCGGCGATCTTCTGTTCGGTCACCGGGTCGACCGCGGTGGTCGGGTCGTGCAGCACCAGCAACGGCGCGTCGCTCGCCAGGGCTCTGGCGAGCGCGACGCGTTGACGCTGGCCTCCGGAGAGGCGGTTGCCGCCCTCGCCGACCGGGCCGTCCAGATCGGCGGCGAAGTCCTCACAGGCCGCCGCCCGCACCGCCGCCTCCAGCAGCTCCGGAGCACGGGCAGGCAGGGCGAGGTTGTCGCGGACGGTTCCGTTGAACAACGTCACCCGGTGGGGTGCGACGGTGACAAGGCAGCGGTACTGCGCTGAGGTCAGCTCGTGCACCGGCTGTCCGTTGAGGCGTACCTCGATGTCGGTGTCGGCCTGCGGGTTCAGCAGTGCGTCGGCGATACGGGTGGCGGTCCGGTCATCGGCGCGTACCCCCACCAGCTCACCGGGCTGCACCCGGATCGACGCGCCGGACACGTCCAGTACCAGCGTCGGTGTGACCTCGGGACGTGTCCCGCAACCGGGCGCAGGCGTGGCTATGTCGGCGCCTGCGTTCCGCAGTGCGGCGAGGATGCGTGCGGCCGATGCGCGGGCGTTGGCGAGGTTGGGGATGGACGCACTCGCGATCGCCTGCATCTGCGGCAGCAGCGCCTGGGTGAGGCCGACGGCGGTGATCAGCCCGCCGATGCTCAGCTGCCCGTCAACCGTGAACCAGCCCGCCAGCCCGGTCACCGCGGCGACGAACACACCGTTCACCATGCCGGAGCCCACCAGATACCTGCCGAGCAGACCGGCGTTGCGCGTGGCGCCCACGAGCGTCTCCCGGCTGGCCCGCCGGTATCGCCGGGTCGCCTCGGCCTCGGCGCGCACCCCCTTGATCACCCGGTAACCGGTGACCAGATCGGCGGCCCGTCCCACGGTTCCGGCGAGCAGATCCTGGTATTCGCGGGTGTCTCGGGAAAGCCGTTCGCTGAGCAAGCCCATCAACCAGACCGCCACGGGCGCACCCAGCAGCGCCGCGACGCCGAGCGGCCAGTGCGTGACCAGTAACGACACGGCGATGAACCCGATGGCGGCGATCCTCGCGATCGGCAGGACGACGAGCAGGCCGGCGTTGGCCAGGCGGGCGACGTCGTTGGTCATGACCGAGACCACCTCGCCGTCCGGTGCCCGCACCAGGGCGCCGCCGGAATGCAGCACACGGGTCGAGAGGGTGGCCCGCAGCCGGTGCTGCAACAACTGAATCGCATAGGCGTTGAGCCGGTTCGTGCCCCGGGCCGTCCCGGTCAGCGCGACATACAGCGCCACCAGCACACCGATCCACATCACCAGTTGCCCGGCGTCCCCGGGCGCCAGCGCCCGGTCGATCGCGGCTCCCATCACCACTGTGACCGCCGACTCGCCGACCTGCCACACGATCGCCAGCAGCATCGCGGGGATCGTGACCCGTGGCAGTGAGAAGATGACACGCGCCACGAACCGGCCCGCGCTGTCACCCGCCCGGACCTCGAACGGCCGGACGTCAGGCGGCTCCGGCGGCGCTTGCCACAGCACCGGCAGCCACCTCGTCAGCGGTCCGCGCCCCAGCCCGCTCGGATCGTCTCTCCTCAATGTCCCGAGGCTCCAGGTTCCACCGTGAGCGGGAAGCACCAGCGCAGCGCGTCGGCGAAGAGTCCTCGCCACCAGGCGTAGTCGTGTCCGCCGGCGAACTCCCGGTAGACGGTGTCGTAGCCCTTCGCGGTGAGCACCTGGTCCAGCCAGCGGCTGTGGGTGTTCGAGCTCTCCAGCTCGCCGGCATCGTGGAAGATACGGATCGGGGCCGGTTCCGCGGCCAGGTAGTCGGCGATCAGCGTCGGCACGGGCGTTCGGCGCAGCAGTTCACCCGCCCCGGTGCCCCCTTTGAGGTCGGGATGGTACCCGCATGAAGGGGACTGGATGATGGCGTTGCCGAACGTCTGCGGGTGATGCAGCGCTGTCCACCCGGCGCACAGGCCGCCGAAGCTCTCGCCGGCCAGCGCCACGTCGCCGGGGTCCCGGGACAGCGGATACCGGTCGTGGAGCCAGGGCAGCAGCTCCTCGACCAGCATTCGAGAGAACGCCGGATCGCAGAGCAGCTCTTGGTAGCGCTGCAGTCCGAGCTGATCGACGAGGACCACCGCACAGGGCCGGATCAGTCCCGCCCGGACCAGGGCATCACGCACGCTCGGCGCGCTGTGGTCCGGCGTACCGTCCAAGTGGATCACGAATGGCAGTGCGCTGTCGTCCGGGAGCTCGCCCGGGGGCATCGAGACCCAGATGCGGCGTTCGTTGCCGAGGAGCTCACTCGCCAGCACGGCAGACTCCATCGCCGGGGCCGGCTGCGCTTCGGCGTGATCCAGCCAGGGCAACGGCACCGCATCGGGCAGCACTGCCACGGAAGCCCCGGAGAACCTCTCGACCGAGCACTCGGAGAACCGCGGCGGCGGATTGAACCGGTCCGGAACCCGTTCCGCATCTCCCGTCGGCCCACATCGTGTGAACACGTACGAGAAGCGCAGGTCGGAACGCATCCGCAGAGTGAGAGTACGAAACGGCGTCCCGGGCACCGACGTGAACTGCGTGTCGATCCTGTTGAAGCCGATGGTGGGGCCGATGACGACCGAGAGGGTCACCGTCGTGTCGTCCCCGGGCTCGTCGACGAACGTCACCTCCACCTCACCCGCACCGATCTGCTCGACGAGCGGAGCACCGGTCTCCTTGAGGTGCCGTCTGAATCTTTCGGGACTCCACTCGCCAGTGGACAGCTTCTCGACGAACGGATTGGCCGCACGGTCGGTGATGATGCCGGCGCGGGTGCTCACAGGCGTCTCCTGGCTTCGGTGAACAGCAGCCAGCCTAGATAGCCGCCGCCGAGGATGACGGTGATGATCCCCACCGGCAGGGGAGTGGGGGCGATGTGCTGGGCGATGTAGTCCGCCGCCAGGCACAGCAGGGCGCCGACGAAGGCGGCTGGTGCGAGGGTGATGCCCGCGGTGCGGGTGAGCCGGCGGGCGATCTGCGGGGCGACCAGTGAGATGAACGCGATCGGCCCCGACGCAGCCGTCACGGTCGCGGTCAGCGCGACCCCCACCACGATCAGGCCGAGGCGGGTCGGGGAGACCCGTACCCCTTGCGAGGCGGCCGCATCGTCACCCAGTTCCAGCTGTCGCATCGGCCGGCTCAGCATGCCCGCTATGAGCAACAGCACGCTGATGCAGGCGCCGCCGAGAACCACCTGGTCCCACGCCACCCCGTTGAGGGAGCCGGCATCCCACGCGGCGGCGGCCATCGCCACCTCGAGATCGGCCTGAAGGATCAGCCACGTGTTCAGCGAGCGCAGCATCGCCGACAAGCCGATGCCGACGACGATCAACCGGAATCCCTGCACACCGCGCCGATAGGCGAGCGCGTACACCGCGAGGGCGGTGGCCAGCCCGCCCAGCAGCGCCCCACCGACCAGCTGCAGGTAGGTGCCGTTGATGACCAGGATCACGATCAGCGCGCCGGTGTAGGAGCCCTGGGAGAACCCGATGACACCGGGGTCGGCGAGCGGGTTGCGCAACATCGACTGGAACACCGCCCCGCTGACACCCAGCGCGGCACCGAACACCACGGCCGCCGCCACCCGGGGCAGCCGCCACTCGACCACGATGTCGTGGACGAGCCCGGTCTCGCCGCCCGTCAGCGCGGAGACCACCTGCCCGGGACTGAGCTGGTACGAGCCGGTCATCAGCGCGAGCACCGCCGTGGCCGCGACCGCCAGCGCGAGCGCGGCGCAGACGGCGACCGAGCGCCACTCGAGCCGTACCGCGATCCTGCGGCGACGCAGCACCAGCACCCGCCGCCCGAAGTCCACCTGAGTCACAGTCCGCTCGCCTTTTTACGCCGCACGAGCGCGATGAGAACGGGAGCACCGACGAAGGCGGTGATGACGCCGACGGGGATCTCGCTCGGGTGCATGACGAAGCGCCCGAGGATGTCGGAGGCCAGCAGCAGGATCGGGGCCAGCACGACGCTGTAGGCGAAGATCCAGCGCTGGTGCGGGCCGACGATCCAGCGAGCCACGTGCGGCACCATGAGTCCGACGAAGATGATGGGTCCGGCGATCGCGGTCGCTCCGCCGGCGAGCACGGTGAGCGCGATGATCGCGAGGACGCGGGTGCGGGCCAGCCGGACGCCCTGGGCGACCGCCAGATCGTCGCCCAGGGCCATGGCGTTGAGTGGACCTGACACCGCGAAGGCCAGGATGAGTGCCACCGCGAAGAACGGCAGGACCGGCCACACCAGATCCAGTGGCCGGCCGACGATCGAACCGGCATTCCAGGACCGCATCGCGTCGAACGCGTCCGGGTTGGTCAGCTCGAGTGCCGACGCGGCGCCGCTGAGCACCGCGCCGACACAGACCCCGGCGAGCACCATGACCACCGGTGACTGCCCCTGGCGGGTCGACCCGAGGGCGAGCACCATGAGAGTGACGATCAGCGCCCCGGCGAAGGCGAACCACATGTAGCCACCGATGTCGCGGATCCCGATCAGCCCCACGGCGACCGTCACCGCGAAGGAAGCGCCCGCGTGCACGCCGAGGATGCCCGGATCGGCCAGCGGGTTGCGGGTCAACGCCTGGATCAGCGCTCCCGCCACGCCGAGCGCCGCGCCCACCACGAGGCCGACGATGGTGCGCGGCAGCCGGTAGTCACGGATGGCGAACTGGTCGATGTCGGCGGAAGGATGGAACAGGGCGTCCCACACCACCGATGGCGCGATCGCCGTCGACCCGATCATCACGCTCAGCAGCAGCAGGACAAGCAGTGCCACGAGCGCAACGACCAACCCGATCAAGCGCCGACGCGGTCCGGGCACCGGCACGGTGCCCGGACCGTCGTGGCGCAGGGCGAGAGTTGTCACTTGTTGGCGGGCAGGGTGGCCAGAGCGGTGTCGAGCGAGTCCAGGTACCGCAGGACCGGCCCGTAGGAGTTGTTGCCGGGGCAGAAGACTCCCAGCGCGCGGCCGGAGTTCACGGCAGGCAGCGCCTTCCAGGTGTTGGTCTCGACCACCGGCGCGAAGGGCGCTTTCGGCTGGCCCGCGGCGTCGACGGGGTAGGTGATCACGTCGTACTTGGACAGCTCCGCGAGCTGCTCGTACGGCAGGGACGTCCAGCCCAGGGGGTCTTCGCCTTCGGCCGCTTTGGGGAAGTTCATGCCGAGGTCACCCTGGGCGATCTCGACGCAACCGAAGTCCGCGACGGAGAACGTTCCGGGATCGGAGCTCTCCCAGCGGTCGAGGTTGACGAACTTGGTGCCGGCGATGATCTCGCCGTACGTCTGCTTGATCTTGGTGATCTTCTCCTCGAACTGCGCCTTCTGCCCGCTGAGCCCGTCCGTGACGTTGCCGGCCTGCGAGACGCCGTCGGCGAGGGCCTTCCACTCGACGTCGAGCCCCCAGAAGACCGTCGGGGCGATCGATTCCAGCTGCTTCTTGATCTCCTCGAACTCGCCGTCGGGCAGCTGGGCCAGGATGAGGTCCGGCTTCAGGCCGGCGAGCTTCTCCATGTCGACCTGATCGCCGCTGGCGCCGACATTCGTGGCTGCCTCGAACGTGGCTTTCTGTTCGGCGGGAATGAGGCCGAGTTCGGAGGCACCCACCGTGGTGACGGCCACCGGCTTGCCGCCCATGTCGATGAACGGAAGGGTCGTGTTGCCGATCGTGGCTACCCGCTGCGGGTCGGCGGGCACCTCGATCGTGCCGTTGCCGCCCGTGACGCTGCGTGTCTGGGGAGCTGCGTCGGCGGTGTCCTCGCCGTCGCTGCCGCAGGCGGTGAGGACGAGCGTGGTGCTCAACAGTGCGGCGAGGAGGGCCGCGCCGCGTCGTGTCAGGGTGGTCATGGTTCTTCTCTTCTTTCTACTTCTGTTGTGCGGAGGGACCAGCGGGTACGAGTTCGTGGACGGTGGCGCCCCAGCCGACGGTGTGCGTCGCACGGTGGGCGAGTCCGGCTCGGGTGAAGACCGCGTCGAGCTCGGCGGCGGTGCGCAGACCGGAGCCGTGCACGGTGAGGCCGAGCAGATCCGCTTCGCCGTCGTGCTCGTCCAGGTCGTCGAGGCCGAAGGTCTCCTCGACCACCAGCACGCGGCCGCCGGGAAGCAAGCCCTCGGCCGCGCGGCGCAGGGCATGGGCGGCGTCGGCGTCGGGCAGGGACTTGAAGGCGCGGATGACGAAGACGGCATCCGCCGCCGGGCCGGGTTCGAAGACGGACTGCTCGGCCACGCTGACCTGCGCGCGCTGCTGGTCGTCGGGGATCGTGTCGGGCAGGTCGCGGCGCAGCCAGTCGGCCTGGGCGGGCAGCGCGCAGATCGTGATCCGCAGGCCGGGGTGGGCGGCGAGGAACTCCCGGGCCTGGGCGCCGGCGCCGCCGGAGTGCAGCACCAGGTGCTCGACTCCGTTGAGGATGCCGGACCTGGCGATCGGCTCGGCCAGCGCGGCCTGGAACCTCGCCAGGCGCTCCAGGTAGCGATCCTCGTAGTCCTGGTCGGCGCGTACCTCGGCGAAGGTCTGGCCGGTGACCGAGGCGTACGACGGCCGGCCGGTGCGAATCGACTCGGTGAGCCCGTGCAAGCCGAGCATCTCGCGACCCACCACCCCGGCCGGGTGCAGCCGGTCGGCGATGAACTCGAGTGTCAGGACCTCACCCACCGGTGTCAGCCGGTAGTGGCCGGGTTCGGTCTCGGTCAGGACGTCCAGGGTGTGCAGGTAGCGCAGCAGCTTGCCCAGCGCCCGTTCGTCGCAGTCGGTCTTGGCGGCCAGGTCTGTCACGCGGGTGACACCGCGGGAGATCAGCTCCGGTACGTCCAACTCGACGGCAGTGCGGATCGCCAACGGCGCGACCAGCTCGGTCAGCTCATGCAGCCGCTCGAACGGCGTGGCCGACTTCTGCGGGTCGGGCATCGCCGCGTCGGTCTCCAGGGCGACGACCTCGCCGCGACGCCAATACCCGGCGAAGCCGATGTCCTCCTTCGGCACCCCGCGGTCCTCGACCAGATGGCGGCGCAGATCCCGCACGGACGTGTGCTCCCCGGCGAGCCACGCGAACGGTCGCCCCTCCCACCAGCCGCTGTCCTTGACCGCATCCAGCAGCAGGGTGGTCGTACCCGCCTCGGCGCCGTCGCGCACCAGCCAGGTCACCTCGACGTGCGGCAGCGTGCGCAGTTCCAGCCGGTGTGAGTCCTCGGCGACCTCGACGAACACCCGCGCCCGGGTGTCCTCGGGCAGTTCGTCCAGCAGCCGGGCGATGGCCGGAAGGGCGGTGTCGTCCCCGGCGGCCAACAGCCAGTCCGCGTCGTCAGGGAGCGCGCGCGACGCGCTCGGGCCGTAGAAGTGGATGCGGTCGCCCGGTTGCGCGCGGTAGGCCCAGGTGGTGCCCACGCCGATGCCGTGCTTGACGAAGTCCACGTCCAACTCGCCGGCTTCAGCATTCCAGCGGCGGACGGTGTAGACCTTCGACAGGGGGCGGGGATTCCTCGGCAGCTCCACGCCCCGCTCCTGCTGCACCGGCAGCACCGGCTCGCTGTGGCCGGGGTAGCGGAACACCAGCCGGATGTCGTCGTCGAAACCGAGCGAGTCGAAGGCGGGCTGTGCGAAGCCGTTGGCCGAGGTGAACGCGCGCAGCTGCGCTCCGCCCAGCGTGATCCGCCGCATCCCCGGCGTCAGGTCCGCCACCCGAAGGACCTCGACCTCGCGCAGGGTTACTGGGTGCACGGTGAGCCGGCGTGCGGTCTTCGGCATGCTGAAGGCAGCCCTTTCCGGTCGTTCGACTGAGAGTGAGGCCACGCGCCGGATCGGCGGAGCGGCGCTCGGCGATTAGGTTAGGCTACCCTCACCATATTTGCTGTGCGCAGACTGCCGTTTTGTTTAGGGGCGTACCGATCTCCTCCCTGTTTCCCGCCGACGCGACCGAAGCCCCGCCGATTCCGGCGGCGCGATCGGACTCGACGGGGCATCCCCGCCGCCCGCTGCTGATCTGGGTCCGCACCGGCACCGCGCACGTGCGCATCGACGGCGACGCGGTGTTCCACCTCACCGCCGGGCAGGGCACCTGGATTCCCGCGGCCGGGTGGGACCACCGCGCGATCATCACCGAGCCAGGCACCGTCGCCTTCCCCCTGTGGTTCCACCCGGGTGCCGACGGGCCGCCGGAAACGACCCGCTTCGAAGTCCCCGACGGTTGGCAGGACTGGCTGATCCAGCACTTCAACCTGCAGGTCACCCCGCTGAGCGGTCACGGCTACTTCCAGGACGCGATCACCGATCTGCTACGCCGTCCCCGAGTAGGCCCGCCTGCGCCTGCGCCCACCTTCACTGTGCCGGAGATGCCGAGAGCCGCCGGCGCCCGAGCGGTGGCCGAGCAGCTGCTCCGCGACCCCGCGATCGACCTCACCGTCGAGCAGTGGGCGAGCAAGGCGCTCTCCAGCCCGCGAACCCTGCGCCGCGCCTTCCTCACCGGCACCGGACTCACCTTCGAGCAGTGGCGGCTGCGCCACCGGCTGATCGCGGCCGTCGAGTTCCTGGCCGCGGGATACGACGCCGACCAGGTGGCCGCCCGGGTAGGGTTCGCCAGCCGCAACGGCTTCACTCGCGCCTTCAAGCAGCAGTACGGGCTGACACCGCACGACTTCAGCAGGAAGCTCGCCGCCAGTTCCGCCCGTGTCGACCTGACACCGCGCGCCACCCTGGCACGTCAGACCGAGCAGCTCATGCGCCTGGTACGAGGCGACGGGTCATTCGCTACCGGATCCGATCCGCTGCCCGCCGCCCGCACCTCCCCGCATGCCAACCACGTGCACGTCCTGACCTGGATGTACCGCGGCAGCGGATACCTCGACATCGGCGAACGCCGTCACGAACGACACCGCGGCGTTGCGACCTGGATCCCCGCGGGCCTCAAACACATCACCGGTCTGCGCGAGAACTCCATCTCACTGCCCCTCGGCAACGCCGGCACCGCCGACCTCCAGCTCACCGAGCCGCTCCAGGTGCAGTTCTCACCCGCCTGGGACGACTACCTGATGCACTGCTCGATCAGCGCCCGATCGGGACTGCACCCCGACGACTACGATCCCCGGCACATCCTCGACCTGTTCGCCGAACAGGTCGTCACGCAACGAGCGCTGTCGGTGCCGATGCCCACCGATCCGCGTGCGCGCGCGGCGGCGATGGACTACCTGCGCCACATCGACGTCACCCACGAACCGGCCGCGTTCGACGTCCCCGCCCAGGTTCACCGGGCCTTCCGCGACCAGACCGGCATGACCTTCGCCCGCTGGCGCTACGCCGCCCGCATGCGCATCGCCCGTGACCTGCTGCTCGGCGGCGCCAGGCCCAGCGCCGTGTCCCGCCGCGTCGGCTACGCCCACCTGCCGACGTTCAGCACCGCCTTCACCCGCTTCCACGGCCTCTCGCCACGCGAATACCAGGAACGCGAGGCTGAGACATCCTGATCGTCAGCGGCTGAAGCGGTGACCGGGTGCCCCGCCGGGCCCCGGCCGGTTCTAGACTGGACGGGCAGCTGGTTCGCCCGTCCCGCAAGGCCGGGCGTCGCAAGAGGGAACCCGGTGTGAATCCGGGACTGCCCCGCAGCGGTGAGTGGGAACGACCGCCGTCAACGCACTGGGCGCAACGCCCGGGAAGCGACGGCCAGTAGGAACGAGCAGGGCGCCCACGAGTCCGAAGACCTGCCACTGCCCACGCCGGATGAGGCGCGGTGTGATCGGTGACCTCGAGGGCGGGTCGGCGGTGGGAGAAGAGGACTACGCGGTGCCGCACGTGCAGGAGCGGCTGAGTGCCGGGACACTGGCCCGGCGCCTCGGCGTCGCCACGACGACGTTGCGGACCTGGCATCAGCGCTACGGGCTCGGCCCCACCGGTCACGAATCCGGCCGGCACCGTCGCTACACGGCACATGACGTCGCCGCCCTGACCGTTATGGCGCAGCTGACCACACGAGGCGTGCCCGCTGCCGAGGCGGCCCGGCTCGCCCGCCGCGAAACCACCACCAGCCTCGCCGCGCATCCACATCGCAATCCCGGCACCGACGCCGAGGCCCGCGGCCTGGCCCGCGCCGCCCGCCGCCTGGATGTGCTGACCCTGCGCGAAACGCTGAGCGGCGCGGTCGCCGCGCACGGTGTCGTGCACACCTACCACACGCTCGCCGGTCCCGCCTTCACCCACCTCAGCCAGGGCCGGTACGCCGAGACACGCAAAACCCTCGCCCGGCGCCTACTCGCCCGCACGCTGAGCGAGGTCTTCGCCGCCGTTGCACGCCCGCCCTCCGGGACTCCGGTCCGGGTGCTCCTGGTCGCTGCCGACGGCCGTCGCGACGTGACCGCCATCGACGCCCTGGCGGCCGCGCTGGCCGAGACCGGCACGGGTTCGGTGCACCTCGGCGCCGGCCTGCCTCCCGATGTGCTCGCCGACGCGGTGGCCCGCCACCGGCCCGCCGCCGTCGCGGTGTGGAGCCATGTCTGGCGGCCGGTGATACCCGTCTTGCTGACGGCGTTGAACGGTGTTCCGGACTGGCGGCCCAGCATCGTGGCCGCGGGACAAGGCTGGCCGCCGAGCAGCGAGCGACTGCGCTGTCCGACTCTGGCTGACGCCGTCGCCGCGGTGACCGGCCTCGTCGAGGGCGAAGGGCCGTCACCGCCTAACGGGTGAGGCGGCGCCCGAGGACTGTTGCGCACGTCGCCGTGATCACCACTGCCGCGGCCGGCGCCAGGACCAGGTGCGGGCTGGTGAACAGGTGGTTGCGTCCCTCGGCGACCATCGCGCCCCACTCCGGGGTGGGCGGCTGCACGCCGAGGCCGAGGAAGGACAGCCCGGAGACGGTGAGCAGGGTTCCCGCGAACCGCAGCAACAGGTGGGCGAGCAGCGGTTCGGCGATGTTGGGCGCGATGTGCCGGGCCAGGATTCGCGCCGTTCCCGCGCCCAGCGACCGGGCCGCCACCACATACTCCTGTTTCGCTTCGCGCAGAGTCAGGTGGTACGCCTGCCGGGCGAACGGCGTCCAGCCGACCGCGCACACCGCGGCCAGGATCGATGGTAGTCCGGGCCCGGAGATAGCGGCCGCGAGCAGCCCGACCAGGATCGTGGGGAGGGCGGCGACCAGGTCGGCGGCCCGGACCACCGACCGGGCGCCGAGGACTGCCGCGGCCGCTCCCACCACGGTCCCGGCCACGCCGGTGACCAGCAGCGTCGCCACGGTCAGGCCGAGCGTGACCCGGGCGCCGGAGAACAGCCGCGCGGCGACGTCGCGGCCGAGCTGGTCGGTGCCGAGGGGGTGGGCGAGCGATGGTGACTCGAGTACGGAGGAGTAGTCGGCGGCAAGAGGATCGGGCAGCGCGAGAGCCGCCGTGACCACAAGAATGGCAGCACCGGCAGCCGCAAGCCGGAACTTCACCGGGCCACCGGGTCCAGGGCCAGCTGCGCGGCTTCGGAGAGAACTCCGGCGATCAGGGCGATGGCGATGACCGTCAGGGTTCCGGCCTGGATCACCGGCAGGTCCTGGGCCAGAACCGCGTCATAGAGCAACCGCCCCAGCCCGGGAATCCCGAAGATCACTTCGACGACGACGGAGCCGCCGATCAGCGCGGCCACGAACATGCCGGACAGCGACAGCACCGACGTGGTGGCAAGCCGGGCGCCGTGGCGCCACAGCACCCAGCCCGGCGGCAGGCCTTTGGCCCGGGCGGTGCGCACATGCGGGCGGCGCAGCACGGCCACGGTCTCGGCCCGGATCAGCTGGGTGGCAAGAGCGGCCGGGTAGACGGCGAGGGTCACGACCGGAAGCACGAGATGCGCCGGGGTGCCCCAGCCGATCGCGGGCACCGCTGCGGCCTGCACGGCGAACACCAGCACCAGTACCGGGGCGATGACGAACTCCGGGACGGACACCCCGACGATGCCGGCGCCGGTCACGACCCGGTCGAGCAGGCCACCGGGCCGGCGGCCGGCGTACACCCCGGCGGGGATGCCGAACAGCAGCGCGAGAAGCAGGGCGAGGACGGCGAGCAGCATGGAGACCAGCAACGCCTCGCCGACCTGTGCGGCGACCGGGGTCCGGGTAACGAAGGACAGGCCCAGATCGCCGCGGACGGCGGCGGCGAGCCAGCGCAGGTACTGCTCAGCTGCCGAGCCGTCCAAGCCGAACTCGGCGGCGACGCGCGACTGCATGGCCGGGTCCGGCACGGCGTCGGCAGTCCTCGTTCGTAGCACGGTGCGGACCGTGTCGGCCCCGGTGAGCCGCGGCAACGCGAACACCAGGACCGACGCGGCCAGCAGGGCCGGCGGCAGCACCAGCAGCCGCCGCACCAGCACGGTCACCCGGCGGGCTCGAGGTGCGGCAGCACTGGCCGGACACCGAGCGGGTCCGGGACGAAGCCGGTGACACCGCGGGACCCGGCGGTGTTGTTCGGATGCACGATCATCACGCCGACCGCTTGCTCGGTGAGCATCGCGGCGGCGTCGGCGAAGATCTTCTGACGGGCACCGACGTCACTGGTGGTGGACAGCCCGGCGACGAGCCGGTCGAACTCGGCGGAGCAGAAGTGGTCGATGTTGTAGCTGCCCTTGCAGGTGTAGTCCGAGGTGAGCACGCTGGCGGCGTCGGCGAAATCGGACAGGTAGCTGCGCGAGTTGAGGAACATGTCGAAGTCACCGGCGAGCACCTTCGGCTCTTGCGCCGAGTAGTCGCCGACGGTCACCTCGACCTTGATGCCGGCTTCGCCGAGCATCGACTGGACGGCGGTGGCCAGGACCGGCATCTCCGGCCGGTTCGGAAACGTCCACAGCCGTACCGTCAAGGAGGAGTGACCCGCTTCGGCCAGCAACCGCTTCGCCGTGGCCGGGTCCGCGGCCGGCGGCGGGGTCTTCACGCCCCACGGCACCGCCGGGCCGAACAGGTCGGCAGCCGAGGCTGCCGCACCGCCGAGGACCTGCGTGGCCAGCACGTTGCGGTCGATCGCGGCGGTCACCGCCTGCCGGACCTTCAGGTCGGAGAACGGCTTCGCCGATTGATTCAAGAGCAGTTCGACGGTACGCGCGGCGGGGTACGAAACGACCTCCGCGCCGGCTGCCTTCACCTGCTCGACGCTGGCGTGCGGCAGTCCTTCGGCGAACTGGACGTCGCCGGACTGCAGTGCCAGGGCCCGGCTCTGCGGGTCGGTGACGTAACGGACGGTAACTTTTCCGGTGGCCGGTTTGGTGCCCCAGTAGGTCTCGTTGCGCTCCAGCACCGCCGAGTCGGCGCCGCTGATCGAGGTCAGGACGTACGGTCCGGTGGCGGTGCGCAGCACGGTGGGTTGTTTGCCGGCAACATAGGCGGACGGCGCGAGGATGCCCAGGTTGCCGCTGCTCATCCGCAGCGGCAGCGTCGGGTCGGGTTGTGCGGTGCTGATCGTGACGGCGTCGGCGCCGTCGGCCTTGACGGTCAGTCCGGTGTCGCGCACCGAGCGGGGCGGCGCGGTCACGCCGGTGATGTAGGTCAGGGCGGTGACCACGGCGTCCGGGGTCAGGGGTGTGCCGTCGTGGAAGGTGACGCCCTGACGCAGCGTGAACCGCCAGGTCTTCGGGTCGCTGGTCTTCTCCCAGGCGGTGGCCAGACCCGCTGTGGGCTGCGCGTTGGCGTCGACGGTGGTCAGCGTCTCGGCGACGCCGAGGGTCATCAGCAGCGCACCGTCGTCGGCGTCGAAGGCGTACGCGGAGCGGGGCGGGAACTGCATGGCGACGGTGATCTCACCGTTGGCGCTGGAGGCCGTGGGGGAGGCGCCGCCGGAACAGGCGCTGAGCACGAGCAGCAGTGCGGCTGCGGCCGTAAGCCGCAGCCGGGCAGGTGAGAACACGGGTACCTCTCCGGGAGCGTCGCGTCCCTGGGTCAGGTGTACGAGACGGCGCCGGGTCTGACTTCTCCCGCGGAGCAGGAGTCACAGTGGCGCGACCGTGCCGGGCTTGCACCGGCTTCCGACTGCCGTCATTTGCGTTGTGAAGTTTAGGCCATCGACCAGTAATGATCTTGTTCGCGTCGATCTGTCCTGGTGGGGCGGGGCGGAGCCCGGCAAAGCTCCGCCCCGCTTCGAGGGGTGGATCAGTTGGCGCGCAGCGAGGTCGCCGCGGCGACCAGGTGGCGCAGCGAGGCTTCCACCTCCGGGTAGCCGCGGGTCTTCAGGCCACAGTCCGGGTTGACCCACAGCCGCGACACGGGCACCGCGGCGATAGCCCGGCGCAGCGCCTCGGTGACCTCGTCCTGCGACGGCACCCGCGGAGAGTGGATGTCCCACACGCCCGGTCCGACGCCCCGGCCGTAGCCGATGGCGGCCAGATCTCCGAGGACCTCCATCTTGGAACGCGACGCCTCGATGCTGGTGACGTCCGCGTCGAGCGCGTCGATCGCGGTGATCACCTCACCGAACTCGGAGTAGCACAGGTGGGTGTGCACCTGCGTGTCGTCGGCGACCCCGCTAGTGGCCAGCCGGAACGACCCGACCGCCCACTCCAGGTACGCCTTCTGGTCCTGGCTGCGCAGCGGGAGTGTCTCGCGCAGCGCGGGCTCGTCCACCTGGATCACCTTGATGCCGGCGGCCTGCAGGTCGGCGCACTCGTCGCGCAGCGCCAGGGCCACCTGGTCGGCGGTATCGGCCAGGGGCTGGTCGGTGCGCACGAACGACCAGGCCAGGATGGTGACCGGTCCGGTGAGCATGCCCTTGACCGGCCTGCTGGTCAGCGACTGCGCGTACGTCGACCACTCGACGGTCATCGGCTGTTTACGGGCGACATCGCCGTACAGCAGCGGCGGGCGTACGCAGCGCGAGCCGTAGGACTGCACCCACCCGTGGTCGGTGGCGGCGAACCCGTCGAGCTGCTCGCCGAAGTACTGCACCATGTCGTTGCGCTCGGGCTCGCCGTGCACGAGCACGTCCAGGCCGAGTTGCTCCTGCAGCCGGATCACGTGCTCCACCTCGGCACGCATCCGCTGCTGGTAGCCGTCGGCATCGAGGGTGCCGGCGCGCAGCCGTGCGCGTGCCGTGCGCAGCTCAGCGGTCTGCGGGAAGGAGCCGATCGTGGTGGTCGGCAGGTCCGGCAGGTTCAGCCGCGCCTGCTGGGCGGCGGCCCGCTCGGCGTAGGCGCCTCGTTGCCGGTCGGCGGGCGAGAGCGCGGCCAGGCGGGCACGCACGTCACTGTTGTGCCATCCGGCCGGGGCAGAGGGCAGGGGTACGGGTACGTGCGCCGTGCCGTCGCGCAGCGCTGTGCCGAGCAGCACCACCTCGTCGACCTTCTGCCGGGCGAACGCCAGCCGCTCGAACAGCTCCGGCGCCAGCCGGGTCTCCACCGACAGGTCCACCGGCACGTGCAGCAGCGAACAGGAACTGGAGATCGCGACGTGGTCGGCCAGGGCCGTGACCGTGGCACCCGTGGTGATCGCGGCTCGCAGGTCGGTACGCCAGACGTTGTGGCCGTCCACCAGCCCGGCCACGATCGTCCGGCCGCCCAGCGGGCCGGCCGCGGCGAGCCGCTGCAGGTTGCCGGGCCCGGCGACCAGGTCGATGCCGAGGGCTTCGACCGGGGTTTCGAGCAGGGCCGGCAGCGCGTTGCCGAGCTCACCGAAGTAGGTGGCGACGAAGATCCGCGGCCGGTGCTCCAGTTCCCCGAGGCGCGTGTAGGCGGCTCTGAGGGCGTCGATCTCGGCCGGCGTGCGGTCCATCACGTAGGCCGGCTCGTCGAGCTGAACCCAGGCGACGCCGGCCTCGGCGAGGGCGGTGAGAATCCGGGCGTAGGTGTCGAGCAGGTCGTCGAGGCGGGCGAACGGGTCGTCGCCCTTGGCGAGGAGCAGGAACGTGGCCGGGCCGACCAGCACCGGCCGCGTGGTGATACCGAGAGCCTTCGCTTCCCCGTACTCGGCGAGGGGTTTTGTGGGGTTGGGGGTGAAATCGGTGTCCGGGGTGATCTCCGGGACCAGGTAGTGGTAGTTCGTGCCGAACCACTTGGTCAGTTCCAGGGCCGGCTCGGTGTCGGCACCCCGCGCCATCGCGAAGTAGGTGTCCAGGTCGGACAGGCCGAGCCGGGCGAACCGGGCCGGGATCGCGCCGACGGCGACGGCCGTGTCCAGGACGTGGTCGTAGTAGGAGAACGTGTTCGACGGGATGCTGTCGAGGCGGGCGTTGCGCAGCTGCTGCCACACCTCGGCCCGCAGCCCGGCGGCAGTCGTCTCCAGTTCGCCGGCGTCGATCCGGCCGGCCCAGTAGGCCTCGACGGCCTTCTTCAGTTCACGGTTGGCGCCGATGCGCGGGTAGCCGAGCACGGTGCTCTGACCGAATGAGGTGCTCACCAGGGGATCCTTCCCTCGAAGTGCCCAGCGGACGCACGCGAGGCAGGGGAAGGCGCGGCAGGGCCGGCTTCCGCCCTGGCCCTCCCGAGAGACCGCCGGCGGCGCACACCGGCGGTGTGCGCAGCGCTGGCAGGTCTTCGGACTTGCGGGCATGACCGTTTCCGGTCGCCTACTGGCCGTCGCTTCCCAGACCCGTGCGGGTCCAGTGCTTGATGACGGCGGTCGTTCCCACTCACCGCTGCGGGGCAGTCCCGGTCTCACACCGGGTTCCCTCTTACGACGCCGCACCTGGCAGGCACAGCGAACCAGCACCGCGAGCCATCCTAATGGCTGTGGCCCAGGCGTTGGTCATCGCGCAGGCCCGGCTCGCCCAGATCGAGGCGGTCCTCGCCGCCTCGGAGACCGACTGCCACGCGTGCGAGCGGATCGCCGAGATCCTCAACACCCCGGTCGAACGGCGTCGCTCCTGACCGAGAGCGCTCGCCGTACGGGCCCGTCAGGCCAGGACCTCTTCGCCGGCGCTGTCAGCGAGCGCCTGGCGCAGGGCGAGGCGGTGGCGGCGGTGGATCTCCGCCTGCCGGAACGCGTGCCGGTCGGCGGCGCTCTCCGTTTGCAGCGGCGGGACCGGCCGTGGCTTGCCGTCGTCGTCGACGGCCACCATGACCAGGTGCGAGGTGACCACATTGGTGGCCGGAACGGCCCGGTCCCACCGGTCGGCGGTGACCTTGACGGCGACCTCCATCGAGCTGCGCCCGGCCCAGGTGACGCGTGCGGTGACGTGCACCACGTCCCCTACCCGCACTGCCTGCAGCAACGCGGTCTCGTCCATGGCAGCGGTCACGGCCGGGCCGTCGGAGTGCCGGGGCGAACGGCACCACGGCGATCGGCCGGGTGCGGCACGCGTACGGCTCACCCGCGAGGCCGACGGCAAGCGCGCACGCCCATCGCGTGCGCGGCGCAGGCAGGTCTTCGGACTTGCGGGCCCCGGTGGGGGCATGCCGGCGCTGTCCGGCAGCATAGCCGCGACAGAAACGAGGACTTGGGTGACTCAGGACATGCGTGCCGGCTGCACGGTGGCGGTCTGCCGTGACTGCTGCTGTGGCAGTACCCGTAAACACCCGCTGGTGGATCATGCCGGGTAGGTGGACCGGTTGCGGGCCGCCGACGGCGCCGAAGTGCGGGTAAGGACCAGCTTGTGTCTGGACGTGTGCGCGCAAGCGAACGTGGGTGCGTTTTTCTCTGAGTGACTTCCTCGATCCCGGTCAGGCGGCGAGGTCGTATTGGTGCTGGTAGCGGTTGGTGTGGGTGCGTTGGTGTTCTTGCTGGAGGTGGAACTTCCAGTAGGCGTCGAAGTCGCCGTTGGTGATCACGGCTCGGAGTAGGAGGACGGCTTCGGCGCCGGGCAGGCTCCAGCGGGCGCCGGTGATCGCGAGGCGGTCCTTCACCAGATAACGGCAGGCACCTTCGATCACGCCGGTCGCGATGGGCCAGCCCATGGTCAGTGCGATCTGGTAGATGAGGTAGGGCTGTTTCGCGGTGAGGTAGTCGATGCAGCGTTCAGTCCGGGCGCCGCGGTGCAGGTCGCGGTGAGAGCGTTGTAGTGGCTGTTCAGGTCGGCGATGACCCGGGCTGGGTGGTGTTCGAGCAGGTCACGGGCGGCACGGGCGACGAAAAGCGGCTCGGCTGGGCTGGGTGGGGTGCAGGTCCTCGGCGGCTTTCCAGACGTATTCCAGGACGTGGACGAAGTCGAGGATCAGGGTTGATCCGGACGCCGTGGGCGTGGGCCTCGGCACGGATGCGGTCGATCTGGTGGTTGTTGCCGTCGACCAGCACAATCCAGCGGCGCAGGTGTTGCGGGTCGCGTTGCTCGGCCCGGTCGAACAATCTGGTGGTCATCGGGGCGGTGGAATCAACGACCGATGCGTCGACCTGGCGGTTGACGGCTCTCGGCCCGGGCCGGCGATCAGCGCGTTCGGTCGCGCCGGCGGGCATGACGTCGGCCGGGCCGCGGACGGCGGGGGCGGCGTCATAGACGGCGGTGACCACGGCCATCCGGGTCCGGCCGGTGCGTTCGCGGCAGGACAGCTGGGCCGATGGCGGTCGCGGCCCGTCGTGGTCCGGTGGGCTCTCGCGCAGCCCGGAATCGATCATGTTGACGCCGGTGGCGTCGATGCTGAGCACGTCCAGGTCCCGCGGCCCAACCCGCCGGGCCGGACGGCCGGGGCGGGAACCGGGTGCTGGGCATAGAAGTCGCGCACGTCCCGAGCGGCGTCGCTGGTGATCTGCATCAGCTGCCGGGTGCCGACCCGCGCCCCGAGGATCCGGTCCAGCTTCCGCGGGTCTATGAGACCGCCGCCGATGCCGCACTGGCGTGGACGCTGAGCACGTCCCCGCGGGGAAGCCCGTCGCTGGTGGCCCGGATGCTGCAGGACCTCCTCGACCGGACCAGCCGCCGCAATCCGTGACCGGCGGCCCCACATCGTTGTCTATCGGCCACTCGCGACAAAAGTCGACGCCTTACGGTGCCGGCGCGACATCGCGCGCAATTCCAACGGGCGACCGCCTGGTGATGCGGCGATGGTCAGGAGAGCTGGAAGGTGGTCCTGACCGGGCCGCCGGTGACCGCGTCGATCTTGAGCTGGTAGGCGGCCACCTGATGCCCGGCCCGGGGAAAGATCCAGCCGTATGGGCTGTTCCGGTCGCCGTGCCGGACCTCGGAGACCCGACCGGTGGTGCGGACCGTCAGGTGCCGGCCGGACGGGTGCCGGAAATTCAGGGTTCCGGAGATGCGTATCCAGCCCGGGTCGAGGTGCCAGTGCTGGGACCAGGCCGGCGCGCCGGTGAACGAGTCGGCGACCGTCATGCGCGCCTGGCGCGGTGAGACCGTGATGGCGCGCTGGTGCGGCATGCCGTACACCGTGTCGTTGACCCGGATCCGGTGGCGAGGGCCCTCGAAGTCGCTGGTGACCGTGCTCGTGGACCCGGCGGCGACGGTGGCGCCGGCCGGTGCGGCAACGTTCTGGCTTTCCGGCGTGAGCCGGTAGCGGGCCTTCTCATCGCGCGTGTTGTAGCTGTAGCGGCCGGTGCCGACGATGACTCTGACGCCCAGCGCCGTCCAGGTCACCCCGCCGGCGCGGTTCTCCTGTCCGTGCGCGCGGCGTCGCGGGCCGTACCGGACGGTGTAGTACGTGGCGTCCGGGTCGGTCCAGCTGCTGCGGCCGATGATCCAGCCGGTCTCGTCGTCGCGCAGCACGGGATCGTCCGTCGCCCGGCCCGGCGTGCCGGCCCGCAGTTCGGAGTCGCCGACCAGGACGATGTCGCCGTCCGGTTCGGTCATGTGACGGAAGACCCGGTGCGCCTTGCGTACCATGGCGCGGATCTGGATGGCCTCCTCGGCGTACCTGTCGAGTGACTCCAGCGCCTGTGCCGCGCTCTCCCACATGTGCGCGTTGATGCGCTGGTAGTAGGACGACTGCTCGTGCGCGACGCCCTGTGCGGAGAAGGCGAGCGGCGCCTCCGCCAGGATCCGGTCGACCGCGGTCCGGGTCCAGTCGGGCCGGCCGACGAGCTCGCCTGCGGAGATCATCGCGAGGTTCGCCATCAGGCCGTGGTTGTGTACCGGCCGGTGCGGCGGACCGTAGTACCGATTGTCGGTCAGTACCCGGACGTCGGCGGTCATGCCGGCCAGTAGCGAGGGGGATCGGGTGAGCGCGTAGAGGCAATTCTCCACCTGCAGGCGGCGTACCGCGGTTCCCTCGTCCCAGCCGTTCTTGCGCCGCATCGGGTCCGGATTGTGCAGGTGGAACTGCACCGCCTGCTGAACCAGGGTGGTGAGCGAGCCCAGCTGGCCGTCGCGGGCCGCCCGCAGAGCCAGCGGCGGCATCCACATCAGGCTCTGGTATCTCATCTGCCAGGTCGGGTCGGCCGCCGGCGGTCGGCGCCAGGACCGCTTCTTGATCTTCCCGACCGCGAACGGCGGGCCCGGCGGCATGTCGACGACGATCGGTTGACCGTCCGGGACCGGATCCGGCGCCGGACCGCGGCAGAGCCGTTTCACGTCGGGATCATCGACCGGGTCTGTGGGAAGCGACCTGATCACAGGTAACGGCCCCTGTTTCAGCGACCGCCGGGACGAGGCGACCTCGGTGACAGCCAACATGATCAGTAGGCCGAGGACGAGTCCCTGTGCAACACCGCGCATTCCGTTCTTCCCCCATGGTGAGACTGAGCACCGCATTGGTACTAAGGCCGTCCACAAGCGAGACGCGAACGGGCGGTCACCCGTGAGTTCACCGCTTGCCGACGGCCAGCCCGCCGCTCATGCCGTAGAGCCAGGCGGGCGAGGCGGCATACACGTCACGTAGATTCGGTTCCGGGTCCACAAACGCAGCTCCTGCCCGTCAGCTGTTACCGGTACGACTCACGAGCCGGTCGTCAAGTGACATCCGAAAGCAAGAAAGATCTTCAGGGCCGGCGGACCAGGGCGCACACCTCGGTGCGCGACGAGACGCCCACTCAGGGCAAGGCCAGCTCACGCAGAGTTCGTCCATCCGGTATCCAGAAGACGCTCAGTGCTACATCGGCCCGCTCGCTGGTCGGGCCGATGGCGTGGATGTTGACCCCCGGCTTGAAAGCGATCTGAAGTGCACGATCCCCTGATCTGAGCCCAGAGAGCACGGGGAGGAACCGGCGACGCGGACGACCTATGGGGCAGGCTGCGTGTCGCGGCGGTAACGGCGGCGTTCGCGGGTCCCGGGCCCGGACCGCCGCGCAGTGACGGTGCTGGTCCGTGCCGTCGACGACTCCCTCGACCGAGCCGTGGTTGCCGCCCGCGGCCTGCTGGTGGCCTGCCGTTCCGGTGACGACCAACGGCGGGTGCCACGTTCACCGTCGTGCGGGCGGCGCTACCCCGCCTTCACCCAGTCGCGGACCGGGACTGGATCTCTCGCACCCGCGCCCATCCGGCAGCCCTGCGCCGGGCGCACCCGTCAGCCGGTGCCGCTACCGGCAGCGCCGCCGCTGACCGGACCGCAACGCCGGTGCGATCGACTGCTTTCCGTCCCCTCAGGGGCGCACGGCAGTCCACTACCACTCGATCAGCGCGTTCGGTCGCGCCGGCGGGCATGACGTCGGGAACGAGTACCGGCCCTCGGGCAGGGCGAGCCGGGCGTCGGCCGGGTGCAGATTGGACACTCCCGGATGGCGGTAGGCGATCCGGGTGACCTCCACCCGGCCGAGCGTGGTCGACAGCAGCCGGGTATGCCCCGGCTCGGCCCGCCGCCGTGGCACCTGGTCGGCGCCGGTCACCTCCGGCAGCCGCCGTTCCGCGGCGGCGCGGGCGTCGAGGTGATCCTGCAACGCCTGGCGCAGCACGTCACGGCCGCAGCCGGCGATGAACTCCTCCACGGCGTGTTCCGGCCGGTCGGTCATCCGTGGGTCACTCAGCCGGGTGATCAATGCGTCGAATAAGGCACGGACGCGGCATAAGCGGCGTCGCCGGGCTCGGGACAGGGATATGGTGCCATCGGGTCTTCCTCGGGTCAGCCGGTTCTTCGACAAACCCAGGCCATCCAGGAAGACCACCACCTCGTCGGCGCCACTCCGGCCGGGTCACCCCGGGCGAGGAGCCGGAATCCTCCGACCGGGCGAACAGTCCCGGCTCTACTTCGCGCACGAGGCCCGCTGCCGCCAGCTTCTTCAACCGGTGCCGGACCCGCTCACCATGCCGGGCCACCGACGGATCCTCACCCAGCACGGCCACCACCTCCCGGCACCGCATCGGCCGCGCCGCGTCGGCCAGCACCACCAGCAACTGCTCCCCGAAGTCCCCGACCGGATCCCGGCCCGGCACTGCCGGCACCGGCTCCTCCGGCACGGTGACCAGCCCGGACAACACCTCCCGCGTGATCGCGAGGCGTTCGATCTCCCGCCGGCATTCCTCGATCAACCCCGTGATCTGCGCGGCCTCCTGCTCCAGCCGCAGCCACTCGGCCCGAGCCGCCGCCTCCCGCTCGGCCAGCAACCGCACGATCTGATCACCATCCACCCGCCCACCTCCACCGGGAACCGGTCAACCAACCCATACCAACCGGTCAGCGAAGGCCACAACGGGCGGACATCGATGCGCGTCGCGCAGCTCACTCAGGAAGAAACGCACCCATCGAACGTCGTGGTCGTGCATCCGACGCCGGCAGCCCGCCGCCAGGGTGCCCGGCCGGTGTGGTTCGGGCTGGTCCTGGACGATGTGATCGTCACCGACATCGCTGCCTGGGTGCGTGCCGGCGGTCCCGGGATCGCCGAGATGCCCGCGCCGCTGGCGCTGTCGGTCATCCGGGCACCCGCCGGACAATCCGATTGATCTCGGCGGGATGACACGCTCGACACACCATGTGGGGTAGGACTTTCGGCGGCCGCCCATATATGGTGTGCCCGCAGCTGGTTCGGCCGAGCCTTTCAAGGGCCCGGCCGAGGCAACAGGGAACCCGGTGTGATACCGGGACTGCCCCGCAGCGGTGAGTGGGAACGACCGCCGTCATGAAGCACTGGGCTCCGGCCTGGGAAGCGACGGCCAGTAGGAGCGAGTAGGCCGCCCACGAGTCCGAAGACCTGCCAGCGCGCCGTGTGCCGAGGGGGCGCACGGCGGTCGAAGGTCGCGTGGGACGGCCGACGCCATCGAACCGGGCGCCTGCCGTGGTCCCGGTGGCGTCCTCCTGCGTGCCCGACGACCTGTCGAGAGGGCATGAAGGAGGGGGCATATGACGACCACGGCGGAAACCAGTGCAGTGGTGCCGGAGCAGCGCCGGCACGTGATGCAGGTCCGCAAACGCAACGGTGACCTGGAACCGGTCGACGTCAACAAGATCGTCAAGGCGGTCGAGTTGTGGGTCGCGGACCTCGACGAGGTGGATCCGCTGCGGGTCGCGACCAAGACGATCAGTGGGCTCTACGACGGAGCGACCACCGCTGAGCTGGACAAATTGTCGATCCAGACGGCCGCCGAGCTGATCGGTGAGGAGCCGCAGTACTCCAAGCTCGCCGCCCGGCTGCTGGCCGCGTACGTCGACAAGGAGGTTCGCGGCCAGCAGGTGGCGAGCTTCAGCCAGTCGATCCGCTACGCCCATGGTCTCGGTCTGATCGGCGACGAGACCGCGGCGTTCGTGGCCCGCAACGCCCGCAAGCTCGACGACGCCATCGACGCGGCCGGTGACCTGCGGTTCGAGTACTTCGGCCTGCGGACCGTCGCCGACCGCTACCTGCTGCGCCACCCGCAGGAGCGCGTCGTCGTGGAGACCCCGCAGTACTGGCTGCTGCGGGTGGCCTGCGGCCTGTCGAAGGACGCCCGCGAAGCGATCGGCTTCTACCGGCTGATGTCCTCGCTGGCGTACCTGCCCAGCTCGCCGACGCTGTTCAACTCCGGGACCCGGCACACCCAGATGTCGTCGTGTTTCCTGGTCGACTCGCCGCGCGACGAACTGGACTCGATCTACGAGCGGTACCACCAGGTTGCGAAACTGTCGAAGTTCTCCGGCGGTATCGGCATCTCCTGGACCCGGGTCCGGGGCCGGGGCGCGCTCATCCGCGGCACGAACGGCAAGTCCAACGGCATCGTCCCGTTCCTCAAGACCCTCGACGCCGGTGTCGCCGCGGTCAACCAGGGTGGCCGGCGCAAGGGCGCGGCCTGCGTCTACCTGGAGCCGTGGCACCCGGACGTCGAGGAGTTCCTGGAGCTGCGCGACAACACCGGCGAGGAGTCGCGGCGCACCCACAACCTGAACCTGGCGAACTGGATCCCGGACGAGTTCATGCGCCGCGTCGAGGCGGACGCCGACTGGTCGCTGATCGACCCGTCCGACGCCCCGGAGCTTCCCGACCTGTTCGGTGAGGAATTCACCGAGGCATACCGGGCGGCCGAGAAGAAGGCCGTCAAGACCGTCAAAGCCCGGGATCTGTACGGGCGGATGATGCGCACGCTGGCGCAGACCGGCAACGGCTGGATGACCTTCAAGGACCGCTCCAACGCCCTGTCGAACCAGACCGGTTCTCCCGGTAACACGATCCACCTGTCGAACCTGTGCACCGAGATCCTCGAGGTCAACTCGGACGCCGAGACCGCGGTCTGCAACCTCGGCTCGATCAACCTGGGCGCGCACACCACCGCCGAAGGCGTGAACTGGGAGAAGCTGCGCGAGACCGTCCGGACCGCGGTGGTCTACCTGGACCGGGTCATCGACATCAACTACTACCCGTCACAGCAGGCTGCCGCGTCGAACCCGCGGTGGCGGCCGGTCGGGCTGGGCCTGATGGGTCTGCAGGACGCGTTCTTCACGCTGGGCCTGCCGTTCGACTCGGACGCCGCCCGCGAACTGTCGACCCGGGTGCAGGAGGAGATCTTCCTGACCGCCCTGGAGTCGTCGGTCGCTCTCGCCCAGCAGTTCGGGCCGCACCCGGCCTACCCGGAGACCCGGGCCGCCCGGGGTGACCTGCACCCGGACCTGTGGGGCGCCACGGTCTCGCAGACCGAGCGCTGGGCCACAGTGAAGGAGAAGATCGCCGCGCACGGGCTGCGGAACTCGCTGCTGATCGCGATCGCGCCCACGGCGACGATCGCGTCGATCGCCGGCTGCTACGAATGCATCGAGCCGCAGGTCAGCAACCTGTTCAAGCGCGAGACCATGTCGGGTGAGTTCCTTCAGATCAACACCTATCTGGTACGCGAGCTGAAGGCTCGCGGCCTGTGGACCGCCCCGATCCGTGAGGCGATCAAGCGGGCCGAGGGCTCGGTGCAGGGCATCACCGAAATCCCCGCCGACGTGCGCGAGCTGTTCCGGACCGCGTGGGAACTGCCGCAGAAGGCGCTCATCGAACTCGCGGCGGCGCGTGCCCCGTACATCGATCAGTCGCAGTCGCTGAACCTGTTCCTGGCCGCGCCGACGATCAACAAGCTGTCCTCGATGTACCTCTACGCGTGGAAGGCCGGTCTCAAGACCAGCTATTACCTGCGGTCGCGCCCCGCGACGCGCATTCAGCAGGCCACCGTCGCGGTCACCGCCCCGGTGGCAGCTCCGGTGCAGGTCGCACCGGTGTCGCTGATCCCGGCGCTGACCGAGGCCGAACTCTGCTCCCTGGAAAACCCCGAATCGTGTGAGGCGTGCCAGTAATGCTGTTGGACCCCGGAATGGACCTGACCCTGCGGCCGATGAAGTACCCGCACTTCTTCGACCGGTTCAAGGACGCCATCAAGAACACCTGGACCGTCGAGGAGGTCGACCTGCACGGCGACCTCGCCGACCTGGCCCGCCTCTCGGACGCCGAGAAACACCTGGTGTCGCGGTTGGTCGCGTTCTTCGCCACCGGTGACACCATCGTGGCGAACAACCTGGTCCTCAACCTGTACCAGCACGTCAACTCCCCGGAGGGCCGGCTCTACCTGTCGCGGCAGCTGTTCGAGGAGGCCGTGCACGTCCAGTTCTATCTGAACCTGCTCGACACCTACGTGCCGGACGAGCAGGAGCGGTTCGAGGCGTTCGCGGCGGTGGAGAACATCCCGTCGATCGCCCGCAAGGCCGAGTTCTGCTTCAAGTGGATCGACTCGGTCTTCGAGCTGCGCGAGTTGAAGACGAAGGAGGACCGGCGGGCATTCCTGCTCAACGTGATCTGCTTCGCCGCCTGCATCGAGGGCCTGTTCTTCTACGGCGCTTTCGCCTACGTCTACTTCCTGCGCTCCCGCGGCGTGCTGCAAGGCCTGGCGTCCGGCACCAACTGGGTGTTCCGCGACGAGAGCATGCACATGGCCTTCGCTTTCGACGTGGTCGACCAGGTCCGCGCCGAAGAGCCGGACCTGTTCGACGCCGACATGGAGCAGCAGGTCCGCGACATGCTCGCCGAGGCCGTCGAGTGCGAGGTGCAGTTCGCCGCCGATCTGCTCGAACAGGGCGTCTCCGGGATGTCGCTCGGTGACATGCGGGAATACCTGCAGCACGTCGCCGACCGGCGGCTCGCCGCGCTCGGCATCGAGCCGGTCTACGGCAGCAAGAACCCGTTCGCGTTCATGGAGCTGCAGGACGTCCAGGAGCTGTCCAACTTCTTCGAGCGGCGCGTCTCGGCGTACCAGGTCGGGGTCTCCGGAACCGTGAGCTTCGACGACGACTTCTAGAAAAGCCAAGCGCCCCGGAAGCATGCTTCCGGGGCGCTTGGCCGTTCTTACGCTGCGGCGGTCTCCTCGACCTGGGCCGCCGGCTGGGCCGGGGTGGCGCGCGGTGCGACCAGCGCGGCGAACGCGATGCCCAGCACCGTCCACAGCACCGTCTGCACGCCCAGCGAAGTCACCCGGAAGTCCCACAGCAACGTCGCCGGGAACGTCTCCGGAACCTCCTCGATGGTCGGCAGCAGCAGGTACGCCACCGCGACCACCACCAGGAAGCCGACCACGGCGCCGACCGCTCGCCGCCATTCCACGCGCTGGGTGCGGGCGGCCAGCACCGCGGCCCAGACCGCGATCAGGCCGAGCACCAGCGCCGCCAGATAACTCCAGGTGCGCTGGTTGATGGTGGCCGGATCACCGACCGCCGGCGGATTCGGCGGATACTTCAGGAACGGCACCACCACGGCACCGAGCAGCGCCGCGCCGGCCAGCTGCAGCGCGGCCCGGCTGTCGCTGCCGGTGTGCAACCGGCGGCGCAGCAACGCGTACCCGGTGGCGAAGATCCCGCCCATGGCCAGACCGAACAGCGTGGTGGCCAGCACCAGACCGGCTTTCTGCCCGTCCCGGCTGACGACCGGCTCCTCGTGATGACCGGCGTCGCCGGAGGCGTCGGCGGCGGCCTCCTCGATGGCGATGGCGGCGTCGATGTGCGGCTCACCGAAGACGAAGGCGAAGCCGCCGGCCAGCAGGCCGGCGATCAGCCCGGCGAGCAGGCCACGGATCAGCAGGGCACCGAAACCGCGGCTGGGGGAGTCGGTCAGTGGCACGGCACACCCAGCAGGTGACGGCCGTCGTGCATGAGCTCGTGCAGGTACTCGCCGCTCTGCGAGATGGCGCCCTGGTCGAAGGCGACCAGATAGGCCAGCAGCAACATCACCACGACGACCGCGACCGCCGTGCCGAGCAACCGGCCGGAGATCGCGGGGGCGCCGGTGGGGTGAACCGGCTGAACGTCGGACATGCGAGATCAAACCTCCTACGGGATGACGCGTCCCGCTCGTGGGGCTGCGGCGGGCGAGCTTCCTGACTCCCGGCCCGTTCACACGGGCCGGTCACAGTGGCGCGACCGCACCGGTCTCTCACCGGTTTCCCTCGCGTCGCCGCAGTTGGCTCCCTCAACTTAGTGTTGCCTGAGAGCCGGCACAACAGACGCTGGGCGCGGGGAGAGCTCAGGCTGCTTGCGCCGGGCCCGGCATGTCGGTGATCCGGTCGGCCCAGCGGGTCAGCAGTGCCGGGTCGTGGCTGACCACCAGCACTCCCGTGTCGTTGTCCTGCTGCTCCTGTCTGATGACGGCGGCCACGTGTGCCTGGGTGGAGGCGTCCAGCATGGTGGTCGCCTCGTCGCACAGCAGGTACCGGGGCCGGTGTATCAGCGCCCTGGCCAGGCAGGCGCGTTGCAGCTGGCCGTCGCTGACCGCGTGGGGGCGCCGGGTGAGCAGGTCGGGGGTGAGCCCGACGCGTTCGGCGAGTTCGGCGACCCGCGACTGGACCTGGTCGCGGGGTGCCCGGGTGGCGCGCATCGGTTCGGCGATCAGGTCGGCCAGGCTCAGCCGGGGGTCGCTGGCCGCGCGGGGGCTTTGGAACAGCAGCCCGATGCGGGTACGGGTCTGCGCGGGAACCCGATGCCGGGCGCCGTCGACGCGTTGCCCGTCGAGGTCGATGTGTCCGCCGGTGGGGGCGTGCAGCAGCGCGAGGACCCGTACCAGTGTGGATTTTCCGCAGCCGGAGGGGCCGCGAAGACCGACGGTCTCGCCGGGCGCGACGGACAGGGAGACGTCGTCGAGCACGCGGCGGCCGCGGTAGCCGGCCGAGACGCCGCAGGCGGCGAGGGTCATGCCGGCACCTCCGAGGGCAGCAGCGGGTGGTGGCAGGCGACCGGTCCGACCGGTTGGGTCGCGCACGCGTCGCTGGCGCGCGGGCAGCGCGCGGCGAACGCGCATCCCTGCGGGAGCGCGGTCAGCATCGGTGGGTGGCCGGGGATGGGCAGGAACTCCCGCTGGGGGAGGGCTTGCAACAGCGCGGAGGTGTACGGGTGAGCCGGTGCCGTGAACACCTCGGAAGCCGCCCGGTGCTCGACGACGCGGCTGGCGTACATGACGGCGACGGTGTCGGCGACGCGTTCGGCCGCGGCCAGGTCGTGGGTGATCAGCAGGACCGCGCCGCCGTCGTCGCAGCGGCGGCGCAGCAGGTCGAGGGTGTGGTCGACCAACGGCCGGTCCAGCCCGGTCGTCGGCTCGTCGGCGATCAGCAGGGCCGGATCAGGGGCGAGGGCGAGGGCGGTCACCAGGCGCTGCGACATGCCGCCGGACAGCTGGAACGGGTAGCGGTCGAGGTCAGCCGCCTGCAGACCAGCGTCAGCGGCGACCTGGTCGGCGAGGTGCGGGTCGCGGCCGTGGGTGCGCAGCGTCTCGGTGAGCAGTTTGCGGCCGGTGCGCACGGCGGTGAGCGCGGTGGCGGGGCTCTGCGGGATCAGGCCGAGGCGCCGGCCGCGGATGCTGCGGGCGAGTTGCTTCTCGCCGCAATGCAGCAGGTCGGTGCCGTCGAAGGTGGCGTGGCCCGTGACCACGGCGTTGGCGGGCAGCAGGCCGAGCAGCGCGTGGGCGAGCACCGACTTGCCGCAGCCGGATTCGCCGACCACGGCGAGCAGCTCGCCCCGGCGTACGGTCAGATCGAGCGCTGTCACCGCCTGAACCACCGCATCGCGCAAGCGGAAACGCACGCTGAGCCCTTCGGTGCGCAGCAGGGTTTCGGTCATAGGTTGAGCTCCGCTCGGACTCGGGGATCGAGGCGGTCGCGCCAGCGGCCGGCAAGCGCCGCGATGGCCAGGGTGACCACGATGATCAGCAGGCCGGGAACGATGCTGGCCCACCAGGCGCCGGTCAGCAGGGACCGCTGCCCGTCGTTGATCATGTTGCCGAGGGAGGCGAGGTGCGGCGGCAGGCCGAGTCCGAGGAACGACAGCGACGTCTCGTGCCAGACCGCGTGCGGGATCATCAACGTGGTGGCCAGCGCGATCTTCGGCACCACGTGCGGCAGCAGATGCCGGGTGAGCACGCGGCGGCGGCTTGCACCGCCGGAGATCGCGGCGTCGATGAACGGGCGGGTCCGCAGCGTCAGCAGTTCCGAGCGGACGATGCGGGCGGTGGACAGCCAGTGGGTGAGCCCGATGGACAGGATCACCGCGCCGAGGCTGGGGCGCAGCATCGCCACGATGAAAATGCCGAGCAGCAGGTGCGGCAGCGCGGCGAGGGTGTCGACGACGCGCATGAGCACCCGGTCGGTCCAGCCGCCGAGCAGGCCGGCGAGGCCGCCGACGATGCCGCCGAGCACGGAGGCGGCCAGGGCGGCGACGATGCCGACCAGCAGCGAGACGCGCAGGCCGTAGATGCTGCGGTGCAGCACGTCGCGGCCCAGGTCGTCGGTGCCGCCGGGATGGGCGGGCGACGGCGGCTGCGCGATGTTGTCGAGCGCCACGGCGCTCTGATCCAAAGGCCACAGCAGGGGCACGAGCACGGTGGCGCCCAGCGCGACGACGAGGACGACCGCCGACAGTTGCGGGACCGGCAGTCGGCGGGGGCGGGGCAGGGCGAGGTCAGCCATCGATACGCACCCGGGGATCGGCGGCCGTGTAGGCCAGGTCGGTGGCCAGGTTCGCCAGCAGCACCACCGCGGTGGTGATCAACGTGATCGCGGCCAGCAGCGGGAAGTCGCTGCCGAGCGCGGCCTGCACGGTGACCCCACCCAGTCCGGGCAGCGAGAAGACGGTCTCCACCAGCACCGACCCGCCGACGATCTCCGGCAGGTGGGTGCCGATCAGGGTGAGGAACGGCAGCAGCGCGGTGCGCAGGGCGTGGCCGAACAGGACGGTACGGCCGCGCAGGCCCCGGGCCCAGGCGGCGAGCACGTGGTCGTCACGCAGGCTCTCGGCGACCGAGTCACGCACGAACAGCAGGAACCACGGCGCCTGCGAGATCGCCAGGACGGTCACCGGGAGCACGAGGTGGTGCGCCACGTCGGTGAACGAGGTGGACGTGGCGGTGACATCAGTCAGCCCACCGGCCGGGAACCAGCCCAGCGCCAGGGCGAACACGGCGATCGCCGCGAGGGCCAGCCAGAAGACCGGCATCGACTCGACCGCGTACGCCGCCGCCCGCAACGCCCGGTCGAACAGGCCGCCGCGCCGGTAGGCGGCGATGGTGCCCAGCACGAGGCTGCCGATCAGGACCACCGCGAGGGTGATCCCGATCAGCAGCAGCGTCCAGCCGGCCCGGGCGCCGATCACCGCGGCGACCGGCTCGTGCCGGGAGGTGGACCAGCCCAGATCTCCCTGCACGAGGTTGGACAGCCAACGGAAGTACTGCACCGGCAGCGGGTCGTCGACACCCCAGTTGGCGCGGATCTGCGCCAGGTTCTCCGGGGTGGCGGTGAACGCGGCGGCTCCGGCGTACTGCATGGCCGGGTCCATCGGGGATGCCGCACCGAGCAGGAACATGCCGATCGTGGTGGCGAACAGCACCGGTACGGCGACGGCGAGCCGCCGCCGGATCACGGTGATCAATTCTTGGACCAGGTGTGCAGGTTCCACCAGATGCCGCCGGCCACGCCGTGCTCGTGCGCCTCGACGCGCGGGCTGACCCCGGTGATGTTGTCGCGGATCACGTAGGTGTGCTGCAGATAGGTGAGGAACACCCAGGGCGCGTCGGCGGCGAGTTGCTTCTGGAAGGTGGCGTACGCGGCCTTGCGCTGGGCCGGGTCGGTCTGGCTGCGGCCGTCCTGCAGTGCCTTGTCGACGACCGGCGAGGAGTAGGAGCCCGGGTTGAAGAAGCCCTGCTCGGCGAACTGGGAGCCGAACAGCTTGTAGGAGACGAAGTCCGGGTCGAACGGCGTGCCCCAGCCCATGATCAGCGCGTCGGACTTCATCCGCGGCGTGATCGCGTCCCAGGTCAGGCCCTCCGGCTTGATCTCGATCCCGGCCTTCTTGGCATCCGAGGTGACCGCGAGGGCGAGTTCCTTGCGCAGGCTGTCGGCGGCCGGGTACATCAGCGTCAACTCCGCGCGCTGAGCGCCCTTGGCCCGGATCCCGTCGGCGCCGGCCGTCCAGCCGGCCTCGTCGAGCAGCTTCGCCGCCGCGGCGGTGTCAGCCGTGCCGGACCCGGCGATCGACGCCTCGGCGAACTCGGAGGTCGGCGGGACCGGCCCGAACGCGGGCTCGCCGGCCCCACCGAGCACGCCGGCGACCATGGCCGTGCGGTCGACGGCCACGTTCAGCGCCCGCCGGATCGCCGGGTCACCGGTGACCGGGTCCTTCATCGGCAGCATCACGCCGCGGTAGTCGGCGGTCGGCACCTTGTGCACGGTGAACCCGGCGACGCCGGTGAAGCCCCCGGTCAGCTTCGGTGCGAGCTCGACCGCGTCGAACTCGCCGGCCCGGGCCCGCTGAGCGCGCACGTTGTCGTCCGGGACGAAGGCGACCACGACCGAGTCGTTGGCCGGTTTGCCGCCCCAGTAGGTGTCGTTCGCGGTCAGCACCATCCGGTCACCCGGCGTCCAGGACGCCACCTTGTACGGCCCGGTGCCGATCGGCTTGCGGTTGAAGCCGGCCTTGTTGACGTCCTGACCCTGCAACGCCTTCGCCGGGACGATGCCGAGGTTCAGCCGTTGCAGGAACGGCGCGTAGGCGTACTTGAGGGTGAACTTGACCGTGGACGGGTCGCTCGCCTCGACCTTGTCGAGCATGTCCAGGTCGGAGCGGATCGTGGAGTCCACCTTGGGGTCGAGCACGGAGCGGTAGGTGAAGACGACGTCCTCGGCGGTGAGCGGGCTGCCGTCGTGGAAGGTGACGCCGCTGCGCAGTTTGGCGGTGACGGTGGTGCCGTCCACCGTCGGCAGTTGCTCGGCCAGGGCCGGAACCAGCCTGTTCTGCGCGTCGCGGGCGACGAGGCCGTCGAACATCAGCGCGGAGCCGTCGGCGCCGTAGCCGAGCACCGGGTTCAGCGTGTCCGGTTCGCCGGAGGTGGCGACCACGAGGGTGTTCTGGGCGGCACCGGTGCCGCTGCTGCTGTCCGGATCGGAGCAGGCCGTCAGCGTGGCAGCGATCAGGGTGGCGGCGGCAAGTAGGGCGGCAGGACGTTTTCTGGGCAGCATGGATGGCTCACCTTGGGGGCGTCGGGCATTGATGCCAGCCTTTACTAACTGCCAACTCCTGGCAATAAGCGTGATCATCCGCACGCTGATGATCTCGTTCGCGTGGTGCCTCGCTTGTGCAGACATCGACGTCCTCTCCGAAACAGCTGCCGTGCTTCGGGTTCGGCCGAGGCGCTGCGGTGGATGGTCGAGGCCGGCTGAAAGTCCGCTGGAGATGCCGGGCCGCCGACGCGGATGCCAGGCGTGAAGGGCGCTCCGGCGGCGTGGATCATCGCGGGCCGGAACGCCCTTCATCGTCGACGACGGCGCACGCGCCGCCCGGGGCGGATGGTCACGGCCAAGCAACACCCCCACCCTTATAGCCAGCATTTCGTAGTTGCCAGATACTTGCAATAGTCCATACTGGGCGAGGCAGAAGTCAATTGATCACCGGAAGGTCCCGATGGCCGTTTACACGCTTCCCGACATGCCCTACGACTACGGCGCGCTCGAGCCCGCGATGTCGGGGCAGATCCTGGAGCTGCACCACAGCAAGCACCACGCGGCATACGTCAAGGGCAGCAACGACACCCTCGACCAGCTGGCCGAGGCGCGCGACAAGGGCGACTACAGCACGCTGGTCGGGCTGGAGAAGACCCTGGCGTTCAACCTGTCCGGGCACGTGCTGCACTCGATCTTCTGGAACAACCTGCGCCCGGGCAGCAGCGCCGACCGTCCCGACGGCGAACTCGAAGCGGCGATCACCGAGCATTTCGGCTCGTTCGAGGCGTTCGCCGGGCAGCTGTCCACGGCGACCAAGGGCGTGCAGGGCTCCGGCTGGGGCGTGCTGGCCTGGGAGCCGCTGTCGCAGCGGCTGATCGTGGAGCAGGTCTACGACCACCACGGCAACGTCGGGCAGGGCTCCACGCCGATCCTGGTCTTCGACGCCTGGGAGCACGCGTACTACCTGCAGTACAAGAACGTGCGCCCGGACTACGTCGACCGGCTGTGGAACCTGGTCAACTGGGCCGACGTGACCAAGCGGTTCGACGCGGCCCGCGCCGCCGGCAACCCGATCATCATCGCCCCGTGACCGACGCCGGCCCCGGGCCGGCATTCCTCGCGGCGCAACAGGCGGCGGGAGTCATCGCGGCCAAACACCGCGGTGACTTCGCCGGCGCCGAGGAACTGCTCGCCTCCATCGGCGACGAAGCCATGCGTACCCGAGGCTTCTGCCTGCTCGCCGAACTGGCGCTCAGCCTCGTCCGGTCCCAGACCGGGCAGAGTATGGACGAGCTGGTCCAGGAACTCACCCTGCTCATTGCCGAGGCCGGCTGATGTACGCCATCACGGCGGTCACGGCCGGGCGCCTGCGCAGCCTGCAGGACCAGCTTCTCCCGGTCTACCAGCAGTGCTTCTCCGGCCCGCCCTGGAACGAGACACCCGAGCAGATCGCCGGCTATCCGCAACGGCTGGCCGGGCAGACCACGAACCCGGCAGCGTACGGCGTCGTGGCCTACCGCGAGGGCGAACTCGCCGGAGCCGTCTACGGCTGGCCGGCCCCGGCCCTGCTGCCCGCGGACAACGAGTTCGACCGCGCCCTGCGCGACGCCGTCACCCCGCAGGTCGCCGCGCTCCTGGTCGCTCCCGCTGTCGTCGTCGCCGAACTGATGGTCGCGCCCGCCCACCGCGGACAGGGGCTCGGCCGCAAGCTGCTCACCCGCTATGTCGCCGGCCACCCCCGGGCCTGGCTCGTCGCCCACCCCGACGCGGCCGCGGTCAGGCTCTATGAGTCGACCGGCTGGACACGGCAGGCCGCCTACACCGTCGCGGGCGAGCCGTGCGTGCTTTACGCCCGTTGAGGCGCCGGCACCGCGCGACCCGAGGACGGCGGGTGAACGGTCAACAGCTGTTCGCCGGGTACCAGTCCGACGCATAGCCGTTCCACACGGCCCGGAACTTCCGGACCGGGTAGTAGATGAGGTACGGGTCCGGATCCACCAGGATGTCCCAGTCGTATTGGATCACCCCGCCCTCGACGGCATCGACACGAGCGCTGACATCCGCACCGTCATACAGGTTGAAGTCGCGGATGTAGAGGCTGTGCGGCGCCGAAGCGAACCAGCTCCACTGCACCTCTCCCAGAGGTTTGCCGTTGTCGGCGATGTAGGTGATCGTCCGGGCGTAGACGCCGTTGCAGGTGACCTGTCGCCTGAAGGCAAGTGCCGCCTCGGCGGAAGCGACAAGCCCGGTCGCAACGACAACGATCACAGTGATGGCCTGGGCCAGGAACCTGCGGACCATAGACGTACCCCCACTCCCGACGGGTGTCTACATAGGATGCCATGGGAGCTGAGCGGTCACCTCAAAAGCGCAGATACCGGAGGACGGCGAGGACCCGGCGGTGGTCGGAGTCGGTAGGCGGAAGATCCAGTTTGGTGAAGATGTTGCCGATGTACTTCTCCACCGCGCTGTGACTGATCTTCAGCTCGCCGGCGATGCCGTTGTTGGAACGGCCCTCGGCCATCAGTCGCAGCACGTCCGACTCCCGTGGGGTGAGCCGTTCCAGCGGGTTGGCCCGATGCCGCACGAGCAGTTGGGCGACCACCTCCGGGTCGAGCGCGGTGCCGCCGGCGGCGACCCGGCGCACAGCGGCCAGGAAGTCGGGCACGTGCGCCACCCGATCCTTCAGCAGGTAGCCGACGCCACTGGTCCGGACGGACAGCAGGTCGGTGGCGTACCGCTCCTCGACGAACTGGGACAGGACGACGACGGCGACGGCCGGGAACTCGTGATGGATGACGAGGGCGGCCCGGATGCCCTCGTCGGTGTGCGACGGTGGCATCCGCACGTCGACGAGCGCCACATCGGGCCGGTGCACACCCACCGCACGGAGCAGCTCGCCGGCGTCGGCGACAGCCTCGACGACGTCGAAACCGCCGTCGGTGAGCAGTTTGGTCAGGCCGGCCCGCAGCAGCACCGAATCCTCGGCGATCACGATCCGCACGGCAGCTCCACGGTGATCGTCGTCGGCCCGCCGGCCGGGCTGTGCAGCGCGAACGTCCCGTCGACGGCGGCGGCACGCCGGGCCAGCCCGAGCAGCCCGGTGCCGTCGCCGCCGGTGGTCGCACCACCCCGGCCGTCGTCGGTGACGACGACCCGCAGCCGGCCGGCGGCGCGTTCGACGATCACCTCGGCGTGGGTGGCGCCGGCATGCTTGCTGACGTTGGTGAGCGCCTCGGAGACGACGAAGTAGGCGATCGCCTCCACCACCGGCGAGCACCGCGCCGGCACGTCGACGCGCAGCCGGACCGGCAGCGGTGCGCGGGCGGCGACACCGGACAGGGCCGCGTCCAGCCCGCGGTCGTCGAGCACGGCGGGATGCAGCCCCCGGACGAACTCGCGCATCTCGGCGAGAGCCTGAACGGCCTCCTCGTGGGCGTCCTCGATCGCCCGCATCGCCGGTCCGGAGGTCCCGGCGAGGTTGGCGCGGGCCATGCCCAGGTTCATCGCGAGCGACACCAGCCGCTGCTGCGCGCCGTCGTGCAGGTCGCGTTCGATCCGGCGGCGTTCGGCGTCGGTCGCAGCCACGACGTCGGCCCGGCTCCGGGCCAGCGACTCCACCCGCATCGACAGCTCCGCACGGCGGCCGGGGCCGAGCAGGGCGCGCGCCAGAGCCGTGTCGGCACGGGCCACCCGGGCGGCCGTCCAGGGCGCCACCACCACCAGCACGGCGAACGCCACGCCGGTGAACAACGCCAGCAGGTGATAGGCGATCTGCCGCCCGCGGGCCGGCCGGGCCGGCGGTGGGATGTCGGCGCCGAGCAGCACCCGGAACCGCCGCCGCTGCACCATGGTCAGGCTCCGCGCGGCCACCAGCGCCAGCCACGGCGCGACCACGGCGAGCAGCACGAACCCGACAGTGGTCGGCCAGTCGCCGGGGTTGGCGTACAGCAGGCTCCAGCCCGCGCAGTAAACGGCGCCGATCGGCAGGACGCCGGTCAGCGCGAAACCGAGCACTCCGAGTGGCAGGCCCACGAGCGTGTGGACGGCGACCCGCCAGGTGCGGGCCGCGCCGGCCGGCACCGTCCAGGAGTTCATCGCTTCCGCCGCTGTCATGTGATCAAGGTAAACACCGTCCGCTGCCGCGGCGACAGGGCTACCCGCCCGTCGCCGGGTGCGGAAAACCCCACCCCGGACCGGCTGCCCGCCCCACCGACAACTCGTTCCGCTTCCGGCAGCGTGATGGGCATGCTGAAACCGGCCACGATCACGAACATGACTGCTGCCGTACGGCCACTGCGCCGCCGTACGCTGCTCACCGCCGCCCTGGCCTCCGGTATCGGCCTGACCGCCGCCGCGCCCGCCGCCCTGGCCTCCGGTCCCGGACCCGCTGCCCGTTCCCGGCCCGCCGGGGGATACCTCCTACCCGCGCCGACCGGCCCCGCCGCGCTCGGCACCGTCGCCCTTCACCTGCGTGATACGACCCGCACCGATCCGTGGGTGCCGGGCCGCCCGGCCCGGGAGATCATGATCCAGATCTGGTACCCGGCCCGGGACCTTCGCGGCCACCTGCCGCAGCCGTGGCTGTCACCCGGCGCGGTGCCTCACTTCTCCGAGACCTTCGGCCTGCCCGCCGACCGGATCCTGAACACCCGTACGCACGGCCGGACCGGGGCGCCGGTCCTGCGCAGGACCGGCGGTCACCCGGTCCTGCTGTACTCGCCGGGCCTCGGCGGCGACCGCGGCACCGGCACCGTCCTCGTCGAGGATCTGGCCGCCCACGGATACATCGTCGTGACCATCGATCACACCCATGACGCCTCCGAGGTCGAGTTCCCCGGCGGGCGGGTCGAGGTCGCCGCTCTTCCGCCGGACCTCACCGACGAGGTCGTCGTCCAGGCCGCCGCCGTCCGTGCCGCCGACACCCGGTTCGTCCTCGACCAGCTGGCCGCCCTCGACGCCGGCCGCAATCCGGACGCCGGACGCCGCCGGCTGCCGGACGGTCTGCGCGGCGCGCTCGACTTGCACCGCATCGGCATGTTCGGCCATTCCCTCGGCGGCAGCACCGCCGCCGCCGTGATGCACGACGACCCCCGCCTCAAGGCCGGCGTCAACCTGGACGGCACCTTCGTCGGCCCCGCCGCGGTCGGCGGTTCGGCCCGGCCGTTCTTGCTGGTCAGCAGCGACCACGGCCCCGGCGCCGAAGATCCCACCTGGAACACGTTCTGGGCCGCCCACCGCGGCTGGAAACGCCAGCTGAGACTGCGCGACTCGGTCCACGGGTCGTTCAACGACGGCGTCGCCCTCTACCCTCAGGCCGCCACCGAGATCGGGCTCACCCCGCAACAGCTGGCGGAGCTGGTCGGCACCCTCGACCCACAACGATCCATCGGGATCCAGCGCACCTACCTGCGCGCCTTCTTCGACCAGCACCTGCGATGCCGGGGCGGTCGCCTGCTCGCCGTCTCGGACCCGCGTTACCCGGAGATCGACTTCATCCGTTGACGAGGTCTTTCCCGCAGCGGGGGGCGGCCGGTTCTACTGCTCCGTGGTCTTCTGACCTTGTTCCGTCACGTCCCGAGACGCCCCCCGCTGAGCATCGCCAGCTGTGAGCGCAGGCCTTCGGCGAGGGCGGCGGCGCAGAGTTCGTCGAGGGTCGAACGGCTTCCGGCGACAGCGAGGTCGCCCGCGACAAACTGCGGCGCGGGGATCGATACTCGAGGGGTGGTGATACGGCAGAACTTTCGGGAGTACCTCGAGCAGCTGCTGCGCGACGGCTACAGAGTGCGGCACGACCCGCACCTGTCGGATCCCGATCTGATCGATCCCGGCGGCAATCCGGTCGAGACCTGGCGCGAGGACTACCCGTACGACGCGCGGCTCGACCGCGACGTCTACGAGCACGAGAAGTATCAGCTGCAGATCGAGCTGCTGAAGTTCCAGAACTGCGTCCAGGAGACCGGGACAAAGCACGTCATCCTGTTCGAGGGCCGCGACGCCGCAGGTAAGGGCGGCACCATCAAACGGTTCATGGAGCACCTCAACCCGCGGGCCGCCCGGGTGGTCGCCCTGACCAAGCCGACGGAGACCGAGCTCGGGCAGTGGTACTTCCACCGCTACGTCGCGCAGCTCCCCACGGCCGGTGAGATCGTGCTGTTCGACCGGTCGTGGTACAACCGGGCCGGCGTGGAGCGGGTGATGGGCTTCGTCTCCGATCCCGACTACGAGATCTTCCTCAACCAGGCGCCGATGTTCGAGAAGATGCTGGTGGACAGCGGCTTCTCGCTGACCAAGCTGTGGTTCTCGGTCGCCCAGTCCGAGCAGCGCACCCGGTTCGCGATCCGGCAGATCGACCCGGTGCGCCGCTGGAAACTCTCGCCCATGGACATCGAGTCGCTGGACCGCTGGGACGACTACACCACCGCGAAGGAGGCGATGATCGAGCACACCGACACCGATTACGCCCCGTGGACGTCGATCAAGAGCAACGACAAGAAGCGGGCCCGGCTCAACGCGATGCGGTTCTTCCTGAATCAGTTCGACTACGACGACAAGGACACCTCGGTGGTCTATCCGGCGGATTCCCTGCTCGTCCAGCGCGGCCGCGACTCGATCAAGGATTGACGCGCGCCGACCAGGCCGCCCACAGCTGGGCGTAGCGGCCGCCCGCCACGACCAGCTCGGCGTGCGGGCCACTTTCGGCGATCTTGCCGTCTTCCATGACGATGATCCGGTCGGCGGCCTTCGCCTGGGTGAGCCGGTGGGCCACCACCAGCGCCGTACGCCCGGCCAGCGCCGCCGCGGCTGCCTGCTCCAGATCGCGGGCGCCCGCGCTGCCGGCTTCGGCGGTCGCTTCGTCCAGCACCACGACCGGCGGGTCCATCAGAACCACCCGGGCCAGCGCCAGCTGCTGCGCCCGCGCCGCGGTCAGCGGGTAGCCGCCGTCGCCGATCACCGTGTCCAGGCCGTCGGGGAGATCCTGTGCCCAGCCCAGGGCTCCCACCCGGGCCAGCGCCGTGCACAGCTCGTCGTGCGACGCTCCCGGGCGGGCCAGGCGCAGGTCCTCGCTGAGCGGACCGGCGAACACATGCGTCTCCTGGCTGACGATCGCGATCGTGTGCGCGGGCAGATCAGCGACGGGCACACCGCCCAGCGTCGCCTCGCCCCTGCCGGGCCGCAGGAGGCCGGCCGCCAGCGACGCCGCGGTGGTCTTGCCGGCGCCGGTCGAGCCGACCAGCGCGACCAGCTCCCCGGCCTCGATGCGCAGCGAGACGTCGTGCAGCACCGGCGTGACCCCGTCATAGCTGAAGGCGACGCCGTCGAGGACCAGGTCCCGGCCCGGCGGCGAGGCGCCGCCAACGCGGCGTTCGACGTCCATGCCGAGTACGCCGACCAGGCGGGCCAGACTCGCGCCGGCGTCCTGGGCTTTGTCGAAGGTGACCATCAGCAGGATGATCGGGCCGAACAGGCGGTGCACCAGCAGCGCGGTCGCCGACACCTCACCGATGCTGACGGCGCCCTGGCGGACCAGCAGGAACCCGAGCACCAGCACCGCGCCGAGCCCGGCCAGCTCGGCCCGGTTGATGCGCCCCACGAACCGGGTGTAGAGGGCGAACACGTTCACCGAGATGTCGCGGGCGCGGGTGGACGCCGCGGTGATGCCGTCGAGGTGCCGGTCCTCCAGGTGGTACGTGTGCACCGTACGGATGCCCTGCATGCTCTCGACGAACTGCTGGGACCGTTCGGCGATGGCGACGCGCTCGGCCGCGTAGGACGGGGCGGCGCGCGGCAGGTACCAGCGCAGGCCGAGCACGTACAGCGGGACGGCGACCGCGCCGGCCAGGCCGAGCCGCCAGTCGATGCCGACGATCGCGGCGAGGCTGATGACGGCCAGCAGCAGCGCCGAGATCATGCTGGGCAGTACGTCGGAGACGGCCTTGTCGATGGCGGTGATGTCCGCGCTGACCCGCGACAGCAGGTCGCCGCGGCCGACCCGGTCGAGCACCTGCGCGGGCAGCCGCAGCGCCGTGTCCACGGTGCGTTCGCGCAGGTCGGCCAGGATGCGCGAGCCCAGCCCACGGGTCAGGTGCCCGGCCAGGCCGGTCGCGGGGCCACCGGCCAGCGCGGCCACCACGATGATCACCGCGACCGGGATGATCGCGGCGGTGTCACCGCCGGAACGGACCCGGTCGACGAGCAGCCCGAGCGCGTACGCCGGAACGATCGCGGTGCCGGCGGCGAGCAGCCCCGCAGCCAGGGCGAGCGCGGTGGCGGCCTTGCGGGCGCGCAGTTCGGCGCCCAGCCAGACCCGGCTCTCCCGGGTGCCGGCCACCGGCAGGGTCTGACCCGTCATCGCAGCACCGTCCGGCGGTAGGTGTCGTCGTCGGCGGCGAGCTGGGCGTGGGTGCCCTCGGCGGTGACCGTGCCGTCGCCGATGACCACGACCCGGTCGGCGGCGGCGAGCAGCGCCGGGCTGCTGGTGATCACGACGGTGCCGAATCCGGTGTCCGGGCCGTGGCGCAGCGCGCGGATGCCGTCGGCGATGGCGTTCTCGGTGACCGCGTCCACGGCGGTCGTCGGGTCGTGCAGGACGAGCAGCGGTGGCCGGGCCAGCAGCGCGCGGGCCAGCGCGACGCGCTGGCGCTGGCCGCCGGACAGGTTGGTGCCGCGTTCGGTGACCGGCGCGTCGAGGCCTTCCGGGTGCAGGCGCGCCACCTCGTCGGCGGCCGCGGCGCGCAGGGCTGCGGCCAGCTGGTCGCCGGCCTCGCCGTGGATGCCGATGTTGGAGGCCAGGGTGCCGGTGAACAGGTCCGTCTGGTGCGGTTCGACGTGCAGCAGGCGGCGGGCCCGGCTGCGGTCGACGGCGTCCAGGCGTTCACCGCCGAGCAGGATGTCGCCGTCGTAGCCGTCGGGCACCGCCAGCAACCGGACCAGCGCCTCGGCGTCCACCGGCCGGTGCGCCACGACGCCGACGAACTCGCCCGGGCGTACCCGCAAATCCAGACCGGAAAGGGGGCCGTGCGTGACATCGGTGAGGTGCAGCTCGCAGCGGGTGCCGGACGGCGCCGCGGCGCCGTCCGGCAGGATCAGCCCGGCCTGGGTGACGGAGGCGACCCGGTCGGCTGCGGCCCGCGCCGCGGCAGTCCAGCTGGGTACGACCGCGAGCACGCCGAACGGCTCGATGAGGAACTGGGCGGAGCCGATCACCGTGATGAACTGGCCGACCGTGATCCGCCCGGTCAGCGCCGACCAGCCCGCCGCGATCGCGATGCCGCCGGCCAGCAGCGTGCTCAGCGTCGTGGACGCGCTCAGGTACGCGTTCTGGGTGCGCGAGGCCCGCAGCGTGGCGTCCAGGGACTGCCGGCTGACCACCCGGTAGCGTTCGGCCGCGGCGTCCTGGGCGCCGATGCCGCGCAGCGGGCGCAGACCGGTGACCAGGTCGGTGGCCAGCGAGGTCGCCCGGCCCGCCTGGTCCTGCTGGTCACGGACCCGCCGGGCGATCACCGGCGCGGTGAGGTTCAGCACGGCCAGCACGAGCGGGGTCGCGATCAGCACGGCCAGCCCGAGCGGCGCCGAGATCACCAGCAGCGTGACCGCGCTGACCGTGACCGCCACCAGGGCGCTGGTGATCCGCGGGATGTGGTCGAGCAGGTAGGACGTCAGGTCGGCATCCGACGTCGACACGGTGAGCAGGTCACCGGCGGCCCGGTCGGTGCGCAGCCCCCGCGGATGCAGGATCTTCGCGGCGAGCTCCACCCGCAGCAGATGGCCCTCCTCGGCGATGGCCCGCTGCAGCTGCCGCGCGCCGAACCGGTAGGTCACCACCAGCACCAGATAGACCAGCGCGAGCACCGTGATCCAAATCAGCAGCGCGAGCACGTCGCCGGTGCCGACGGCCCGGTCGACGATCACGCCGATCAGGATCGGGACCAGCGCCGCGCAACCCTGGTACACGCCGGCCAGCGCGGTCCCGGTCCACAGCCGCTTGCCGTTGCGGGCGACCGCCCTGCGCAGGATCGCGGTGCCGGGACTCGCCTTGCGGGACAACGGAGGCCTCCAGGGAAAGATCAAGTTAGGCGAGCCTAACGCTTGGCCCTCCCAGGCCACGCAACCCCTGCACGGTACGCATGAGGCACGCGAAAACCCCCGGCGTTCGGCAGGCCGAAACCGGGGGAGTTCGTCTGATCTTCGAGTTCGGTGACGGGGACACCACCAGCCGCAGTGCCCCCGTCAAACCTCAGCCGACCACGGACACGACCGTCTGGCCGATCCGGGCGGTGCCGTCGCCGTAGCCGACCACACCCAGGTAGCGGCTGCCCGCGGTCAGGCCGGTCCACGCCGCCGTCACCGTGACCGGCTCGCCGCGGGTGACCGCCTGCGAGGCCGGGGTGGCCGTCAGGTTGCCCTGCGCGGTGTCACCGACGATCCACGAGTGGTGGCTGACGTCCAGCTCGCTGACCCCGGGCGGGGTGGCGAACTGGACCACATAAACGTCGAACGAGCCGGCCGGCAACGTGACCCGCTCCTCGGCCGTCGACCCCGCACTCGACGCCACCAGGGTGTTGGTGCCGGCCCGGTAGGCGAACAGGTCGAGGTCGGTGCCCGCCGGGTGGTCGGCGTCGAACGTCGCCGCCCGGGCCAGCCGGGTGCCGGCCGGCACGGTCACCGTGACCTTGCCGACGGCCGGGCCGGCGGCCGGAGCACCGGTGTCGAAGTCGGGCTCCGAACCGACCAGATGCAGCCGGTCCACGGTGGACGGGACCAGCCCGGCCGGGGTGGCGGTCAGCGTGCCGGTGTAACCCGGGGTGACGCTCAGCGGCGCCGAGCCGCTGACACCGGTCCCGGCCACCTCGACCGGAGCAGCGATGGCCACCGGCCGGATCGCGATCGGGCTGCGCACGTCCGACGAGACGAGCTTCTTCGGGTCGGCCCGGTTGACCCAGGTGAGCGCACCGAAGGTCCACTGGCCGATCGCCGCGTCGGTGCGGGTGACCGTCACCTTGAACGACGCCGACTTGCCGGGCAGGATCACGAACCGCTTCGGCGAGACCGTCACCGTCGTACCGGCCGGCGCCTGGATCTTCGCCTCGTAGATGCCGGGCAGCTTGCTGACGTTCTTCACCGTGCGGGTGGTGGTCTGCTTACCAGCCAGGTCACCGACCGCGATCGACGGGTAGTTCAGGTCCGTCGGGTCGATCTTGCCGTACTGGTCGCAGGCCGTCCCGGTGGCGCCGCTGCCGCACGCGAACCGGATCCAGTCGGGGTAGGCCGAGTCGTAGACCAGGCCCGGCCGGTAGGCGGGACCGGGGCGCACATGCCCCGAGCCGTAGTCCAGCGGCGTCGCCGCCGTGCCGTTGCGCTGGATCAGCCCGCCGGTGTTGTCGGTCTGACCGGCGGTGGTCATCATCGCCGACTTGATCCAGATCGGCGACCAGTTCGGGTTCTCGCTGACCATCAGCGCGGCCAGGCCGGCGATGTGCGGGCTCGACATCGAGGTGCCCGAGTACGCGTCCCAGAGCCGGCCGTTGTTGCCGGGCGGCGCGACCGGCGCCACCACGTCGACACCCGGCGCGGTGATGTCGGGCTTGAGCAGGTCACCGTTGCCGGCGATCGCCGACCCGCGCGACGAGAAGGCGGCCATCTCCGGCGCCCGCAGCTTGACCTCGGTGCTCGCCGACAGGGCAGCGGTGGCGCCCGCGGTGGCCGCGTACGCCTTGATCGCCAGACCCGCAGCGCTGTTGACGTGCACGGTCGGCACGAAGTGGTAGTCGGCGTTGACCGAGTTGTCGGGGTTGTTGTAGAGGACCATCCCGACGCCCCCGGCCTGCTTGACCGCCAGGCTCTTGTCCGTCCGCGAGTTGCCGCCCCGCAGGCACAGCACGATCTTGCCGGTCACCTTGGCCGGGTCGAGTCGCCCGTTCGAGTAGCACAGTTGCACCTCGGCAGCCGGCGCCCCGGCGACACCGGCCTGCACCGAGTCGATCAGCGGCGACGACGGAACAGCGGCACCCTGACCGAAGCCCTCGTACGAGGTGCCGTTGCCCAGCGTCACCGACTTCTCGTAGCCGCGGTCATGGGTGCTGGCCGCCACCGTGGTGACCCACGGCGAGTTGTGCGCGACCGTGCCCGCGGCCGGCCCGCTGTTACCGGCGGACGCGGCGACGAACACACCCGCGTTGGCGGCGTTCAGGAAGGCCAGCTCGACCGGGTCGACGAACGACGACGTGGAACCGGAGATCGAGTAGTTGATCACGTCGACGCCGTCGGCCACCGCCGCGTTGATCGCCGCGACCAGGTCGACGGTCGTGCCGCTGCCGCCACCGCCCTGATCCCACAGCGCCTTGTAGACGGCGAGCCGGGCGGCCGGCGCCATGCCCGACGCGTCACCGGCCACACGGCCGTCGATGACCGCGTCGACGTCATGGTTACCGACAGCCGTACCCGCGGTGTGCGAGCCGTGGCCGTTGAAGTCACGCGGCGACCGGAACTCGTTGGGGTTCGTCTCGTCGAGCGAACCCTCGGTGAAGTAGCGGGCGCCGATCAGCTTGTTGTTGCACGTGATGTTGCGGGCCGGGTCGCTCTCCTCGCCGGTCTGGCAGGTGCCGCGCCACTTCGCGTCGATGATCCGCTGATCCGGGCGCGGGCCCGGCAGGGCGGCGAACGCCGGGTTCTCCGGCCAGATGCCGGTGTCGATCACGCCGACGATCACACCCAGACCGGCCTTCGAGGCGCCACCGAACTGGCGCTGCCACACCCCGCTGCGCCCGGTCAGCCCGAGCATCTCCGGGGTGGAGATCGTGTCGGCCTTGTGGACGGTGTTCTTCGACACCGCCAGCACGCCGGGGCTGCGCCGCAGCACGTCGGCCTCGGTGGCGGACATGCGGGCCGCATACCCGCTGAACGCGACGTCGTACTCGTAGAGGGTCTCGCCCGCCGACACCCCGGCGAGCCGCTGCGTCCGCTGACGCTCGGACTTCAGATGAGCCCGGTACGCCTTCGCGGCGCTGCTGGCCAGGTCGATCTTCTCGCCGGCATCCGGCCTGGTCGCGGGAATGCCCGAGACCCCACCGGTATAGCCGGCGACGGGTGGCGCCGCCAGTTGCACGATGTAAAGACTCGAATCCGAGGTCGGCGCCCCTCGCGCTACGCCGGCGCCCGTGGCCGCCAGAGCGGCCGACATCGCGACGGCCAAGGCGATCCGGGCGGATCGTTTCGATGACACAGGCGTCCTCCGGGTACGAACAGATGTCACATTGACCCGGATCATATTGAGATACATCGACCCGGCGGAAGATATCGCGCCGGTCCTAACGGAGGGATGATGGATTCATGACGGCAGATCTGCGCACTCTGACCGGAATTGTCACGGCCGGCGTGGAACATCGATGCCTACTGCTCGAGGGATACCTGCTCGTCGGCGGTGACCGGGAGGTGATCCGCGCCGGCGCGCACCTCACCGTGACCGGCCGGATCGTTCCGGATCTGGTCACGACTTGTCAACAGGGAACGCCGTTCGTGGTGGCATCGGCACGCCCGGAAACTGTCGGCGAACAGAAATAGCGCCCACGCGGATCAGACCGCGAACAACTGCTCGAGGTCGCGGAACGCCTTGAACTCCAGCGCGTTGCCCGACGGGTCGAGGAAGAACATCGTCCACTGCTCGCCGGGCTGGCCCTCGAAGCGCACGTACGGCTCGATCACGAAGTCGGTGCCGGCGTCGGTGAGCCGCTGCGCGAGCTGCTGGAACCGCTCGACGCTGAGCACCAGACCGAAATGAGGGACCGGCACGTCGTGCCCGTCCACCGGATTGGTGCCGGCCACCGCATTGACGTGGTTGTCGACCTGATGCGTGACCACCTGATGCCCGTCGACGTTCCAGTCGGTCCAGCGTTCGGCCGAACGGCCCTGGCCGAAACCCAGGACCTCGCCGTAGAAGCGGCGGGCCGCGCCGATGTCATGCACCGGGATGGCCAGGTGGAAGGGTGGACGCGCGGTGTCAGTCATAGAGGAACGTTACTGCGCCTGCGGCGTTCAAGCAGGATCGGTACGGCGACGCGCGGCGACCCGGACGGGTCGCGGAACTGACCGGACCGTTCAGCTGGGGGCGGCGGGCTGGTCCACGGGCGGTGATGCCGGGTGTCTGGCACGGCGGCCCAGGGCAGCGGCGACGGCGCTCACCGCAACGACGAACACGGCGAGCGCGCCGAGTGCCTGCGGCAGACTGGTGCCACCACCGGTGCTCGGTGCCGTGCCCGCGGCGGCCTGCGGGGAGGCTGCCGCCGACGCCAGGACGGCCCGGGTGGCGATCAGACTCGGCGCCGGATGCTCGGCGTCGGACTCGGTGTCGATCCACCGATAGGCTTCGCCGTTGGCGCAGTGCTGCAGGGTCGGGAAACGCAGGGTCTGGCCGACGCTGCCGGTCAGGCGGGTCGTCAGCGTGAACGCCGCCTCGGCGCCGGCGTTCAGGGCGGGTCCGGTCCAGGTCACCCGGTCAGGGGCGACGACGGCCCGCCACCCGTCCGGCTGACGGGTTGCGCTGGGCTCGGCCGCGCCGGGCGGCAGCGTGACGATCAGTTCGGTGGTGGGTGACTCGCCGCAGCCGTGATCGAAGGTGAAGGTCAGCGCGGTGCTGCCGTCACCGTTGGGCTGGGCCTCGGCGAGCAGGACGTGCGCGGCGGCGGGGGAGCCGGTGAGCAACAGCAGCGCCGCGGACATCGCCACCGCGAGCAGGCCAAGGGCCGGGCGCCTCATCGGATCTCCACCGGGATCTGCGCGATCGGGTTCTCGTACTTCGACGTCCGCACGTTCACCTCGATGATCCATCGGCCGGGCAGGGGAAATTCGGCGACGGCCTCGTAACGGCCGGGTCCGGTGCGCGAGGCGGGCCGTTCCAATGGGCCGATGCCGCGGTCGGGCAGGGTGAACCGCAGTTGCGGCGGGTCCAGCGGATCGACCGGTTGCCGGTCGCCGTCGACGATGCTCAGTTCCAGCGAGTTGATGCCGACCGCGCCGGGGGTGAGGACGACGGCTGCCTGGTGGGTGCCGAGCGGCGCGGCGAGTTCGACGCTCGCCGGTCGGTCGGCGGGTACCGACGGCGTGCTGTCCTCGACCGGACTCTGCGTGACCAGGACGCCGGTGGTGGCCAGGACGGCGACGAGCAGCCCCGCCTCGGCGCGGACGGTGTGCCGCAGGGCGGGCCACGCCGGGCCGGCGCCGTCTGTCGCGGCGAGGCGGGGCAGCAGGCGGTAACGGTTCCACCCGGCGATGCCGACGATCACCGCGACGATGCCGACTTTGACCAGCAGCGCGACGCCGTAGGCCGTACCGAACAGGGCTGACCAGGAGCCGATGATGCGCCAGCCGAGCAGCACACCGGTCAGGCCGAGCGCGGCGACCAGCCAGGCGGCGAGACGGGAGAACGCGGTCACCGTACGCCCGGCGCCCTCGGTGGTGGCCTGCGAGGACGGGAGCAGCAGCACCGTCAGGCCGGCCAGCCCACCCAGCCACAGCGCGGCGTTGGCCACGTGCAGCAGGTCGGCGGAGAGCACCAGCCAGGACGGGCCGAACGTACGGGTGTGCCCGGTCAGCGCCAACGAGCCCACCGCGAGCGCGGTGCCCGCAAGACCCACGACCGGGACGAAGCCGGGTGGACTGTCTGACCTCGTGGCACGGGCGGCGACCAACGCCACGATCAGCCCGGCGGCGGCGAGCAGCGCGGCGAGCGCGGTGTCGGTCGTCAGGGCGGTCCGCCAGGTCGCCGCATCGATCAGCGCACCCAGGTCGGCGCCGTCCTGCCAGGCGACGACGACGGGCAACGACAACACCAGTACGGCGATCGTCGACGGCACCGTCCAGCGCAGCACCCGGTAGATGCGGCGCCGCGCCCGGCCGGTCCCGCCGGCCAGCAGCAGCGACGCGAAGGCGGCCAGACCCGCTGCGCCGAGCACACCGAGGTAGCCGAGGGCCTCACCGGCTTGACGGGCCAGACGTAACCCGGCGCTCGGTTCGGTGACCGCGGTGGCCCCGACGGTGCCGGTGCCGGTGCTCGCAGCGCCGATCGCGAAGGTGAGCCCGCCGGCGATCGGATGGCTGTCGGCCGAGATCACCCGCCAGGCCACCACATAACTGCCGTCACCCAGCCCCGGTGGCAGGGTGAGGACCACCCGGGTGTCAACCGTCCGCGCCTCGGCCGGCTGCTCGACACCGTCGGCGTCGAGCAGCCGTACCCCGTTCGGCCGCAGCTGGACCGGTTCGTTGAAGGTCAGCGTGACCTCGGCCGGGGCATCGGGCAGCACCGCCCCGTCGGCCGGGTCGGTGCCGACCAGCGCCGCGTGTGCCCGGGCCGGGGTGGCCGGCCCGAGCGCGAGCACGATGCCGCAGAGCAGGGCGCCGGCCAGGCCCGCCAGCCGGGTGGGCCGGACCGGGAGCAACAGAGCCGTCACCGGCATCTCAGGCGGCGGGACGGCGGGAACGCAGCAGCGCCAAGCCGCCGAGCACCAGACCGAGGATGCCCGCCGCCAGCGCGATCCAGCTCACCACGCTGGTGCCGCCGTCGCCTTCGTTGCCGGTGTCGCTGGTGGCGGCCACCTGCTGCACGGCCGGGGCGGCCTCGGCGCCCTCCTTCTCCGCCTCGGTGACCTTGAAACCGGGCGCCGGGTGCTCGAGCTCGTCGGCGTTCTGCCCGGCGGCGGGCACCTGCACCCAGGCGGTCTCGCCCTTCTCACACGTCTGCACGGCCGGGAAGACCAGCGTCTTGCCCGGGGTGTCCGGCAGCTTCAGCGACAGCTCGAACTTGTCGCGCATGCCGTCGGGCAGCGGCGCCTTCGCGGTGTAGACCACCTCGGACACCCGCTGGGTGACCTCGTTGCCGTGGCTGTCCTTGACCGGCGGGTTCAGATCCGCCATGACCTTCTCGACCGTCCAGTTGGTGTTCACCGTCGGCGTCACCGCGACGATCTCCTCCGGCACCTTGATGGCCACCTTGGTGGTGCCCGCGCCGTCGCAACCGTGCGGCACCGACACCGTCAGGACGGTGTAGGCGCCGGCCGCGGTCACCGTGGGGGAGACGGTGACGTGCGCCGCGGCGGGCGCAGCGGTCATCAGCAGCAGGCCGGTGGCGACCAGACCGGCCGCCCCGAGCTGGACCGTACGGCGCGAAACACTGTTCATCGGATTGACATCCCTCCATAGATGGCAGTGGGCCGGACGGATGCGTGACAGCGCCCGGTCCGGTCTCGCCCCATGAGTCGATGCCTGTGCGTGAATAGTTCCCGTGAACTTTCGCCGACTTTGTGCCACACGTCTGGTGGGTCGGCCGACGCTGGCCGGCGGCTCTTTCGCGGATGCCGGCCGATGTCAGGCCGTCTGCTGGTCCTGCCCTTGCCGGCCGGCCAGAGCGGCGACGAGGTCTTCACGGGCCCGGGCCACACGCGAGCGGATGGTGCCGACCGGGCAGTCGCAGACCTCGGCCGCCTCGCTGTAGGACAGGCCGAGCACCTGCGTGGCGACGAACGCCTCGCGCCGCTCGTCGGACAGGGCGGCGAGCAGGTCGGTGAGAGCGTGCTGCTCCTCGAACCGCGGGTGACTGTGCGGGTCGGCGCTGTCCGCGCTGGAAACCCAGTCGGTCACGGCGGCGAGCCGCGGGCGCCGGGTGAGATGGCGGACGTGGTCGGCGGCGACCCGCCGCGCGATTGCGAACAGCCAGGTGCGTACCGACGAGCGGCCGGCGAAGGACGGCAGCGCGCCCAGCGCCCGCAGGTACGTCTCCTGGGTCAGATCGTCCACGTCCGTGCCGCTCGCCAGCGACCGCAGGAAGCGGTTCACCTCGAACTGGGTCGCCCGGATCAGGTCGGCGGCCGCTTCCCGGTCACCGCGCCCGGCGGCGAACGCCAGCGCGGTCAGATCTTGCTCGGCCATCCGGTGCATCCTCTCCCGACACGCTTCGCACCCTCGTACGGCCGGTGGCCGGGCACAGTTCAACCACGCGCCGGGTGACATCCCCGAAGATCATCGGGATGGGAACTTTCCGGAGTCGCGGGCCGACTGATGGGCCGTGCGAAGTGCGCTGAGAACACCATCCGTGGCTCTGGCAGCGGCAGGGGCGGCCGTGCTGGCCCTGGCCGCGGCGTTGTGGTTCGGGAACGCGGTGGAGGACACCGTGCTCCCGGGCATCCCGAGCCCGGGCCCGGTGACCGAATGGCTGCTCCCGGTCATCTCGATGCTGGCGAACCTCTGCGGCGTGCTGACCGTCGGCCTCACCACCACCGCGGCGTTCCTGCTGCCCGGGGACGGCCCCAGCGTGGCCGCGCACGGATGGCAGTTGCTGCGCCGGGTGACGTGGGCGGCCCTGACGTGGGCCCTGCTCTCGGCCGCCGCCATCGTGCTGACCGTGTCCGACGTGCTCGGTATGCCGGTGACGGAGCTGAATCGGCAGGCGGTTGTCAGCTTCGCGCTGTCGATCTCGCAGGGACAGGCGCTGCTGCTGCAGAGCGGGTCGGCCCTCGCCGTGGCGATCCTGTCCCGCGGCGGCGTGTCGCGCGGGCTGGCCGCCTGCACCGCGCTGCTGGCGATGCTCTGCCTGCTGCCACCGGCGTTCACCGGGCACGCGGCCAGTGCCGGCGATCACCAGTTGGCGGTGACCAGCCTGGCTCTGCACGTGCTGGCAGCCTCGCTCTGGGTCGGCGGACTGGCGGGCCTGATGCTGGTACGCCGGCACCGCCGCTTCGCCGACACCGCGGCCCGCTACAGCAGTCTGGCGCTGACCTGTTTCCTGGCGACCGCGGTCAGCGGCACTGTCAACGCGGCAGTGCGGCTCGGCGACTGGCCCGCCCTGTGGACCACCCGGTACGGCGTACTGGTGCTGCTCAAGGTTCTCGCCTTGCTCGCCGTCGGCCTGATCGGCGCGGTGCACCGTGTCCGGACCCTGCCCGCCCTGCGTTCCGGCGCGCCGAGGGCCTTCCTCCGCCTGGCCGCGGGTGAGCTGGTCGTTCTCGGCGCGGCCGTGGGTCTGGCGGCCGGGCTGTCGCGCAGCCCCACCCCGGCGACTGCCGTGGAACCGGATCCGCTGGTGGAACTGCTCGGATTCGACCCGCCCGGCGTGCCCACCGCGACGCGGATGCTCGGTGATCCGCTGCCGGACATGTTCTTCCTGACCGTGGTCGTCGCCGGTGTCCTGGCGTACCTGGCCGGGGTGCGCCGGCTGCGCCGCGCCGGGCACGTCTGGCCGGTGAGCCGCACGGCATCCTGGACGGCCGGGATGCTGCTGCTGGCCGCCATCACCGGCCTCGGCGTCGCCCGGTACTCGGCGGTGCTGTTCAGCGCGCACATGATGCAGCACATGGTGCTGTCGATGGCGGTGCCGATCCTGCTGGTCGGTGGGGCGCCCGTCACTCTCGCCCTGCGGGCCCTGCGGCGCCCCGCGGACCCGCAGGTTCGCGGGGCCCGCGAATGGCTGCTGCTGATTCTGCACAGCGGATTTCTGCGTTTCCTCAGTCACCCCTTGGTGGCGCTCGGCATCTACGTGACAAGCCTGTACGGGCTCTACATGGGAGGCCTGCTCGGCACCCTGATGCGTTACCACCTCGGGCACCTGGCGATGCTGGTCCACTTCGTGCTCGCCGGCTATCTGTTGTTCTGGGTGCTGATCGGCACCGATCCGGGACGCCGCCGCATCCATCCGGCGCTGCTGACCATCGTTCACTTCCTGGCGATGGTGGCGCACGCCTTCTTCGGTTTCGTCCTGCTGCAGTCCACGACGGTCATCGCCGCCGATTGGTACCTCGCGGTGCGTCCCGCCTGGGCCGGTCCGCTGCTCGACGACCAGCGCCTGGGCGCGAGCCTCGCCTGGGCGTTCGGCGAGCTGCCCGCTCTCGTGGTGATGCTGCTGCTGGTACGGCAGTGGATTCGTTCCGACGAGCGGGAACAGGCCCGCCTGGACCGGGCCGCGGACCGGGCGCAGAGCACCGGGACCGAGGACGAGCTCGACCGGTACAACGCCTTCCTCGCGGCTGCAGCGGCACGCGACGCGGCTGCGGCGGCACGCGACGCGAGAAAGTCCGAGGCCGCCGGGAACTTCCCGGCCCCGGGACCGGACCAATGAATTGCAGACCCCCTTCGAGGAACGGACATCATGCGAACCAGGTTCTTCCGCGGCTCCCGCCGGAACATTCTCACGGCGGCCGTACTGGTCGGCGCGCTGGGCACTCTCGGCCTTGCCGGTTGTGGTGACAGCGACGAGTCAGCCACTGGAACGGGGCCCAGCCCGGCACCGACGGCCGGCACGGCTACCACGTTGACCATCAAAGACCCGTGGGTGAAGGCGTCCGAAGCGGGTGTGATGACGGCGGCGTTCGGTGTGCTGGTCAACGACACCGCCGCGGACATCACCATCACCGCGGCGGAGTCGCCGGCCTCGCCGATGGAGTTGCACGAGATGACGATGGACGGCGGCAAGATGGTCATGCAGCCGAAGAAGGGCGGCTTCGTCGTCAAGGCCAACAGCAGCCACGAACTGGCTCCCGGCGGTGACCACCTGATGCTGATGAAGCCGGCCCAGGCGATCGAGGCCGGCGCGGAGGTGTCGTTCACGCTCAAGCTCGCCGACGGTACGTCGGTGCCGTTCACCGCGGTCGCCAAGCCGTTCGCCGGCGCGGAGGAGAGCTACGACCCGGGCATGTCGATGCCGATGGGAAGCAGCGCGCCGTGACGACCCGGCCTTCCCCGGTGAGCAGGCGCCGCCTGCTCACCGGGGGTGCGGTTGCCGGCGTCGGCGCGATCGCCGGAGCCGGTGTCGTCGCGGCCGGCGGGGGCCAGGCGCCGGTTCCGGCGACGGCCGTCCCGGCCGCGCAGATCGGTACGGCGACGGTCGCCTTCCACGGCCCACGTCAGGCCGGGGTGGCGGAGGATCCACCGGCACACGCGTCGTTCGTGGCTCTCACGCTGGCGGCGGGCACCGACCGCGAGGCGCTGCGGCGGCTGCTGCGGTTGCTCTCCGACGACGCCGCCCGCCTCACCCGCGGTGTCCCCGCGCTCGGGGACACCGACGCGCCGCTGGCGGTGCTGCCGGCCCGGCTGACGGTCACCTTCGGGTTCGGCCCGGGTCTCTACCGGGCGGCCGGGCTGAAGTCCCCGGTCGCGGACCTGCCCAAATTCAAGATCGACCGGTTGCAGGACCGCTGGTCGGGTGGTGATCTGCTGCTGCAGATCTGCGCCGACGACCCGCTGACCGTCGCGCACGCCCAGCGGATGCTGATCAAGGACGCCCGGCCGTTCGCGGCGGTCCGCTGGGTGCAGCAGGGCTTCCGGCGCAGCCCCGGTGTCCACGCGCCCGAGCACACCCAGCGCAACGTCATGGGACAACTCGACGGCACGGCGAACCCCCGCGGCGCCGAGATCGATCCGGCGGTGTGGAACCCGGACGGCTCCACCACACTGGTGGTACGCCGGGTCCGCGCCGAGATGGAGACCTGGGACAAACTGTCGGTGACCGACAAGGAGAACGCTGTCGGCCGGCGCCTGGAATCCGGCGCTCCGCTGAGCGGCACCCTGGAACACGACAAGCCCGACTTCGCCGCGCTCGACGAGTTCGGCCTGCCGAAGATGCCGGACTTCTCGCACGTCACCCGGGCCCGCATCGAAGACCCGAAGCTGAAGATCCTGCGCCGGCCGTACAACTACGACGGCGTGCCGGACGAGGCCGGGACCACGGACACCGGGCTGATCTTCGCGGCCTACCAGCGCGACATCGTCGAACAGTACGTGCCCATCCAGCAGCGCCTCGCCGACAAGGACCTGCTCAACGAATGGATCACCCCGATCGGCTCGGCCGTGTTCGCGATCCCGCCCGGCTGCGCCGAGGGTGGCTGGATCGGCGAACACGTGCTGGCATGAGACGGCTCCTGCTCGCCCTCGCCGCGGTGCTGGCCGTGCTCGCGCCCAGCACCTCGGCCTGGGCACACGCCCAGCTCGTCGCCTCGGTCCCCACCCGGGACGCCACACTGGCCGAGGCGCCGAGCGTCGTGACGCTGGAGTTCAACGAGCGGCTCAACCCCGACTTCACGACCATCGTCGTCAGCGATGCGGCGCAACAGCGGCTGCCGGCGTCGGACGTGGTGGTGGACGACGTCCGTGGCCGGGTGACTCTCACCGGACCGCCGGCCAACGGGACGTTCACCGTCGCCTACCGGGTGGTGTCGGTCGACGGGCACACCGTCCAGGGCTCCTACCCGTACACCGTCGCCGACCCGGACCTGCCTGCCGCGTCTGCATCGGCGGTTGCCGCCGCGCCCGACGCGGACGAGGCCACGGGCGGCGTCCCGGCCGGTGTGCTGGCGGGGCTCGGTGCGACCGGGGCGCTCCTCGTCGCGGTGACCGCGCTGCTGTACGTGTCCGGACGGCGGCGCGCCGCAGCCGGAAGCTGATCACGGCCGGCCGCCGCAAACGACCACAGGGAGACAGAACAACAAAGGGGAGGGCGCATGGGCTGCGCGTCGGCAGCGGTGCGGTGGCCGCGGTGAGCGCGCCCGAGCCGGGCGTCACCGGCTCGAACCCGGACTGGAGCGGCGATGCGCTGGCCGCACTGGTACGCGACGCCGTCGACGGCAACAGCGAAGCCCTCACCGCATTCGTCCGCGCCACCCAGCGCGACCTCATGCGATTCCTCTCCTCGTTCGTGCCGCCTGCCGACGTCGAGGATGTGGCTCAGGAGACATACCTGCGTGCCGTCGGCGCGTTGCCCCGCTTCGCCGGACGGTCCTCGGTACGCACCTGGCTGTTCGCCATCGCCCGCCACGCCGCGATCGACCATCTGCGCCACGCGGCCCGGCGGCCCCGCGTGGCGGGCCCGATGGACTTGCTGGTCAGCATCGAGGAAACCCCACCGTGGTATCAGCCCCGGTTCGAAGAGCACCACGCGCTCGCCGGCCTGATCGAGGGCCTGGCAGCCGAGCGCCGCGACGCGTTCGTGCTCACCCAGATCGTCGGCCTGTCCTACGCCGAGGTCGCGGAGCTGACGCAGTGCCCGATCGGCACGGTCCGGTCCCGGGTCGCGCGGGCCCGCGACGATCTGATCACCGCTCTGCGGGACGCGGCACCGGGCCGGCGTGCGGCAGTCGGCTGACGCCGAAGCGGTCAGACTCCGCGGGAACTATCGCAGTCGATCCAGCGACTCTTTGAACAGAGGCAGTAACCGTCGGGAAGGTGGGGCGCTGATGATCGACGGCGTACGGCGAAGGCGCCCCCGCGGCTGGGAACATCCCCATCTCGACGACGTGTACCTGGACACCATGCTGGATGCTCTCGGCGACCCGGTGCGGCTCGACGTCATCCGGCAGCTCGCCGACCGAGGCGGCGTCATCCACGGCCCCATCGAGGTGCCGGTGACCGGCCAGACACTCTCGCACCACCTGAAGATCCTGACTCGTGGCGGCCTCGTGCGAGTGAGCCAGCAGGGCCGCTTCCGCCGCTGCGAACTGCGGCTCGCCGAGGTGGAACGCCGGTTCCCCGGCCTGCTGCCCACCATCCTGGAAAGTGCCGGTGCGCCGGCGCTCGGTGCTCGATGATCCGGACTCGCGGGCCGTCCCAGGGATCTCGGCGGTCCCGGCGGGCAGGGCGATGATCAGGCCGAGCAGATCGAGGGAACCTGGTCGGCGATGCCGGTCGGAACCAGGCCCGGCTCGGCCAGCTGAGCCCGGACAGCCGCCTCGCAGCGGGCCGTGCCGTAACGAGCGGCCGCGCCGAAGCGCGGATGCCAGAGCAGATGATCCCAGTCCGGGTGCGTGGAGAAACCCGCCGCCACGGTACGGCCGGACGACGACAGATCGTCCGCGAGGCAGGCCATCTCGTGGTCCTGCACGCCCGGGTCGATCAGCAGCACCCCCGGGCGCTGCCCTGCACGATGACGGCGTTGCTCTGGATGAACTCGCTCTGGTGGACCAGCACCCCGTCCGCGATCTCCGTCAGCACGGGCCCGCCTTCCCTGCGTCCTGGTTTGTATGGCAGGGGACCGGCGGTGTGCAGCCGCCGGTCCCCTGCGCGCGGGTCAGCTCAAGGCGCAGCTGGCGGTGGGTGTGCTGGTGTTGCCGTTCTTGTAGACGGTGATCCCGAAGTTGTTGCCCGCCCCGTTGGGGCGCGCCGTCACGGTGCCGGAGGTGCCGGTGACCGAGGCGTTCCAGCTGTTCTGCAGGCTCTGGCCGCCGGCCAGCGCGATCCGTACAACCCAGGTGTTGCTGCCGCCGACCGCGAGGTTCACGTTGAACCGGTCGGGCCAGTCGGTGCCGCGGGTGACCGAGACGCTGCAGCTGCCGGTGCCGCCGCCCGGGTTGCTTCCGGCCGGGGCGACGGCCCGGCCGGTGCTGGACGAGATGTGCCCGGTGCACAGGTTGCGGGCCTGCAGGTCCTGCAGGATGCCCGGCAGTGCCTGGATCGTCGCGGCCGGCCAGTCGTGCATGAGCATGAGCTGGCCGTTCGTCAGACGGGTGGCGGCCTGGCGGATCTGGCTGGCGCCGGCGTTGTTCCAATCCTGGGAGTCGACGTCCCAGATGACCTCGCGCAGCCCGAGTGAGGACGCGACCGACTTGAGCGTCGCGTTGGTCTCACCGTACGGCGGGCGGAACACGGTCGGCGTCACGCCGGCCGTCTGCTGGATCGCCTGCTGGGTGCGCGACAACTGGGACTGGATCTGGCTCTGGCTCATCGTGATCAGATGCGGATGGTCCCAGCTGTGGTTACCGATCTGCAGACCGGCATTCTTGTACGCCTGCATGAGCGAAGCGTTGTTCGAAGCGTTCTGCCCGGTCGGGAAGACGGTGGCGGTCGCACCCGCCGAACGCAGCGTGCTGATGAGCTGGTTGGTGGTGCCGGTGTTCGGCCCGTCGTCGAAAGTCAGGGCGACGTAGCCGGCCGAACAGTTGGCGGCCGCGGCCACCGCCCGGTTGACGTCGGCGTGGGCGGTGACGGCCAGCGCCGTTGCGCCGGCGGCCATGGCGATGGTGGCCGTAGCGCCGGCGAGCATTTTCAGGCGGTTTCTCGCGCGGCTCGGAGCGTCGTGCATGCGTTACCTCCTGGTGACGCCTGGCGGGGAACCAGGCAGCGCGGTACGCGCCGGCACCCGGGTGGCTGGTGGCGCCATCCGCGGCCGGCGTCATACCGAATTGCTTGGGGACGGGCGGTGGGGCGGGGGTCGACGACTGCCGGTGGAGGCTCGCTGTCGTCGATGCCCTACTGTCGACCAGCGCGGCGGGCGTTGTCAACAACTTTCGATGTGTCCACGGAACAACCGGATGTGCTAGTTGCAGCTCAGGCCTTGCTTTCTGGGCTTAGAGCGCCTTCATCGACGATCTTCGCCGTCGGACTGGCCGAAACTTTCGGAACCAGGATGCCCCTTGCGGCCATTCCACTTTTCGCCATTTGCCGCCGTTGCCGCTTTGCGCCGCAATAACGTGACCTAGCGCGGCTTCGGAGCCGACATTCACGGTGGGGAATGCGGAAATGGTCAGAACAATTCCGCGGCGCGATTGTGCCGTGCTGCTCGTCCTGCTCGTCACTTGCCTGACGGGGCTGGTGACAGCGGCCACGGCCACGGCCACGGTCTCGGTCTCGGCCGACACGCCGAGCGTCTCGGACGGCGACATGGCAGCGTATTTGGTCGTGGGCGACCGGGTCGTCCGTTTCCGTCCCGGCTGGATGATCGACGAACTTTCCGTCACCGCGCCGAAGTCGGTCGCCGTGACCCGGAACGGTTCGGTTTACGTCGCCGCGACGCTGGGTGACGACCAGGGCGTCTTGGAGATCAACCACGACATGACTGTCGGCGACGATCTCCTCCTCGGTCCGCTGAGTGTCGACGACATCGCGGTGGACGACGGCGAGGCCCTCTACGCGGCCTCCGCCGCCGAGCACAAGATCGTGAAGCGTACGGAAGCGGGGGCGGAGCACCCACTGGCCACGCCGGGCCTTGCCCCGGTCTCAATCGCCGTCAGCCGCAACGGCGCTGACGTCTACTTCGCGGACCGGACCACCCGAACCGTCTACCGGTATGACCCCGACGGGTCGACGCCGGTGATGGAGGATGTGGTGGCGAACGATCTCGCGGTCGACCGTGCAGGCGTTCTGTACGTCGCGGACAACGACACCCGCAAGGTCTTCTCCGTGAGTGCCGATGAGGACCCGGAGCAGGTCATCGAGGCCTCCGGCAGCATTCCGGTGTCGCTGGCGCTGGCCGAGAGCGGCGAACTCTTCGTGGCGATGGACGACGGTAGCGCCTCTCCCGTGATCGACGGTGAGTTGGGGCCCGAGGAGCTCTACTTCGGCGGGCCGATCACCTCCCTGGTGTTTCGGGCCTTGCCCAAAGCGCCGACCGGGGTCGACGCCGTGCCCGGCGACGGGAAGGTGACCGTCAGCTGGGAGGCGGCCGACGACAACGGTGGCGCGCCCGTGACCAGCTACATCGTCAGCACGTTCCTGGAGAACGGCAACAACTTCGACCCGGCCGACGGGTTGACCTGTGAGACGGCCCAGACCAGTTGTGAGATCGCGGGGCTGGAGAACGGCACGAACTACGCCTTCTACGTGCACGCGACGAACACCGAAGCGCCGGACCGCTCCGGCCGCTCCGCCGCCAGCGAGATGTCCTTTTCGGTCCATCCGTACGCGCCGCCGGACGCGCCGACCGGGCTCCAGGCGGTACCGGGAAACGGAGCCGCCACGCTCGCGTTCACCCCGGGCGACAACAACGGCGCCACTGTCAGCGGCTGGGAGGTCTCGTCCGACGGCGTGACCTGGCTGAATGTTCCCGGGGTGAAGCTGGACTCCGGCGAGGTCGAGGTGGTGGTCGGGGGATTGGAGAACGACACGCCCACGGAGGTGTTCGTGCGCGCCACCACCGAGGAGTACGACGGACAGGACTTCGTCCCCGGTGTTGCCGCCAGCAGGATCGTCACGGCGGACGCGGACCTGCCTGGTTCTCCCGGCCCGCTCGGTGTGCGGCCGGATAATGGGTCGGCGGCGCTGATGTTTCTCACGCCCGAGGATGCCGGCGACTCGGAGATCTCCGGCTACGAGGTGAGCACCGGCGGCGTGTGGCAGCCCCTCACCGTCGTGGAGATGAACCCGGGACCGGAGCCAGGCCCGGGCCCAGAGCCGGAGCCGTCAGCGGAGGCAGAGCCGGAGCCGTCTGCGGAAGCGGAGCCGGAGCCGTCGGCGGAAGCGGAGCCGGAACCGTCTGCCGAGGTAGAGCCGGAGCCGTCAGCGGAGGCAGAACCGGAACCGTCAGCGGAAACGGAGCCGGAACCGTCTGCCGAGGCAGAGCCGGAGCCGTCAGCGGAGGCAGAACCGGAGCCGTCTGCGGAAGCGGGGCCGGAACCGTCAGTGGAGGCAGAACCGGAACCGGAAGCGAGTGAGGGCGCGGAAGCCGCCAACGCGGGCGTCGTCATGCTGACGGCGACGGTCGAAGGTCTGACCAACTACAAGCCGACCTGGATTCGGGTGCGGGCGACGAACGACACGGGCGCCGGGGTCTACACGTTCGGCATGGTCGTCCCGACGGATGTTCCCGCGGATCGACCGACGGTTGTGTGGATGCGAATGGGCTACCGCGAGATCACCCTCAGCTTCACCGAGGTCGCCGGTGCCAGCAGCTACCAGGTGCAGCTCAACGGCGAGGAGTGGCAGGACCTCAGCTTCGGCGATGATCCGCTGGACGGCCTGGTCCGCGGCATTCTGGTCGGTCTGCGGCCTGCCGTGTACCGGCTGCGGCTGCGCGCCGTCGACGAAGCCGGGGAGCCCATGCCGGAGAGTATGGAGTTTCCGGTCTCCCTCCTGGAACCACCGCAGCCGCTGGACACGTTCGGGGCCGTGGCCGGCAACACGTCGGCGCTGCTGTACCTGATGCCGGGAGGCGACGGCGGCGACCCCGGCAACCTGAGGTATGAGGTGAGTACCAACGGCGGCGCACGGTGGGACGTCATCGAGTTCACGCCGATTGAGGACTCCGACAAGCTGGGGGCCACGCTGACCGGCCTGGTGAACGACGAAGAGCTGGAGGTTTGGGTTCGTGCGGTCAACAGCGTCGATGCGGGGCCACACTCCACCGTGCTGGTGACGCCGACGGCCACACCCGAGACGACACCTCCGACCCCGGAGCCGTCAGAGTCGGCTTCGCCGACCGCAGCGCCGCCTACCTCGGCTGCACCGACGACCGCGCCGCCGACGACCGTGCCGCCGACGACTGCGGCACCCACGACCCTGCCGCCGACGACCGCGGCACCCACGACGGTGCCGACGACTGTGCCGCCCACCACTGCGGCGCCCACGTCAGCAGCGCCTACGTCTGCGGCTCCGTCGAAGACCACCGCACCGCCGACGAGCACACCGCCCACGACACCGCCGACCACCGCGCCGACGGTCACCTCGCCGGCGCCGACGACGGCACCGACAACGAGCCCGTCCGAGTCTCCGACGCCGGATCTGGTGGCGCCGCTCGCGCCCACCGGGGTTTCGGCCACCGCCGGCCTCGCGTCGATCACCGTGTCGTGGAACCCGCCCGCCGACAACGGCGCGACGATCACCGGCTACCGGGCTACGGCCTCACCCGGCGGGGCGAGCTGTTCCACCACCGGCGCCACGAGTTGTGTGGTGGGTGGTGCGGCCGGCACCGCGTACCGATTCAATGTGGTGGCCCTCTCGGCCGCCGGCGAGTCTGCGGCCTCGCCGTCCTCGAATGCCGTCGTGCCGACCGAGTTGACCGTGCCCACCGCGCCGCCGGAGACCAACGAACCGCTGATCACCCCGGACGGCCCGATCACCTCGGCGGAGCCGGGCGGGACGTTGACGATGTCCGGTAGCGGCTATGCGCCGTTCTCCGAGGTGACCCTCGCGGTCTACTCGGAGCCGCGCGTTCTGGGCACCGTCACGACCGACGCCAACGGCGCCTTCGAGACGGAGATCCAGGTGCCGGACGGTCTCAGCCTCGGCAAACACTCGTTCGTCGCGGCCGGTGTCGACAAGTTCGGCAACTTCCGGGCGCTGCGGCTGGACCTGACCGTCGCGGAGGACACCAGCAAGGAGAAGCTGCCGGTCACCGGTTCGGCGACGCTCTGGATGATCGCCGCCGGTTTCGCCAGTGTGCTCACCGGGGCGGCGATGCGGGGCGTGCGGAGGTGATAGGCCAGGTTCAACAGCCGCAACCACAGCCCGCCGCGGCACGCCGGGCGCTGCGGTGCCGGTGCAGCCACCACATCCCGAGTGCCAGGGCGGTGAGGCCGGCGGCGACGGCGAGCAGCGTCTTCTCCAGCAGCGCGGCGCCGGCCCCGGTTAGCACGCCGGCGGCGATGAGCAACGGCAAGGCGCAGCACGCCGCGCAGGCCAGGGCGGCGAGCCCGCCGGCGATCCGGCTGCGTCGCGGTGGGCTGTTGTCGGCGTGCTGGTGGCGGTCGCGGTGTTCGTCATCGTGCGCCACCACGGGCGTACGGATGGACTGGCTCATTCGTTCTCTCCGGCAGCTCGGTCGGCGGAGCCGATTGTCAGGTACGGGATCGGGCAGTCGGAGCACGTGCAGTTGGTGAGGCTGTCGCAGCGGGCCTCGACGACTTCGGCGAGCGTGGCCCGGATCGTCGTCAGGTCGGCGATCCTCCGGTCGATCTCGCCGATCTTGTCGATCGCGCGTTGCCGCAGGTCCGCACCGGGATGCCGGCGCCGGCCGGCGTCGAGCAGTTCAGCGACCTCGTCGAGGGTGAACCCGAGCCGCTGCGCCGCCTTGATCACCTGGAGCAGGGCGACGGTGTCGGGCGGATAGAGGCGGTGCCCGCCGAGCGAGCGGTGCGGTTCGGCCAGCAGCCCGCGCCGCTCGTAGTAGCGCAGCGTCTGAATGTTGACGCCGGCCTGCTCGGCGACCTCGCCGGTGCGCAGCCCGCCGCTCACGGCGCCTGCTCGGTGGGGAAGCGGGCGCCGAGCCCGACGACCGCGGTCAGGGTGCCCACGGCGTCGCCCGACAGCGCGGTGGCACAACCGCAGTCCTGCCCGCAGAGGCCCTCGTGCGCCGCGCCCGTCAGGGCGGCTGCCACCGCCTGCAGCCGGGCTCCGGCGCAGTCGTCGTCACGCCAGCCCGCGCCGAACGTGACGAGCGGATCGATGCCGAGATCCTCGGCGCCGGCCAGAACCCGTGCCGCGCCCGCTTCGGCCGGCGGGTAGCCGTACCGATCACCGTCCTGCCGGGCCGGCGCCAGCAGGTCCGCCTCGGCGAAGCGCTGCAGCCGCGGCACGGACACGCCCGATCGATCGGCCAGTTCGGACAGCGTCAACAGCCCGCTCATGATGCGGACACCGTGCCCGCCCGCCGGATCAGGGCGTCGAGCACGTCGGCGTAGGCCGCGGGAACCTCGATGCCCAGCACCACCACGCCATCCGGTTCCTCGGTGATGGTGAACGTGAAGAACGAGCAGCAGTCGGTCTCGCGTGCGGTCAGGTCCCGCACGGTGGCCGCCAGTCCGGCCGGGCCGGACAGCCGCAGCCGCGCGTGGGTGGCGTCCACCAGGTCGATGCCGCGCACCGCGGTGGCGAACAAGGCGTCGAACTCGGCGAGCCGTAACGGCTGCTCGGCCGTCGGCAGCGTGCACGCGTCCGGAACCACGAATGACATGCCGGCCTCCTCGGATTCGGGCGCCGTCGGCGCCGTCCGTTCGACGGTAAGCCTGTACCTGGGTACCGGATGCAACCGTCTCAGCGCAGGCGTTCTCCCAGCGCTTCGATCAGCAGGCTGGCGATGACCGCCTGCCCGGTGGTGGCGAAGTGGATTCGGTCCGCGCTGAGCAGGTCGGGCCGATCGTTCAGCGGATGGTCCCAGCAGTCGGCGACGACCGCGCCGTACTCCGCCGCGAGTGTGCGGGTGATGGCGTTGAGGCGGGCGACGCGTTCGCCGAAGTCAGGCAGGGCCGGGATCACGAACGCGCGACCGAGGGTGAAGACGCTCAGGTGGGCGCCGGTTGAGCTCGCCCACTCGTACATCGCTCGCAGGTCGTCCTCGATCCGGCCCCAGTCGGGCGTGCGCCGCATGATGTCGTTGGCGCCGCTGTTGAGGTGCAGCAGATCGGGGCCGAATTCGTTGATCCGCTGCGCCTGTTCCTGCAGTGCCTGCACGGTGGTCGCGCCGATCCTCGCGGTGTTGAGATAGGCCAGGTCGGGGTGGACGCGCCGCAGTGCCCGCTCGACCCGCGCCGGCCAGCCCAGACCGTCGTAGCCCGGCGTGGTGTCGCCGACGCCGAGGGACAGGCTGTCCCCGAAGACGCCGAATCGTCGCCAGGGGGCGCCGGCGAGGATCCTCGCGGCCTGCGCCGGCGCCAGGACGTCGGGATCCGTGGTTTCGGTCAGCAGTTGGGTCATCCCCGCCTCCAAGCGATGAGTGAGTTGGAAAATCAAACCAGGAGTCGGTTTGAAATCACAACCCACTCGGGTGAGAATTCGAGGATGCCGACAGCACCCGCCGACAAGAGCCCCAGGGACTGCACGATCGCCGACGCCCTCGAGGTCGTCGGCGACCGCTGGAGCCTGCTGGCGGTGCGGGAGCTGTTCTACGCGCAGCGGCGGTTCACCGAGATCGCCCGCAACACCGGCGCGCCCCGCGACATCCTGACCGCCCGGCTGCGCAAGCTGGTCGAGCACGGTGTGATCGCCCGCGAGGAGTACAGCCGGCGGCCACCGCGATACGAGTACCGCCTCACCGACGCCGGGCGGGCGCTGGCCCCGGTGCTGCTCACCCTGAAGCGGTGGGGACACGAGCACCTCAGAGACGGCACCGATCCGGTGCGCTTCGACCACACCTGCGGGCACGAGTTCGTGGCCGAGGTGCACTGCACGGCCTGCGGTGACGCGCTCGCAACCGGGCAGCTGACCCTGCAGCCGTCAGCCGACGGCGGTGCCGACCAGCGCGCCGATGCCGTAGGTGACCGCCAGGCCCGCCGTACCGCCGAGGACGAGGCGTAGCACGGCCCGGCCCGGCCGGGCGCCGCCGAGCCGGGCGCTCAGATACCCGGTGCCGGTGAGCGCGGCGATGACCACGGCGAACGCGACCGCGACCCGCACCGGCGGCGGCGGCAGCAGGATCGCCGTCAACGGCAGCAGCGAACCCGCGGTGAACGCGACCGCGGACGCTGCGGCGGCCTGCCACGGGTTGGTCAGCTCGTCCGGGTCGAGGTGCAGCTCGACGTCGGCGTGCGCGGCGAACGCGTCCTTGGCGGTCAGCTCCAGGGCCACCTGCCGGGCGGTCGCCGTGCTGAGTCCTTTCTCCTCGTACAGCTCGACGAGTTCGGCCAGCTCCTGCTCGGGGAACTCGGCCAGTTCCCGGCGTTCCTTCGCCAGCAGGGCCCGTTCGGCGTCGCGCTGGCTGCTGACCGACACGTATTCGCCCAGCGCCATCGACACCGCGCCGGCGACCAGACCGGCCACCCCGGCGGTGAGGATGGCGCCGGTCGAGGTGGTCGCGCCGGCCACGCCGACGACCAGGCCCGCCGTCGACAGGATGCCGTCGTTGGCGCCGAGCACGCCGGCGCGCAGCCAGTTCAGCCGTCCGGCGACGCCGGCGTCGTGTGGCTCACCCGGATGCATCACCATGGCCGCTCCTTCACATGCTGCTCAGGCCCAGCCTCCGATTCTGGCCTGGAGCAGCAGCAGGGGAGCAGCGGCGGCCCACGCCTGCGGCGAGCAGGAATGCGGGTACGGTACCGGGCCGTGTCCCGGTTCGCGGGCCAGGCCGGTCATCAGCTCGGGCAGCCGGCCGCCCGTGTAGGACGCTGCGGCGATCAGGCCGTCGGCGATCCGCGCCGCCTCGTCGGAGTGCCCGGCGGCGGCCAGGCCGGCCACCGTGATCGCCGTGTCGTGCGGCCACACGCCGCCCCGGTGGTAGGACAGCGGGTGGTACGGGACCTGCCCGGCCGCCAAGGTCCGCACACCCCAGCCGGAGAAGAACTCGTCGCCGGCGAGCCGCGACGCCACTGTGTCCGCCCAGTCGCCGTCGAGCAGCCCGCACCACAGCACGTGCCCGGCGTTGGAGGCCGGCGCGTCGAGGGCGGAGCCGTTCGCGTCGAGGGCGAGCGCGACGAACCCGTCGGGCAGGCGGAAGTCGGCGGCGAACCGGTCGCGCAGCTCGGCCGCGGTGGCGGTGAGCCTCGCGGACCAGGCCGGGTCGGACCACACCGCGGTGGCGAGCCGGGCGGTGCCGACAAGCGCGCGGTACGCGTACCCCTGAGCCTCAGCGACCGCGATCGGCCCGGCGGCCGGCGTGCCGTCGCGGAACACCATCGAGTCGGCCGAGTCCTTCCAGCAGTGATGCACCAGGCCCGGCAGGTCGGTGCGGTAGCGCAGATAGCCGCCGGTGAGACCGCCCGGGCCGAGCATCCAGCCGGCCGCGGCCCGCGCCGCCGGCTCCAGCTGCCGCGCCAGCCGGTCGTCGCCGGTCACCTGGTGGTAGACGTCGAGCAGCATGAGGAACAGCGGGGTCGCGTCGACCGAGCCGTAGTAGCGGGCGTACGGCACCTCGCCGGAGATCGCGAGCTCACCCCGCCGCGTCTCGTGGATGATCTTGCCGGGTTCCTCCACCCGGGACTCGTCGGTGACCCGGCCCTGGGTGGCGGCCAGCACCTGCAGCGTGCCGGCGGCCAGTTCCGGCCGGTGCTGCAGCGCGAACAGCGAGGTCAGCAGGCTGTCGCGGCCGAAGACGGTGAGGAACCAGGGCGCGCCGGCGGCCGGCACGATCGCCCCGGGCACGCCCGGCGCCGGCATGCACAGCGCATCGAGGTCAGCGAGCCCCTGGCGTACGCATCGGGCCAGGTCGTCGCGGGCCACCGTGGGCATGCTGCCGCCAACGGCCGCCTCGGCGGCTGCCGGCGACACCGACACCGTGACCTGCAACGTCACCGACTGCTGCGGCGGCAGGATCACCGACCAGCGGACGCCGTCGGGGCTGAGCTCGGCGGCCGGCGCCGCCTCGAGGGTGTTTGCGCGGGAGAAACCCCGCCGGGTGTACGAGTAGAGCACCCGGCCCGCGTTCACCTCGGCACCACGGACCGCGTCGGACTTGTCGAAGCTGCCCGCCGAGCGCAGCTCGAACTGGTCGGCGAAGTCCGCCGCCACCGCGTAGCCCACCTCGACGGTCTGCGGCCCGGCCACGAAGCTGGTCAGCTCCAGCGACTCGACCAGCCGGCCGGGCCGCACCTCGCGGCGCCGGACCATCGCCCACGGCGGGTCGGCGTGCCGGCCGCTGTCCGGCACGTACACCGTCGACTCGGGGTCACTGCGCAGCACCCGCAGCGCCGGCCCCGGCACGCGCAGCTCCAACCGGGACAGGTGACGGCAGTCGTCGACGAAGAAACCGGTGAGATCCGCGTCGTCGCCGACGAGCAGGCAGGTGGTGCCGGCGACGACCGTGCGGCCGCTCACGGGGTCCGCAGCAGGTCGAGGACCAGCGCCGCCGTCCAGCTGAACTCGTCGGTGCCGTGCCCGGCGCCGGTCAGCGGATCGAAGTACTCCCGGAAACCGGCGTCGCGCACCCGCTCGAGCAGGCGGTCCCGCAGGTCGTCGGCGAGCGACGGCTCACCGTGCAGCCGCAGGCCGTGCCAGAACAGCCAGCTGGTGTTGACCCACCCGGGCCCGCGCCAGTAACGGCCGGGGTCGTGGTCGGCGGCGGTCAGGTCGTACGACGGCAGCGGGCTCGCCTCGCCGAGCCGGAACCGGTCGCCCAGCGCCGTCTTGACCAGTTCGGTGGCGACCGGCAAACCCGGCACCACCAGCGGCAGCAGACCGCCGATCGAATACGACCGCAGGTGCGAGCCGGTGTGCGCGTCGCGCGGGAAGAAGATGCCGGCCGACGGGTCGTACAGGGTGGCGGCCATGGCCTCGGTGAGCCGGGCCGCGGCCGCAAGGTGCGGGTCGGGGTCCTTGCCGAGTTCGGTGGCCATCGCCGCGAGCGCGTGCTCGCCGGCGGCCAGCAGCGCGTTGCACAGCGGGTCCTCCACCGCGAAGGCGTGCCCCGCCAGCGAATCGGCGTAACCGGCGTCGCGGTAGTCGCGCGCCAGACGTACATATCGGCCGTAATCGGTGTCGGTCGGCCGGTCCGCGGCCGCCGCATGGTTGAGGTCGCGGCGGGTGAACTCGCCGGCCGGCACCGGCTCGATGCGCGACAGCGGCACGTCCCAGGCTGGGCTGTTGTCCATCCCGGACTCCCACGGATGCACGACGCACATCAGCCCGCTGCCGGTCAGATCCCGCCGGGTGGCCAGGTAGCGGTGCCAGGCCACCAGCCGCGGATAGAGGCGCGGCAGAAAGCCGCGGTCGCGGGCCGCCGCCGGGTCGGCCCGGTAGGTCAGCCAGGCCGCCAGGGCGTGCGCCGGCGGCTGCATGATGCCGGAGGTCGGCACCCCCGGCGCCTGCGGCACCGACCCCGAGCGCCAGAAGGACGGGCCCGGAAAGTAGGCGTCAGCCGGCACGTGCGGATCAAAAACGATGTGGGGTACGCGTCCGTCACGCCACTGCGCCCCGAACAGTGACTCCAGCTCGCGCTGGGCGCGGGCGGGGGACAGGTGCCGCAGCCCGATGGCGATGAACGCCGAGTCCCAGCTCCACTGATGCGGGTACAGCCGGGCGGCCGGCACCGTGGCGTGCCGCCGCCAGTTCGCGATCAGGACCCGCCGCGCGGCCCGGTCCAGGCCGGCGTTCACACCAGCACACTGACGTCGTGGCGGCGCAGAAAGCCGGGAACCCCGGCGACAGCGGTTGCTGGTTCGCCCCGCAGCCGGCACTCCAGCGCCAGCCACCCCCGGTAACCGACCGCGTCGAGGGTGCCCAGCAGCGCCGACCAGTCCAGGTGCCCCGCCCCGGGCTGCAACCGGTTGGAGTCGCTGACCTGCACATGACCCAGGTGCGCGGCGGCCCGGACCAGCGCCGACGTGGGCTCATCCTCCTCGATGTTCATGTGGTAAGTGTCGGCCAGCACCCGCACCGACGGCAGTCCCACCGCATCGATCAGCTCGACCGCCTGCTCCAGCCGGTTCACCATGTGGTCCTCGTACCGGTTCAGCGGCTCCAGCGCGAGAATCGCGCCTTCGCGCTCGGCGTGCTCACCCAGCTCGGCGAGGCCGTCCAGCAGCACCGCCCGGTCCTCCTGCTCGCTGCGCGGCGGCTCGAACGGCGGCAGCCGCCGCGAGAACATCCCCCACGACGCCGGCGTGCAGACCACCGCGCCCGGCCCGCCCACCTCGGCCATCACCGTCAGCTGCGACTTGAGCTGGGCGATGGCGTCGCGGCGCAACTCCGGATCGAAGGCGCCGAAGAAATGCGACATGTCGACGCACACCGACGGCATCACCACACCGTCGCCCGCCGCCCGGCGCAGCTCCGGCAGCCGCTCCCGGAACGCGAAATCACCGCGGGCACGCAGCTCGATGCCGTCATAGCCGGCGTCGCGGGCGAACGCGAACTTCTCCTGCAACGTCTGCCCGGGCAGCATCTGCTCCTGACACGAAATCTTGATCATCAGAATGTCAACACCACCTGGAGAGCTTCGTGGGGACTGCGGTCGAGCATGTCGTACGCGGCCGCCGCCTCGCGCACCGGAATGACGTGGGTGATGAGCCCGGCGGGATCGATCTGCTGGTCGGTGGCGAGCCGCAGGAACGTCTGGTTGAGCCGGATCTGGTCCCAGCGTCCGGCGACGGCGGGTGGCACTCCGCCGATCTGCGAGCAGATCAGGCCGACCCGGTTGTGGTGGAACTCGTCGCCGAGGCGCAGTCCCATCCCGTCGCCCTGATAGAAGCCGGACGCCACCACCCGGCCGTTGACCGCCACCGAGCGGATCGCCTCGTGCAAGGCCGGGTACGAGCCGCTGATCTCGATCGCCACGTCGGCGCCGCGACCGTCGGTGAACTTGCGGATCTGCGTGGCGACGGTGCCGTCGCGGGCGTCCAGGACGATGTCCGCGCCGTACTCCAAGGCCTTCTCCAGGCGGCCGGGCACCGCGTCGACCGCGACGACCGTGCCGCCGTTGAGCCGCACGAGCCGGGTGGTGAGCAGTCCCAGCACGCCCTGCCCGAACACGGCGACGGTTTCGCCGAGGTGCACGTCGGCGGCCAGGACCGCGTTGAGCGCGACCGCGCCGACCCGGGCGAAGGTCGCCGCGATCGGGGCGAGCCCGGCCGGGACCATGCACCCGCGCAGCTTCTCGGCGGGCAGCACGGCCTCGCTGCGGTGGCCCCAGATGCCCCACACCTGCGCGCCGACCGGCGGCAGGTTGGGGTCGTCGGCGACGTCCGGGGCGACCTCGACGACCTGGCCGACCTCGGAGTAGCCGAGCCCGGCCAGCGGGTAGCCGACGCCGGTGGTGTCGTCGACGAACAGCCGCTGGTCGGGATCCCAGGACCTGTTCAGGTACGGGTTGGAGCCGCGATAGGCGGTCAGTTCGGTGCCGGCCGAGATGCCGGAGAAGCTGGTACGCACACGCACCTGCCCGGGACGCAGCTCCGGGGCCGGCTGGTCGATCACCTCGACGTGGTGCGGTGACGTGATCTGCACTGTCAGGGACACTCAGACATTTCATCGCATTAGCGGCACCCGCGGGCCAAAACGCGAGAAGTTACGGCGACCAACCGGCCGACTTATGTCCGGCGGTCGGGCATTAGTGCCGCACCTGAGGGTGAAGCCGGTGGCGATCCCATGTTTTGGACGTGGTCGTGACCGCGCGGCTGCGTCCCCCGGCGCATCGCCGCTGCTTAGGCTACGCAGCATGGATGTCGCTGCGGATCGAACGGCTGACGGCGGGTGCTGAACCAGAACTCGGCAGGGCACTTGCTGTGGCTGGTGCGCACCGGGCGCGCCCGTACCCGCGGCGAGCTGCAGAGCTACACCGGCCTGTCCCGCTCGACCATGACGCAGCGCATCGACGTGCTGCGGGCGGCCGGCTACCTGCGCGCCGGCGGGGTCGAGGGCTCGACCGGTGGCCGGCCGGCCGAACTGCTGGAGTTCGACACCGGGCACGGCGTCGTGCTGGTGGCCGACCTGGGCGGCAACCACGCCCGGGCCGCGGTCGTGGACCTCGCCGGGCGGCCCCTGGCCGAGGAACACGAACCGATCAAGATAGGTACCGGGCCGGAGGCGGTGCTGGGCTGGATCGACGGCGCGTTCCGCCGGGTGCTGGCCCGCACCGGGTGGGACGCCGACCAGGTCCGCGGCATCGGCGTCGGCGTGCCCGGCCCGGTCGAGTTCGAGCACGGCATGGTCACCCAGCCGCCGATCATGCCGGGCTGGGACGGCTACCCGATCGCCGAACGGTTGCGCCGGACCTGGCATCGACCGGTCTACGTGGACAACGACGCCAACCTGATGGCGCTGGGGGAGCAGTCGGTCCACTACCCGGACTGTCCGGCGCTGGTCCTGGTGAAAGTGGCGACCGGGATCAGTGCGGGCGTGGTCATCGACGGGCAGGTCTATCGCGGCATCGACGGCGGGGCCGGCGACATCGGCCATATCCGGCTGTACGAGCATCGTGAGGCCCGGTGCGAGTGCGGGCTCTACGGCTGCCTGGCGGCGGTGGCCAGTGGTTTGGCGCTGGCGCAGCGGCTCACTGCCTCGGGCACGCCGACCTCCTCGGGAGCTGAGCTCGTCCAGCGGATCCGGTCGGGGCATGCCGAGGCGGTGCACCTGGCGCGTACCGCGGGCAAGCTGGTCGGCGAGGTGCTGTCCACGGTGGTCTGCATGGTGAACCCCGCGGTCCTGGTCATCGCCGGCGACCTCGCCGACATCCACTTCGTCACCGGGGTCCGCGAGGTGCTGTACCAGAGTGCGCTGCCGCGCTCGACGCGCCACCTGAACGTCAGCGCGAGCCTGCTGGGCGCGCAGTCCGCGGTGGTCGGTGGGTACGCGATGGTCGTCGATCAGGTGTATGCGCCGGCCGCCGTGGACGCCGAACTCGCCCGGCTGGTACCGGTGACCTGCTGAGCTTTCGCCCTCTCAGGCCGGCCTTTCGTGCACTATGTCCGGTATGGAATCGGAGGCGGTCGCGGTCGGGCTGGTCGGCGCCGGACCGTGGGCGGCCACCATGCACGCACCGGTGCTCGCCGCCGGCCCGCAGACCCGGCTCACCGCCGTCTGGGCGCGCCGTGCCGACGCCGCCGCACAGTTGGCCGGCCGGCTCGGCGCCCATGCTGCTCGCTCGTACCCCGAACTGCTCGATCGCTGCGAAGCGGTCGCCTTCGCCGTGCCGCCGGATGTGCAGGCCAACCTCGCGCCCCTCGCTGCCCGGGCCGGCAAGGCCCTGCTGCTGGAGAAGCCGATCGGGCTCGACCTCGGCGCGGCGCGGAGGCTCGCCGACACCGTCGCCGAACACGGCGTGGTCACCCAGCTCGTGCTGACCAAGCGCTACCACCCCCGTACCCGGGAATTCCTGGCCGAGGCTGCCGGCTTCGCCGCGGCCGGCGCCCGGACCCACTACCTGCACGGCGCCTTCCTGGGCGGCGCGATGGCCACCGGCTGGCGCCTCACCCTGGGCGCCCTCTACGACCTCGGCCCGCACCTGCTGGACCTCGCCGACGCCGCCCTCGGGCCGATCGAGCAGGTGCGTGCGGCCGGCGACAGCCGCCGCTGGATCGAACTGACCTGCCGGCACCGCGGCGGAGCGGTCAGCCAGATGTCGCTGTCCGGCGCGGTGGGGCTGCCGTCGTCGCGGGCCGGGATCGAGCTGTTCGGTCCGGCCGGCACGCTGGCCCTCGACTTCGGCACGGTCGACCACGGCGCGTGCTGGCCGGTGCTGCGCGCCGAGTTCGCCGCCGCCGTGCGATCCGGCGTGCCGCATGCGCTGGACGTGCGCCGCGGCCTGATGCTGCAGGAACTGCTCGACCAGGCCGGCCGCTGCGATACGTGACCTGCCTTGGCTTGCTGTTCGTGCCTCGTCGGCTTTGGCGGGCCGTGGCCGGTCGGGCCGACGCTGCGGTGCCTGGCTCGACGACTCGTCGGCACAGCTTCTCCTAGGGAGCAGTCGGCCATGGCGCCAAGCGGTATGCCTCGAGGACGGCCCCGATCTCTTGCGCGCTGCGGCGCAACTCGGCCAGATCCGCCTCGCTGAACGTTTGCTCCTGAAAGCCCAGCACACAGTGGGCGCCCAGAATCTGCCCATCGACCACGATGGGGACGCCGGCGTAGCTGCGTACCCCGTCGACGGTCACCAGCGGGTTGCTCGCCTGGTGCTCGTCCGACGTGGCGTCTGGGACGACATAGGCCGTTCCCGTCCGTACGGCGGTGGCGCAGAACGACCACTCGGCCGGTGTACCGTGCAGGTCCGCCAACCAACCGTCCAGGCCGTGCGACCCCGGAAAGAACTGTGCGGTGTCCAGCACCATGCTCACAAGGCTGACCGGCTGGCCGAGCCGTGCGGCAGTTCGTGCAGTGATAGCATCCAGCCGGCCGCGGAGCTCGACGTTGTCCAGGTCGATGCCGGCCATGACCGCCAAGCGATCCGCGTCCCGGCTCTCGGTTTCTTCCCCGCTGTTCATGCGGTCCCCCGTTCAGTGCTGCGGACTTGCGAGACGCTCGTGGGCCGCCAAGCGGATCGCGAGGCCCCGGCCACATAACTGGATCAGCGGCGCCGCCCCCTGCATGGCGGCGAGCAGCCGGCGCAACGATGCCGGGTCGGTCTCGTCGCCGCTCAGCCCCGCGCTGAAGATCAGCGTGCGCCAGACGTCATCCGTATGCGGCCCGTAGAAGGACCGCAGAGCGGCTCGAGCGGTCGCCAACGTCGGCCGCTCCAGCTGATAAGACGGCGTCTTCGTGGCGACCGGTACATCGGTCCCGGCGGCGTTCTCGCTCATCGCTGCCTTTCGTCGGCACGGGTCCTGGTGGCGACCTTCCAAAAGACTGGTCGGTCGTGGCGGGTTGTACCTGAGTCACCGTGCCGCAACAGACGGGATGACGGCTGTGCACGCCGGTCTGTGCAGATCCCGCCACCACCCGGCCCACGATGTACCGGCCCCAGCCGAGGTGGGCGGCGACGCGGATCCGCATCGAGTGTGATCGCGGCGGCTCACGATCGCCCGAGACGTGCCGATGGGGTAGGTGTCTGATCCTGCCGTGAAGGGCAGCCACGGAGGTACTGATGAGCAACGTTGCGGCGGGTCCTGCGTCCGTCTCCGGATCGGCCGGCGGTAGCGCGGCGGTCGAGTTGCCGGAGCAGGGCACGCCCGTCTTTCTGGTGCTGGGTGAGGGCGTGAACTTCCGCTCGCGACTGGAGACCGTCGACGGTGACGCGTTCACCGTTGCCGCCCCGCTGGAGACCTCCGGTCCCGCAGTACTCGAGCCGGGCCAGGAGTTCGAAATCTTCTGGGCACCACCGCGCACACGCGTGATGCTGCCGTGCAGGTTGATCGCGGTGTCGGACGAGGCACCGTACCGGTGGACGCTCGTGCCTACGGCGCCTGCACGGCACGACAACCGGCGGCAGTACGTGCGCGGCGGGGCCGGCGCGTTGGTGCGCCTGGACGCCGACATGGCCGGGCAGCCGGCCGAAGGTGTGCTGTTGGACATCAGCGAGAGTGGTCTGCGCTGCTGGGTCGATCAGCCGCTGTCACTGGCCGCTGGGGATCGGGTAAAGGCCACCGTGTGGCTGGGTACCGACGAGGCCCGGATGAACGGCATCGTCCACACGGTGCGGGAGGCTCCCCACGGAGACCCCGGTCAGCACCTGATCCTCACCTTCGGCACACCGGAGGAAGTGGCCCGCATGATCCGGCAGTACGTCCTCGCCTGGGAGATCGGCGAGCGCCGCCGAGGCAGACGGCCCGGCCCGTAGAGGCTGAACGCTCAAACACAGCTCGGCTCACACTGCTCGCCCTCGCGGCGGTCGCCTTCGCAACCATCGTCGCGCAACGCCATGCCCGTGCCGTCGGAGTGCCGCCGGGCCAACGCCTCACCGGACCTACCCACCTGTGCCTCCGCCCACCAGCCGAGCGGACGCTGAACCGTCACCGACGGTGATCGTGATGTCCGTCTGGACTACGATCGGCGTGTGATCAACGGTGCGCACGTGATTCTGTACAGCCGCGACGCCGAGGCCGACCGGGCCTTCTTCCGGAACGTGCTGGGGTACCCGCATGTCGACGCGGGCGGCGGCTGGCTCATCTTCAAGGCGCCACCCGGCGAACTGGCGGTGCATCCGACCGACGGGACGCCGACGTACGAGTTCTACCTGATGTGTGACGACCTGGCCGCGACCATGGCCGAGCTCGGCGGGCGCGGGGTTGAGTTCACCGGGCCGGCCACTGACCAGGGCTGGGGCCTGCTCACCGGCATCAGGCTGCCCGGCGGTGGACAGCTCGGCCTGTACGAGCCGCGCCACCCGGTCGCCCACGCCCTGCCTGACTGACGCCGGTCCGCCGCGGTGGACTGTTCTCCCGGCAGCGGAGCCGGCGCGGTTTGCCGAAGGTCAGCCGCTTCGACGGTTGCCGTAGGAGCGCGGGCCTTGCACCGTGCCGGAACGGCCATGGAGATGGGGCGCGGCACCTTCGGTGTGCTTGGCGGTCGACTTGCCCTTGGCCCGGCGTGCCGCCCGGTTCTGGAAGGGCTGCGGTTGTTCCTCGGAATCCGTCTCGGCGTCGGCGGCGGGATCGGCGTCGCCAGGAGCGTCGGTCATCGGTGTCTCCTCGTACTGTTCAGAACCGGACTGATCACTGCGGATCTTCGAGTGTGGCCGTCTCGATGAGCAAACCGTAGCGCGCGCACCACGAGAGGCAGCGCATCTCTCGTAGGTGAGTCTGCCTCGTCCCGGCTGATCGATCCGCCCGCCGGCTTCGGTCGTGGAAACGGGGCCCAGGCTTCAGCGCGCGCGGCGGTAGTGCATGGCCACCGCGCCGTTGCGCAGCGGGTCCGCCGAGATCAGCTCGAGCTTGCGCGTGCTGGGCAGCCCGTCCTGGTACAGCGTCGGCCCGTGGCCGGCGATCCGGGGATGGACGAGCAGCCGGTACTCGTCGATCAGGTCCAGCCGGTCGAGCTCGGTCGCGAGCTTGCCGCTGCCGAGCAGGACCCCGGCCGGGGTCGCGTCCTTGAGCTTCTGCACGCCCTCGCGCAGGTCCCCGGCGATGTGGTGGCTGTTGTTCCACGCGAAGTCCTTCCGCGTCGACGACACCACGTACTTGGGTTTGGCCTCCAGCTTGCCCGCCCACTCGCGTAAGGCCGGCGGCGCCTCCTGGTCGCCGCGGGCGATGGCCGGCCAGGAGTCCTCCATCAGCTCGTAGGTGACGCGACCCCACAGCATGGCTCCGGCCTCGTCCATGAGGCGGGTGAAGAAGGCGTGCGTCTCGTCGTCGGCGATCCCCTCCTGATGGTCGACGCAACCATCAAGGGTGACGTTGAGGCTGAAGGTGAGAAGTCCCATGCCCGGCGACTCTAATGCCCCGCCCCCACGCTACCGGTCATCGACGCCAGGCGGGCCCGCGTGAAGCGTCTTCTACCAGGGGACTATCTCCCAGCGCTGGTTCGCCAGGTTGTCGCAGGGAGCCTGAATCGCGACCGCGCCGGGGGCGGTGCTCGCTCCGTTGATGCCGAGGCAGAGGTTGCTGTTGCGGTTCTTCAACTCGTAGAGGGTGCCGTGCTTGGTGACCTTCCAGTCCTGGTTGTACGCAGGGCTGGGGTTGGCGAGGATCGCGAATCGGAACGGTTGCGTGCTGCCCCGGTCGATGCCGATGTTCCTGCGTCCCAGGTTCGACATCAGGCTGTCGTAGGCACCGTCCGCCACCCACACCCATTCCTGGAAGCCGCCGGCCTGCGGGCGCTCCTGCTTGATCAGGGTGCCGTTGTTGAAATTGCTGTCGGGCTGCAGATAAAGCTTCGACTTGTAGTTCTTCAGGGCGAAAACCGTGGCCGCCTGCGCGGGGCCAGGTGCCGCCAGGACCGCCAGGCAGGTGGCGATCATTGTCAGAAGCAGTGCAGCGCTTGTCGTTCGTTTCGGCATGACCGGCACATCCTTCCCCCGTCGGTGAGGCCAGCGAGCCAATAACCGGTATAACACCGATGTCAATGCCTCGCGAGGTCCCCAATCGGCCGCAACGGAATGCCTGCCGACCATTCTCGGTCAAACGGCCGGGGTCCGAGAATCGTGCAGCATTCAGTGTCCGGCGAGGGGGAGTGTGACCGCCAGTGGCCAGGCCACGATGACGGAACCGGTCGCCGCGATCAGCCACGGGGCCACGGCGAGACGGTTGAGGACGGCGCTCCACACCGCCTGCCAGAGCAGCAGACCGATCAGCGGGACCAGCACCAGCGTCACGAAGCCGAAGGTCAGCCCGGTGATCGCGGCAGCCGCCAGGACGATCACGAAGATCGCGGCGACCAGCAGCAGATGCAGCGTGACGCCGCCGGTGACGCGTTCGGTGGCGTACGCCAGCAGGGCGAAGGCCGCCCAGACGATCAGCAGGATCCACCAGCGGTCGCCGACCGGCTGGGCGTGCGTCAGCCCCAGATGCACCGGCACGGCGATCGACGCCACCGCGTAGGGCACGGCCAGCAGCAGGCGGGGGCGGCTGGTCACGGGCGTGGGCGCGGGCTGCCGGGAGGCGTACGCGAGAAGCAGCGCCCCGGTGACCACCGCATAACAGACGACGTAGCCGGCGATCGCCATCGGCAGCACGGTCGTCGGCAGGAACCGGGCCGTCACCGCCGCGACGACCGCCGCCGCTGCCGTCACCGCCGCGATCCGGATCGTCGCCGCCCACGACGGCCGTGCGAAACGCGGCCACGGGCTGCCACCGCCGGCCAGCACGGCCGCCAAGGGAACGAAGCCGATCAGGAACGCCAGCACCAGCAGCGCCGAGCCGGCCAGGCGCCGCCCGGGGAACGGCATCGCAGCGTCGTCGCGCGGCCCGCCGAACGCCCGGTCGAGCCAGGCGACCGTCTCCCGGTGGGTCTCCGGCGCATACAGGACGCTGATGTGTTCCGTGCCGGGCACGACATGCACCGCGCGGTCGCCGCGCTGGCCGGCGGCGCTGGTGGCCGCCGCGTGGAAGTCGGGGAACTCCAGAGCGCCCACCATGGTGAGCAGCCGGGCCGGGCCTTCGGCGGTGGCGACCGACGAGTCCGGCAGAGAGATCGCCACGGTGGCGGTCACCTCGGGGTGAGCGGCCGCATACCGGGTGACGGCGCCGGCGCCCATCGAATGCCCGACCAGGGCGACGCGGGCCGGGTCGACGTCCGGCAGCGACCGCAGATGCGCCATCGCCACATCCAGGTCCTGCTGCAGAGCCGCGGTGGAACTGGCCGTGCCCGCCGCCTCGTCCGGCAACGGTCGCGGGTTGGCGCCGTGGCCGGTGAAATCCAGCAGAACCACCACATAGCCACGGGCCGCCAGGGTGTCACCGAACGAGGCCATCAGCTTCGCAGACCCGGAGAAGCCGTGCGCGACCACGACACCCGGATGACGCCCGCTCGCCGCCGGATGCACCTGCTGCAGCGGGACCCCGGCCGAGGTGACGTGCTCGCGGCGCAGGTCGTGACCGGCACCGAGGGCCAGCCAGCCGCCGCCGACCACCAGGGCGAGCAGGAGAAGCAGAGGCAGCGTACGTCTCACGGCGCTCCAATCCGGCGGATGCCGGATCTTACCGAGCTACCGGGCGCCAGTCGGCGTAGCGGGCCATCGACCGCAGCGCCAGGCGCGGCGGGGTCAGCCGGATCAGGGTGTTGCGCGACGCCACAGCGAGGGGGTTCGTCAGCTGCTGGCCGAATCGCCCGATCATCCGCGACGCTTTCGCGACCTGCTGGCTGCGCGGGCGGCGTTGCCGGTCGTAGGCGGCCAGCCCGTCCGGATCGGCGGCGACCGCGGCGAGGACGACGGCGTCCTCGAGCGCCTGGTTGGCGCCCTGGCCCAGGTTCGGGGTCATGGCGTGGGCGGCGTCGCCGAGCAGGACGACCCGCCCGTTGACGTAGGTCGGCAGCGGCTCGTCGAGGCACATGAGCTCGTCGCGCAGCACCGTGGGTGTCGCGGCGACCAGCGCCGGGATCGGGTCGTGCCAGCTGGCGAACCGGGGGTCGAGCTCCGCCGGCGCGGTGCCGGGGGCGGCGTTGACGCAGCCGTACCAGTAGACGCGGCCGTCGGGCAGCGGGACGATGCCGAACTCGGCGCCGCGGTCCCAGGTGATCGCGACGACCAGGTCGTCCGGCCACTCCGGTGCGATGCCGCGCCACGCGGTCACCCCGACGTGCACCGGGTCGGCGGCGTCGGGCCACAACTGCTTGCGTACGGTGCTGCGGATGCCGTCCGCGCCGACCACCAGGTCGGCGTCGAGCCGGGCGGGCCCGTCCGGTCCCTGCCAGTTGACCTGGCCGTCGGCGGTGACGCTCGTGACCTGCGCGCCGGTGCGAACCGTCACGTCGCCGGGCAGGGCGTCCAGCAGAATGTTGTGCAGGGCGGCGCGGTGGATCCCGTACGCCGGGGTTCCGAGCGTCTCCTCAAGCCGGCCGGCCTCGACGCGGGCCAGCCACCGCCCGTCCGCGGTACGCGTGCCGCCGGACCGGTCGGGGCAGCCGTCGTGGCGCACGGCCGCGCCGACGCCGAGCGCGTCGAGGCAGCGCAGGCCGTTGGCCTGCAGCACCACACCGGCGCCGACCGGCCGGAACTCGGGTGCCCGCTCCAGGACCGTCACCTGCCAGCCGGCCTGGCTCAGCCCGATCGCGGCGCCGAGACCGCCGATGCCGCCGCCGATCACCACTGCACTGGATGCCATCACTCACTCCTTCTACAGATGTAGAAGCCATACTACAGATGTAGAAAGAGGTGATGCCACCATGCCGGCCGACCGGTTCGCCCTGCTGACCGACGCCGCGATCGACGTCCTCGCCGAGGAGGGCATGCGCGGTCTGACGCACCGCGCCGTCGACCGTCGCGCTGCCTTGCCGGAGGGCACGACCTCCGCCTACTTCCGGACCCGCAAGTCGCTGATCGAAGCGGTGGTGCGCCGCATCGCCGACCTCGACCGGCTGGACCTGCAGGCGGGACAACTGCCCGGCGACGCCGGCGATCCCGTCCCGGTGATCACCGACCTCGAGGCGATGGCCGCGACGATCGCCCGCGTGCTCGACGGATGGATGAGCGTGGGCCGCAACCGCACCCTCGCGCGCTACGCCTGCCTGCTGGAGGCGACCCACCATCCGGAGATCAGGACCATTCTGGCGTACGGCGACGCGTCCCGAGCGCAGTCGACGGCGATGCTCGCGGCCGCCGGCGTACCCGATGCGCAGCAGGCCGGCCGCCACCTCGTCGCCTGCATCGACGGCCTGCTGTTCGACCGGCTGGCCGGCGCCGGCGCGCGCACCGCGCCGCCGCCGGGCACCGACGCCAACCGCGCCGACCTGACCGCCGCGCTCACCGCGGTGCTCCGCGGCTTCGTCGGGCCCCGTTAGCCGAGGAAGGCGGCGAGCCCGTCGAGGAACCGGTCCACGTCCCCGGCGGAGTTGTAGGGCGCCAGGCCGGCCCGCAGCGCCGGGTCGGTCAGCTGCAGCGCGGCGAACGGCTCGTAGGCGTAGAACGACCCGGCCGGGGCCAGCACGTCGCGGGCGGCCAGGTGCTGCTGGGCCTCGCGCGCGTCGCGGCCCTCCAGGGTCATCAGCAGCGTCGGCGTGCGGTCGGCGGCCTGCGAATGCAGGACCACGGCGTCACCGAGCGCGCGCAGACCGTCCTCCATCCGCGCGCGCAGCGCCTTCTCGTGCTCGTGCAGCGAGCCCAGCGAATGCGCGAGCCGCTCCCGGCGGGTGCCCCGCGCGCTGGGATCCATCGCCGCCAGGTAGTCCACGGCGGCGGTCGCGCCCGCCAGCATCTCGTACGGCAGGGTGCCGAACTCGAAGCGCTCCGGCACCGCGTTGGACGACGGCAACAGCTTGTCCGGCTCGATGGTCTCCAGAAGTTCCGGCGCCGCCGCGAGCACACCGCAGTGCGGGCCGAGGAACTTGTAAGGGGAGCAGACGAACAGGTCGGCGCCCATCGCCGGCACGTCCACCAGGTCATGGGCGGCGTAGTGCACGCCGTCCACGTAGACCAGGGCGCCGCACTCGTGCGCCAGATCGGCGATCCGGCGCACCGGTGGCTTGGTGCCCAGCACGTTCGAGGCGGCCGTGACCGCGACCAGCCGGGTGCGGGAAGTGAGCGCTTCGGCGTACGAATCAAGGTCCAGCTCGGTGCTCTTGCTGTCGATCTCGATCCAGCGGACCGTGACCTCGGCACGCGCGGCCGCCTGGATCCAGGGGCGCACGTTGCAATCGTGATCGAGACGGCTCAGGACGATCTCGTCGCCCGGCCGCCAGGTCTTGGCCAGGTGCCGGGAGAAGTCGTACGTCAGCTGCGTCGCGCTGCGGCCGTGCACCACACCGGCGGCAGGCACGTTGAGCAGGTCCGCGTAGGCGGACCGGAAGTGCGCGACCGCGCGTTCCGCGTTGAGCTCGGACGTGCTGACCGCCCCGCGGTTGGACAGCGGAGCGGTCAGCGTCGCGGCGATGGCCTCGGCGACCGGGCGGGGAGTCTGCGTCCCACCCGGCCCGTCGAAGAACGCGAGGCCGTGGTCGAGAGCGGGAAAGTCCGCCCGCAGGGCGGTCAGGTCGATGGCCATGACCGCCAGACTATGACCCGGCCCGCTGTGCGCCGGTCACCGCGGAGGCGCCCAGGTCGGGCTTGGGCAGCGGCTGCCCGGCGGAGGCCGCAGCCGACCAGGTCGCCGTGTCGGCGACGGCGGCGAAGTTGGAGTTGAACAGCGCCATCAGCGTGGTGTGGAGCGTCTTGGCGTCGACGAAGCCGGCGTCGTTGGCGACGTTGATCGCGCCGGTGGCGTCGGAGAGGACCTCGGCGGTCAGCCCGTGGGTCTCCGCCTCGGCGGCCGAGGCCAGCACACAGTTGTTGGTCATGTAGCCGACCAGGGTGATGGTGTCGATCTCGTGTTCGCGCAGCCAGGCGAGCAGGTCGGTGCCGGCGAACACCGTGCCGTACTGCTTGACCACGGACTTCCACTCGGGCGTGCGGCGGCTCTCCACCTCGGGGTGCAGCTGGAAGTCGGGCTGGGTGGGATTGAACAGGGGAGCGTCGTCGCCCATCGTGTGCTGCACCGCGACGACCGGAACACCCGCCGCGGTGGCCGCGTCGATGGCGCGGGTGATCTGCGGCAGCGAGGCGGCGTGCGGCGGGTACTGGATCTCCAGCGGGCCGCCGAAATACACCTGCTGCACGTCGACGAGGATGAGTGCGCGCCGGGGCGTGGTCATGATCTTTGCTCCTTCAACTCGTAACGGCCGCCTCCAAGTCTGTGCCCGGGACACCGCCCAGGCCATTGGCACGTGTGCATCGTTACGATGGAATCGTGCCAACACTGCGCATCGCCGTCTACGCCTTCGACGGCATCACGATGTTCCACCTGTCCGTGCCGCAGCTCGTCTTCGACGAGGTCGCCCGGCAGGGCCTGGGTGACTGGCAGACGGTGTTGTTCGCCGAGCGCGCCGGTTCGATCCGCACCGCGGAGGGCTACACGCTCGGCGAGGTGCGCGGCCTGGAAGCGGCAGAGGACGCCGACATCGTCGTGGTGCCGTCCTGGTTCGAGGACGGCCGTGCCGCCGGCCCGGCGCTGCGGCGAACCCTGACCGCGGCGCACGGCCGCGGCGCGACGGTGGCCGGGCTGTGCCTCGGCGCCGTCGCCGTCGCGGACACGGGCCTGCTGGCACGGCGTACGGCGGTCACGCACTGGCAGGCCGTCGACATGCTCGCCGCCCGGCATCCCGACGTCGACCTGGACGCCTCGGTGCTCTATATCGACCACGGCGACGTGCTCACCTCCGCCGGGACGGCGTCGGCGATCGACGCCTGCCTGCACCTGGTCCGCGGCCGGCTCGGCGCGGCAGCCGCCAACCGGGTGGCCCGCTCCCTGGTGGTCGCCCCGCACCGTGAGGGCGGGCAGGCGCAGTACATCGAACGCCCGCTGCCGCCGCACTCCGCCGACGACCCGATCGCCGGGGTGCTGGAATGGGCGCTGCGGCACCTCGCCGACGACCTCACCGTCGAACGGCTGGCCGGCGTCGCGCACCTGAGCCGGCGCACCTTCATCCGCGCGTTCCAGGCGTCCACCGGCGTCACCCCGGCCGCCTGGGTCCGCCAGCAGCGCCTGGACGAGGCCCGCCGCCTGCTGGAGTCGACCGACCTGTCGATCGATCAGGTCGCCGCCGCCTGCGGGTTCGGCAGCACGGTCACGCTGCGGCAGGCGTTCGCCGCAGCGTTCGACACCACGCCATCGGAGTACCGGCGGCGTTTCGCGATCACGACAGGAAGCTCCCGTACGGGCCGTTGAGGATCCGGTCCTTCTGGGCCTGGCTGAAGTGCGTGTTCGGATAGTTGTAGAAGGACGCGGACATCGGGGTGCCGTCGGTCGACGTCGAGTCGGGCAGCCCGAAAGCGTGGCCGAGCTCGTGGACCATCCCGCCGTACCAGCGGTTCATCGGGCCGTTGATCCCGGCGGCGCCGTCCGCGTCGTGGCCACTGAGGATCACCCAGCCGCCGCCGCCCCCGCCGCCGGAGCACGGCGCCTCGGCGCTGATCTCGCCGACGTTGATCCAGCGGCTGTCCGGCGCGCGCAGGGCGAGTTTGCGCAGCAGCTCCTGCTGCATGTTGAAGACGACCCACCAATAACACTCGCCGCCGTTGGGGGTGTTCTCGTACCAGGATCGGGGGTGGTCGCCGTTGACGACCTCGACGACCGGGTTGTTGAGGGTGAACGTCTTGCCGAGTTCCTGCCGGTAGTAGCGCTGGGCCTCGCGCATCACAGTCGCGATGCCGTCGACGTAGCGCTGGTCGTAGGGCACGTCGGTCGGCCGCAGCCAGTAGGCGCGTACGGTCCGCTGCGGTGGTGTCTGCGGCGCGGTGGTGGGCGTGGCCGTCGGCGAGGCGGTGGGTCCCGGTGTGGTGGCGCCGGTGCAGGCGACGCCGTTGAGGGTGAAGCCGGTCGGCGCCGGGTTGCTGGAGTTGTTCCAGGAGGCGTTGAAGCCGAATGTCGTGGTGCCGTTGGTCGACAGGTTGCCGTTCCAGGCGGCGTTGACCGCGGTGACCGCGGCGCCGCTCTGGGTGGCGGCGGCGTTCCAGGCCTGGGTCACCACCTGGCCGGCGGTGAACGACCACCGCAGGGTCCAGCCGGTGAGCGCGTCGCCGAGGTTGGTGACGGCGACTTCGGCGTTGAAGCCGCCGCCCCACTGGCTGCCGACGGTGTAGGTGACCCGGCAGCCGGACGCGGCGGCCTGTGCGGTGGTCATGCCGGTGAGTGCCGTACCGGTAAGGGTGGCGGCCAGTGCGGCCGCGACCACCGGGGTACGGCGCCATCGTGGGAGCATCTCGTCTCCTTCCGGGGTCAGCCATTGATTTCTGTCAATCAATGCGCTCACGATGGCGTACGAAAACGGTTTCGGCAAGTTTCGGTGAGTCAGCCGCGCAGATAGGTGAGCACGGCCGAGACGCGGCGATCCGAGGCCGGGTCCAGCGGCAGCTTGGCGAAGATGTTGCCGATGTGCTTGCGTACCGCCGCCTCGCTGACGAACAGCTCTCCGGCGATCCCGTTGTTGGTGTGGCCCTCGGCCATCAGCGCGAGAACCTCACGCTCCCGGTCGGTGAGGGCGGCGAGCGGGCCGTCCGCGTGCCGGCGGCCGACCAGGTGGCGCACCACCTCGGCGTCGATGACCGTGCCGCCCGCAGCGACCCGGTCGATGCTGTCGAGGAAGTCGCGGACGTGCCCGACCCGGTCCTTGAGCAGGTAGCCGATGCCGCCGCCCGGGGTGGACTCGAGCAGCTCACCGACGTAGGCGTCGGCGACGTAGGCGGACAGCAGCATGATCGCGACGCCGGGATGCGCGGCCCGGATGGTCGCCGCCGCCCGCAGGCCTTCGTCGGTGTGGGTGGGCGGCATCCGGATGTCGGTGACCACGAGGTCGGGGCGCACGTTGCCGGCGTACGTCAGCAACTCCTTCGCGTCGGCGACAGCCGCGACCACGTCATGCCCGGCGCGTTCCAGGATGCGCACCAGGCCCTCGCGCAGCAGGGCGGCGTCCTCGGCGACCACGATGCGCAGCGCCTTCAGTTGATCGGGCACGTCATCCTCACCTGGGTCGGGCCGCCTGCCGGGCTGGCGATGTGCAGTTCGCCGTCGAGGGCGTCGAGCCGGGCCCGCAGCCCGGCCAGACCGGTGCCGGCCTGCGGGTCGGCGCCGCCGCTGCCGTCGTCGACCACGGAGACGATCAGGGCGTGCTCCTCGGTCCACGCGTGGACCTGCGCCGACCGGGCCCCGGCGTGACGGGCCACGTTGGTCAGGTTCTCGCTGATGAAGAAGTAGGCCGCGGCCTCGATCGCGGGCGGCAGCCGCCCGTGGAGGGCGAGATCGAGGTGGACCGGGACGGGGAAGCGCCCGGCGATCTCGTGCACGGCCGCGGCGAGACCGTGGTCGGTCAGCACCTGCGGGTGGATGCCCCGGATCGTGGTGCGCAGGTCGGCGAGGGCCTGCTCGGCCTGCTGGTGGGCCTCGCGGACCAGGTCGAGGCCGGGACCGTCGGGCAGGTCGAGTTCGGCGCTGCCCAGGGTCATGGTCAACGCGACGAGGCGCTGCTGGACCCCGTCGTGCAGGTCGCGTTCGATGCGGCGCCGTTCGGTCTCGAATGCGTCGACCAGGCCGCTGCGGGATCGGCGCAGCTGCTGGACGGCTTCGGCGAGCCGGGCCTCGGGCGGGTCCAGCAGGTGCCGGACCAGGGCCGCCTGGCCGCAGGCGAGCACGGTGATCGCGTACGCCAGCAGGATGAGCGCGACGAGTCCGGCGCCTGCCGCCATCCACGCCTCGCCGCTGGTGTCGACACGCCACCCAGCGAGGTCGAGCCGGTCGCGCCGGACCAGCACCGGAGCGAGCAGCAGCGCGCCCGGAACCGTCAGAAGAAGCAGCAGCAACGCGGCGTCCACCAGCCAGAACACGGTCGCCAGCAGGACCGTGACGCCGGTCTCCGGCCAGGACACGCGGCCCGGCTGCGGATCGGGCGGCTGGTGAGCCGGCCGCCCGGGGAAGATCAGCCGGAGCCGTCGCCGTTCACTGGCGGCGGCCAGGCGGGCGAGGACCGGGATGCCGGCGAGCACGAACAGCCCGGCGACCACGATGACGGTGGCGCCACCCACCGCGAGCATCACCAGCAGCAGGATCAGCCAGGCCAGGCCGATCGGCACCGTGCTGGCCACATAGGCCAGTGCGCGCCACGGCCACGCTGACAGCAGGAACCGTGTCGGGCGTCCCCGCACGGCCGTCCAGGCGTCCGGGAACCGACTCACGTGCCTCATCCTATGAAGCGGGCGCGCCCCGCGCGGTAGCGCAGGCGCTACCTTCGATGTCGCGTGCGCGCCCGTGTGCCCGGCCGCGGTTGCCGGTGGACTGATCGTATGAATCAGACATCCTCGGCGGCCGTCACGCTCGACGGCCTCACCCGGACCTACCGCTCGCGGGCCGGCGCGGTGCAGGCGCTGCGCGGCGTGACCCACGTGTTCCCGCGCGGCACCTTCACCGCGATCATGGGACCGTCCGGCTCCGGCAAATCCACCCTGCTGCAGCTGGCCGCCGGCCTCGACCGGCCGACCGCCGGGCGGGTGATCGTCGGCGACACCCGGCTCGACACCCTGAACGAGATGGCGCTGACCCGGTTCCGGCGCGGCTCGATGGCGTTCGTCTTCCAGTCCTACAACCTGCTCGACGCGCTCAGCGCGTTCGACAACGTCGCGCTGCCGGCCCGCCTGGCCGGGCGCCGGGTCGAGAAAGCGAGCGTGCTGGAAGCACTGGCCCACGTCGGTCTCGGCGAGCACGCCGGGCGCCGCCCGACGGAACTGTCCGGCGGCCAGCAGCAGCGGGTCGCGATCGCCCGGGCCCTGTACGGCCGGCCCGACGTCCTGTTCGCCGACGAACCCACCGGCGCCCTGGACCGCCGCACCGGCCACGACGTGCTCGAACTGCTGCGCTCGCTGGCCGACCGCGGGCAGAGCGTCGTCATGGTGACGCACGACCCGGTGGCCGCCGCGTACGCCGACGGTGTGCTGTTCCTCGCCGACGGCCAGATCGTCGGCCACCTGGCCCGCGCCGACGCCGGCCAGATCGCCGCCACGATGACCGAGCTGGAGCGCTGATGCCCACCCCGGCGATGCTGGCCCTGGCCCGGCAGACGGTACGCAGCTCGTGGCGCGGCTACCTGGGCGCCTTCGTCGCGCTGCTGTTCGGCGTCGTCCTGATCGCCATCACCGTGACCCTCATCGGCTCCGTCGACGCCACCGCCGGGCAGCCCGGCGTCACCGCCGCCCAGCGGGCCAAACTCGACGACCTGGCCGCGGTGTTCGGCATGATGTCGGCGGTCTCCGCGTTCATGGCCCTGTTCGTGGTCGGCAGCACGTTCGGCTTCGTCGTGGCCGGGCGCCGGCGCGAACTCGGGCTGCTGCGCCTGATCGGCGCCACACCCCGGCAGGTGCGCCGGCTGCTGCTGGGCGAGGCCACCGTCGTGGCCGCCGCAGCCACCACGGTCGGTGGTCTGCTCGGCGCGGCACTGGCCCCGGCCGTGCTGTGGCTGGTCCGGGCCGCCGGGATCACCACACTCGATCTAAAGGCCCCGAGCCCGTGGACCGCCTGGGCGGTCGCCGCCTCCACCGGTGCGACGGTCGCCCTGCTCGGTGTCTGGCGCTCCTCGCGGCGCGCCGCCCGCATCGCCCCCGGCGCCGCCCTGCGCGAAGCCGCGGTCGAGCGGACCCGGCCCAGCATCGTCCAGATCGCCATCGCGACGCTGTGCCTCGGCACCCTCGCAGCGACCGTCGCCGTAGCCGTCGCCGGCGACCTGCCACCACTGTTCGCGGTGCTCGCCTCCATCCTGCTGCCCGAAGCGGTCGTGATCGGCCTGATGTGCGTCGGCCCGGCCGTCATCCCGCGGCTCGCCGCGCTGCTCGCCCGCCCGTTCGTCGGCCGCGACGTGGCGGTGCGGATGGCCCGCGACGAGGTGCGTGCCGCCGCGCGCACCACCGCCGCGATCGCCGCCCCGGTCCTGGCGATCTCGGCCATCGCCGGATCGCTGCTGCTGGCGCTCAGCTTCACCGCCGACTGGACGACCGCCCTGAACCGGGCCCAGCTGCACGCGCCGCTCGTCGTCGAGGCGGACAACCCGGCCGCGGCCGCGTCGGCGGCGGCCGACGAGACGGTCGCGACAGCCGACGTACGCCGGGAGGCCTCCCTGCGCAGCGATGCCGGCGGCCGGGAACAGGTCGAGATCGTCGACCCGGCTGCCGCGTCCGCCGCCCGGGGCCTGCGGGCGATCCGAGGTAGCCTCGACGACCTGCACGGACGGGCCATCGCGGTCAGCGAGACCTGGGTCAGCGACGCCGGGACCGGGCTGGGCGACAAGCTCACGGTCCGGATCGCCGGGGACCGGGTCCGGCTGCGGGTCGTCGCCGTCCTGCCCGACGCCCCCGATCTGTACGGCGACCTGGTCGTCGCCGACGATCTGCTGCCGGCCGCGGCCGGCAAGGCGACCGGGACCGTGTTCGTCATCCCGCGTGCTGACGCCGCCGCCACCCGCGACTCCCTGCAGCGCACCCTGGCCGGCACCGACAGCCGCGTCCTGGACGCCGACGACTGGATTGACGCAACCGGCGAGCAGACCCGGCAGGGCAACAACGTCGGCCTGGTCATCCTGTTGGGGCCGGCCGGGCTGTACGCGGCGATCGCGATCGTCAACGCCACCCTCATCGGCGCGTCCCAGCGGCGCCGGCAGGGGGAGCTGGTCCAGCTGCTCGGCGCGGACCCGATCCAGGTGCGGCGGGCCGCCGTCTGGCAGGCCGTCCTGACCTGCGGCACCGGCCTGCTACTGGGTGGGGCGATCACTGTGTTGCTCGGGTGGCTCGTACGCCGCGCCATCAGCGCCGACCTGCCGGCGCCGCTGACCATTCCCTGGCTGCCGCTGCTCAGTATCGCCGCCACCTGTGTGCTGCTCGCCGTGGCGGCGGCGGCCGCAGGTCTGCGCACGCGCAAGGAGCATGGCGTTACATTGACGGCGGTGTCTCCCGCTGCGGCCGGAAAGGCATAGACCATGCGCCGATTCATCGCTGTCCTCGCGGCGGCTCTGCTGCTGCCCGTTGCGTCACCGGCCGCGGCGCGGCCGGGCGCGCGCTATCAGAACCCGGTGTCGGCGAGCTTCGCGGACACCTTCGCCGATCCGGTGGTCATCGCCGGAGAGGACCGTCATTGGTACGCGTACGGCACCACGGACCCGCTGCGCGAAGGCGAAGGCACGCCGCACCGGATCCCGATGGCCCGCTCCGGCGACCTGGTCAACTGGACGTACGTGGGCGACGCCTTCGGCCCCGGCCAGCTGCCCGCCTACGCCCGGCCCACCGCCGCGCTGTGGGCGCCCGACGTGCGCAAGACCGGCAACCGGTGGGTCATGTACGTGACGGTCACCGAGACCGAACCCGACGGCGCCTCAGCGATCGGGGTGGCCACCGCACCCACCCCCACCGGCCCGTGGACGTTCGCCCCGCAACCCGCCGTGCCGCCGCGCGCCGCACCCGGCGGCGGCTGGTGGTGGACGTTCGACCCGGCGCAGCTGACCACCCCGGACGGCACCCGCTACCTGTACTACGGCAGCTACTTCGGCGGCATCTGGGTGTCCCGGCTCAGCCCGGACGGCCTGCAGACCGTCGGCGACGCCACCCGAGTGGCGATCGACAACAAGTTCGAGGGCGCGTACGTGGTGCGCCGCTCCGGCTGGTACTACCTGTTCGCGTCGTCGGCGAACTGCTGCGCCGGACCGACCACCGGCTACTCCGTGTCAGTGGGACGTTCCCGCAGCCCGCTCGGCCCGTTCGTGGACCGCGACGGCCAGTCCCTGAACGTGTCGCGGGCCGGCGGCACCCCGGTGATCGCCCCGAACGGCAACCGCTGGGTCGGCACCGGCCACAACGGCCTGATCACCGACCGCGCCGGGCAGGACTGGTTCGTTTACCACGCCATCGACCGGGCCGACCCGTACCTGGACGAGCCGTTCGGCATCAACGAGCGGCCCATGCTGCTGGACCGCCTCGACTGGATCGGCGGCTGGCCCACCGTGAACGCCGGCGCCTGGGCGTCGCAGACCCCGCAGCCCGCGCCGGGCCGCCGGGTCGGCCCGGTCCGGCCGGTTCCCGTGCCGCAGCCCGGCCGGTCGCTGCCCGCCCACTCCGACGAGTTCACCGCGACCGGTCTCGGCCCGGCGTGGCAGTTCGTGCGTCCCGACGCCGCAGTGACGGTGTCCGGCGGCCGGCTGCGCTGGCCGGTCCAGGGCGCCGACCTCACCGGCGACTCGAACAACGCCGGGGTGCTGCTGCGCGACGCACCCGCCGGGAACTGGATCGCCGAGACGAAGATCAGCCTCGACCTCGGTGAGGACACGGTCCGCAACTTCCAGCAGGCCGGGCTGATCGCCTACCTGGACGACGACCACTTCGCCCGGCTCTCGACGGTGGCGATCTGGAACACCCGGCAGGTTGAGTTCGGCAAGGAGATGCCGTTCGCGGGAAGCACCTCGTTCGGCGGGACCATTGCCGGCACCCCCGGCCTGACGACGACCTGGCTGCGGCTGGCGCACCGGGTCGACGCGGGCGGCGAACACGAGTACCGGGCCGGGGTCAGCCGTGACGGCCGTACCTGGACCTGGGGTGGGGTGTGGACGCTGCCCGCGGACACCGTTGCGCGGATCGGCCTGATCGCGCACGGCGGCGCCGAGCCGCCGGTCACCGCCGAGTTCGACTACCTACGGTTCTCCCGCTGGTGAGACCGTCGCGCCGCGCGGGACAGCTACCTGCCCCCTTCGCGTGCGGTAGAGGATTCGGCTCTGGACGCGCCGGTCCCGGAGGTCGGCGCGTCCAGGCCCTGCACCTCGAATCCCTCGCCGGCCAGTGCGGTCAGGAACGGCACCGGCTCGATGACCTGGTCGATGTGGTGGATGCCGGGCGGCAGGTCCGGCAGCGACCGGATCACGCGAGCGGCGGCCAGGCCGGTGGCCCGGCTCTGCCGCCGGCCCTGGAACGACGCGGTGACCGCACCGGCCTGCACGGTGACCGCGAAGCCGTCCGATCCCAGGTGCACCGCGCCGAACGCCTGCACCGCCGCGCGCCGCAAACCCGGCCGCCGCTGCAGCAGACCGGCGACGAACGGGCGGTTCAACGCTCCCAGCAGCGCCGTCGTCGGCCGTGAGTCGAGGGCGAGACCGGCTCGTGCGCCGGCCATCCCGGCGAACGGGAAGTCGTGCACGGTCCGCTTTCCGTACGGCTGCGGGAAGTTCGCCTCCCATGAGCCGGGGGAGTGCCCGAGCCCGTCGACGGTCCATTCGACGGCGGCCCGGCCGTGCCGTTCGCCGGATCCGAGCAGCACCCCGATCCGGATCGGTGAACCCGGCGCGCGGGCGGCGATGTGCCGGGCCAGCAGGTTCGTGACTCCCGGTGCCAGGCCGACGCTGAGCACCGCTGTTCCCCGGGCGGGGTGGAGCTGGGCGATCGAGTCGATGACCGCCGGGGTGGCGGAGATGTCGGCGTATCCGATGCCACGCTCGAGCGCGGCCTGCGCCACCCGGGCGTTGCCGTTCTCCGCGCACATCAGCACCGCGTCGACCCCGTCGAGCACCGGGTCCTCGCGGGACAGGTCGAGGCGTACCGCCGTGGTGCCCGGCACCGGCCGGGCGCGTTCCGGACGCCGGCCCGCGACCTGGACCTCCATGTGCGGCACGAGCGCGGACGCCGCCTCCCGCCCGACCGCGCCGTACCCACCGATGATCAACACTCTTTTTGTAGTCACACTCCAATAATGTTCCTGTAGTAGCGCTATAGTCAACACGTGAGTGACAGCGCACCGAAGCCGGACGGCCGCGCCGCCCGATCCCGGGCCAGCCGCACCCGGGTGGCCCGGGCCGCGACCGGCCTGTTCATCGCGGGCGGCTACGCCGGGACCAGCGTCGGCGCGATCGCCAAAGCAGCCGGGGTCAGCGAGCAATCGGTCTACTACCTGTTCGGCACGAAACGAGCCGTGCTCGTCGCCGCACTGGACCAGGCGATCGCCGGCGACGACGAGCCGATCCCCACGCTCCAACGGGACTGGGTGCACGACGCGGTCGCCGACCCGGACCCACACGGCCAGATCGAACGGCAGGTCGCGGGCGTCGGCGAGGTGCTACGACGGGCGGCGCCGCTGCTCGACATCGTGCGCAACGCGTCGACCGACCCGGAACTGGCAGAGGTCTGCGCCACCACGATCGGCCACCACCAGGAGGTGCAGCGCTTCTTCGCCGAGGCGCTCGCGGCCAAGACGGCGCTGCGCTGCGCAGTGGACGCGGCGGCGGACACCGCGGTGGCGCTACTCTCGCCGGAGACCTATCTGCTGCTGGTGGACCACCTGGGCTGGAGTCACGACCGGTGGTGCCGCTGGGCGGTGGACTGCCTGACCCGCACCGTGATCGATTGAACTCTCCACTCCGATGCCCTGCCAGGACGCCTCGGGCAGAGGCTCGCACGACAGCGCAACTCGCGCGCCATCCTCCGTTCCGCGGACGCAGGACGGCCGCATGCGAAAGCAGTGGACGGGATGTCGCCGGGCTGGCTGTCGGCGACGCTGCGTCGTCACACGATTGACATGTCGCTGTGTCGATGCTGTGGACCGGCCACCGTAGCTTCGCGGTGAAAGGTGGTGGCAAGCGCCACCGAGCTGCGGTGGCCAGGCGATGAGCGGCATCCTGTTCGATGTCGCGCGTTGCCCAGACCCCATCCCGGCGTCGCAGGAGGACGGTCATGCAGCCTTTCGACTCGGGTTCTTCCGGTAGGTCCGTCGGCGGACACCGGCGGTGGCACCTGATGAGATCTCGACCTGACGACCTACTCGCGTTGCGGGCGGCTGACGTAGTCGCTGCAGTGCTGGGCACACACGAGTGCCGGATCACCATCGAGGTGCAGAACCGGGTGGTCATCGTCGAAGGCGTTGTATCCGGACGGGGCGTCCTTCAAGCCGTGCACGACGCGGTGACAACCATGCCGGACGTTCTCGACGTCTCGATGAGGGTGAAGGTGAGAGCAGGCGAAGCGTCAACCTCAGCCCCCGAGGATGGCGCTTCGCCCCCTTTCTCCTAGGTGGTCGTTGGTGAGAACGTGCGCTAGGGGGCGCCGGCTGCTGAATCATGGTCATGGCCTGGTAGCGGTTCGACGTTGAACGCCTGTTGACACGGATACGGCTGCCCTCAACGCCTACACCGACGCGTCGGGCCGGGCCCAGTTCGTTCTCGAACCGGTCTGCGTCACCTGAGATGGATGCTGGCCGGCCCGCTCGGCGGAGTACACGGCATCGCGCCGGTCCCGCACCCAGGCCGGTGCGCGCCGACAGCCGCGAAGCCGCAGCCGGGAGTGTCATGCGCGCGAGCCGCGTCGCGGGGATCCCGCGCGTCTGGGTTCGGCCCCTCGCTCGTCGCGACGGGCCCGGCGGTCCTTCTCCATCTGTTCGGATGACGGCGTTTCCGGCGCCGTAGTCAGACGACGACCAGGTCGACCGCGGCGATCACCGCCAAGGCGTTGAACAACCAGCCGAAGGCCGTGAGGTCGGAGCGGTACGCGGCCTGCGTACTGAACAGCAAGTCATCGGCGTGACTCGTGGTCGGCTGCTCGTCGCCATCGCCATCGGATGAAGGCACCGGTGGCGAGTGCGGCGACAGCTATCCAGGCCAGCAGGTGGCCGCGGTCCGGGCGACCGGAGTTGAGCGACATCGCCGCCAGGGTGGCGGCGACCGCGGAGACGACCAGGCAGAACAGGCTGGTGATCCGGGCCGCCACCTCGTGCACTGAAGACCGGGCCCGGCGCTGGTGGTTGGTGGTCGAGCCGGTCATGACTGTTCGGCTTCCTCACGGTCGGGCTCAGCAAGTGGGTACGGGCCGCCTCCGCTGGAACCGGTCCGTGCGTCGGCGCGTTTCACCGGCCCGTCCTGCCGGCTGGCTTCGCTGGTGTCGTGATCGCTGTTCGGTTGAGCGGGGCGGTTCTCGTTCGACATGAGGAGCACCCTCGTTTCGGCAGACGGTGGGCGACCACGCCCAGCGGGGACACCGGGCGCGGCCATACGGCTGATGCTCAGGCTTTCTCGGTCTGCAGCCGCTGGGCGAGCAGCTGCTTGCCCTGCTCGCCGGCTTTCCGGCTGTTCTCCTGGATCGAGCGGAACCAGTTCGCCAGCTCGGTGTCGCCTTCGCGTTCGGCGTCGGCGACGAACTGCTCCATCCGCCAGGCGTTCTCCAGCGACAGGTGCAGGATGTTGATGAGGTTGTAGTTCTTGTCCTTGACCGGGCTGTCCGGCACGGGTCCACCTCCGCAAGTCGGTGCGTTGTCGGGCGGCGCGTACCCGCACAGCGCAGCTCTACGCCTGCGCCGACCGGATTCGGGGTCACGTGAAAGTCGGCGCGATCGGCCGATCCGGTAGCTTGCTATCGGGGTGCGCCGGGAAGTCTGGTCGGCAGTCGGCTCGTCGTTGCTATCGACCGGAGATCTCAGTGCTGCTGCTCGCTTTCGCCGGTGTCCTGCTGCTGGCGGTCCTCGTTTCCGCTCTTGCCGGCCGGACGATCCTGTCCACCGCGGTGCTGTTCCTGGCCGCCGGTTTCCTGCTCGGGCCAGGCGTGACCGGCGTGCTGGACGTGCACGCCGACTCGGAGATCGTCGGCACGCTGGCTGAGCTGGCGCTGTTCGCGGTGCTGTTCACCGACGGGATGCGGGTCGGTTGGGCTGATCTGCGGTCGGCATGGCGGCTGCCGGGCCGGGCTCTGGGCTGGGGCTTACCGCTCACGCTGCTGGTCACCGCTCTGCTGGCACACTATGTGGCGGGGTTGAGCTGGGCGGAGTCGCTGCTGATCGGAGCGATCCTGGCACCGACCGACCCGGTGTTCGCCTCGGCGCTGGTCGGTAACGACAAGGTGCCGGCCCGGCTGAGGCATCTGCTCAATGTCGAGTCCGGGGTCAACGACGGACTGGCGTTGCCATTCGTGATCGTCTTTCTGGCGGTGGCGGCCGGTTCCGCCGACCTGCACCTGGGCGAACTGGCCTTGGAGGTGTCGCTGGGCCTGCTCATCGGCGTACTGATCCCACTGGGTGCCATTCTGCTGGAACGCAGCCGGTTCTTCTCCGCCTCCCCGGCCTACGAGCCGCTCAACGGACTGGCGATCGGCCTGCTCGTGCTCGCCGTCGGGCAGGCTACCCACGCGAACCTGTTCCTGGCAGCCTTCTCCGCCGGCATCACCGTGGCCACCTTCGGGCCGCGGCAGCGGGCCGCCTTCGAGCACTTCGGGGAGAACATCGCCGAGCTGCTCAAGCTTGCGGCGCTGCTGGTTTTCGGTGCGCTGATCTCCCCGGCGTTCCTCGGTGAAATTGCCTGGACCGGCTGGATTTTCGCGATCCTGGCGATTTTCGTGGCCCGGCCGGTGGCGTTGTGGCTGTCGTTCCTGCGCTCCGGTCTGGGCATGCGGGAGCAGGCGGCGGCGATGTGGTTCGGGCCGAAAGGCTTCGCCTCGGTGGTGTACGGGCTGATCGTGCTGGAATCCGGCATCCTCGCCGCGAACGAGATCTTCCACCTGGTCGCGGTGACAATCGTGTTGTCAATTCTGCTGCACTCCTCGACGGATGTGGTGGTTGCCCGCGCCTTCGACGAGCAGGCTGACGTTCCCGCCTGGTACGGCGTTGTCCGCCGGACCGTACGCGCGGTTCGCGGAGAACCTCGTCGTTCACCGGCCGACGACCGTTGAGTGTGCGCTGGTCACGCTGCGCGCGTACCTGTCAGCCGGCCGCTGCACCCGGACGGTGAAAGGAGCTGCGCGGTTTCCTCCGTTCCGCATCGGGTAGGCGCGCCAGGGAGACGTCGTCGAAGGCTCGGGGAGGTACGGCGTGACTGCTCCCCGTCCTAAAGGACGGGGCTTCGCCTAAACCTTGACGGGTTCGGGCTGAGACGCCAGCCCGCCGGTGAGACCGCGCCGAGTTTTCCTCCACGGATACGCGGTCAGGCGCGTACCGGCCGAAGCGCTGGCGCTGTCCGCTGTGCGGATCCGGCCGCAATCAAGACCGCCGATGCCGACTCAGTGGCCGGCGCCGGCGCTCACCCGGTCCGAGACCTCCTTGGCGGACAGGTGCTCGTCCGGATCGTTCTCGCCCCAGCTGCGCCGGGCCAATGGCAGCACGCCCCACAGCACGACGAACCAGACCGCCGTCACCGCGGTCAACGCCAACGCCAGGAGCCTCGGCAGCAGAAAGTCGGTGATCAACAGCACCGAGGCCACCATCGCCACCAGCATGCATCCCAGGCCGGCGCTGGCCATGCGATGAGCGAAGCGCACCAACTCGGGCTTGCGGCCTCGCCGGAACAACGCCCGGTGAAACGCCACCGGGGAGATGATCGCCCCGGTGGCGAAAGCCGCAGCCAGTAGGGCCACCACATAAATACCGCGCTGCACCTCGGTTGTCTGCTCGAACTGGGCAGTGAACGGCAACGTCAGCAGGAACGCGAACAGAATCTGCACACCGGTCTGCGCTACCCGCAGTTCCTGCAGCAGGTCGGCGAAGTTACGCTCCCATCGTTGCTTCTCCGTCTCGTGACGCATTCGCGTCCACCCTCCACATCAATCGTTGATGCTGGATGCCCGCGGTGTCGGGGATCAAACGGCTCACTGTCACCGGACGCCGCTCATGAGGCGGCTGATGGGTTTGGCGGCGGCGGCCAGAGCCAGCCCGAGCACGATGGCTATCGTGCCGAGAACACCGAAGTAGGCGATCTCATCATCGGCGCTGTAGTAGCCGGCGAGAGTTCCCGACAGTGCGGTTCCGAGCGCAACCGACAGGAAGAACAGGGCGACCATCTGGGTGTGGAAGACGCGCGGCGCCAGTTTGGTCGACACCGAGAGCCCGACCGGTGAGAGCAGCAGTTCGGCAACGGTGAACACGAGCAGGATTCCGGCGAGCGCGAGCAGCGGCGCGCTGTTGGGGCCGCCGCCGGCCAACGGCAGGAACAGCAGGAAAGCTACGCCCATGATGACGGTTCCGGCGGCGAACTTGATCGGGGTGGTCGGCTGACGGTCGCCGAGCCGGGTCCACAGGCCGGCGAACACGCCGGACAGCACGATGATGAAGACCGGGTTGATGGACTGCACCCACGACACCGGCATCTCCCAGCCGAACAGGGTGCGGTCGAGACGCTGATCGGAGTAGATCGTCACGACCGTGAACTGCTGTTGGTACAGAGACCAGAAAGCGGCGCTGGCGAGGAACAGCGGGATGAACGCGAGCACCCGGCGCCGCTCCACCGTGGAAATCCGGCGACTGGTCAGGATGACCACGAAGTAGCAGATCGCCGCCGCCACACTGACGACCACCACGATCGAGGCGAGCCGGTCAGCGGCGAGCACGCCGGTGGCTGCCAAAGTTACGATCGCGGCGAGCGTCACGGCGCCGGCCAGGGCCACCATCGGACGGGACTGCGATGGCAGCGGGTTGGGCACCTCGCGCGCCGCGGGCGGCAGACGACGGCGCCCGAACGTGTACTGCACTAGGCCGATGGCCATCCCGATCGCGGCGAGGCCGAAGCCGAAGTGGAATCCGACGTTCTTCTGCAGCAGTCCGGTGAGCAGCGGCCCGGCCAGAGCGCCGAGGTTGATGCCCAGGTAGAACAGGGAGAATCCGGCGTCGCGGCGTTCGTCGTGCTCGCCGTACAGGGTTCCGACCAGCGACGTGGCGTTGGCTTTGACGCCGCCACTGCCGACGGCGATCAGGATGAGCCCGATGGTCACGCCGAGCAGTCCGGGCAGGATCGCGAGGCCGATGTGCCCACACATCACCAGGACAGCACTGAAGAACAGTACGCGTTCCGGGCCCAGCAACCGGTCGGCTGTCCACGCGCCGAGGATGGTGGACAGATAGACGGCGCCGCCGTAAGCGCCGACGATGCTGGTGGCAGTGCTCTCCTGGATGCCGAGCCCGCCGTCGGCGGCCGAATAGTAGAGGTAGATGAGCAGGATGCCCTGCATGCCGTAGAACGAGAACCGTTCCCACAGTTCGACCCCGAACAGGGTGGCCAACGGACGCGGCTGGCCGAAGAAGGATCGATCCCGTTCCGCTTCGGTGGTGTCGGCATCCATGCTGGATCGCTCCGCCCTCGAGTGGTGGTAAGCGGCAGGCGACCTGTGTTCCCGGCTGTCGGCGCGGCAAACAGCGATCGACGGTGCCGACCCCGTTGAATGCTCACGTACGCGCCGCGATGCGCAGGGCAGATCCGGATCAGCCGGAACCGGCTCTGCAAACCCTGGTGCCGAGGAAGGGACCGGAGCGATACCCTGCCCACGCCGGCAGACCGAGCAGCTGCAAGTGACTGACGCGGTACGCACCAAGCGGAACCGCAGGACGGAGTCGACGTGAGCGCGGGTGATCCCAGGCAGCGTGTGATCGTCGGCGTTGACGGATCTGAGGGCGCGCTGGCAGCCGTGCGGTGGGCTGCTCAGTACGCCGCCGAGGTCGGGGAGCCGCTGCAGGTGGTGCATGTGGCAGGCGCATCCGACACGGAGTCCGTCGTCCTGCCGGTACCGGTCGGCGTCAGCAACGCGGGTCTGCGACCCGGGCCGTCGAGCGATCAGATACTGGAGAATGCAGTCGATGAGGCAGCCGGTCATGCTCCGGACCTGGAGGTGACCGCCCGTACGATTTCCGGCGATGCGGTGCCGGCGCTGGTGGAGGTTTCCGCAGAAGCTGGCCTGCTGGTTCTCGGCAGCCGTGATCGAGGTCGATTGGCGGCGGCCCTTTTCGGATCGGTGGCCGACCGGGTCACCGCTGACGCGCGCTGTCCTGTGGTGGTGGTACGGGGAACATCGGAACCGACCGGCCCTGTCGTCGTGGCGGTCGACGCCTCGGGCGGTGACGGGCAGGCGTTGCAGTTCGCGTTCCGGGAGGCGACTCGCCGCCGCTGCGCTGTGCTCGCCGTTCATGCGTGGCAGCCTCCGCTGACGGCGACCGGTCCGGGAACGATGGCGGCCACCACGGCCGCCACAGGGTTCATGAGCGAGGAACTGCCCGCCGCGGCACGACAGGCCCTGAACGAAGCTGTTGCGCCGTGGCGGGCCGCTTTCCCGGACGTCACAGTCCACGAGCGGTTGCTGGAGGGCCACCCAGAGGTCGTAGTGGCCGACCGGACCGACAAGGCCGCCCTGATCGTGGTGGGAACTCGCGGACGCAGGCCGCTGACCGGGCTGCTGTTCGGCTCGACGAGCCAAGCACTGCTGCACCGGGCCGACTGCCCGGTCGCTGTGGTGCGAGAACCCGACGATCAGACCTGAGTTACCGCGGCGATCCGAATCATGCTTGCGAACCACCGGTCCGGGACGGGGCCGTACCGGGGCGCTGGATCAGGACTCGCCGGCACCACCGGCCGGCCCGATCCCGGCAACGCCGGTGGGCGGCGGAGGCTTCACTCTTCCCGGCAGGTTCCGGCGACGAAGTCGACGCTTGCGATCCCCACCCGCTGTCGCGATTCGCCCCGTTCCCGCGTGAGGAAGCCCTGATGGCGGACAGCGCTTTGCCGAGTCCTACGACGTCTGCCGTCCCGGACCGGCGGTCTAGTGGCGTTCATGGTCGGTGAAACGAAGGGCGCGGCTGTCATCGAATCGAGAAGTGGTTGTAGGAAGTCCGCGAATCCGGCCGCATAGCGTTTCGGCCGGTACGTCAATGTCATCCATGACCTCCCGGCGTCGATGCCCGGAGAGGGAGGAGAACCATGAACGCGAACTTCGGCACACTGGTGGAACTTGGCGACAGCGGCCAGATGTTGGCCGACCCGGATCAGGACATCCGCGGACGTAAGGTTCTGGATCGCGACGGCAACGAGATAGGCAAGGTCGACGACCTGCTGATCGATCAGGAGGAGCAGAAGGTGCGCCTGCTGCGCGTCGAGCACGGCGGACTGTTCGGCATCGGCGCGACGGCGCTGTTCATCCCGGTGGAGACCGTTGAGCGGGTGACCGACGACAAGGTCGGCATCGACCGATCCCGGGTGCAGGTGGCGGACGCGCCACAGTACGACCCGGAAGTCGTTGACCGTGACCAGCAGATGGCTGGCCTGTACGACTACTACGGCTACGCGCCGTACTGGGCACCCGGCTACGTTCCCCCGGCGCGTGGCTTCTTCCACTGACGGCCTGGTCATCCACCGGAATACCGGCGCGCGGGCCCGGGCTGTCCGGGATCAATAACCGCACCGGCTCGGGCAAGCCCGCCGGAACACAGTCGTGGGGAACCTGCCGACGAGATCATTGCCCCGATCGCGGACGCCGGCCGACAGCAGCGCACCAGGTGACTGCCATGCTGCACAACCCGCGGCTGCTGAACCGCTGCCTACTGGGCTCGTGACTTGGGCGGAGCCGATGCGATCCGGTCGGCATGGCGGACGTCGCGGAGTGCGCTGCGGGAGCCGGCCTGTTGATGCGGGATGACACTGAAGCTGCCGTCGGTTTCCAGCACCACGGCAGCCACGGAACTCAGATCCCCGATGCCCTGTGCACGTACGGCCTGGAGGATCTCGCCTCCGGTGATCCTCTGACGGCGCAGCTCATCAAGGATCAGATCGCCATCGCGAAGCAACTGGGTGGGGGTCGACTTGACGAGATTGCGAAGCGTATCGCTGTGCACCGAGAGCCAGCTGACCGCGAACTGCAGGCCGATAAGAACCGCGAATCCGACGAGCCCTTCGGACAGCGAGACGTCGCGGGTCAGCAGGATGGTGGCCAGCGTGGAACCGAGGGCAACGGTTACCACCAGATCGAAGGCGTTCATCTTCGCCAACGTGCGTTTGCCGGACATCCGTAGAACGGCGATGAGAACCAGATAGGTCAGCACGCCGACAGCCGCGATGCGCCACAAGTCGTAGACAGTGTCGAAGAACATGTCGGTCGTGTACCCGCCACCGACGTGCTCATCCAGGACGTCTCGGCGGAACCTTCCGGCAAACCGCAGTGGCAGCGGTTACCGCCGTCGACAGCGTGCCGGGCCGGTCGGTGCCGGTAAGCATCGACATTCTCGCTGCCCCGGGCCAGTTGGTTACCGGGGGGAGCGGCGGTCGTGGAGCCGAACGCCTGGGGCGGCCCACGCGCGCAGAGTGTCGGAGAATTCCAGCGAGCGTGAGACGACATGACCGGCAAGCTCGTCGTCGACTGACATGGCCCGGCAACCGGTCTGCTCAGTGATGCGTTCGCGGAGCTGTTGCAAGAGTTGCCGTCCGTGCTCCGGTGCCTGCTGAATGTCCGGAAGGTAGCGCCGGGCGATGGTGTCCTGCAGCCGCAGCAGTGCGTGGGCCAGTTCTTCGGCCGACAGTCGCAGGGCACGCCACGGCTGATGACAGCCCGCAAGCAAAGCGACCGCGGTTGCCTCGGCCAGGTGCTCCAGCGCCGGCTCCAGATCGTAGTCGGGGCGGCGGGGCCGGAACGTCAGCGCGACCAAGGGATAGCGGCGCGTGGTGTCCTCCACCTCGCGGAGGCTGGCCGCCCAGTCGCGGCACCGTTGGACGGCAGCGTCCACACCTTCCTCGGTGAGGCTGCGGAGGAGCAGTCCGGCGCCGTCCTGCTCGCGGGTCTGGTCGTACACCGCCAAGGCCAGCCGGTTGCGTAACTCCAGACCGCCGACCAGCTGAATCAGATAGGTGACCAGGGCGGTGAACATGGCGAATCCGACTGCCCCGAGTATCACGCTGAACAGTTTGAGCAGGCCAGTGTCCGGCGTGATGTCGCCGTAGCCGAGCACGGTCAGTGTGCCGCCGGCGTAGTACAGGGCGTCGTTGAAATCGCGTGCCACCACGCCGTCGGCGGTGCGGTAGGCGTCGAGGTACGGCCACACGAGCAGCGCCGTACCCACGACCAGCACGACGACCCAGAGCAGGAAGGTGGCAGTGACGACTACCGGTCCGGCGAGCACCAGCGCGGTCCGGCGGGGCGGGTCACGATGCCGTCCCGCGAGTGACACCGCCCGCCACACCAGCCGGCGCACCGTCGCCGCGATCGGGCCCTCGGCGTCCGGATGAAAGATCGTCAACCAGACGTCGACCAGCACAGCCGTACTCAGCGCGAAGCCAAGAAGCACCCACACCAAACGCATGCCTGCGCGTTTACCCCGGACTCCCGGAAAGGGATCGTCGAAAGTCCACCACACTGATCCTCCGGGTCAGCCGTGCCTGTTGTCGCCACGACCATTCGGGACGGCGGAGCCGATGAAGCGGCAGCTGTGATGCAACTGTCATGGGCCCGTGGAGTTTCCGTCTGATCGGATGTGGAAGCTGACGTCGACGGACATACGGGCGGAAGGTTGACACGGATGCGGAGCGCGATCATTCCCGAGGCGGTCGTCGTGGTGACCGAGCCGCTGGCCGATCACACGGTGCACCGCTGGCAGCAACTCGTCGACGACGCGACGGAGTTGCGTCCCGGTCGCCTGATTGTCGACTTACAAGCAACGGACCACATCGACGAGGCCGCCGTCGCCATGCTGTTGCGGGCACACCGGCGGATGACGATCATGGACGGCAGTCTCATCCTGCGAGGTCCGAACGAGCGAGTCCGGGACATGCTCAGTCACGGCCGCGTGGCCCGCCTCCTCGACATCGAGGAGCCATCGCAACCTGTGTCCACCCACTGACCGGACGACCCGGCCGAGGACATCCGCCACGAAGGTGGGCAGCCCGTTGCCAGCGCTGATCGGCGGGCGGCAGATTGGCCCGTACCACGCCATGGACGATCGTGAGGTCCTCAAGGTCCTCATTTGCGGTCTGAGCGCGGGAGTAGCGCCGATGCGCCGGTACGTTCTCCGCTTTCGGTTGTCTTTCGCTGCGTCTGCGTACCCTGCTGCTTGATCAACTCGACGACCAGCCGCCGGGCGGGCCTGCCCGGCGGCTGGGAGACAGCGTGACGCCGGCCGATTCACCCGGCCGGCGTCGCCCTGTCTTCCCGGGCGATGCCGGACCTGGTCAGTTCGGCGCTGCAGGTGCAGGCGCCTGCCACGCTGAGTATCGACGGGGGATTCGGCGCGTGGCGCGCGCTGACACGTGCAGCGACTTCCGGCATACGCGGCAGTTTGAGTTATTCAGGTGTTTCGCCCCGGTTATCGTGGACGTTGATGGATAGGGAACAACCCGAACAGGCATTACGACAACCCCCGGCCGGCACCCTGCCACCGGTCGTCGAAGCGCTGACTCAGGCGGTCGACCTTGGCATAGCCATCGTCGCTGACGGCGTAGTGGCCACCGTCAACCGTGCTTTCCTCGGGCTCTTCGGCGCACAACAGGCCTGGAACACCCTCGTCGGCGAGCCGGTCGCAACGCTCAGCGAACGCGAACCGTTCTGTGCCGCCGCGAGCCTGTGGGCCGCGCGGCACGACGGCTATGGCCGCCGGCACCGCTGCACGGTCGGCGATCGGGTGATCGAGGGTCGCTGGCACGCTCTGCCCTCCGACGACCCGCCTCTGCTCGCGGTGATCGCCCGCGACCTCACCAACGAGGTGCGGGTGCGCGGCCGCCTGCGGCAGCACAACCGGGCCCTGGCGGAACTGGTGGCCACCAAGACCGAGTTGGTCTCCGCCCTGCTGCACGAGTTGCGTACGCCGCTGACCTCCGCCTTGGGCATAGTCGATCTGCTGCCGGAAGGCAGCGGCGACCCGCTGCTCGACGAAGCGCTGCCGATGGTCGCGCGCAGTCTCCACCGCATCAACGACATCACCACCCAGATCGCCGCCATCAGCGGGATCGAAAGCGGCGCCGTGCCGATGGAACAGCGGCAATTCGATGTCCCCGCGCTGCTGGCTGAGGTGGCCGCCGCCCATGGGGCCACGGTGCGAGCGCAGGCGTCCGCGCCGATCGCCGTCGGAGACCGGGCCCGGCTGGGCGAGGTCTTCAACCGACTGATCGCGGCAGTCCGAGCCGTAGGCGGAAGCGCCGATGAGATCGCCGCCGAACTGCTCGACGACCGATGGCGGATCGCGCTGAAACTGCCCCCGCAACAGGCGACCGACCGCCTCTTCACCGCCGCCGATTCCGGCGGCAACGCCACCGCCTTGATGCTCGCCCGCGCCGTCGTGGGACGGCACGGCGGCACCGTCGGCGTGGAAACCGTGACCGGTACGCCTTACCTCGTGGTCCGGCTGCCTCGTGGCGGCCCGAGTCAGCCTTGACCGGACGCCGTCAACGCGTCCACGCGCGTCAGCAGCTCCTGAGCGGTGAACGGCTTGACCAGATAGTCGTCGGCGCCCGCGTCGAATCCCGAAGCCACATCCAGCCACTGGCCACGACCGGTCAGCAGGATGATCGGGATGTCGGCGGTCTCGGCGTCGTCGCGTAACGCGCGGCACACTTCCAACCCGGTCATGTCGGGCATGGTGACGTCGAGTACCGCGCAGTCGGGCGGATGTTCGTGAGCCGCGCGCAGGCCGTCGATCCCGGTGCTGCTGGTGGAGACGTCGATGCCACCGGAACGCAGCACCGTCGCGACGATCTCCAACATCGTCGGATCGTCGTCCACCACCAGGACAGAAGTCACCACGCCCTCCTCGATCGCTACCTAGAGTAGTACCCGTGGGTGATCGCGGTGGTCGGATCACCGATGGGAGCCTTTCCTGGTGGACCGTCGGCCGGACCCTCGCCGCCGGGTTCCTGCTGGCGCTGATCTCGCTCGCCGTCATCGGCACCAGCGCGTGGCTGCAGATCGGCGCCCTCATGCGCAGCCAGGTGCCGCTGCAGCACTCGCACCTTCTGTTGAGCGAGATCGGCCGGCTCGGCGACGCCGTCAACGGATTGGACCGCGCCGCTCGCGGCTATGCCAAGGCCGGCAGCCCGACCTGGGCCCAAGCGGTACGGAACTCGTGCTCCACGGTTCGCAACCGGGTCTCGACGGTGCGCAGGACCGCCCGCGAGGATCCCGACCACCAGCGTCTGCTCGACCGGCTGCAGCCGCTGCTCGAGACCCGCCTCGCCGCTTTCGAGGCGGCGAGCGCCGAGCAGACGCCGGAACGCGTCGACTCGGACATGACCGATGTTCGCGAGCTCGTCAGCTTGATGCACGCCGGGGAAGAACAGCACCTGGCCGAATTGCTTCGCCGCAGCGAAGCGAGCGCGCACCGAACCCGGCAACTGATTCTCTGGGTCTCACTGGCCACAGCAGCGCTGGTGGCCGTCTGCGGCCGCTGGATCAGCCGGCGGATCACCGCGCCGGCCCAGGCAGTCACTGCTGCCGCGCAACGGGTGATCGACGGTGACCTCAGCCGCCGCACACAAGTCGCCGGGCCGCGCGAACTGGCTCAGATGGCCCGCGCGGTGAACGCCTCGATGACAGCCATGGTGTCCGCCCGCGACGAGGCCATGGCCGCCGCCGCTGCCAAGTCGGCTTTCCTGGCCACCATGAGCCACGAGATCCGCACCCCGATGAACGCTGTGATCGGCATGACCGGCCTGCTGTCCGAGACCGAACTGGACCCGCGCCAGCGTGAACTGGTCGAGACCGTGCGGGCCAGTGGCGAGTCGCTGCTGGTCATCATCAACGACGTACTGGACTTCTCCAAGATCGAGGCGGGTGAGCTGACGCTGGAGGAGCGGCCCTTCTCCCTGGGCTCCTGCGTCCAGCAGGCGATCAACCTGGTGTCGCTGACCGCAGACGCCAAAGGACTGCGACTGTCGAGCCATCTCTCCACCGACTGCCCACCCGTCGTCATCGGAGATCAGAGCCGCATTCGGCAGGTCCTGGTCAATCTGATCGGCAACGCCGTGAAATTCACCGAGCACGGAAGCGTCACGGTGACGATCTCGGTGGAGCCCGAACAGCCCACCGAAACCGGGCGCGTCGCCGTTCGCCTCGCTGTCCGCGACACCGGTATCGGCATTCCGCCGGACCGGCTGGACCGGCTGTTCCTGCCTTTCAGCCAGGCCGACACCTCGGTAGCGCGCAGCTACGAGGGAAGTGGCCTCGGCCTGGTGATCAGCCAACGCCTCGCCGAAGCGATGAACGGAGGTATCTGCGTCGACAGCACCCCCGGCCAAGGCTCCACCTTCACGGTCACGCTCCGCCTGGGCAGGGCCGAGCCGGGTACACCGATGCCCGCTGCCGACCCCCATCCCGTGTCGCCGCTCGGACGTCGGCTGTACGTGCTGGTCGCCGAGGACAACCCCGTCAACCAGCGGGTGGCGCAGCTGTTGCTGGAACAGCGCGGCCACCGGGTGGAGTTGGCGAACGATGGCGCCGAGGCGGTGGCAGCCATCCGGCGTACCCGGTTCGACCTGGTGCTCATGGACGTACAGATGCCGGTGCTCGACGGGCTCGCCGCCACCGAACGTATCCGCGCCGACCCGCCGCCGCACGGTCCTCCTCGGATCGTCGCATTGACCGCGAACGCGATGGTCGACGACCGCAACGCGACTCGGCGTGCCGGCATGGACGGTTTCCTCGCCAAGCCCATCCGCGAGGCAGAACTGGACGCCGTGCTCGCGAACGCGGCCGGTCACGCCGACGTCCATGCGGCGGTCAGTGCCGTGCAGTCGCAGGGGACGGGGCTCAGCGAGGAGCAGAACATCCGGGAACGAGTGGGGCGTATGGCGGCCGAGTCAGGCGACCGGCACCGGGTTGCTGACATCCTGCACAACTTCGCCGAACGGCTGCCGGACACGCTGGACCGGCTGGAACTGGCTGCGGCGGCAGGGGACACCTCGAGCATGGCGCGGCTGGCACACAGTCTGAAAGGTTCCTCGGCGACCCTGGGTGCGAACGGCTTCGCCAACCTGTGCGCGGATCTGGAGGATCGCGCGCGGCGCTCGGACACCCACCCGGCCGGACTGCGTGCTCTGCATGATCATGCTCGCGAGGTGGCGGATCTGATGGAGGACCTCTCCCACGAGTTGCAGCGCGTCGGCTGAGCCGATCGTCACGAGACTGTCATGGCGCCGCGGAGCGGCCGCTACGTGGCCCAGCGATGCTGTGACCTTGCAGTTTCGGTGCGAGCAATCAGCGGAGGACCTTCATGTACCCATTCCCCGAGGGCGAAGGAGATTGGCAGGAATCCGAAGCGGATCTGCAGGACTGCTCGATGGGCATGTCGACTGACGACATGATTGCGGAACTGTTCGCGGCCTCGGTTTTCGGCGATCCTCACATCAGGGGTGCGTACATCCGGGTGCAAGTGCAGAACCGCGTCGTGATCCTGTTGGGCGAGGTCGCCTCGGTGCAAGCGCGCAAGGTGATGCGTCAGCGAGCCTGGGAGGTTCCCGGCGTCGCGGATGTCTGCAATCGGCTGACTGTCGTTCCGCCGGGACGCTCGTGATCGGCCATTTTCCGGCAACGGGAGTCCTATGAAGCAGTGGCTTCGGGCGGTTTTAATGCACCGGAAATGCAATATCCCACCGCGCCGATCGACCTGAGGCGGACGAGCCACGAGACTGGCACGAACCGTCGACCTGCGCTCGAGTGCCTTGAACGAGGCGGTGCCCCAGCCGACCGGTCCGTCGGGCCGCAGGTTCGAAGGTTGTCATGCAGCTGTCAGGCGACTGTGCACCAACCACCACGACGGGCCACCAGTCTGGACATCTGGCGCTGACGAGAGGAGAAAAGCATGCGAACGCTTCTTACCTGCCTGGCGATCGCTGGTGTGATCGTCGCTGCTGCAGGAGCCGTGTACCGCGAAGGCCTGATCATCCTTCTCGGCTTTGCTGCGGTGATCATCCCGCTGGTCATGTTCGCGCAGGGGGCTGTTTCCGATCGCCGTAGCAGCGCACCACGACGGCACCGGGATCCGAAGCCGCTGAGTCATCTGCACCGATGAGTCCTCCTAGGTTCCGGTGTTGTCGATGACGGCTCAGTCCAGCCAGGTGGCTGTGGACCTTGTCAGAGTGGATGCGGATGACTTCGGGGCTGAATGGGCTCCGAGGTCCTGAGGGCCTTCGCGGCGTTCGGCGGTGCCGCGGATCTCGACCATGCGGGGTCGCCAGGGACAGACGCTGGCGTCACCCTGCTCGTCGGCGACGTCTGTGCGTCCGGCGCGGCGCCATGCACGGGCTGCGGCACGGCACGTCGCGCGAAGCCGATGATCCGGTTCTACCGGTCGTGGGACCAGATCTTGTCGGCGATCAAGGCTTTGCGACCGGCGTGGATCCGGATGGAGACCATGCCCGGATCAAGTTCGCGGTCGGGGCGGTGACGCACAAGGCTCGCGACGCCGGGATGACGGCCCGATCACATTCTTGGCAATTCGATCACAGGTTATCGGCTTGCGTTTTCCGAGCCAGACGGCGGAAACGCCTCATGCAACGTCCGGGCGCCAAGCCGCGGCCGGCTACTGCGGGACGGCCCGGGTGCGCACACACCCGAAACTGTCGCCACGACCTGGGAGAAGAACATGTCTATGAGCTTCATCCGGCCGGACAGCGTGGAATCGGCGGCGCGACCGATCGAGGTCGTCGACGTCGCCGGGCGAGACGAAGTCATCACGGATCTGGTGGGGCGGTTGCGTGACCCCCGGTGCACCACCGTGGAACGGCGTCGGCTGGGGGACGCAGCCGTGCGGCTCGGCCTGCCATTGGCGTACCGCCTGGCCCGCGGTTTCCAGCAACGCGGCGAGATGCTCGAGGATCTGCGTCAGGTGGCAGCGTACGCGCTGGTCAAAGCGATCGGCGGATACGACCCCGACCGCGGCCACCGATTCACCGCCTATGCGACACCGACGATCACCGGAGAGATCAAACGGCATTTCCGTGATCGTGTATGGAGCGTGCACATGCCCCGGCCACAGCGTGACCTGGCGCTCCAGGTCACGCGGACCCGCGCGCAGCTCACGCAGCGTCTGGGCCGGTACCCGTCGGCCGCGGAGGTCGCCGCTGAGCTCGGCGTGGCGAGGGAGCAGGTCGATGCGACGGCTGCCAGCTTCTCGGCGTACCGGGCCGATTCACTGAACCAGCCCTGCGGCGAGGGGGATGGCCTCCAGCGACAGGATCCGCTGGGCACCGTGGATCCGGCGCTGGAGAGCGCCGACGACCGGCTCACGGTACGCGCCCTGGTGCAGCAGCTGCCGCCGCGACAGAAATGGGTGGTCGACAGGTATTTCTTCGGCGGCTGGAGCCAGGCGCAGATCGCGGCAGCGATGGGTACGTCGCAGATGACCGTGTGCCGTCTGCTCAGCTCGGGTCTCGACGGGCTGCGCCGCGATCTGTGCGGGCCGGGCCGGGCGTCGGGCGGCGATGTTCGGGTGCGCACCTACGCGGTCGAGCGTGACTGTGTGGTCGCCGGCGTCGTCGGCACGGTGGACCGGCCCAACATGGCGGAGCTGCGCCGGTGTCTGGTCGACGCGGTCGTCGGTGTCGGGGCGCGGACCTTGGTGATCGATCTGCGCCGGATGTCGAGTGCGGACGGCGGTGTGGCCAGGGCTCTGCTGGACGCCTATCGTGCCGGCGGGCACAGCGGCACGCGGATCTGTGTGGTCAACGCCGCACCGCCGGTAGCCGACATGCTGCGCCGAACGGGATTGTCCCGGCTGTTCCCGTGCCGGGCGCGAACCGATGTACGGCCGGCGACCCCCGGACACGAGGCGGGGGAGAGAAGTGCACCGGCCCGCCCGACGCCGGCGAGAGTCACGGATGACCCCGGGGCAGGGGCCGAGCATGCCAAACACGCGAAGGATCCTCATCGACGGCCGTTTCCGGTGTCGGACGTGAGATCCCCGGCTCAGCGAGCCGGGGCCGTCCGCTGGTGGATCTCATCCAGGCCGACGCGCCGATCCCCCCGGGGAACTCCGGCGGTGCGCTCGACCACGCCGCAGGCCGCGTTGTCGGCATCAACGACGCCTACCTGCCGCCGCCCACCGGCGCGGTGCCGATCGGCTTCGCAGTACCGGCGGCCACCGCCGCCGCCGAGGACCTGCTCGACGACGGCACGGTCACCCACCCGTTCCTCGGTGGCACCGTGCGGCCGGACAGGACAGCAAGAGCGTCCTGCGGCTCGTCACGTTGGGCGTCGTTTGACCGTCACCACGAAGTAGAGCAGTCCGACCAAGACGTTGAACCGCAACACCACCCCGGAGGCCCCCGCATGTATCCGTACTTCCCGTCGGACTTCTTCTTCAACGGAATCCCGACGCACTGGGCGTTCCAGCGACCCGCTCCGCCTCTCGCCGCTGACGAGGAATTGGCGATGCGCGTGGCAGCGAAACTGCGAGAGAACCTCACCGGAACCGCGTACCGCATCGTGGTGGAGGTGCAGAACCGGGTCGTCATCCTGGAAGGCGCCGTCCCTGCCGCCGCACTGCGCACTCGCCTGCATCACCTTGTCTGGCAGGTGCCGGGCGTTACCGACGTCTGCAACTGCCTCACCACAGGTCGCGGCGAACGATAGCCGGACGCCGAGATCTCGGGGGACACCGATGGATCTGATCAGCTTTGTCACCGCCGTCACGGCCGGAGCCGTGGCCGGCTCGGCGAGCCGTTATGTGACCGGAGACAGTCGAAGGCCGTGGTGGCTGGCCCCGGCAATCGGTGTGGCCTGCGCAATTCTCGGGTCCGTGGCCGCCCGGCTTGCCGGAGCCGAGGTTAGCCCGTGTTTCGTAAGGGCATCGATGTCACGGCGTGGCGGTGATCGATAACTGAAGAGGTCTCCGGTAGGTGGTTTAGCGACCAAGCAAAACCAGAGACCGACCGGAGACCTCGTGCCGAGCGTAGCGGCAGTGAGGCGCCATGACCTGACCGACTCGCAGTGGGCGGTGCTGCAGCCGCTGCTGCCTGTCGAAACAAGGCGCGGGCGACCACGCGTATGGGCCAGCAGGGACATCATCGACGGGATCCGCTGGCGGGTGCGGACCGGCTCGCCGTGGCGCGATGTCCCGCCGGTGTATCCGCCCTGGCAGACCTTGTACCGCTGGTTCAGGCGCTGGCAACGCGACGGCACCTGGACACAGCTGCTGGCCCGGCTGCAGTCGGTGGCCGACGCGGCCGGGAAGATCGACTGGACGGTGAGCGTCGATTCCACGATCAGCCGCGCCCATCAGCACGCCGCCGGTGCCCGCCGCGACGGGCAGGCGCAGAAGGAGCCGCCGGGTGGCGTGCAGACCGAGCCTGACGATCACGGGCTGGGCCGGTCCCGGGGCGGGTTCACCACCAAGACGCATCTGGCCTGCGAGCAGGGCCGTAAGACCCTCGCCATGGTGATCACCGCCGGGCAACGCGGGGACAGCCCGCAGTTCATCACCGTGCTGGAACGGATCAAGGTGTACCGGCTCGGCGGCGGCCGGCCACGGACCCGGCCCGACCTGGTGCTGGCCGACAAGGCATACACCAGCCGGGGCAACCGCGGGTACGCGCGCCGCCGCCGGATCCGGGTGTGCATCCCGAGCAAGGCCGACCAGGACGCGCACCGCAAAGCGAAGGGGTCCAAAGGCGGGCGGCCACCCTCCTTCGACCCGCAGGTGTACCGGCTGCGCCACGCGGTGGAATGCGGCATCAGCCAGCTCAAACAGCACCGGGCCATGGCCACCCGCTACGACAAACTCGCCGTCCGCTTCGAAGCCACCGTCACCATCGCCATCATCAACCAGTGGCTCCGCGCGTTATGAAACGCGGCCTAGTGGCGTGACGCGGGAATTCGTGGTGCAGCTGTGCTTCGCCGGCATAGGGGTGGCGGTGATGGCCATCCGCCTGCGGCGGCCTACTGGGCGCCGGGCTGTGCCCGCCGGCACTGACTTGCGTCCTGAATGAAGACGGTGACTCAACCATGCCTTCGAGAGCTGGCAACCACCAGCCGCCGGTTCGTCATGCCGGCCACCGGCCGCAGCTCGCGGATGTCCAGAACCGTGTCGGCCTTGGTTAGGTGCAGGACGCGCCGCACCGGGGGAGCAGGGTTGAGCAGCGTCAACCGGCCGCCATCGCGTCGCAGCCGGTAGTGGGCGCGCAAGAGGACTCCGATACCCGCGCCGTCGATGGAGGAACAGTCGGCGAGATCTATCAGCACGCGCCGGGGGCGGCTCGGCAACACGGCGTCGAGGACCGCCGCTGTCCTCGGCGCGGAAGCCAGGACGAGTTCGCCGGTGACGGCAAGCCGTGCGGACGACACGGTACAGCCGCGATCCGGATGGTCCTCAGCAATCATCGGATCCTCCTTACCGGCGTGGACGTCAGGCCCTTGTATCGTCGCCCGACGACTTCGCGGTCCGCCCGCGGCGGCATGACGGTTGCGTGACAACGGCTGCTCATCGCGGTTCGGTAGGGCGGCCGGCCGGCAGCAGCGGATCGTAGCGGCCGGGGAGACGCCTGGCCCGTTGTGGTGTCTTGCGGGGCGGTAACTGTCGGAATGTCATCCGAACGCCGGTCGACCGTCATGACGCCGGACGATCCTCGACGGGAGGAATCCAGGACGGCCGCTTCGGAGGAGACCATGAACAACACGGATCCCGGCAACGGATGGGTGGCAGTTCCGGCGCAGACGGCAGACACCGCGGTGGTGGAGCTGCACGGCGACATCGACATCACCACTGCCGAGGTGTTGGAGGACTGCGTCGTCGCCGGTGTTACCGGGGGCGCCGACGTGTCCGTCGACATGGCGGACGTCACGCTGATCGACGGTGCGTCGCTCAACGCACTGGTCCGCGCCGGCCGGATCGCCGATCGCTGCGGACGCACCATCCGTTTGGTGGCGCCGTCGCCGTTCGTGCGGCGTACCCTGGCTGCCGCGGGTCTCGGCAAGGAGTTTCCGGTGACCGGCGACCGCTGGCAGGCTCTCGGCGAGCTGGCACCCGAGCCCGACACCCTGGCGTGAAGCCGGGTTCGCGGTGCAATTGCAGCCGATGCGCTCATCGAGCGGAGTGGCGCCGCGACCGAACCGCCTCCGCAGTGTAATCGAAGCGTCACGCGACCGGGTCGGGTCTGTCGCCTCCGATGGGCAGGACACAAGCACACAGCTTGCTCGCTCTCGGAGGCGATCTCCATGACTGCTCGAATTCCTCTGACCCTCTGTCTGGGCATGGTGCTCGGCATGGCCGGCGCCGCTTGTGGTGACACCGGCGACCCCACCGGCGCGGCGTCGCCGCCCGCGCCCACCCCGTCGGCATCTGCAGCACCGACCGCGTCGGCGCAGTCCGCCGAGGTGGCGTGTGTGACCGGATCCTGGCGGGTCACCGGTGTCCGTGCCGCCGGACCTTTCGGCACCACCTCCGGCCGCGTGGCCGGCGGCACCGGTGCTGTCATGACTGTCAACGGCGACGGACTCACCGCAGTGGATTTCGCCGGCTCAGAACCGGTGACCTTCTCGGGAGCGCTCGGCGACATGGAACTGAGTGGACAGATCCAGTACGCCGGATCGCTGCGTGCTGCCGTCCGCTTCGAGCCGGCCACCGGCGATACGCCGGGAACCTGGCAGCCGCAGACCGGCACCGGCGAGAACAAGTTGCGGGCCACCGTGAAACTCAATGAGCCGTTCGACGTCACCCTGCTCGACGATGCCCGCGTCGGCGAACTGACCGGCACCGACCTACCCCAGACCGGCGACGCCCTGGACGTGCTGCCCATCCTGCGCGGTGGCACCTACCGTTGCACCGGCGACGCCCTGCAGGTGCAGACGCGCCAGAACGGTCCCACGATGACCTGGCTGTTCGACCGCACCCGCTGACGCCGATCGCCAGGGGACAACCGTGAGAACGCAGGTGATAGCGCCGGCCGGACGTCGGTCGCGCGGCCCGGCCGCGGCGTATGCGCGCGTCGTCGTCCGCTGCCGTTGGTTGATCGTGGGGGTCTGGCTGCTGCTGGCCGTGGTGGCTGCCGGCTTTCAGCCACCGAACCGGGGCAGTGGCGTGGAGGGCCTGATCTCGGTCGAGAACCCGGCGATCCAGACGGAGTTGGCGTCGTTCGCCCGATTCAAGTTCCCCCTGCTGAGCCGTGTCGCGGTGGTGCAGCACGACCCGGACGGCCTCACTCCGCTGACTCAGGCAGAGGCGGTAGCCCGCGCTGCCGCGGTCACCCAAGGGCAGTACGCCGACGCCGGCCCGATTCTCGGTGCGATCCCGCTGACGAACACGGCCGGGCTGTTCCCCGGCAGCCGCGAACGCGACACCACCATCCTGACTCTGCTGTTCATGCCACCGGACGTCGGTCTGGGCACGCAGATCGCCGCCGCGCATCGCTTCGTCGACAACCACTTCGGGCCGGAGGACCACGTGGTCGGCGTGACCGGTACGCTGCCGGCCCAGGTGGAACAGGGCCGTGTGGTGAGCCGGTCGGTGCACACCGCCGAGATCGCCACCCTGGCGGCAGTCCTGCTCATCGTCGCGGTCGCCTTCCGGTCCGCGGTGGCTCCGTTCGTCGCGCTGGTCACCGCCGGCACTGCCGCCCTCATTCTGCTGGACGTGGCAGGTGTCCTCGGCTGGATGCTGCACGTCGCGGTCCCGCCAGAGGTCGCGCCGCTGCTCATCGCGTTACTGCTGGGTGTCGTGACCGACTACGTGGTCTTCTATCTGTTCGCGATGCGGCGAGCCCTGGCGGATGGCCTTGATCGTCGCGGGGCGGCGGTACGGGCGACCGAGGACACCACGACCATCGTGACCGTGGCCGGCCTGACGGTGGCCGCCGGCACCGGTGTGCTGCTGGTCGCCCGGTTCCCGTTGTTCCACGCGTTCGGGCCGGGTATGGCGCTGGCCGTACTGGTCGGTCTCGTGGCTGCCACGACTCTGGTGCCGGCGCTCATGGCGATCCTGGGACCGTACCTCTTCTGGCCCGGCGGGCACCGGCCGCGCCTGAGCACGATGGAACGCGCGGCGCTGGCGCGCCGCGACCGCCGCACGCGCTGGTTGGTTCGGCCGCGCAACGCCGCAGTGGTCCTGTGCGTCGGCACCGTGCTGCTGGCCCTGGCAGCGGTGCCCGCCCGCAATCTCAGCCTCGGCCTGTCCTTCGTCGGTTCGCTGCCGGCGGACAGCGAGATACGCCAGGCGGCGAACGCTGCACGGGACGGCTTCGCCGAGGGCATCGTGTCACCCACCGTCGTGTTGGTGGAGGGACCGGGAGTGACACGTGAGCGTGACGCGCTCGCCCGTCTCCAAACGATGCTGGCCGCGCGGTCCGAGGTCGCCGGAGTCGTCGGGCCGGCTGACCAGCCGCTGCCGGACGAGCTCGGACTGGTGTTGTCGCGTGACGGTGCAGCTGCCCGCTTCCTGGTAATTCTGGACACTTCGCCGCTGGGCGCCTCGGGGATCTCAGCGGTGTCGGCGTTGCAGCAGGACCTGCCGGGCCTGCTCGCGCGCGCGGGACTATCCGGAGCGAGCGCCGGTGTCGGCGGAGACAGCGCCGTGGCCGCCGATGTCGTAGCGCGCACGACCGCTGATCTGAAACGGATCATCGTCGCCACACTCGTCGTCAACCTGCTGATGCTGATCCTGTTCCTGCGTGCGCTGCTCGCGCCCGTGCTGTTGCTGGCGCTCAATCTGCTCGGTCTGGCCGCGACTCTGGGGCTGAGCACCTGGCTGTTCGTCGACCTTCTCGGCGACGACGAGCTCACGTTCTACGTGCCCTTCGCGGCTGCGGTCCTGCTGGTCGCTCTCGGCTCCGACTACAACATCTTCACCGTCGGCCGGGTATGGGACGAGGCGCGCCGGCAGCCGATGCGGCAGGCGCTGATCATCGCGACGCCGGCGTCCTCGCGGGCGGTGACCACGGCGGCGGTGATTCTGGCGGTCAGCTTCGGTTTGCTGTTCCTGATTCCGCTGCAGCCGTTCCAGGAACTCGCGTTCACGATGGCGGTGGGGGTGCTGGTGGACGCCGTACTGATCAGGTCTCTGCTGATGCCCGCGTTGCTGGCGCTGCTGGGCCCGCTCAGCGGCTGGCCCAGCAAACGCCTGCGGTCCAGTTCCGGCCGGCCGCAGCAGGCGGCGGCATAGGCCCTGCCGACGTACCGGCAGTCACGCGCGGTGCAGAACGGCGGGCAGATCATCATCGTCGTCGGGAATGACGGAGCCGGGGGCCTGTTGGGCGGACGCCCCATCGGGACCGGTAATTTTCACGCCACCGTTTCCGGCGACCTTCCGGCTTGCGCCGATGCGTTCGTGACGGGCGCCGGACCAGTCGATCCCGGGCCCGTTGACGGGATGCTGCTAGGCCGGAGCTCCGAGCCGGTTGGTTGCGGCTCCGTCGGTTCGGGCCTGCTCGGTTGCGGCACTGGCGTGCTCGACGGCGATGACGTCGGGTCGTTGCTCGGCCTCGGCGCCACGCTCGCGGACGGTGAGGCCGGCGGTGGACTACTGGTGGGCGGTGCGGAGGCCGGCGCCTGAGTGCGCGGCGACGGCTCGGCGGTGCTGGCCGGTGCCGTAGGGCGTGTCGTGGGCCGTGCCCGCCGAGTGCGCGAACCATCCACCGTTGCCTGGACCGGCGTCCGCGAACCCCTCACCCGTGTCAACACCTGCGCACAGGTCACACCGTTGACGGCAAAGCCGGCCGGGAGATCGCTGGAGTCCGGGTCGTAGCGGCCGCGAAGTGACAGGGTCGTGGTCGCCCCCGGCAGCAACCGGCCTGCCTCGGCGACCCTCGCCCGTTCCCCGTCCTGTGACCAACGTCCCTGCGGTACACCGCCGGTCACCACCTGACCGTCGGGAACCCGGAAGGACAGCGTCCAATCGCGAAGCGCCTTCGGCCCGGTGTTGGTGACCGCGAGCCGTGCCGCGAACCTGCCGTCGGCGCCGCGGGTGCTGCTGTACGTCGCCCGGCATCGCACCGCGGCCGGTGCGGCGCTGGTCTCGGCCGGTTCGGCCTGTGCCGCCTGTTGCGACGACCCGATCTCCCGCGCCTGGCCTGCGAGCAACCCGGCCACCACGGCCACTGACAACACCGCCGCGAGCCGCGCGGTCCGCCGGGGCCAGTCGCTTCGTCCCGCCCGACGAGTGCTCGGCTGGGGACGCGTCGTTCCCGGCCGGACGGTCGCCACTGTCGTGCGGTGACGCTCCGGGACGGCGGCTGCGGCACGTTCTTCGGCGGCCGCGCGGAGGACGCCGGCGACCTCGCCTGCGCTCGGCCGGTCCGCCGGCTGGTGAGCCAGGCAGCGACGATAAATCTCCGACACGGCGGCGGGCAGTCCGGCCGGCACGACCAATTCGGGTACGCCGAGCCGGTTCCGGCCTGCCGGCGGCCTCGGACCGGTGAACGGCGTTCGCGCCGTCCGTCCGAGGAGACACTCGCGAAGCACCAGACCCAACGCGAAGACGTCGCCTTCGGGCAACGCCTGGCCGTCCCCCCATTGCTCCGGAGGCAGGTAGCCCGGCGTACCCCAAACCCGTCCGGCCGCGTCGGCGGCCTGGTGCCCGGTCCGCGCCGCGACACCGAAATCCACCACCTTGACGCCTGCCGGTGCCAGCATGATGTTGCTCGGTTTGATGTCGCGGTGCACCAGTCCTGCCTCGTGCGCGGCGGCCAGAGCGTCCGCCACCTCGGCGCAGATGCGCACAGCCTCCGGCCAGGACAGCGGCCCCTCCGCGAGGCGCCCGGCCAGAGTGGGACCGTCGACGTACTCCATCACCAGGAACGGCAGCCGGGTGCCGTTCTCCACCGTCTCCCCGTAGTCGTAGACGCCGGCGATGTGGGGATGACAGAGCCTCGCGGAGTGCAGGGCCTCCTGACGCATCTGCTCGGGAGCGGCTTCCGCAGCCAGTTCACGAGACATCACCTTGACCGCCACCGTGCGGCGCAGCACCCGGTCGTGGGCCCGCCAAACCTCGGCCATCCCGCCCCGGCCCACCTGATCCTCCAGGACGTACCGGCCGCTGAGGCATCGCATCAGTCACCTCCCGGGTATTGAACCCTCGCCATGTCGCCGGGGCCGTACGGCCCCGTAGCCGATCTGGAGCACCGTCCGCCCTACCCGGCGAATTCGCAGGCAAACGGAGGTGGCTGCCGGGCGGCGAGGTGTCACGCAACTGTCACGACAGGTGCTCTCACCTGGAGGCGTTCAGACGATGTTGCTGCAAAGGCTGACACAAGGAACAGGACGCAGTAGCTCCGGCACCAAGTTCGTTTGGCATGGGTTCGTTGGCAAGCAGGTCGGAGGGACTACGCGGGAAACATCCGGTCCCAGCCTCCGCCGATCGCGCAGGCCAGCGTGGTGGGCGGGATAGGCGCGGTGACCGCCGAACGAGCCGGGTGCGGCGGAGTGGCCGTTGCCGGGACCCGTACTCGTCGCTGATCCACCCCCGGATGACGAGCCGTAGGTCCGGGGTTGTCGCCGAAAACCGCCGCGATACGCCTGGTGAGCCGATGCCGACGCGAATCCGCGCCGGTGCCGATGTGTCGTTCGCATGGCATTTGTGCCGGTCCCATGGCATAACGCGCCGACCCAGTTTGTGCTCGGTGCCGCTGGATACGCATCACGACGTCGCGGGTCCGGCCGTGCCCCCCGTGGGCCGGACCCGCGGCCCGTTCGACCCCTTGATACGCCGAGTTGCGGGGGCTCAGGCGATCGTCACTGAAGCTTCATGGCTCTGGGCCGCAAGTGCCATCGCCGCGGACGAATATGAGACACGACAGCGAAATCGGAGGTGTGACATGGGTGCGGCCATGCTGGACGCCGCCACGGCGCATTGGTCGGTATGCAGCGCCTTTCCCGCGGGTCCCACGGTGGTGCGGATACACGGTGACGTGGACGCCGAAGTGGCGCCGGCACTGCAGACGTGCCTGGTCGGCGGACTCGAACGGGGCGCTGACGTACTCGTCGATCTGACCGGGGTCTCACTGATCGACGGCGCCTGCCAGGGCGTGCTGGTTCGCGCCCACTGCCGGGCCCGCTCCCTCGGGCTGCTGCTCGCGCTCGCCGCACCGTCACCATCGGTGCAGCGAACCCTCGCCGCGACACGGGTCGACCGGACGCTGCACATCGTCCCCTGTGTTGATCAAACTACGGCCGACCTGCGCCGGCACGCCCTGGAACATGTCTGGCCCGAGCGACTGCGCCGGCGTACCCGTGACGCGCAGCCGCCAAGCCGGCTGCGTCGCCGGGGAGCCAGAGCCTGAGCGGTCGCGACGCGCAGCGGTCACCGGTTCTGAAGTTCTTTCTCTCAGCCGATTGCCGGCTTTCGTCCGCCGGCGCCAAGCCGTTCGCCGAAGGATCCATCATGGAAAGCACACCGCACCGTTGCACCCGTGGCCGGACCGTCCTTTCGACCGCCCTGACCTTCCTGCTGGGTGTGACGGCCGGCGTCAGTATCAGACCGATTGCGGCACCTGAGCGGGCGAGCGACGCCCGGGCACGGCCGGCCGCCGTCGTACCGCAGGTCGACCGGACGGTCGACGTCATTCCGGCGAGCTGCCGCTCCGGCCTGGATCGGGCGCAGCGCGCGGCAACGACCCTCGAAGCTGCCGCACAGGCAGTGGGCGAGCTCGAGTCGGCCCGCCTGCAGCAGGCGCTGAACCGCCTGCAGCAGGCACAACGGCAACTCGACGCGTTGGCTGTGAAGTGCCGGGCGGAAATGCGCGACCGTGCGGTCGTGCTTCCCTGATACCGCAGTCGGCGACGGGCGGATAGCTGTTGTGAGTGTTCTGACCCGACCGCCCCGCCCACTTGATGCGGCTGCACATCGAACGACCGCTGGCGAAGGCGACTGCCCGCCGTCGAGCCAGGCGACCGGAGCGCTCTCCGGCCCGCCGTCGACGCGCGTAGGGCAGCGGCGATCGGTGAGGGCCGCCGCCTGCCCGCTGCGCCGGATACGTCAGTGCCGGTCGGCCGGATCCTCCGGAGCGACGTTGCCGCTACGCCGGACCGGCGTATACCCGTAGTGGCGATACAACTCTTCATACAGTTCGTCGGCGTTGACGAGGTCCGGGTCGTAGTGCGGCGCCCCGGTGACGTGCTCGCGTGACTGGCCGACGTGTACCACGTCGTCGATGGCTGTGACCGCGTCCACCGGGATGAACGACGGGGTACCACCTATGCCCAGGATTCCGCCGTGCTCGAGTCGCAGCATCCGGACCTTACGCTCGGTGGCGTCGATGAGCAGGTCGTCGACCTTGCCCAGGTCTTCGCCGTCATTGTCGACGACCTTGCTGCCTCGGATGTCCTCGTCCGGGTTGGCCAGCATGTGCTCGCTGTCGCTGAGCCGGATCAGTGTGGCGGCGTTGTTCTCCACTGCCATGTCGGATCTCCCATCGTCAGGTAGAGGGCGCAGGCTTCGGCAGATCGGCTACCACTGGCGATGCGGCTTGAACCACCGGGACATGCATTTCTTCGACAAGGACCCGCAACAGCCGCTGCGTTCGCGTGACAGGGTCATGTCAGTCCCGCGTCGATCAGAGCGTTCTCGATCAGCGGTGTCGGTGTTGTGTGAACCTGAGCCGGTATCGATCTACCGGAGGAACGGCGATGACGACGTCCGTAACAGAAGCAGGCTGGGACGGCTGTCTCGGCTGCACAGCTGTCGTCGGAGCAGGCGCCGCAGTCGCCGGCGCGATCTACTCGATCGGTTGGCTGATCCTGATCGGCGGGTTCGCGATGCTGGTCGCCGCGCTCGCGGCGCCCTCAGGGGAGCGCGACTCTTCTTCATCCTGCGACAGCGAATCCAAAATCCGGTTCGCGGCCGCCGATGAGTGATGTCAAGAAACTGTCATACGGCTGCCGGAATGCTGCCATGTCTCTGAGCAACCCTTTGTCGACACGATGAAGGGAAGGCCGGGGAATGTCGATGCCGGAAGCGAAGTTGGCAGAAGTAACCACCATCGTCCCGCGGCCCGCCGACGACGACTTCCGCCAGGTCCGACCGATCCGCGTAGAAGTCCACGACAGTGTGGCCTTTGTGGCGGTTCATGGTGCTATCCAAACCACGACCGCTTCCACTCTCCGGGACATCCTGACGTGGGCGGTGGGGAATCACAGCGGTGTCGTCGTCGATCTGTCCGCAGCCGAGACCATTGACCGGCACGGACTCAGCGTGCTCATCCAGGCCCAGGACGTCGCCCATGCCCAAGCGGTCGGGCTCTGCTTCGCCGAGCCGTCGAAGGCTTTCCGGACCGCATTGCGGGCATTGCAAGCCGACGCCATGTTCGTGATGTTCGAACGCTGCTCTGACGGCTTCGCGTCGGTACGTGATCGAACTTCGCAGCCGGACCGCCGATCGGCCATTCCGTCTGCACGTCTGCCATTCGCCGCCGCAGTCCTCCTATGAGGCGTGTCCGCTCGGGGGCCGGCAACGGAAAGCCCCGCACAGACGCCCGGATGGTTCACGACCGTATCCGGGCCGGGTACTCCTGGAACTTGTAGGCGGCGCCTCACAGGCGTCACAGAACAGCGGTCCATGCGTCGAAGCCCGCGTACAGGTCACCGCACTGTGCCGTCGTTGTCGCGGGAAGCGGGTTGCCGGTCCGCCGTGGCAGCGACCAGGCTGATGGAGAGCGCGGCGAAGACCACCTGCATGACGATGTCGCCTGGGCTGACGCCGGCGACGTCGCTGTTGACGATGTGTGCCGTGATCGTAGCGAGCAACGCGGCACCCACGGCTGCGGTCATCGGAACCCAGAAGGGAATCCGGCGGCCACCTGGCATGATGAGTTGGCCGAGCGCGCCGATGCCGATGCCGACGGCAACTGCCACCACCAGATGCATGACAGTCATCGGTAACCTCCTGGAACGAGAAGCGTAGCGTCCGCCGGGCACATCTCAGTGTGTGCGACTCGCTTGGCGGAAGTTCTCCCGCGCCATGACGTTTTCGTGACGACAAGGCGGCGGATGACCTCATGAGCCGCTGCGACCCCCGGCATGCGGTTCGCCGGATAGAATGGCATTGCAGTGCGGCTGAGGCGCATTTCGCAAGCGCAATCGTCACGATGATGGAGTGAGCCGAAAGGACACTGCCATGCAGCTTCACGTCCAATTTCCCTTTGCTCGCCGCCTCCTCAGCGAGGTGGTTCACACGCCGAGCGAGCTGACGGTTCTGGCCGGAACCTGGCTGATCATGGCGCCGCTGATTCTGGACCACGGCAGCGCCGACATCGCGTTCATCGGCTGGAACGACGTCGTCGTCGGACTGGCGATCGTCACTCTCGCTTTCTTGCGAGTGGTCATGCCCGACGACACCGCGCCGCTCAGCCTGGTCAACATGGGTCTCGGCGGATGGTTGATCGTTGCGCCGTTCGTCCGTGGTTATCACACCGCGCCGCTGGCGACTGTCAACGACATCGTCGTCGGCATCGCCGTGGTCGTGCTGGCACGGGCGAGCTGGAAAGCCGCACGCCGGCAGCGGCTCAGCGATGAAGTGTCCCTGCACGGCGGAACAGGTCACGGTTCTCGAGAGTGAACAGCAGACACGATACGAACAGGTGAACCGTCTTCGACCAGGCCTCGGGCCGAAGGAAACCGGACCGCCGGCCTGCACAGCCTCGGCCCCTACAAAGGTGGCTCATTGACCGCACGGCGGGGGCGGCGCCCGAACCGGTGCGCCACCGCCCGCAGTGCGTATTAAGACCTCCTCATGGTCTCACGGAGAAATATTGTGCATGGATGTGGCGGTTCCGGCCCTGTTGTATGACAACCGCATGACAACTTCGTATCTGCCGAATGGGCGGCGAGCATCGTGATGATCCCGGCCGAACGAACAGTGCGAGCGCTCGGCGTAGCCAGCGACGATGACAACACCGGAAGCGTCGAAAACTTCTCCCGGAAAATCGCAACGAAAAGGTTATAGAATCGACAGACTGCGATCGGCGATCCTGCTGACGGTGACCTGATGACAGTTCCATGACAAATTGCGAAGGTGCCGATGTGATTCGGCTGGAGCGGCCGCTACGGGGCATCATTCGGTTATGAGCACCGTGCTACTGATCGAGGACGATGACCGCATCCGCGTGTCCCTGACCATGGCCTTGGAGGACGAGGGCTACACGGCCCACGCCGTGGCCACCGCCGAGGAAGGGCTGGCCCTGCAGCGTGAGAAGCCGGCCGACACGGTGCTGATCGACCTGATGTTGCCAGGCATGGACGGCTACGAGTGCATCCGGCGGATACGCCGTGACGAGGACGTGCCGATCGTGGTGGTCAGCGCCCGCGACGACACCCATGACATCGTGGCCGCCCTGGAAGCGGGCGCGGACGACTACGTCGTCAAGCCGGTAGCGGTCAAAGAACTGGCGGCGCGGCTGCGCGCGCTGCGCCGCCGCAGCCGCGCCGCTGCGCCATCCGGGCCGGAGACCTCCGTGCTGACCTTCGGCGAGTTGGAGGTACGCCCTGAAGCCGGCGAAATACGTCTGCGCGGCGAGCCCGTCGCGGTGACCCGTACCGAGTTCCGGCTGCTCTGCGAGCTGGCCGACCATCCCGGCCTGGTGCTGTCGCGGCACCAACTGCTGCAACGCGTATGGGGGCACGAGTTCGGCGACGAGCGTGTGGTCGATGTGCACGTGGGCCGCCTCCGGCACAAGATCGAAACGGACACGGCGAAACCCCGGCACCTGGTGACGGTGCGCGGCCTGGGCTACAAGTTGCAACCGTGAAGGTGATCGGCTCGCGAGCCCGATCGGGCGCTGCCTTAGCGATCGGGGCGTTGATGCCACACGATCATCGCGCTTGGTGTGAAGGGGCAACCCCGGTGGAATGTCACGGGAGTGTCATGAACGCAGGGGCGGCGATGCCGCAGGATCGGGGTATCACGCCATACGGAAGGTTCATACACCGATAGGGCGGTGAAAGATTTGTCGACCAAAGACACACGCCGAGAGTTCGACGAGATTGTCGGACGTCTCGCCGCCGAGGAGCCGTCCCTGGCTCGCCCGGTTCGGATGATTCCGCGACATGTGGTGTTGATGGTGTTGGCGACCGCCGGTGCGCTGGTCTGGGCCGGCCTGTCGGTTCTCATGGTGGTATGGGGTGCGCCAGGCGTGCTCCTCGCCGCGGTGACGGTAGCGGTTGTTGCCGGGCTCGCCATCCATCGCGGCAGGCGGCAGGAGAGCGCTGAGCGCTGAGCGCCCGGCAGTGTCATCGATCCGTCATCGCGCTGAGGATGTTTCGGGTCACCGGTGCGCCAGTGTCGGATGCATGGGCAACGGCATGAACGTCCGCCGGCCGGCTACCCGATCCATGCGGCGCCTCTGGCCGGTGATTCTCCTGGCGGCACTTTTCATTCTCGTCGCTGCGATGACCGAGCGGCGGGGATCGGACGCGGGTGCGGTGCTCGTGGGGATGGATGGCGGGCTCGTGGTGGCGTACGCGATCGGCCGGCTGCGGACCCGCACCCGTAGCCGGCCGCAGCGCGCCGTCATACGCTCCGATCGCGTGCCCGGCAGGCACGAGCGCCGACCGTGGCAAGCACCGCGCTCGCTACGGGTCTGACCAACACGACTTCGACCGGTTCCCTGCCGAGCAGTCGCCGCCGGCCCCGACAGGTCCCGCCGAAATTGTCCTTCAGCTCGCCGCGGTGATCACCCCGGGGACGTACGGCTCTGGTCGGGTACGCCGTCGGCCTCGGTGAAATGCTGCTGCTCCGCGTGGTTCGTCCTGCTCGCTGACCACGCCGAAGGCGGGTGACCGGGTCGGCCGGCGATGATGCCGATCGTCGCCGAGTCGGCCGGCGTCGTGCCGAGGCCGCCGGCTCCGGCGAGCGAGACATCGGCCTCGAAGAAGAAGCCGTCCGTGTCCGGTGGCCCCATCAGACTGCTCCGCCGGCCGAGCCGCCGACAGCTTGTCATCAAATCGACCAGCTTTTGTGCGGTCGCCGCCGACATCACCTCGTAGGTTCCCGAACGAACGCCCACCACGTCAGGCCCCGTACCGTTCGGTGCGGAGAGGGGATACTCACCGTGGCCGTAGAATCCTGGGCCCTCGCCCCGTTGAATGACGACGGGCACACGCTCAGCGACCCGGCTGAGGATCTCCGTGGCCGTCGGGTGCGGGATCGCGACGGTAGAGAGATCGGTGAGGTCGGCGACCTGCTGATCGACCGGAGACAGCGCAGAGTGCGCCTGCTTCGCGTCGACCACGGTGGACTGCTCGGGATACTCACGACGCCCGTCTTCGTGCCAGTGGAAACCATCGAGCGAGTGAGCGGCGACGCCGTCGACATCGGCCGCTCCTGGTTCCAGGTTGCCGCCGCACCGCAGTGCCACCTCGCCGGGCCCGACGCGGACATGCAGCTTGCCGACCTGTACGCCTATTACGCTCACCCGCCGTTCTGGCTGTCCGGCCGCCTCACGCCGCCCCGCGGCTTCCTCCGCTGACCGCCGGAGTCACCAGGTGCGATCGAAGCTTCTCCAGGGCATCCGGCACGTGGCACGACCGGCCGCGTCTCCCGTTGTCGACCGGCGTTCGTCTCGTCAAGGCTCCCTCGGCCGCCGCCCGGCGGTGGTCGCCGCTTGCCTGGTCATCGCGGCTGGACTCTGGCTCATGATCACAGCGTCTCGGTGGGACCGGGGTGCCGTCGGCGGCTTCGGTGCCGCATGGAACGACGTGGTAGTGGGAGCGGCGCTGTTCGTTCTCGCGTCGTTCCAGGTCCTCCTGCGATGGCGGACGAGCATGCTCGGTCTGGTCGCCATCCTGCTCGGCTTCTGGCTGATCGCGGCACCTGTCCTGCTCGGTTACGGCGGCGGTACCGGCACCCCGGCCGCGACATGGAACAGCTTCGTCGTCGGCGCGGTCGTTGCGGTTCTCGCGACATTCACTGTGCCCGAAGCAGGTTGATTCATCGAGCAGCAGCGGGCAGGCGGCGTTGTCGACCGGCCGTAGCCTGGGGGAGTGCAGTACACCGACTGGGGTGAACGTGCCGCTCGCTGGTCCGGAATTCGCAGCGGGACTGTCGATGTGCACGGCACGGCGGTGCACTACCTGGCAACTGATCGGACGCGGAGGATGGAAGCGCCGGTTCACCTGCTTGTCGCCAACCCCGCCAACAGCGCCTCGAACTGGCTCGACGTACTCGCGGAACTGCGACCACATGCGTACGCGATCGCGGTGGACCTGCCCGGCACGCTCGCCGGCCACACGGCGCTGCCGAACCGGCGTGCGGCGGGCATCGAAACGAACGCGCTGTTCCTGCGTGATTTCGCTGACGCGCTCCAGCTGGACCGGATAGTGGTGCACGGTTGGTCGGCCGGCGGGTTGGTCGCGTTGCTGTTCGCCGACCGGGAACCGGAGCGGGTCGCCGGACTCGTGTTGGTGGTGCCGGCACTTCCTCCGCCGCTGAGCGACGGCGAGGCGCGCATGTGGCAGAGCTTCGGCAGGGCCGGGTTGGCCCTTGCCGCACCTGTCGCTCGTACGCTGCTTCGCGTGTCGGGGCGGCGCCTGCTCGCTGCGAAGCTGCGGATGCTGGACGATCCCGCGGCGTCAGCGGACGGCAAGCGGAATGCGGGCGGTGACCTGAGGAGAATGTCGCCGGAGATCGCCAGGCTCATGCGGGACGAGATGTCGGCGGTCGAGCCGGCGCGCTTGGGAAACGCGGTCACGGTGTACGCCTCGCTGATGTCGCTGATGTTCGTCCGGCGGCGACGCGTGTTGGAGGCGATGCGCCGCGTCGCCTCGCCGACTTTGCTTGTCTGCTGCGATGAGGATCGCCTCGCTCCCCGCGCGTCGATCGATGACTGGACGGCGCAGCGGCCCGACTGGAAATTGGTGGTCCTTCAGGGCGTGGGGCATGCCCCGCCCTTCGAGGTCCCCACCGAATACGTTCGTGCAGTCATCGATTGGGGCGGGCAATGAGTTCGCGACCGGCAGGCCCGTCGCTTGCCTGCGGGCGGATGCTCCGCAGGCAAGCGACGGACAGTGGCTCGGATGATGAACGTCAAACCCGCGGCGGCGGACCCATGGGCTCGTTGCCGTGCCGGGCGGCCGCAAGATCCAGCGAGGCCTGGCGATGGGGTTTTCCCGTCAGGACCTGTCCTGGTCTCCGGCGTACAGCGCCTGTACCGCATCCGGCGTCGGCAGGCCACCCGATTGACCGTTCGCCGTGCCGGAGACTTCGGCCTCGGCAGCTTGGACCTCCGCGTTGATCTTCTGCGCCTCGGCGGCGGCCGCCTGTGCCGCCGCGGCGGCCTCGCGCTCGACGGCCTGGGAGTCCACTGCGACGGCCGGGGCGTCGTCGGCCATGCCGGCCAGGCCGCCCAGCGCACCACCGAGACCCTCCAACGCCTTCGTCAACTCGGTCGGGACGATCCACACCTTGTTGGCCGAGCCCTCGGCGATCTGCGGTAGTGCCTGGAGGTACTGATAGGCGAGTACCTTCTGGCTCGGGTTGGCGCTGTGGATCGCGTCGAAAACCGTGCGGATGGCTTTGGCCTGGCCCTCGGCCTGCAGGATCCGGGACTGCCGGTCACCGTCGGCCCGCAGGACCGCCGCCTGTTTCTCACCCTCGGCGGTGAGGATCGCGGCCTGCTTGTGGCCCTCGGCGTTCAGGATCGCGGCCCGCCGGTCGCGTTCGGCGCGCATCTGCTTCTCCATCGAGTCGCGGATGCTGGGTGGCGGCTCGATAGCCTTGATCTCGACCCGGGTGACCTTGATACCCCATCGGCCGGTGGTCTCGTCGAGGACGCTGGACAGGTGCCGGTTGATCTCCTCACGGCTGGTCAGCGCGCGCTCCAGGTCGAGCGAGCCGATCACGTTCCGCAGCGTGGTGACGGTGAGCTGCTCGATCGCCTGCAGGAAGTTCGAGATCTCATAGGTGGCCCGCACCGGATCGATAGCGCGGAAGTAGAGCACCGTGTCGATCGAGACCACCAGGTTGTCCGAGGTGATCACCGGCTGAGGCGGAAACGAGACGACCTGCTCACGCATGTCGACCTTCGACCGGACCGCGTCGACGAACGGCACGAGCAGATTCAGACCCGGGCTGAGCGTCTTCTTGTAGCGGCCGAGCCGTTCGACCACGTCCATACGTTGCTGAGGAACGATGCGGACGGCTTTCACCAGAGTGACGACGGCGAGTAGGACGACTGCAGCAACAATGATGCTGAGTACGGCGTCCATATGTGTGAACCACCTTCAATCATATTTGACTGGCACTAATCAATTCGGCAGATCGGTTGCGCCGGTCAGGTCGTCACGCCAGACGACGACGGCACCGTGGCTCATGTCGACAATTCTGACCTGCTCGCCGGGAGAGTAGGCGCCGAATCCTTCGAGGGCGCGCGCTTGCCAGAGCTCGCCGTCGATGCGCACCAGGCCGTTTCCGGTGTCCACCTGCTCCACGACGACTGCGACGGCACCCGACATCGTCTCCGTGCCCATTTCCACGACATTCTTCCTGGCCAGCTGTCGGCGCAAGGCGGGGCGAACAGCGGCCAGCGTCAGCGCCGACACCGCGACGAACACACCGGCCTGGACCGGCACGGGCGCGCCGAGTCCGGCCGCAGCGGCCGCAGCGAGCGCGCCCGCCGAGAACATGAGCAGGAAAAGGGTCGTCGTGAAAATCTCCGCGACGGCGAGCACCACCGCGGCAATAATCCACAACAAGACTTCCATGAATCAATAGTGGCACGATCCTTCGGCTTCGACTACCGAAGCCTTCCGCCGAGAAAATGAGCCTGCCCGCGGGGATCGTCATGGAATTGTCATTGTTCTGTCGGCTATTCCACATGGCGGTCTGACCCCAGCAAGGGCGGAGAATTTCACCTCGGTCAGTACGGACCTGCCCGGCCGCCGTTCTATCTCAGGCATCGTCGGCGGAGCCCGGGTCGCGGCGCGCCGGAACGCTCCGTAAGGCAATCACCCTGCTCGTCGCGACCGCCGGCCGCCTGCAGACCCGGAGCCGTTCTCGCCTGCGTGCTCCCGCGGTGCGCCGGCGGGCGCAGGGCCACCGGTCACGGCTACCAGTGCGACAACGGCGACGGCGGACAGTACCTGCACGATGATCTCGGCTGGGGTGAGATCCGGCCGTGAAGCGTTCGCCATGCGGGCGATGACGGTCGCCAGGACGGCGGCGGCGACGGCGGCCGCGGGAGGTAGCCACAGCGGCACCGACCGTCCACGGCAAGTCAGAATGTGTCCGGCGACGCCGACGACGATGCCAACGGTCACGGCGATGATGAGGCTGTGCGCCGTCATGGCGAATCCCCCAGCTCTGGATCGACAACATCAGATTGCCCTCGTCGCTCTGCACATCGCTCCCAGGTCCGTGACAGTTTCGTGACGAAACCTGTCGTGGCAGGTTCGGCTCGGTCGAAGAGATCGCCGCGGGGCATCATGCGGTGTATGAACACCGAGTTGCTCATCGAGGACGACGACCGGATCGGCCCGTCGCTCGCCATGGCCCTGGAGGAGGAGGGCTGCACGGCCCGCGCCGTACCCCAACGCCAGCCGATGGACGTGCCCCCGTCTGCCCGATGCCGCCGGTCATGAGTGGCTATGGATGCAATCGGCGGCTGCGCCGCGAGGACGACGTGCCGATCGTCGTTGTCAGGGCCCGCGACGACACGCATGACGTCGTGAGGCGGCTGCGTAACCAGATCGAGGCGGAATCGGGAAACCCGCGCCATCCGGTCACGGTGCGCGGCCTGGGCGCTAAGTTGCAGCCGTGAGGCCGATCGGACTGCGGACCAGGGTGAGTGCGGCCTTCGCCCTCGGTGCGCTGCTCCTGTCGGTCTGTATCAGCCTGGTCTCGTACGAGTCGACCCGCCGGACCCTGTTCGCCGAGCGGGAACGCACTGCCGTGCGAGCCACCTACTACGACGCCGCGGTGGTCAACGCGGGAATCGCCGGGCCGGCGCCGGACGTGCTGGAGGTGCTCCGTTCGCTCGATACCGGCTCGGACCGCTACGTGTTGCTGTACCTCGACGGCCAGTGGCATTCCCGCAACGCGGACCTCGCCGCCGACACCGCGGTTCCGCCGCTGCTGCAGACGATGATCGCGGGCGGGCAGGCGGCTGCGCAACGCGTTCACCGCGACGGTCGGCCGGTCCTCATCGTGGGTATACCGCTGGCTGGTTCGGCCGCCTTCTACGAGATCATTTCGCTGGGCGAGCTGGAACGTACGCTGCAGACCCTCGCCCTCGTGCTGACCACGACAGCGATCATGGTCGCAGCCGGCGGAGCCGCCGTCGGCTGGTATGTGACGCGGCATGCGCTACGGCCGCTGTCGGCGGTAGCAAGCGCCGCCCGCGGTATCGCCGAGGGCGATCTGACGACCCGGCTCGACCCGGCCACCGAACCGGACCTGGCCCCGTTGTCGGTGGCGTTCAACGACATGGCCGATCAGCTCGCCCGGCGGCTGGAACGGGATCGCCGGTTCGCCGCCGACGTCAGCCACGAACTGCGCTCGCCGCTGCAGACCCTGGCAGCTGCAGCCAGCGTGATCGAAAAACGCCGCGACGGCCTCGACGGACGCGCGTCGACCGCGATCGGACTGCTCACCGCTGAGGTCGGCCGCTTCCAGACGCTGGTGAACGACCTGCTGGAACTGGCCCGTAGCGATCAGCCGGTCCGTCCCGAGCCGGTGGACATGACCGAACTCGCCCGGCAGGTCTGCCGGTCACGCGGCCTGCCGGCCGACCTGGTCGAGGCCGACCCGGACGCACCGCACACCTGGCTGGTCGAGCGCCGCCGGATGCGACAGGCACTGGGCAACCTCGTCGACAATGCCGTCCGCTACGGCGGTGGCCCGACCGCTGTCCGCGTCGGCGCCGGCTTCCTGGAGGTCGACGACGCCGGACCGGGCGTCGCCGAGAAGGACCGGGTCAGCATCTTCGATCGCTTCGTGCGCGGCCCGGCCGCCAACGCCCGCGGCGCCGGAGACGGCACCGGCCTCGGCCTGGCCATCGTGGCCGAACACGCCGCCGCCCACGGCGGAGGCGCCTCCGTCGGCGAACGCCCGGGCGGCGGCGCCCGATTCCGCATCGACCTACCCGGAAGCAGAACATGATCACCGTACGCGGCCTCGCCGCCCTGATCACGATCAGTCTCCTGTTCACCGGCTGCGGAGTGCCTGCACAGGACGAGCCGCACCCGGTCACGCTGCCGCGCCGCCCCCTCACCGCCACCTCGGCGCCCGCCACCACCGAACCGCTGGGAGAGGTCGCCCAGGTGTTGTGCCTGGTCCGCGACAGCCGGCTCGTGCAAGCCGTCCGGCGCGTCGACGCGGTGCCCGCGCCGCAGCAACAACTCGATCAACTGGTCGCCGGTCCTACGCCGAACGAGCAGGCGCAGGGGATGTCCACCGCCCTTGCGGCTACCGAACTGACCGTCAACCTGCCGATCGGATCATCTACGGCGGAGGTGGGAATCAGCGAAACCGACGACAGTGCGGCACGCACCGACGCAGTGCTCGCCTACGGGCAGATCGTGTGCACGCTGACGTCACGCGCCGACATCGCCACCGTTTCCTTCCGGCGCGACGGCGAACCCCTGCGGGTTCCGAGGGGGGACGGCATCCTGACCGGGGAGGCGTTGCGGGCCGGCGATTACCGTTCCCTCATCGGACCGGCCTGACAGCGGGCTGCGATGCCTGTGATTGCCGGCCTCCATATCGCGTGTGGTGGGGATGGGCGTTGTTCACTTCGTTTCCGCGCCGGCCCGGCGTCCCGCCCAGCCGGCCGCAGAGACCGAACACGGCGATGAGTGACACGGGGCGATCGCCTGAAGGGGGCCGCGGCGCCGCTTCAGCCCAACTCGTCATAAAACTGTCACGACTTCGCGTACCAGTTGACGGACTCGGCGTTCAGGATCGCCGCGGTGGATACGTGTTGAGCAGGTGAACGTCACTGAGGCGCAGGACGGTCCCGGAACCGGGCGCGCGCCGCCCGCGGTGCTACTACCGATGGCGCGATCACAGCCCAGCCGGCGCACGATTTCGGCCCCCCGCTCACTTCGCGGATCATTGAAAGGAGCCTAGGTGGCTGACGCTGCGACCCCGGTCGAATTTCTGATCGTGCAAGCCGATGCTGCGGACAGCCGTGTGACCCGCGAAGCGTTCGAATATTACGAATTTCGCAACGGCGCACATATCACCGAGAACGCCGACGTCGCATTGACCACCCTGATGCGCGCAGCCTCCTCGACTGGCTCTCCGGCGGCATGGCTGGTGATGCTGGATCTCGATCTGCCCGATGCCGGCGGTCGCGACCTGCTTCGACGATTACGCGCTGACCCCAGAACTGCTGAAGTCCCGGTGATTCTGCTGGTGAGGTCCTCCGCACAGGAGCGCCTCCTTCGGGCCGAAGACCTGCCAGTGCAGGGGTACGCCCGTAAGCCGGCTGATTTCGACGCGGTGGCCTGTGCCGTCCGTTGCATCGACTCGCTGAGCGTGGCCGCGTGGCGGGGGACGGGTTTATGAAACAAACCTGAGCACCACCCCTGTGCCGGTAACGGAGCGGCTCGGATGAATGTCACTTAGGGCGACCGGCAGTAGGCATCCACGATCCGGACAACTGGGCACCCCGAGATAGCAAACAGGCACGGGATGTTGATCATCAGAGTTCTCTACGCTCAGCGATCGACGGAGTCCCGTGCCTGCGCTGCCATCATCGTTGCTCGAACCGATCTTCGTCCAGTTCGCCGCGCTGTGTCCCGAGCGACCCGGCTTCGACCCGGCGCATCCCCTCGGATGTCACCGCCGGGCAATCCCGAACCGGGTCGTGTTCGAACTGGTCATTGCCGCCCTCGTTCACGGATCGGGTTACGAACGGGTGGCCACCGCGCAGTGCTCGGATCGCACGATCCGCCGGCGCCTGCACCGGTGGGCGCAGGCCGGGCTGGGCGAGCAACTCCACGAACTGGCCCTGGACGCCTATGACCGGATGATCGGCCTGGACCTGGCGGACGTCAGCGCCGACGGCGCGATCACCAAGGCGCCGTGCGGCGGCGACCGGGCCGGACGGTCCCCGGTCGACCGCGGCAAAGGCGGCATGAAACGCTCGACCGGCGTCGACGGCTACGGCATCCCGCTCGGCCTCGTCGGCGCCCCGGCCAACCGGCACGACTCGCCGCTGCTGCGCGACACCTTCGAACAGTGCAGCACCCAGCTGCGCCATCACTGGCCCGAGCAGGTCACCGCGCACCTCGACCGCGGCTACGACAGTAAACGCACCCGCGAGCTACTCGACGAGATCGGCTTCGATGCCGAGATCGCCCGCAAGGGCGTGCCCGCCCCGATCCAGATCGGAAAGCGCTGGGTGGTCGAGCGGACGAACTCGTGGATGAACGGCTTCGGCAAGATCCGCCGCTGCACCGACCGCAACGCCCAGATCATCGACTTCTACCTGTACCTGGCCGCCGCCATCGTCACGATCCGTCAACTCATCCAACGAGCACGGACCCTCTACCGATGGGAAACCCGGCCCACCACCCGCCGACTCAAGTGAGACACCTATTGCCGGTCGCTCTTACGTGACGATTGCCCGCCAGTCGATGCGCCGGCGTGCTTGCCGGGTAGGTGGCCGCGGGAGGGCCCAAGGGCGAGGTCCCGCAAGGAGGACGTCATGAGGACCGAGAGTGGCAGGCAGAACCGCAACGACACGTCGTCGGCGACGGAATTCGGCTCCCCGGATCCCGATGCCCGTGTCGGCGTGGCCCGGCGGCTCATCGCCGCCGCCGAGGATCAGGCCGCCGCGCAACGAGCGAGGAACTATCTGGTGCAGGCCGGCATTGCGACTGAACGCGTGACCATCGTCGGGCGCAACTTCTCCGCCGCACAGCCCGCCGGCGCACGCACCACCGCGCAAGCCGCGGCGCGCGGTGCCCTGCCGGGTGCTGTGGTCGGCGCCCTGGTCGGCGCAGCACTGCGGGGGAGTGACCTCGTCACCTCCGAAATGCCCCTGGGCTGGCTCACGGTTACGGCCGCGGTGTGCGGCGTGGTGGTGGGGGCCATCATCGCCGTGCTCAGCTATGGGCTGCTGGCCGGCCGTCGAGCGGCTCAACTGCAGGGGCTCACCCACATCGGCCGTTTCGATCTGCTGGTGGACGCCGAGGTCGCCGATGAGGCGGCACGCCTACTGCACGAGGCCACTGTGCCGATCGGACAGCGTGGCGCCGGCGGTCCGGTGTAAGCGTACGGATCAGCATTGATCCGCGTCCGCCGCAATGCCGGAGCCACTCGCGACCGGCTCGAAGCAGGTGGCGTGCCAGGTTTCGCAGAACGGGGGAGCCGTCGGTGTGGTCATCGCGCGCCTCCTGCTTCCGGGCGGACCGGCGGACCGCGGACACGTCACACCGGCGGCCAGCCGAGAAGTCGGGCGCCGAGCACGGCGGCATGCAGGGTGAACCGCTGGGTCGACTCACCGGGGTGGTAGCCGGTGAGGTCGCGGATACGGTCGAGACGGTAGGTGACGGCACGAACCGACAGGTGCATGTCACGGGCAGTCGCTGTGTAATTGCCCTGGTTGTCGAAGAGCACACCGAGGGTGTCGAGGTAGGGACGAGCACCTCCGCGAGCGGCGGTCAACGGCCCGAGGACCGTGCTGACCAGGTCGTTGATCGCGTCGCGGTCACGCAGCAGGACGGGGAAGACGAGCAGGTCGGCGGCGTTGAGCAGCGGGGCGGTGAAGCCGAGTTTGGCGGCGTGCTCGAGGGCGTTGTGCGCCTCTTCCAACGAGGCGGCCAACCCGTGCAGACCTTGAAGGGTGCGGCCAACAGCTACCTGCCAGCGGCCGGCGCCGAGTTCGTTCAAGAGCAGGTGGGCGAATTCGGCATCGATGCCGCGCAGCCCGCCGGCGCTGATGCAGACCAGCTCCCCGTTACGCAGCGTCGTGACCGTGTTGCCTTCGCCGAACCGGGCGGCCAGGGCGGCATCGACCCGATGAGCGATCTCAGCGTTGAGCCCATCGGCGCGGCCGACCAGAACGGTGTGGGTGGCGGAAAGGCGGATGCCGTACCGGCCGGCACGTTCGGCCAGCCGTCCGGGGTCGGCTCGCCCGGTGAGCAGGTCGTTGATGAAGGCGGTGCGTTCGTCGTCGTGACGGTCGAGTTCGGCACGAGCCTGACGGGCATAGCCGTCGAGAACAGCGTCGAGCATGCGCTGGGTGACGCCGATGAGGGCCGCCGCGTTGGCGTGCACCTGCGCCGCGGTCGCCGTTGCATCACCACCGTGCCAGTGCGCTGCGGCCGCGGCGAGCACGCCACCGACGATCTGCCGGAGCTGCAGACCGGAGTCGGCGGCGCAGGCTCCCAGCAGCTGTGCCGCCCGGAGCCGATCGCCGGCAGAGAGCGAGTCCTCGAAGAGCGACGCCCAGTCCGGGCCGGGCGGTAGTGCCGCGCGGCTGCTGCGCGGGTCAGACACCGACATCGCGGCGGTCGAAGAGGATCACGCCGGCAACGGTGGTGACGGCGCCGACGGCGACAAGCAGCAGCAGGTGGCCCGGGTGCCAACCGGTGTGAAGCGGATCGGTGCCGATGAAGTAGTGGAACGGCGACAGCCAGCGCAGCCAATCCACTGCGTCGGACATGTCGCTGAAGGCATTGGCCATGTATGTGGCGACTCCGATCGCCCCGGTGACCGCCAGGACGCTGGCGCGCCGGCCGGTCACCGCGCCGGTCAGGAACGCGATGCCGCCGAAGCACCAGGTCAGCAGAATCAAGCCGACGGAGGCGGCGGCGACGTTGGCCATCGGGATGTCCATGTCGATGGCAGGTACGAGGATCATCAGCAGAATGCCGGGCAGCGCGGCGACACCGGTGGCGGCCGCACCGGCGGCGGCCAGTCGTTGCCGGGCGAAGCGGGTGCGGGAGACCGGCACGGTCAGCAGCAGTTCCATGCCGCCGTCCTCCTCCGGACGGGGAATGGTCCGTGCGATGAGAGTGACGGCGCACAACAGCACCAGCACCGGACCGAGAAAGCCGAAGATGCTGGCCTGCAGATAACCGGCCGGAGAGACCATTTCCGCCACTCCGAGGAAGTCCAGCATGCCCTGCGGCAGAGCGTCCTGCTTCAACTCGGCGGCGCTCTTGAACTGGGGGTAGAACCCGGCGTAGATCAGCGTGAACGCGGTGACGCCGACGGCCCAGCCGAGCACGGCCCGGCGGTCGTCACGCCAGCTCTTACGCACCAGTGGCGGTCGCAGCATCGCCGGCTCCTTCGGAGTGGTAGTAGAACGACAGGAAGGTCTCCTCCAAGTCGGGTTCGGCCGAGAGCAGGTCCACCACCTCGTGCCGCGCCGCCGTCTTGATCAGGGCATCGAGGCGGCCATCCACGGTGCACTTGAGTACCGGCCCCGAAACAGTCACGTCCGTGACCCCGGCCAGGACGCGGAACTCCGCAGCCTCGACGGGGTCTGCGAAATGGATCTCGATCGTGCGTACGGCGCGCCGGCCCAGCGACTCGACCCGTTCCACCGCCGCCAGGCGCCCGTCGCGCACGATGGCGACCCGGTCGGCGACCTCCTGCACCTCGGCGAGAACGTGCGAGGACATGAAGACGGTCTGCCCGGCAGCGCGGGCTTCCCGGACCATGGCCAGAAACTCCTGCTGCATGAGCGGGTCCAGGCCGCTGGTGGGCTCGTCCAGCACCAGCAGGGCCGGCTGATGCATGAACGCCTGCACCAGACCGACCTTCTGCTTGTTGCCCTTGCTCATGGCCCGCACCGGCCGGGACAGATCCAGCTCGAGACGCTCGGCCAGGCTGGTCACCTGCGACCATGCCACCCCGCCGCGGGCCTCGCCGAAGAACCGCAACAGGTCGGCGGCCCGCTCACGACCGGGAAAGACGAGCTCGCCGGGCAGATAGCCGATGCGGCGGTGCAGTGCCGCCTTGTTACGGCGCGGATCCAGGCCAAGCACGGTGGCGTGCCCACGCGTCGGGCGCAGGAAATCCAGCAACAGCCGGATGGTGGTCGTCTTGCCGGCGCCGTTGGGGCCGAGAAAGCCCAGCACCTCTCCGACGCGAACCTCGAGATCGAGGCCTTCGATGCCGCGGTGAGTGCCGTAGAACTTGGTCAAGTCCTCGGCGAGCACGGCCATGTCAGCGGTCATGCCCATATCCTGGCCACCTGCCCATCGTCATTCCAGATCGGCATCCGGCCGACATCAGACCCGCTCGTTTCCGGAACCCGGCAAGCAGCCGAAGCTCGCTGGAACCGGCACGAAGCGGTCCAGCTCGGCGCAGCCTCCGTCCGGGCCGGTGCTCAATGCCCCTGGCGACCGGGCGAGCTACCTGGGGAGGCACCCACCGCGGCGACGAAGAACGACGCACCGCGCCGCGATCGATACTTCCGGGCTTCGTCAGCCACTCACCCCACGGCGGCGAAGCTGGCTCCGGACGTCCGACGTCGAAGCTGTCAGTCCCACGATCGGCATGGAGAACCGCACCTGACTGCCTTTGCGTTTACGCAGCGGCCGACGGCCCTCCCGGTCGACTCTGCTCACCTGTGAGCTGTCGGCGGCATCGACAAAGACCTCGAACACCGTGATCGGCCACCACCGCCGAACCTGAGCGCTCGACACGATCTCGTAGGGCACCCGGACGGCGTCGTGGCGCTGCGCGCCGAGCTCGATCGCATCGCTGCCGAACCTCAGCACAGCCGGCCTTCCACCAGTGAGCAACCAGGAGAAGAGAGGAAACAGGATCGTGTAGGTGCCGATGAAGGCGACCGCGCCGGCAACCGTGGACACGGGAGGCCTGCCGGCGATCGCGGTGAACATCCACATGCCGAGGAACCAGCCGAGGGAAGCGGTAGGTAAGCCCGTCACGGCCGCCGCGAGCACGTAACGCCACGGTGACCAGACGTACCCCGCCTCACCAGTCGCGAAGGCACCGTTGTCATTCACACGTCGATCGTGGCAGCTGCTGCCGAGCGCTGCTGTCCAGCAACCGGCTGCTCCACGGATCTGAAAGGCGACTGTGACTGTGGGGCCGAAGTTCACCGCCCGGACGCCGCGGATGCGATCCGGCCGTCGTCCGGCCGTCGTCCGGCCGGGCCGGCGGTCACCGCAGGCCATGTCCCGCGATGCGGCTGCAGCCGATCATTCCCTCTTGACCGAACGGTAAACTCAGACATAGTTTTTGACCGAACGGTCAACAAGGAAGGTGGGGTCATGGCTCGTGATACGCGGCAACGCATCGTCGCGGTGGCCCGTGATCTGGTGCACGGCGCGTCGTTGGCCGAGGTCAGCACCGAGGACGTCTGCCGGGCGGCGGGGGTGCACAAGGGCAGTCTCTACCACTTCTTTCCGTCCAAAGAGGTGCTGGGCGGGGCGGTCCTGGACCACAACTGGGACATGATGCACGCGGTGCTGGAGCAGGCGTTCGCCTCCGATGTGCCGCCGCTGGAGCGCATCGACCGGTTCGTCGACAGCTTCGTGCGGATGCTGACACTGATGCGCGAGCGGTTCGGCGCTACACCGGGCTGCCCGCTCGGCGGGCTGGCCGCTGAGGTGGCCGGCCACGGCGACGAGGGCCGGGCCCGGGCGGGCCGGGTGCTGGCCGGCTGGACGGGCTATTTCTCGACGGCCATCAGCGAGGCGAAAGGCCGCGGTGACGTCCCCGCCGGCGTCGATCCCGGCGGTGCCGCCATCCGGGTGCTGGCCCTGATGCAGGGGCTGGCATTGCTGGCCAAGGCGCACGACGACCCCGGCCTGGTGCTGCTCGCCAAGAACGACATCCGTCTGCTGTTGCAGGCCGCGCGCTGAGCGCCCCGCCGGGAGCGGTGGGCCTTGTGCGCCAGCAGAGTTGACCGATCAGTCAAAAATGGAGGAGGATGCCATGCCATCGACCACCGCGGACGCCGGAGAGGCGTACCGTTTCACCCGGTTCCGCACCGCCCTGCTGCTCGACGACCTGACCTTCGACCGGGACTCGCCCGCCCCCGGCGCCCGGATACCGGCCTTCGACCTGCCCACCCTCGACGGCGGCCGATTCACTGACACCGACCTCGGCGCACGCCCGGTGCTGCTCGTCTTCGGCTCCCGGACCTGCCCGGTCACCGAGAGCGCCGGCCCGATACTGAACGAGTTGCACCGCGACTTCGGCGACCGAGTGCGATTCGTCCTGGTGAACACCCGAGAGGCGCATCCGGGGGAGAAGTTCGGCCAACCGCGTACGCCGCAGGACAAGCGGCGTCACGCCGAGGAGCTACGCCGCCATCACGCGCTCCAGTTCGAGGTGGCCGTCGACGACCTGGACGGTGGACTGCACCAGGCGATGAGCCCGAAACCCAACTCGGCGTACCTTCTGGACCCGGCCGGTGTCATCCGCTTCCGGGCGCACTGGGCCAACGACGAAACCGGCCTGCGCGCCGCTCTGACCGCGATCGCCGCCGGACGCGTACCGCAGCGCGATCGCAGTCGTGCCATGCTGGGTCCGCTGCTGCGCGCCGTCGGCCATCTGCCCGGCGTCGTCGGCTTCGCCGGCAGTCGCGTGGAACGCGACATCTGGCTCGCTGCGGCACCACTGGCGGTGCTGAGCCGGGTCTCCCGGCTGTTCAGCCGGCTGCCCGAGGATCACCGCGGCCCAGCTGCGGCGGCGCTCACCGCTGGGGTTGCTGTCCTGGTAGTCGCCCTCGCCGTCGCGGTCGCGCGATGACGGCCCGGCCTGCGCACGTCAACGTGCGTCCCATTCCGGTTGCAGGCCGGCACTCGATCAACGCCTACCTGCTGATCGGCCGCAAGCCGATCCTCGTCGACGCCGGAGTTCCCGGGAGCGGCCGCAGGATCGTCGACGGCATCGCGCGCCACGGCGTCGACCCGGCCGACCTGGCACTGATCGTGCTCACCCACGCCCACATCGATCACTTCGGTGCCGCCGCACACCTACGCCGGCTGACCGGGGCGCCGATCGCCGCGCACCGCGCCGACCTGGACCCGTACCGGGCCGGACGCGCCCGCGAACCGTACCTACCCACCGGCCCGTTCGGGTCGATGGTGAGCCGGCTGCCCGCCTTGCATCACACCACCCACCCGGTCGAGCCGGAGCTGATCCTGGACGGCCCGCAACGCCTCGACGACCTCGGCGTCGCCGCCCGAATCGTCCCCACGCCCGGCCACACCGCCGGATCGGTCTCCGTCCTCACCGACGACGGCGACCTGGTAGCCGGAGACCTCGTCGCCACTTCGTTCCTGGGCTCGATCTCCGGACGCCCGGCCAACCCGCCATTCCACGACGACCCGGTCGCCAACCTCGCCAGCCTGCGCGCGATGCTCGCCCTCCAGCCGATGGCGCTGCACGTCGGCCACGGCGGCCGGCTCGACCCCGACCGCGTCAGACGGTGGGCCGACCAGGAACAGCGGCGCCTCGACCGGCTCGCCGCCCGCGGCCGGATCCGCCGGCGCGCCGAAACACCCCGGGTGGACTGACGAGCCCGGACAAGCCGGTTCGTACCAGCAAGGCGCACCAGCCGGGATCTCGACCTGCCCACGACCGCGGAAGACGCGCCGAGCGCGATGGAGACGTTGTATCCCAGGGTGTTGAGAAACATGGCCGCATCGAACTGGTCGGGTGCGGCGCCGAGCATCAACGTGATCTGGCACAGGTTCGCCGCCCCGAAGGACACACCCCACAGCGCGACCGCGAGCAGCAGCCCCGGCCGGCTGTGCCCGACGGTCTGGAGCAGCAGCATCGCGGTCACCAGGCCGCTGCAGGCGGCGACGAAGCCGGCCCGCGGGTTCCGGGTGACCGCGTGCCCCGGCGATGACGTTGCCGGCCGCGAGTTCAGGATGAAGCCGAACAGCGATCGCCCAGGGCCTGCGGTTCCACCGGTCAGGTTCCGGCCTCACCGGTGGAACCGGGCCGGTTCAGAAGGGATAGGTGGCCGGCTCGCCGCGCATGGTGATCCACCGGGTCTCGGTGAACGCCTCGATGTTGGCGGCCGCCCCGCCGAACCGCGAGCCGGTGCCGGAGGCCCGCACCCCACCGAACGGCGCGTTGGCCTCGTCGTTGACCGTCTGGTCGTTGATGTGCACGATCCCGGTCGGGATCTGCTCGGCGACGGCCAGCCCGCGCATCACGTCGCGGGTGACGATGCCCAGCGACAGCCCGTACTCGCTGGCCCCGGCCAGCGCGACAGCCTCCTCCACCGACGACACCCGGGTGACCGGCGCGACCGGGCCGAACACCTCGTCGGCGAACGCCGGGGCGGTCAGCGGCACGTCGGCCAGCACGGTGGGCCGGTAGAACAGGTCCTCGTACGATCCGCCGGAAACGACCGTGGCGCCCTGGCCGGCGCTGGCCGTGACCAGGCCGTGGATCTTGTCGCGCTGCCCGGCGTCGATGATCGGGCCGAGCGCGACCTGCTCGGTCGCCGGGTTGCCGACCGGCAGCTTCCCGGCCTTGTCGGCGAGGCGTTGCACGAACTCGTCGTACAGCCGGTCGGCGACCAGGTGCCGTCCGGTGGTCATGCAGATCTGGCCCTGGTTGAAGAACGAACCCCACGCGGCCAGGTTGACCGCCGCGTCGACATCCGCGTCGTCGAGGATCAGCAGCGCCGAGTTGCCGCCGAGCTCGAGGTGGGCCCGCTTCAGGTGCCGGCCGGCGAGCTCCCCGATCCGGCGGCCCACCGGGGTGGAGCCGGTGAACGAGATGACCCGGATGTTCGGGTCGGTGATCAGCGCCTCGCCGACGTCGGCGCCGCCGGGCAGCATCTGCAGCACGCCCGGGGGCAGCCCGGCCTCCTCGAAGATGCGGGCCATCAGCGTGCCGCCGGTGACCGCGGTGCGCGGGTCCGGCTTGAGGATCACCGCGTTGCCCAGCGCGAGCGCCGGGGCCACCGACCGGATGCCCAGGATGATCGGTACGTTGAACGGCGAGATGACGCTGACCACGCCGGCCGGGATGCGCCGGGCCATCGACAGCCGGGGCTGTTCGGACGGCAGCAGCTCGCCGTGCGGGCGGCTGGGCAGCGAGGCCGCCTCGTAGCATTCCTCCGCGGCGACGTGCAGCGCGAACCCGGCCATCCCGGGGACCGCGCCGACCTCGCGGATGTTCCAGCTGCTGATCTCCTCGGCGTGCTGTTGCCACAGGTCACCGGCCTTGCGCAGCACCGCGGCCCTGGCGGGGTGCGGCATAGCCGCCCACTGCTTCTGGGCCCGGGCGGCGTGCACGCCGGCCTCGGCGACGTCCTCGGGTGTCGCCCGGCCCATCCGGCCGAGTTCGGCGCCGGTGGCGGGTTCGACGACCGGGTAGTCGCCGCCCCGCCCGGTGGTCCACTCGCCGTTCTTGAAGATCTTTCCCTGCCAGTCGACGCCGTCAAGCAGTCCCACAGTGTGTTCCTTTCGTTGTTGCTTGGTCAGTGGTGCATGCGCAGCACGGGTTTGAGGACGCTGCCGCGGTGGCTGTCCTGCAGCGCCTCGTCGATGTCCGCGAGGTCGTAGAACTGCACGAGCCGGTCGAACGGGAACCGGCCCTGCCGGTGCAGTTCGACCAGGGTGCCGATCAGCGTCTCGCTGCGGCCGCTGCCGCCGAGCACGCCGACGATCCGCTTGCCCCACAGCGTGCTCAGGTGATCGACGCTGAACTCCGCGCCGGCCGGCGCCCCGCCGATCAGCACGCAGGTGCCGAGCATGCCGACGCTGTCGACGGCCTGCCGGACGACGGAGATCACGCCGGTGCATTCCAGGGAGAAGTCGGCCGGGCCGCCGCAGAGGCGGTGCACCTCGGCCACCGGGTCGGTCTCGGCGGCGTTCACCGTGTCGGTGGCCCCGAGTTCGGCGGCCAGTCTCAGGCGCTCGGGATGCCGGTCGACGGCGATGATCCGGGTGGCGGGGGAGAGCCGGGCCGCCATCACCGCGGCCAGGCCCACCGCGCCGACCCCGTACACCACCAGGCTCGCGCCCGGCCCGGGCTGCAGCGTGTTCATGACGGCGCCCGCCCCGGTGGAGATCCCGCAGGCGAGCGGGCCGAGCATCTCCAGAGGGGCCGCTTCGGGTACGACCACCAGCGCGTCCGCCCACGTCAGTGCGTAGGTGGCGAACGACGACTGCCCGAAGAAGTGGCTGTGCACCAGCGACCCGTCCGGGCGGCGCAGCGCGCTCTGGCCGGCGCGCGGCCCGAGCAGGCGAGCGCCGCCGCAGAGCGCCTCACCGAGCCGGGCGCAGTAGCGGGGCTCGCCGTCACGGCAGTTGCGGCACTGCCCGCACGACGGCCAGCCGATCACCACATGGTCACCCGGGCGTACCGCGGTGACGTCGTCGCCGACGGCCACCACCTCCCCGGCGCCCTCGTGGCCGAGCACGCTGGGGAACGGCATCGGCAGATCACCGTGCCGGGTGATCGCGTCGGTGTGGCAGATCCCGGCGGCGACGACCTTCACCAGGGCTTCGCCAGGACCCGGCTCGTCGAGGTCGAGTTGTTCCAGCCGGAACGGGCCGTCGAGCTCGTCGACGACCGCAGCGGTAACTCTCATCGGATACCTCCGTCAAGGGGACAGTGCCGCTCCACCAGCCGGGCCGCGTCCAGGACGAGGTCCTCACCGTGTGCCGGCCCGGCCAGCTGCAACCCGACCGGCAGGCCCCCGGCCAGCGCGATCGGCACCGAGATCGCCGGAAGCCCGGCCGCGTTGAACGGCGCGGTCAGCCGGGTCAGCACGAATTCGACCGGCCAGTCGGTGCCGGCGACGCTCAGCGTGTGCGCGCCGATCGGCGGTGCGGTCACCGGCACGGTGGCGCTGGCCAGCACGTCGTAGGAGCGCAGCGCGCCGAGCAGGGCGGTGACTGTGCGGCGCAGCGCGGCCTCGGCGCGTTCGACCTGCTCCGCATCGGGTGCCGGCAGTCGCATGAGCTCGGCGATGTCCGTACCGAACATGGCCGGTTCCTGCTCGAAAGCGGCGCGGTGGAAGGCGCCGGCCTCGGCGGCGATCCGGGCCAGCGGAGCCTGCGGCATCAGCGGCTCGTCGGGGATGGCGACATCACCGACGCGCACCCCGGCGTCTTCCAGCCGGGACCGGGCCGTCGCCAGCGCGGCCCGGACCTCGGGGTACAGGACCGCGTCGTACCAGCCGCCGAGCCAGCCGACCCGCAGCGGGCGTCCCGGCGGTGCCACCGGGATGCCCAGCCCGCCGAGCAGCAGGGCCGCGTCGTCGACCGTGCGGGCCAGCACCCCGAGATGGTCCAGCGACGGCGCCAGCGGCAGCACCCCGTCGAGCGGGATCCGGCCCCGGGTGGGCTTGACACCGACGCAGCCGCTCAGCGCGGCGGGAATCCGTACGCTGCCGGCCGTGTCCGAACCGAGCGCCCCGAGACTGCTGCCAGCGGCGACCGAGGCCGCGGACCCGCCGGAGGATCCGCCGGGGATGTGACCGTGCCGGTACGGGTTGTGGGTCGGCCCGAGCACCGCGCTGTCCGTGCGGCCGCCCCACGCCAGCTCGTGCGTGGTGTGCTTGCCGAGGATCACCACGCCCGCGTCCCGCAACCGCGACACCGCGGTGGCGTCGCGCTGCGGCACGTGCCCGGCGAAGCGCGGCGAGCCGTAGCTCGTCACGATGCCGGCGGTGTCTATCAGGTCCTTGATCCCGATCGGGATGCCGTGCAGCGGACCGCGGCGCGGCTCGCCGGTGAGCCGGGCCGCCTGCTCGCGGGCCTGCCCGGCGGCGACCGTGGCGTAGGCGTGCAGCGCCGGCTCGGTGGCCGCGACGCGCTCCAGCAGGATCTCGGTCAGCTCGGCCGGGGTCAGCTCGCCGTCCGCGATCGCCGCCGCAGCCGCCACGATGCTGTCAGGTCGGGTCGGCATCGGCAGCCCGCGTCCGCACGAAATAGCCCACCGGGAACAGGCTCAGCCCGGTCCGGTCGCGCACCAGACCCCACAGCCCGCGCGGCAGCCACAACGCGACCGCCATGCCGATGGCTCCCAGCAGGATCAGATACCAGGACCCGTAGTCGGACAGCAGCTGCTGCAGGGCGAAGAAGACCACCGCGCCCAGCAGCGGACCCTCGATGTAGCCGATCCCACCGATGACCACGATGAAGATCATGTAGGCCGACCACTGGACGCTGAAGATCGCATCCGGGTTCACGCTGAGCGAACTCACCGTGATCACGCCGCCGGCGGCGCCGCAGCCCGCCGCGGAAACCAGATAGACCAGGAGCTTGGCGCGGCGTACGTCGATCCCGACCGAACTTGCCGCGGTCTCCTCGTCGCGCACCGCCATCAGCGACAGCCCCAGCCGGCCCCGCAGCAGCAGATAGCAACCCGCGATCGAGGCGAGGGCGAGCCCGAGCGCGACCCAGTACGTCAGCGCGCCGCGCAGCGTCTGGTCGAGGCCGGACAGCCCGGTGAGGCTCTTGCCGCTGGCCCCGCCGAGGCTGCTGACCCGCACGACCAGCAGCCGGTAGACCTCCGCGATCACCCAGGTGCCCACGGCGAAGTAGTCGCCGCGCAGCCGGAACGCCAGCCACGACGTCGGCACCGCGAAGATCGCGCAGGTCACCGCGGCCAGCAGCACCGCCAGGTACGGCTGCACGCCCAGGTCGGCGAACGCGATCACGCTGTACGCGCCGATTCCGATGTAGGCCTGCTGCCCGACCGAGACCAGGCCGCCGAACCCGGCCAGCAGGTTCCACATACAGGCCAGCGCGATCAGCACGAACAGGTTCACCAGCGTGTCGGTCACCTGGGCGAACACCAGGAACGGCAGGGCGCACAGCGCGGCGACGGCGACCGCCATCACCAGCGTGGACACCTTCGACGAGCGGGCGGCCCGGCTGACGTCCAGCGCGGCGGCGGCCCGTTCGGTCAGGGACTGCGTCAGGCTCATGCTTTCCGTCCCGCGATGAGGCCCTGCGGCCGGAAGGCCAGCACGGCGAGGAAGATCAGGTGGCCGGCGAGCAGCGTCAGGGCCGGGTCGATCTGCGAGCCGATCGACTGGGTGACGCCGAGGATGATGCCGCCCAGCAGGGTGCCCCACAGCGACCCGAGACCGCCGATGACGACCGCCTCGAACGCGAAGATCAGCCGGGACGGGCCGATCGACGGATCGAACGACGAGCGCATCGCGAACATCAGCCCGGCGAGCGCGACGGTCGCGAACGCGATGGCGGTGGCGATGCCGTAGATGTGCCGGCTGTCGCCGCCCACCAGGTTGGCGGTCTCCGGGTCGTCGGACGAGGCCCGCAGCATCCGGCCCAGCCCGGTCCGCGACAGGAACAGCTGGATCCCGGTCAGCACCAGGGCCGCCAGCACGAACGTCGCCAGCGACAGATACCCGATGGAGATGGCCCCGGTGATCTCGAACGAGCCGGTCGCGAACGAGCCGCCGTCCAACGTGCGGGTGTCGGCGGAGAACATCTCCAGCAGCACGTTCTGCAGCACGATCGACAGGCCGAAGGTGACCAGCAGCGTCGCCAGTGGGCCCGATTTCAAGCTCTTCTGCAGCAGCACCCGCTGGGTCAGGTAGCCGAGCACCGCGAACAGCGGGACGGTCACCACCAGCACGAACCACAGGGGCAGGCCGGTGCCGCTGATCAGGGCGAGGGCCAGGAACGAGGCGACCACCGCGAGGTCACCGTGGGCCAGGTTGACGATCCGCATCACGCCGAACATCAGCGACAGGCCGGTGGCGAACAGCGCGTACAGGCCGCCGATCAGCAGCCCCTGGATGAGGGCATTGAGAAAGTCCATCAGTGTTGTTCCTCTCGCACGCCGATGCCGAAGTAGGCGTGCTCCACCTGCTCGGAGCTCAGGTCCTGTGGTCGGCCCTCGAGCACGGATCGCCCTTCCAGCAGGCAGTGCACCCGGTCGGCGACCCGCATCGCCTGGGAGACGTCCTGCTCGACGATCAGCGCCGTCGTGCCGCTGCCCACGATGTCCGGCAGCACCTCGTAGATGCGGCGCACGATCACCGGGGCCAGGCCCAGCGACAACTCGTCGATCAGCAGCAGGTCGGGGTTGCACAGCAGGGCCCGGCCGATGGCCACGGACTGCTGCTCGCCGCCGGACAGCTGGGAGGCGTTCTGCTGGCGCCGCTCGGCCATCCAGGGGAACAGCTCGTACACCCGGGACAGGGTCCACGGGCCGCTTCGCTTGCCGAAGGTGCCGGTCCGCAGGTTCTCCTCGACCGTCAGCGAACGGAACAGCCGCCGGCCCTCCGGCACCAGCGCGACACCGGCGGACACCCGCTGGTAGGCGGGCATCCGGGTGATGTCGCGCCCGTCGAGCCGGATGGTGCCGGAGGTGGGCGGGTTGAGCCCGGCCAGCGCCCGCAACATCGTCGACTTGCCGGCCCCGTTGGCGCCGATGATGGCCAGCACCTCGCCCTTCTCCAGTTGCAGGCTCAGGCCGTCCACCGCGCACAGCTGCCCGTGGTGGACGGTGAGGTCGCGGATCTCCAGCAGGGTCATGAGGGTGCCTCCTCGGGCAGGTCGGACTCCGGCCCGCCGCCGAGATACAGCTCGCGCACCTTCGGGTCGGCGAGCACCTGAAGCGGCTCGCCGTCGGCGACCACGTCACCGCCGGCGAGACAGACCATCCGGGCGACCGTCTTCACCAGCGCGTGCACGACGTGTTCGATCCAGACGATGCCCAGGCCTTCGGCGTGCAGCTGTTTGACGACCGCCACGAGTTCGAGCACCTCGGGTTCGGTCAGGCCGCCGGCCACCTCGTCGAGCAGCAGCAGCCGTGGATTCGTACCCAATGCCCGGGCGACCTCCAGCCGCTTGCGCTGCAGCAGGCCGAGCCGTCCGGCCGGGGTGTTGGCCAGCTCGGCCAGGCCGGTGCGGTCCAGCACGCCCATGGTGTGCTGCCAGGCCTGTCTGCCCTTCATCGAGGCGCCCTGGAAGCCGCAGACCAGCACGTTCTCGAACACGGTGAGGTGCTCGAACGGGCGGGGCACCTGGTAGGTGCGGCCGATGCCGGCCCGGGTCCGGGCGTGCGGCGCGACGTTGGTGACGTCGCGCCCGTCGAACCACACCGCGCCGCCGTCCGGGCGCAGGTCCCCGGAGATCATGGCGAACAGGCTGGATTTTCCGGCGCCGTTGGGCCCGACGATGCCGAGCGCCTCGCCGGGCTCGACACCGAGCGTCAGGTCTTTCGCGACGGTCACCCGGCCGAAGCTCTTGGTGACGCCCTGCAGATGCAGCAGCTGCTCCATCAGGCGTTGGTCGGGAGCAGGTCGCCGCCGATCGGGACGGCCTTGTTCGCCGAGTTGTCGACGATGACGACGTCCCAGGGGAACGTGCTGCCCTTGCGCCACTGGCCGCCGACCGGGTGCTGGATGGCGATGCCCGGCTCGGGCCCGGCGGTGAAGTCCAGCTCACCGCTCATGCAGCTGATCTTCATGGCCTTCAGCTTGGCGGCGACCTCGTCGCGGTCCTTCGGGTCACCGGCGTCCTTGAACGCCTGGATGGCGACCTCGAACAGCGAGTAGATGGAGCCGAGCGCCTGGGTCCACTGCTTGCCGGTGGAGGCGGCGAAGTCGTCGGCGAGCTGCTTGGCGCTGCGCCCGTCGAGCACGGATTTGTACGGGTGCGCCGGGCTCCACCAGAAGTCGGTGGCGATGTTGTTGGCCAGCGGGCCGAGGGCCTCGGCCTCCGACGGGAACAGCATGACCTTCGCGACGGTGGCGAGCTTGGGCCGGAAGCCCTGCTGCTGCGCCTGCTTCCAGAAGGTCTGGAAGTCCGGCGGGATCGGGGTGCAGGTGAGCAGTTCGGCGCCGGAGTTCTTGAACTTGGCGATCTGCGAGGTGAAGTCGGTCGCGCCGTTCTGGTAGGCGCCGCCGTCGACCGGGGTGTAGCCGGCCTTGCTCATCATGGGTCCGAGGCCCTGCCGGAACGCGTTGGCGTCGGTGTCGTTGGGCCACAGCGCCGCCACGTTCTTGTTGGAGACACCCATCCGGTCCCACATCGGGATGAAGCAGTCGGCGAACTGCTGCATGCCGAAGAAGAACAGCGTCGTGTACTTGAAGCCTTCGCCGGTCTTGCCGCCGCGCCCGTGGAACCAGGCCTCCCACGGCGCGATCGTGGTGACGTTCGGGATGCCGTTGGCCTCGCACTGGTCGGCGACCGGGTTGGTGGTGTCCGGGGTGGAGGAGCCGACAATCAGGTCCACCTTGTCGCTGTTGATCAGCTGGCGGGTGACCTCGGTGGCCCGGTTCGGGTTGGACTGGGTGTCCTTGACGACGATCTCGATGGTGCGCTTCTTGCCGCCGGCGGTGAAACCGTTCTTCACGGCCTCCTGGATCTGGGAGACCACGAAGTTGTCGGCGCTCGCGAACCCGGCCAGAGGCCCGGTCTGCGGGCTGACGTAGCCGATCTTGAGGACGTCGGAGGACGAACTGCCGGTGCCTTTGAGCCCGCCGCAGGCGCTCAGCAGCGGGGCGCTGCCGACCGCGGCCGCGCCCAGTCCGGCCGCTCGGATAAGGGAACGGCGGCTGATTCCGCCGGATGATGTCTCGCTCACGCCGCGCTCCTTCAAAGAGTGTTCGCAGACCGCCAGCGCCTGGTGGGGGACCTACCGGGCTGGCGTGCGACGAAGGTAAGAGCGTTGTGTGACGCGGGCAACAGCGCGTTCGGCTGGCCGAAACAGTTTTTTAATTCTCCGAACGGTGTCCCAGCCGGCGCGAGATTTCCCGGGCGGTTCGCCGCAGATGCGGCTCGATCTGCGCGGCCAGCGACTCCAGCGAGGTCGGGGCGGCGCTCAGGTGCACCGCCACGTTGACCGCCGCGATCACCTCACCGGTGCGGTCCCGGATCGGGGCGGCGAACGAGCGCAGGCCGGGGGCGAGCTCCTCGTCGTTGACGGCGATCCCGCTCTGGCGGACCTTGGCCAGCGTCACCATCAGCTCCTCGCGGTTGGTGATGGTCTTCGGGCCGCGCCGGGCCATGTCGGAGCGCTCGAGGATCTGCCGCAGCGCCTGCGGGTCCTTGTAGGCCAGGATCGCCTTGCCCATGGACGTGCAGTACGCCGGCAGCCGGGAGCCGACATGCAGGTTCAGGTCGATCGCCAGGGTGTTGCGGCGCCCGCTGCGCCGCCGGTCGACGTAGACCACGTCCCGGCTCTCGCAGACCGCCATGCTGACCGTGAAGCCGGTCTCGTCGGCCAGGCTCTGCAGCAGCGGCGCCGCCACCCGGGTCAGATCCATCGACTCGATCGCCGCGAAGCCGAGGTCGGCGACCCGCGGCCCGAGAGAGTATTTCCTGGTGTCCGGGTCCTGCTGGACATAGCCGAGGTGCACCAGCGTGGCGACGTAGCGATGCGCGGTGCTCTTGGTGACCCCGGCGATCCGGGCCAGGTCGGCGATGCCCAGCACCGGCCGGCTGCGGCTGAACGCGGACAGGATCGTCAAGCCCCGCTCGAGCGAGACCGAGAAGTCGCCGGATGCTGGCTGTGCCATCGGTTCAGGATACGCATGAGTTGTTCGACTCAGCCGAACGATAGGGTGACAGGGTGCTTGTCGCGCCTGATCCTAGGGCCGACGGAGGGGGAGCGAAGCGATGCAAGCCGTACGCCACTTCATCGGGGGAACCTGGGCCGACGCTGCCTCGGGGCGCACCTACGACAACCGTTCGCCCTGGTCGGGTGAGGTGATCGGCGCGGTCGCGGCCGGCGATGACGAGGACGCCGCTCGGGCGATCGCGGCGGCGCACACCGCGTTCGGCGAGTGGTCGCAGGCCGCGCCGGTCCGGCGCCAGACCGTCTTCCTGCGTGCCGCCGACATCCTGGAGAACCGGCGCCGCAGCGTGCAGGAGGCGCTCGCCCGGGAGACCGGCTGCGGCTCGCAGTTCGGCGAGATCCAGGTCGACTTCGCGGTGAGTCTGCTGCGCCAGGCCGCCCAGCTCGCCTACCGGCCGGTCGGCGAGATGCTCGCGTCCGACGTACCCGGAACCCAGGCTCTTGCTGTGCGCCGGCCGGTCGGCGTGGTCGGCGCGATCGCGCCGTTCAACGCCTCGCTCACCCTGAGCGGCCGCGCGATCGCCGGCCCGCTGGCGCTGGGTAACACGGTGGTGCTCAAGCCCTCGGAGGAGTCGCCCTACACCGGTGGGGCGCTGTGGGCCGAGATCCTGCAGGAGGCCGGGCTGCCGGCCGGCGTCCTCAACGTGGTCACGCACGCGCCCGGTGAGGCCGGGGTCATCGCCGACGCCATGCTCGACAGCCGGCACGTCAAGCGGATCAACTTCACCGGGTCGACGCCCACCGGCCGGCGGCTCGCCGAGAAGGCCGGCACCCGGCTCAAGCGGGTGGTGCTGCAGCTCAGCGGGCAGAACCCGATGATCGTCGCCGAGGACGCCGACGTGGACTACGCCGTCGACGCGGCGGCGTACGGGGCCTTCCTGCATCAGGGCCAGCTGTGCATGTGCGCCCGGCGCATCTATGTGGCCCGGCCGGTGGCCGAGGAGTTCCTGGCCAAGTTCGCTGCGAAGGTGGCGACCCTGCCGATGGGCGACCCGGCCGATCCGGCGACCGTCGTGGGCCCGGTCATCAACGAGTGGGCCCTGGCCACGCTGGAACGCCGGGTCAAGCAGGCGGTCGACGCCGGCGCCCGGATCCTCGCCGGTGGTGAACCGCAGCCGCCGTGCTACCCCGCCACCGTGCTGGTCGACGTGCCGCCGGACACCGAGCTGGCGGAGAGCGAGACGTTCGGGCCGATCGTGACCGTCGAGGTCGTCGAGTCCGCCGAGGAGGCGGTCGCGCACGCCAACCGCTCCGAGCTCGGCTTGGTCGCCTCGATCATCTCCCGCAACGTGCCGCGCGCGATGCGGTTGGCGGCCCGGCTGGAGGTGGGCATCGTGCACGTCAACGACCAGACGGTCAACGACGAGCCGCAGATGCCGTTCGGCGGGGTGAAGGACACCGGCTGGGGCCGGTTCGGGATCGGCATGGCGGCGGAGGAGTTCACCGAGCTGCAGTGGGTCTCGGTGCGGGAGCAGGGCCGGGCGTTCCCGTTCTGACGACCGCGCCTTGCAGCCGGCGTAGCGCCTCGGCCCGGACCCCGGACAGGACCGGGTTTCCGTCCGGCGTGGCAGCGCGCACCGGCGCCGGGCGCGGCAACCCGGCGGTCGCCGCCCGGATGCTGTCGATCAGCTGCGGCCCCCAGGAACCGCCGATGATGATCTCCTGCGGGTCGGCGAGCGCGACAATAGCCGCGATGACACCGGCGACCGCCTCGCCGATCACCTGACGGCTGTCCGAGCCGCAGGCGAGCAGCCGCTCGACGTCGATCGCGGTGGAGCCGTCGCGGCGCAGGCCCAGCTCACCGAACACCTCGATGAACCGGATCGCGCGACCGTGCGGCCCGACGGTCAGCAGGTGGGCGATCTCGCCGGCCAGACCGTGGTGGCCGCGCCGGACCTCGCCGTCGCTGACGATTGCGCAGCCCAGCCCCTCACCCAGGTAGAGGTAGGCGAAGTCGCAGCGCGCGGCCTGCTCCGCCCGCTCGGCCAGGGCCGCCCAGTTCACGTCGTTGTCCACGATGACCTGCAGCGGCGCCAGGATCGCCGCCGGATCGAGCTCGCCCACCAGGAACGGCGCGTCGGGCAGCTGCACCAGCCGGCCGGTGTCCCGGTCCACCGGGTCGGCCGCGGCGATGACGGCAAGCCGAACCGGCCCGCCGGCGCTGTCGCCGACCTGCGCGACGGCGTCACGCAACGCGGCGGCCACCTGGTCCGGGTGTGCGGGCCGGTCGATCTCGCGGACCGCGCGCGCCACGGTGTCGCCGTAGATGTCCAGGCATTCGGTCACGACGCCGGCCGAGGTGATGGTGACGGCGAGGGCCACCCCGGCCGTCGGCGCCAGCGCATAGTACGACCCGACCCGGCCGCGGCCGCGCCCGCCGACAGTGCGCTCGCCGGTGTCGACCAGCAGGCCCCGCTCGGTGAGGCGGCGCACGCTCTCGCCCGCGGTCGGTTTCGAGATGCCGATCGCGGCCGCCAGTTCGGCCCGGGTCAGGCGCCGGTGCCGCATCAGGGCGGTCAGCACGTGCTCGTCGGTCAGCGCCCGGACCAGGTCCTGCGAAGGCTTGGCGGAATCCACGTGCCGATTCTAGTCAGGCCTCTTGCCTAGAAAGCGAGCGCGCCCCTACAGTCATTCAAGTAAAGGAACATGACTTGAAAGGAACTGCCGTGCTTCCGCACTGGGAAGAGACGCCCGCCGACCTCGCCGCCGCGACCCGGGAGATCAAGGCCGCCCTGCGCGCGCGGATCGCCGCGTCCGGCCGCACCGTCGACGAGGTCTTCGCCGTCGTCGAACAGCGCGTGCAGTCCGCCGTCGACGACATCACCGCGGCCCGCCGCCGCGGCGAGCCGATCTGGCCGGTGATCGACTACGCCGACATCGCCGACGGCACCGTCACCGCCGCACAGCTCGACCAGCTGCGCCGCCGCGGCTGCCTGGTCGTGCGCGGTCACTTCGAGCGTGCCCAGGCCCTGCAGTGGGACGCCGACATCGTCGACTACGTCGAGAGCAACCACTTCTTCGAGAACTACCGCGGACCCGGCGACGACTTCTTCGGCAGCGTCGGCTCCAAGCCCGAGATCTACCCGATCTACTGGTCACCCGCCCAGATGCAGGCCCGCCAGAGCGAGCGCATGGCCACCGTGCAGGCGTTCCTCAACAGCCAGTGGAAGCACGAGTCCGACGGAGTGCAGTGGTTCGACCCGCACCGCGACTCGCTGTATCCCGACCGCATCCGGCGCCGCCCGGAAGGCGCCGACTCGGCCGGCCTCGGCACCCACCTGGACCCCGGCACCCTCGACCTGTGGATGACCCAGGCGTACCAGCAGGCGTTCCGGCACCTGTTCGACGGCAGCGTCGAGCAGTACGACCCGTGGGACGCCGCCCACCGCACCGCCGGCCCGCAATACCCCGGCACCACCATGTGCTCGGCGTTCCGCACCTTCCAGGGCTGGACCGCCCTGTCCGACATGGACCACGACCAGGGCGTGCTGCACACCGTGCCGATCCCCGAGGCGATGGCCTACCTGATGCTGCGCCCCTTGCTGTCCGACGTCCCCGACGACGACATGTGCGGCGTCACCGTCAACCAGGTCTTCCCGGCCGGCCACAAATGGCACGCCCCGCTGATGGAGGCCCTCACCGGCATCCCGGACGTCAAGGCCGGCGACTCGGTCTGGTGGCACTGCGACATGATCCACAGCGTCGCGCCGGTCGAGGCCCAGCGGGGCTGGGGCAACGTCATGTACATCCCCGCCGCGCCGTGGTGCCCGCGCAACGAGCAGTACGCCAACTCCGTACGGGCCGCCTTCCTCAGCGGCGAGAGCCCCAGCGACTTCCCGGCCGAGCACTACGAACGTGACTGGCCCAACCGCTTCCAGCCGGCCGACCTCAACCACATCGGACGCCGCGGCCTCAACCTCGAACCTGCTACCCGGCCCTGAAGGCCGGCTCGCGCTGAGGCCGCCCGGTCGGGGTGGGTCTGCGGCCGGAGCGAAGCCACTGCGGCAAAGCCGGCGATGTGCGCGACCGGCCAGACGACGGCGGCCACCGCGACGGACATTACTGCCATCGCGGGCCGCGCCGGCTCAGCGCGACCACGCACAGCAGCGGAAAGCACAGGCCGAGCTGCTCGATGAGGGCCGCGGCGCCGGTGGCGTCCCGGTGGCGCTCACCGAGCGGGAGCGCGCCGTGCCCGCCCGCATGGCCCGTGTGGGCGGCGCGTGAGAAGGTCCCGCGCGTGACGATCATGGTCGGGACGAGTTCTCGTTGAACGTCGATCGCGCGGGCGTGCAGGACACCCGGACCGGCGAAGGCGCTGAGGAAGTGGCCGTACGCATCGCGAGCCGTCTCGCCCATCTGGGTCCGACCGCGGCCGTCTCATTCGATCTGCGCTATGCCCTGCTCGGCGCGGAGTCGTACGACTGGAACCGCTGGGGTGCCGCCCACCTGATGACCGGCGGCTGACCGCCGCGGCTTGACCTTGTCACGATGACAAGGTCTTGGCTGTGGTCAGGAGGTGATTCCGATGACCATTCCGGCAGAGGACCTGACCACGACGCGAGCTCTGCAGCGGCTGGAGAGCGGCAGTTCGTCGATGCGGCTGCAGGCGGCGCTGGCGATCGGCGCGGCCGCGGACCCGCGGTTCGTCGACAAGCTCATCGAGCGGTGCGCGGTCGAGCCCGACTTCTACGTGCGCGACATGCTCACGTGGGCGCTCACCCGATACCCGGCGGCGATGACAGTCCCTCGGCTCGTCGGCGAGCTCCGATCGGAGCACATGCAGGCACGAAGCCAGGCGTTGCACACCCTGTCCAAGATCCGAGACCGGCGGGCCTGGCCGGCGATCACCCGGTCGCTGCTGACCGACGCCGACGACGAGGTGGCCCGCAGTGCCTGGCGTGCGGCGGTCGTACTCGTCCCCGATGGTGACGAAGCGGGGCTGGCCGAGGTGCTGGTCACGCAACTGGGGCGCGGCCGCCGTGACACCCAGGTGAGCCTGAGCCGGGCACTGGTCGCGCTCGGCGACGTGATCCTGCCGGCGCTGGGCGCCGCGATGAAGGATCAGGACCCTGGCGTACGCCGGCACGCCATCGCCACAGAGCGGTTGTTGCGCGATCCGGATGCCGGATTCGAGTTCGCGATCGAGCAGGCGAAGCGCATCGTTGCTCTCGGGACGGGCGACGAGAAGGGATGACAGCCGGTGTTGATCGGTGACGTGGCGCGACGGTCCGGGGTCAGCGCCCGCATGCTCCGGCACTACGACTCGCTCGGCCTGGTCCGGCCGACGGGTCGTACCGGGGCGGGCTATCGCGAGTACTCCGGCGAGGACATCCGGCGGATCTTCCACATCGAGAGCCTGCGGTCGCTGGGGTTGTCGCTGCGCGAGGTCGGGCGCGCGCTGGATGATCCCGCCTTCACACCGTCGCAGCTGGTCGACGGCCTCATCCGGCAGACGCAGGACCGCATCGCAGCTGAGGTCGACTTGCTGACGCGACTGCGGCGGATCGGCGCCGCGGATCCCGGCGGCTGGGAAGACGTCCTGCAGATCGTCGCGTTGCTGCACGCGCTGGGCTCGGAGAGCGCCGGGAAGCGGCAGCGTGCGGCGCTGTCCTCGGTCGAGGAGACTCGACCGCCGGTGGAGGCCCTGGTCGAGGCGGCGTTGCACGAGACGGACCCGAACGTCGCCGGAGCGCTGCGATGGGCCCTGGCGCAATCGGGCGACGATGCGCTGGCTCTGCTTGCCCAGGGTCTCGACGCGCCGGAGGCCGAGGTGCGCACACGTGCCGTCCAGTGCATCGCCGAGATCCCGGACGGTGCGGCGACCGCACTGCTGCGCAACACCCTCACCGATGCCGACGTCGGAGTGCGCAGGTGCGCGGCGCTCGCAGCCGGGGCACGGGGAGTCGCCGAGACGGTGCCGATCCTCCTCGACATGATCGTCGACGAGGCGAACGACGTCGACGCGGCCGACGCGCTGAGCGGGCTGGCCGCTGATCCCGGGCTGGCCGACCAGATCGCTGCCGGTCTCGTCGACCGGCTCGCCCACGGCGCCGTCGCATCGGCCGGGCGCCGGCGGCTGACCCAGGCGCTCGCGGACATCCCCGGGACGACGACGTCCCGCGCCCTCGCCGATCTGACCCGGGACGACGACCGCGGCGTTGCCCTCACCGCGACGTACATCCTCCAGCTACGCAAGCTCACCTGAAGCAGTGATCGCGGAGACCCGTCTAGGGTGTGGCGGTGACGCTGCTGGTGTTGAAACTCTTGCTGGCGCCGCTGTTGGTGGTCGGGTCGTGGTTGGCGGGACGCCGATGGGGCGGCCGGGTGGCGGGCACGCTGGTGGCGTTCCCCATCGTCGCCGGGCCCATTCTGTTGATCACCTGCCTCGAGCAGGGTGTCCGCTTCGGCGCCCGCGCGGCGGCAGCATCGTTGCTGGGGCTGGTGTCGCTGGCGGTGTTCGCGGTCGTCTTCGCCTACGCGGGCCGGCGGTGGCGATGGCCGTTGACGCTCGCGGTGTCCTGGGCGGCGAACGTGCTGGCCGACATCGTGCTCGCTCAGCGGCCGGTAGGCGCCGGCTGGGCGCTCCTGCTCGTCCTGGTCGCGACGTGGGTGGCATACCGGCTGGTGGCGGCCATCGACGGCGACCCTGACACGGCCGCGACGGTGACCCCGCCCTGGTGGGATCTGCCGGGACGGGCCGCCGCCACCGCGGTGCTGGTGCTGACGGTCACGGGGGTCGCCGCCTACGCGGGACCGGTGGTGACCGGGATTCTGGCGCCGTTCCCGATCGCGACCAGCGTCGTCGCCGCCTTCGTGCTGGCTCAGCACGGGCCGTCGGCGGCGATCCGGACGCTGTCCGGGGTGACGCAAGGGCTGGTCGGGTTCGCGGTGTTCTGCTTCCTCACCGCCGTGCTGTTGGTGCCGCTCGGCATCCCCGCCGCCTTCACCATCGCGATCGTGGGCGCGCTGGTCGTGCAGCTCGGCGTGACCGCGTGGTGGGCCGCCCGCGCCAGGGGCCGGGAGGTCAGCGGGGGACGGCGAGCGTATGAAAGCGGGCGGCGGAGTCTTCGCAGCTGATCAGGTCCAAGCGAGGTGCTATCTCAGCGCATCTACGGCGTGGAACACGGTTTTGCGGCCGCATGTGCGAATCGCATCACCGGAATGCCCCTCTTACCTGCGGGGCCGATAGAGTGATCGCCGTGACGGTGTTTCGGATCGGTGAGGCGGCGGAGCTGCTCGGGGTCAGCGCGGACACGGTCCGCCGCTGGGTGGATGCCGGCCGGCTCCCGGCGGGCCGCGACGAGCACGGCCACCGGGTGATCGACGGGGTGGAACTGGCCGCGTTCGTCCGGTCCCGTGCCTCGGATGTGGACGAGCGGGCCGAGGAGTCGTCGGCACGCAACCGGCTGCGCGGGATCGTCACCGCCGTGGTCAAGGACACCGTCATGGCGCAGGTGGACATTCAGGCCGGACCGTTCCGGCTGGTGTCGCTGATGAGCCGGGAAGCCGTCGACGAGCTCGATCTGAAGGTCGGTTCGGTCGCCGTGGCAGTGATCAAGTCGACCACGGTGGTGGTGGAGCGTTCCGCCCCGGCCGCGGCACCTAAGGGGAGGACCAGTTGAGAGCATTCCGGATCGCGGCCGCCGCGCTGCTCACCCTGAGCATCGCCGCGTGCGGCGGCAGCGGGGACGACAACCCCGGATCGGGTACGCCGAGCAGCGGCGCAACCGTGTCCGGTGCGGTGACGGTCTTCGCCGCGGCCTCGCTCACCGAGTCGTTCACCACGCTCGGCAAACAGTTCGAGCAGGCGCACCCGGGTACGACCGTGACGTTCAACTTCGCGGGCAGCTCGGCGCTGGCCACCCAGATCAACGAGGGCGCCCCGGCCGACGTGTTCGCCTCGGCCGCCCCGAAGCAGATGGCGGCCGTGACCGACGCGGGCAACGCCGCCGGCACCCCGACCACGTTCGTGAAGAACCAGCTGGTCATCGCGGTCGCCAAGGGCAACCCGAAGGGCATCCAGGGACTGGCCGACCTGGCCAAGCCCGACGTGAAGGTGGCGCTGTGCGCCGAGGCGGTGCCGTGCGGCGCTGCCGCGAAGACGGCGATCGACGCCGCCGCTGCCAAGATCACGCCGGTGACGCTGGAGCAGGACGTGAAGGCCGCGCTGTCGAAGGTGAAGCTGGGCGAGGTGGACGCAGCGCTGGTCTACCGCACCGACGCCAAGGCGGCCGCCGCCGACGTCGACGCGGTCGAGTTCCCGGAGTCGGACAAGGCGATCAACGACTACCCGATCGTGGTGCTGAAGGACGCCAAGAACACGGCCGGCGCTCAGGCGTTCCTCGACTACGTGCTCTCCGCCGACGGCACGAAGGTGCTCACCGATGCCGGCTTCCAGGCACCCTGAGCACAGTGACGACGACCATCCGGCGTCCGGGAACCGGCGCGCGCGTACCCGTACCCCTGCTGTTGCCCGCAGTTGTGGGGTTGATCTTCCTGATCCTGCCGCTGGCCGGGCTGCTGGCCCGGACCCCGTGGTCGACGCTGCCGCAACGGCTCGCCGAGCCGGAGGTGGCGCAGGCGCTGAAGCTGTCCCTGCTCACCTCGACCCTCGCCACCGCGGCGTGTCTCGTGCTCGGCGTGCCGCTGGCCTGGCTGCTGGCCCGCGTCGAGTTCCCCGGGCGGCGCCTGGTCCGGGCGCTGATCACCGTGCCGCTGGTGCTGCCGCCGGTGGTCGGCGGCATCGCGCTGCTGCTCGCGCTCGGCCGCCGCGGCCTGGTCGGGCAGTGGCTCGACAGCACATTCGGGATCACCCTGCCGTTCACCACCGCCGGAGTAGTGATCGCGGAGGCGTTCGTGGCCCTGCCGTTCCTGGTGATCGCGGTCGAAGGCGCGCTGCGCGGCGCCGACACCCGCTACGAGGAAGCCGCCGCCACCCTCGGCGCCTCCCGCTGGACCAGCTTCACCCACGTCACGTTGCCGCTGGTCGCACCGGGGATCGCGGCCGGCGCGGTGCTGTGCTGGGCGCGGGCGCTGGGGGAGTTCGGCGCGACGATCACGTTCGCCGGCAACTTCCCGGGGATCACCCAGACGATGCCGCTGGCCGTCTACCAGACCATGGAGAGCGGCGACCTGGAAGGCGCCGTCGTGCTCAGTCTCATCCTGCTGGCGGTGTCGGTCACGATCCTCGCCGCCCTGCGCGACAAGTGGTTGACCTCGCCATGACCGACCTTCTGCTCGACTCCCGGCTCGTGGTGCAGCGCGGCACGTTCCAGCTCGACATCGACCTGCGCATCCACCGCGGCGAAACAGTGGCGCTGCTCGGACCGAACGGCGCCGGCAAGACCACCGCCCTGCGCGCGCTGGCCGGGCTCACCCCGCTCTCCGCCGGGCAGCTCACCCTCGACGGACGCGAACTGGACCGGCCCGACGCCCGGGTGTGGACGCCGCCGGAGGACCGCCCGATCGGCGTGGTCTTCCAGGACTACCTGCTGTTCCCGCACCTGAGCGCCCGCGACAACGTGGCCTTCGGCCCCCGCCGGCACGGCGTCGACCGGCGCACCGCACACGGCATCGCCAACCGCTGGCTGGACCGGGTCGGCCTGGCCGAACACGGCCGCCGCAGACCCCGCCAGCTCTCCGGCGGGCAGGCGCAGCGGGTCGCCCTGGCCCGGGCCCTCGCGGTCGACCCCGTCCTGCTGCTGCTCGACGAGCCACTCGCCGCGCTGGACGCGCGCACCCGCCTGGAGACCCGCGCTGAGCTGAACAAACACCTCGCCGCGCACCCGGGTGCGACGCTGCTGGTCACGCACGACCCGCTCGACGCCCTGGTCCTCGCCGACCGCCTGGTCATCGTCGAACACGGCCGGGTCGTGCAGGAGGGCGACGCCGCCACCATCACCGCCCGGCCCCGCACCGACTACGTGGCCCGCCTCGTCGGCCTCAACCTCTACCGCGGCAAAGCCGACGGGCACACCGTCGCGCTCACCGGCGACTTCACGCTCACCACCACCGACACCGTGCACGGCGAAGCATTCGTGGCGTTCCCACCGGCCGCGGTCGCCCTGCACCCGCACCAGCCGGACGGCAGCCCGCGCAACACCTGGCCGGCCGTGCTCGCCGACATCCAGCGTCACGGCGACAACCTGCGGGTCCGCCTGGACGGCCCGATCACCGTGGCCGCCGACATCACCCCGGCCGCCGCCACCCAACTGCACCTGGAACCGGGCCGGGAACTGTGGGTGGCCGTCAAAGCCAGCGAGACCCGCGCCTACCCGGCCGACTGACCGACCGCCCGGCGCTGGGTGAGCCAGCGCATGAGGTGCAGCGCGTGCGATGCCGGGTCGGGGATCGGGTGGAAGACGTGTTCCACCAGGTCGTCGGTGACGATCAGGTTGAGCCGTTCGTAGACGATCAGGTCGCCGACCGTGCGGGTGGGCAGGCGGGCAGCGGCGGCCAGGGTCAGCTTCGGGTCGGGGATCAGCGGGTACGGCAGCCGCAGCCGGTGGACCAGCTCCCGCTGATAGCCGGTCGACTGCGCGGACAGGCCGTACACCCGGGCGGCGCCGGCGGCGAGGATCTCGGCGTGATGGTCGCGCAACCAGCTGTCCTGGCTGCGGGCCCCGTGGATCTCCAGCAGGCCGCGGGGCAGATCGACGCCCGGCCGGCCGGTCAGCGGGTAGACGAAGATGACGCTGCGGCCGGGCCCGAGAGCGTGCAGGCTGATCGGCCGGCCGTCGGTGCCGTAGAACCGCAGCTCCGGCAGCGGCTTGCCGATCAGGTCGACCGGCTCGCTGCCGGCGCCGGCCGGGCCGGTGACGACCTGGCGGGCAGCGGTGTCGATGCGCGCGTCGAGGGCCTCCCGCTGGGCGGTCAGTTCACCGATGCGTGCCTGCAGGTTGGTGACCGTGCTGCGGAACGTGGCCACGGCGGCCGCGCACACGTCGTCGTCGTTGGCGATGGACTCGACGAACGGGCGGGTCTCCTCGACGGTCAGCCCCAGGGCCATCAGCTCGCGAATCTGCGCGACCTGGCGTTCGGCGATCGGGTCGTAGTCGCGGTACCCGTTGCCGAGGCGCCGCGGCACGACCAGCCCGGTCTCCTCGTAGTAGCGCAACGCCCGAATCGTCGTTCCGGTCCGCCGAGCCAGTTCCCCCACGCGCATGCGCCGACCTTAAACCCGCACCCCCGGGTACGGGTCAACGTGGTTCTCCTCGCGATGACAACCCGGCCGGCGGGCGGTCAGTCTGGTCCGGCAACCACGACGGGACCAGGGAGTGTGCGATGACGGCCATCAGCCGGGTGATCGGACGGCAGATCCTCGACAGCCGGGGCAATCCGAGCGTCGAGGTCGACGTGATCCTCGCGGACGGCTCGGTGGGCCGGGCCGCGGTGCCGTCCGGGGCGTCGACCGGAGCGAACGAGGCGGTCGAGTTGCGTGACGGCGACCCGGCCCGGTTCCACGGCAAGGGCGTGAGCAGGGCGGTCGCCGCGGTCAACGGGGAGATCGCCGGCGCCGTGACCGGTCTGGACGCCGAGGAGCAGGCGCTGATCGACGCGACGATGATCGAGCTGGACGGGTCGAAGGACAAGGGCCGCCTCGGCGCCAACGCGATCCTCGGGGTGTCGCTGGCGACGGTGAAGGCCGCCGCGCAGGCACACCGGCAGCCGCTCTACCGCTACGTCGGCGGGGTCGGGGCCCGGCTGCTGCCGGTGCCGATGATGAACATCATCAACGGCGGTGCGCATGCCGACAACCCGCTCGACTTCCAGGAGTTCATGATCGCCCCGGTGGGTGCGACCTCGTTCTTCGAAGCCGTACGGATGGGCTCGGAGGTGTTCCACACGCTGCGCAGACAGCTGGCCGCGGCCGGGCACAGCGTCAACGTCGGCGACGAGGGCGGATTCGCGCCGGACTTCGCCGACGCCGACGAGGCCCTCACCTTCGTCGTGCGGGCGATCGAGGACTCCGGCTACCGACCCGGCACGGACATCACCGTCTGCCTGGACCCGGCCAGCTCCGAGTTCTTCCACGACGGCGCCTACGTGTACGCCGGTGAGCGACGGACCCGCACCGTGGACGAGCACATCGCCTACCTGCGGGAACTGGCCGCCCGGTATCCGATCACCTCGATCGAGGACCCGATGGCCGAGGACGACTTCGCCGGCTGGAAGAAACTCACGGCGCAGGCCGGCGACCGGCTCCAGCTGGTCGGCGACGACGTGTTCTGCACCGACGCCGACCGGCTGCAGAGCGGCATCGAGGGCGGCTACGCCAACGCCATCCTGGTGAAGGTCAACCAGATCGGCACGCTCACCGAGACGCTGCGCACCGTCGACACCGCCCACCGCGCCGGATACCGGGTCGTGATGTCGCACCGCTCCGGCGAGACCGAGGACACCACCATCGCCGACCTGGCCGTCGCCACCGGCTGCGGGCAGATCAAAACCGGCTCGCTGTCGCGCAGCGACCGCACCGCCAAGTACAACCAGCTCATCCGCATCGAGGAGGAACTCGGCCGGGCCGCCCGGTACGCCGGCGCGCGGGGAGGCGTGCGATGACAGCCGAGACGCTGACCGGCGACGCCACACTGGCGCTGCCCGAATTCGATGCGCCACCGGCCGACCCGCTCGGACTGCTGCGAGCCTGGCTCGACGCCGCGGTCGCCCACGGTGTCCGGGAGCCGTACGCGATGGTGCTGGCGACCGCGGACGCCGCCGGGTCGCCGTCCAGCCGTGTCCTGCTGCTCAAGGCGGCGGACACCCGAGGATTGATCTTCACGACCTCGGCCGGCAGCCGTAAGGGCGCCGACCTGGCCGTACGGCCGTTCGCGTCAGCGACGTTCTACTGGCGTGAGACGCTGCAGCAGCTGCACGTGGCCGGCCCGGTCCGGCAGCTGCCGGAGCAGGAGTCGGACGCGCTGTTCGCGCAGCGCCCGGCCGGCGCCCGGGCCACGACCGCGGCCTCGCGGCAGAGCGCGCCACTGGACGACGCGGCCGCCCTGGCGCGGCGCGCCACCGATCTGCTCGCGTCCGGCGATGCCGTCCCGCGCCCGCCCGGCTGGCCGGTTACCTGCTGGAGCCGGCGGCTATCGAGTTCTGGCACGGCAACGCCGACCGCCTGCACCGCCGGCTGCGTTACGACCGGACCGACCACGGCTGGCGATCACAGCGTCTGCAACCGTGACCGCGGATCGTCCGTGACGGATGACGGGCTCGCCCGGTCCGCCTGCGACAGTGGGCCGGAGGAGGTGGCCCCGACTGATGCTTGACTCCGATGAGCTCGCCGTCAACCGCGCGCTGTGGACCATCGTCAACGAGCAGTTCACCGACGCGCGCGCCCGTCAGGCGTGGGCGGCCGAGGACTTCGCCTGGGGGCTTTTCGGCAACTCCGAGCGGCGGTTGCGCGTACTCGGTGACGTCGCCGGCCTGGACGTCGTCGAGCTCGGCTGCGGCACCGCGTACGTCTCCGCGTGGCTGGCCAGACTGGGCGCGCGACCGGTCGGCGTTGATCTGACACCTGCGCAGCTGGATACCGCCCGGCGCTGCCAGCAGGAGTTCGGGCTGTCGTTTCCGCTGGTCGAGGCGAACGCCGAGGATGTTCCGCTGCCGGACGGCTCCTTCGATCTGGCCGTCAGCGAGTACGGGGCGTGCGTCTGGTGCGACCCGGAACGCTGGATCCCGGAGGCGGCCCGCCTGCTGCGGCCCGGCGGGCGGCTGGTGTTCCTGACCAACAGCGTCCAGGCGATGCTCTGTGTGCCCGAGGACGGCGGACACGCGGGGGAGCGGCTGCTGCGGCCGCAGAAGGGAACCTTCCGGCTGCAGTGGCCGGGCGGCGGGTTCGAGTTCCATCCCAGTCACGGCGAATGGATCCGCATCCTGCGCGCCAGCGGGTTCGCCGTCGAAGGCCTCCACGAGCTGTACGCCACCGACGACGCCGAGACACACGAGTACTACGACATCGCCACGGCTGAGTGGGCGGGGAAGTGGCCGGTCGAGGACCTGTGGACCGCACGGCTGACCGCGAATCGGCCATCGGCATGCGAGGAGGGTACGCCGTCCTTCAGGGCGGTGGTGAATCCTCGCCGGGCATGCCAGGGGCCGTTGTTGAGTTCCTAACGGATGTCAAGCCGCCGACGGGTGGTTAATGTGGTCTGTGGACGGGCCGGCTGCTGGAGCGCTTCGCGACTCCTTACTGCGTCGGCCTGTTCCTTGTTTCTGCCGCTGCGCGGCACGTTGGGGCCGGTTGCGGGCGCGGTTGGCATCGGTGACCTGGTAGCGGGTTGCGCAGATGGTGCGGCCCTCGGTTGCGGTGATCGGCCGGGCGTCGACGTCGTGCAGTTGGTAGGGCGTGCGGTTGCGCCAGCAGGCGGCCAGCCGGGTGACGAGCACGGCGGCGAGGGTGCAGACGGCGGAGTTGTGGTGTTTGCCGGCCTGGGTGACCAGGCGGTGATACCGGGCGGCCAGGGTGGGGTCGGTTTTGCGGGCCCGGTCGGCGGCGTTGAACAGGGCTTCGCGTAGGGCGGGGTCGCCGGCTTTGGTGGGTGGTCCGTAGCGGCTGCTGGTGCCGGACTCGTCGAGTTTGGGGACCAGGCCGGTGAACGCGCGGACCCCGGCCAGGGTGGCGAACCGGTCGGGGTCACCGAGTCCGGCCAGGATGGTCGCGGCGGAGGTGACGCCCAGCCCGGGAGCCGACAGCAGGATGCCGGTGGGGTCGGCGTCGTCGTAGAGCACATCGATGCGGTCGTCGAGGCCGTCGATCTCAGCACTGAGTTGCAGGGCGAGGCGGGCCTCGCCGGTCAGGTCGGCGGCGAGTTCGGTGAAGTCCAGGCCGCCGGCGGCCCACAGTCGCAGGCTCTGTTCGGCGGCGTGCAGGATCCGGTCGGCGTGCTCGTCCCGCCACTGGCCGCGGCTGGCCCGCACGAGTAGGGCGGTCAGCCGTTTACGGCCGAGGCGTTTGAGGGCGTGCGGGTCGGCGCCGGTGCGTTCCAGGAGCGTGAGGGCGGTCTTGCCGTACTCGCCGGTGTTGAGGGCGTCGGCCCAGTGCGGTCCGAGCAGTTCCAGCAGCGCGTCGATGCGTGCGTAGGTGGCCGTGCGCCGTTTCACCAGCGAGCGGCGCCGGCGGGTGGCGCGTCGTAGCGGGTCGGCGGGGCCGAGTTCATCGTCGCCGAGGACTCGGAGTCCTTCGGGGTGCAGCAGCGGCAGCCGGGCCAGCATCCGGGAGTCGAGCCGGTCGTTCTTGGTGTGTTTGTGGTAGTAGTCGCGCAGGTCAGCCGACTGTTCCGGCGGCACCAACGCGACCTTCGCGCCGCGGGCGCGTAGCCACGCGGCCAGCGGCACCCAGGCGTTGCGGGTGGGTTCCAGCACGACCAGTACCTCATCGGCGGCCGGCAGGCTCGCCCACAGTTTCTCCAGCTCGTCGACGGTGGTCCGGAACCTGCGGCCGGAGAACAGGAAATGGCCGGTCTCGTCGGTGCAGCTCACCTGGTGTGCCGCCTTGCATGCCACGTCGACACCCAAACGCAGCCGCACATCACCTCCCCATCGTGGGCGTCCATCACGGTCGGGAAGCCTTCGTCACGACTCGCCGCGCACCCTCCGCAGGGGTGTGCCATCCAGACATTCGGTAGCAGCGGTCCATCGAAACTCGCTTCCGCGGCCGCGGGTTCCCGAACAGGGATCACGTGCGCCGGGCGGCCCTACCAGCCGAACGATCAATCCTCAGGAGTCACCGCGAAGCGGTGCTACCAGTCGTATACCGAGCCGTACCGGAGGAACCCGACCCGACGCACCCTACGAAGCCCCGAATCGATCTTCAAGGCCCAACATCAAAGCTAAATGTCGTACCCGGCCGCTAGGTTCAGGGCCAGGATCGTCTCAGAAAAGGGGTGGGCGAGGTGGCGCGGCGTGCGTACGTGTTCCTGTTGCGTCCCACTTCGGGGCAGGTGCAGCGGGCGTTTGCCTGCATCGAGGATCACCGGATCTTGTATAACGCGGCCCTGGAGGAACGGCGGACCGCGTATCGCAGGGCGGGGGTGACGATCCGCTACGGGCAGCAGTCCGGACAGCTCAAGGAGATCCGCCGCGCCGACCTGCAAGGACAAGGCCGATGGTCGTTCTCGTCGCAGCAGGCCACCTTGCGGCGGTTGAGCAAGGCGTTCGACGGTTTCTTCCGCCGGGTGAAAGCCGGGCAGGCGCCGGGCTATCCGCGGTTCAAAGGTCGCGGCCGGTTCGATTCGGTGCAGTGGCCGAAAGACGGTGACGCGTGCCGGTGGAACTCCACCCCGGACAGCGATCACACCCGGGTCTACCTGCAAGGCATCGGGCACATCAAAGTCCGCGCGCATCGCAAGGTCGAGGGCCGGGTCAAGACGATCACGCTCAAACGTGCGGGCAAGCGCCTGTACGTGGTGCTGTCGTGCGATGACGTGCCCGCCCTGACACTGCCGCAGACCGGCAGCAAGGCCGGGATCGACATGGGTGTCGTATCGTTTCTGACCACCAGCGACGGCCGGCACGAGCCGAACCCCCGGTTCGTCAAGACGATGGCGGGCGAGCTGGCCACCGCGCAGCAGGCCCTCGCCCGTAAGCAGCGCGGGTCGAACAACCGGGTGAAAGCCCGCGCGAAGGTTACGGCGATCCACACCAAGATCCGCCGGCAGCGCGCCGACTTCCACCACAAGAGCGCCCTCACGCTGGTCCGCGCCCACGATGTGATCGCCCACGAGAAGCTGCGCATCGACAACATGACCCGCTCGGCGTCCGGGACAGTGACGGAGCCGGGTACCAACGTGGCCCAGAAGTCCGGGCTGAACAAGAGCATCCTGGACGCGGGCTGGGCTGCGTTCCTGCGAATCCTGACCGCCAAGGCTGAAAGCGCCGGACGGACCACGATTCCCGTGGACGCTGCCCACACCTCCCAAACCTGCCCCGAGTGCGGGCACGCCGCGAAACAGAACCGCCGCACCCAAGCCGAATTCACCTGCCAGGGCTGCGGCTACACCGACCACGCCGACATCGTCGGCGCGATCAACGTATTGAGACGCGGGCTGGCGTCTCAGCCCGAACCCGTCAAGGTTTAGGCGAAGCCCCGTCCTTCAGGACGGGGAGCAGTCACGCCTGTCCCCGCGCAGATCGCCGCCAGTAAGCAGATCAGCCTGACCACCTACCGCAAGGACGGCACCCCGGTCGCGACCCCGGTCTGGCACGTGGCCGAGGGCGACACCGTGACCACCGTCTCGGTCGCCGACGCCGGCAAGGTCAAACGCATCCGCCGCAACCCCGAGGTCGAGATCGTGGCCTGCGACATCCGGGGCAAGGTCGCCCCGGACGCCCAGCCGGTCCGCGGCACCGCCATGCTCCTGCCACCGTCGGAGACCGAGAACGCACGCCGCCTGCTGGCGCGCCGCTACGTCACCGCCCGCATCGGCGCCTGGTTCTCGAAGATCCTGCGCATCAAGCGCCCACCGGGCATCGGCATCGTGATCACCATCTGAACCACCGCGATCGTTTGACCCCGACGCGACGTCATGGTTTGCGATGCACGCATGAACCGCGTGTCGTCGGCGTACCTCGCCTCCTACGTCCTGTCCCTGCTGGGCAACTCCATCGCCGGGGTCGTGCTGCCCCTGCTCGTGCTCCAGACCACCGGCAGCGTGCTCGCCACCGGCGCCGTCGCCGTCGCCTCGGCGCTGCCCGCGGCCGTCGCCGGCCTGGTCATGGGCGTCGTCATCGACCGGATCAACCGGCGGACCGCGTCGGTGATCACCGATGTGATCTCGGCGCTCTCGATCGCCGCGCTGCCGCTGCTGGACGCGACGGTCGGGCTCGCGCTGGGCTGGTTCGTGCTGTTCGCGGTGATCGGGTCGTTCGGTGACGTACCGGGGATGACCGCCCGCGAGGCGATGATCCCGGGCATCGTCAGGGCCGGGCGGATCAGCGCCGAGCGGCTGCTGGGGCTGCGCGAGGCGCTCGGCGCGGCGGTCCTGCTGATCGGGCCGGCGGCCGGTGCGGCGCTGATCGCGGCCTTCGACGGCGTCACCGTTCTGTGGGTCACCGCCGCGACGTCGGCGGCGGCCGCGGCCGTCACGATGATCATTCCGCGTGCCGCGGGCGCGATCCCGGCGGCCGAGGCCGGGACGGGTCCGCGGCGGGTGGTGCTGCGCGACGGCTGGCACACGCTGGTGCGTTCGCCGTTCCTGCTGACCACCACGCTGCTCAGCGTCGGTCTGGTCGTGGTGCTGGCCGGCTTCCAGGCGCTGGTTCTGCCGGTCTACTTCACCCTGCAGCAGCGGCCCGAGATGCTCGGCCTGGTGCTCAGCGCGCTCGCGGTCGGCCTGCTCGCCGGCGGCGGAATCTATGCCGCGGCGGGCGGCCGGGGCCGGCGGCGGACCTGGTTCCGGACCGGGTTGCTGATCACGATCGCCGGGTTCGGCGCGATGGCGACACTGGCCGGCCCGTGGCTCGTGCTCGGCGCCGCGGCCCTCGTCGGGTTCGGCAACGGCCTGTTCGGCAGCCTGATGGGTGTGCTGATGGTCGAGCGGATCCCGGACGCGATGCGGGGGCGGGTGATGGGCCTGCAGAACTCGATCCTCACCCTGGCGCCGGCGATCGGCATGGGCGGCGCGGCGCTGCTGGTCGACGGATCCGGCGCGCGGACCGGCGCTGTCGTGCTGGCCGTCGTCTGGCTCGCCGTCGGCGTCGTGGCGATGCTGGCGCGGGCGCTGCGCGACCTGGAACCGCAGCCGACGATCGAGCCGGAACTCGTACGCTGACCGGCGGGAGGCACCGATGAACAGCGGCGAGATCGCCCGGATGGCCGGGGTCAGCGTGCGCACCCTGCGGCACTACCACCAGGTCGGGGTGCTGCCCGAGCCGGTGCGGCGGGCGAACGGCTACCGCGAGTACACGGTGCGCGACCTGGTGCTGCTGTTGCGCATCCGGCGGCTGGCCGAGCTCGGCATCGCGCTCGACGAGATCCCGCCGCTGCTGCAGGCCGACGGGCGGGCCGACGCGGTGCTGGACGAGCTGGACCGGGAGCTGGCCGCGCAGATCGAGCGGCTCACCGCCCGCCGCGCGGTGATCGCCCGGCTGCGCGCCGCCGGTGCCAGCCCGGACACGCCGCCGGAACTGGCCGGCGTGCTCGGCAGCGGCCCGGACCTGCCGGCGGAGATGCTCCAGCACGACCGTGAGGTGATGATGCTGCTGCACCACCGCCTCGACGAGTCCGGCCGGGCGGCGCTGACCGGGCTGATGTCGCAGGTCGCCGAGCCGGCCGTGCTGGCGGCCACCACCGAACTCACGGTCCGGTTCGCCGCCCTCGCGCCGGACGCCCCGGACGAGGAGATCGACCGGCTCGTCGCGGACCTGCAGCTCGTGCTGGGGCAGTTGAACTTCGACGGGCTGGAGGACGTGGATCCGCGGACCGGGGCGCTGCTCACGGCGTACCAGGATGCGGTTTTCAATGATGCCCAGCGGGAGTTCCTTGCCCGGCTGAACCAGGTGCCCGGCCCGCCTCAGCGCTGAGACAGGTGCTCAGCCTCGAGGCGTTCCGCCTCCTCGCCGCCGATCGCCTCGCCGCGGGCTTCCATCCCGGCGACGTCCGACAGCGGGATCTCCTTGAGGAACAGCGCGAGGACCAACGCGATCACCATGAACGGGATGAGGTACCAGAACACCGGCGCAAGAGCGTCGGCGTACGCGGTCACGATGCCTTCCCGCACCTCAGCGGGAAGCCCGCGCAGCGTGGCCGGGTCGATCGTCGCGGTAGCCCGGCTCGCCTGCTCGGCGTCGGCGCCCGCGCCGGTGAACACGGCGGTCAGGTTCTCGGTCAGACGAGAGGTGAAGATCGTTCCGAACACGGCGATGCCGACCGCGCCGCCGACCTCACGGAAGTAGTTGTTGGTCGACGTGGCGGTGCCGATGTCGTTGGGTGAGACGGCGTTCTGCACCACCAGGACCACGACCTGCATGATGAAGCCCAGGCCGGCGCCGAAGATCAGCAGGTACCCGCAGATCAGCCAGATCGGCGTCGCAGCGGTCAGCGTGGTCATCGCGGCCATCGCGCCGCCGGTGATGAGCGCGCCCAGGACGGGGAAGATGCGGTAGCGGCCGGTCCGGGTGATCAACATGCCGGCCACGATGGAGGTGCCCAGCAGGCCCACCATCAGCGGCAGCAGGAGCAGACCGGACGCCGCGGCCGAGGTGCCGGAGGACATCTGCAGGAAGGTCGGGACGAAGCCGAGAGCGGCGAACATCCCGATACCCATCGCCAGGCCGATCGCCGTCGCGTTGACGAAGATCGGGTTCCGGAACATCGACAGCGGCATGATCGGGTCGGCGGCGCGGGCCTCGGTGAGCACGAACAGACTCGCGGAGATCACCAGGCCGGCGGCCCATGCCCAGGTGGACCACGCGGTCCATCCGTGACCGGCCGAGCCGCCGAAGTCCGCGAAGAAGATCAGGCAGGTCGTGGCGGCGGAGAGGAACAGTACGCCCAGCCAGTCGATCGGTTTCACTCGCTTCTTGTCGGGCAGTCGGAGCGCGAACACGGCGACCAGCAACGCGGCGATGCCGACCGGGAGGTTGATGTAGAACGCCCACTGCCAGGTGAGGTGGTCGACGAAGAACCCGCCGAGCAGCGGGCCGCCGACCGCGGCCAGGCCGAAGATGCCGCCGAGCGGGCCGAGGTACCTGCCGCGCTCGGACGCGGGCACGATGTCGGCGATGATCGCCTGCGAAAGGATCATCAGGCCACCGCCGCCCAGCCCCTGCATGGCGCGGAAGACCACGAACGTCCAGAAGTTCGTGGCGAACGCGCAGCCGAGTGAGGCGAGCGTGAAGACGGCGATCGCGACGATGAACAGACGCCGGCGGCCGAGCACGTCACCGAACTTGCCGTAGACCGGCATCACGATGGTGGTGGCCAGGATGTAGGCCGTGGTGATCCAGACCTGGGACGAGACGCCGCCCAGTTCGCCGACGATGGTGGGCATCGCGGTCGAGACGATCGTCTGGTCGAGGCTGGCGAGCAGCATCCCGGCGATCAGTGCGGAAAAGATGATCCAGATGCGGCGCTTCGTCAGGAGCAGTGGAGTCGTCATGCCCGGCTTTCTGAGAAGATCTCGGGAACGTCGTTCGCGAACACCGTATCCGAAGCGGCAGGGCAGGTGCAATCGAAGTGATCTATCTGCGGCCGGCGATCCGCTGCGTCAGCGCGTGCGCGGCCTCCAGCAGCAGCGCACCCAGCTGGGCCGTGCGCTCGCCGTTGAAGCGGGACTCCACCCCGGTCAGGCTCAGCGCCCACGCCGGTGATCCGGTCCGGTCGAACACCACCGCCCCGACGCCCCAGCTGCCCGGCACGACCAAGCCAGGGTTCACCGCGTACCCTCGCCGCCTTGTTGCCGCAACCCGCCGCGACAGCGGCGCCGCCTCGTGCTGCACACCGTACGCCGCCGCCAGCTCACCGCTGCGCGAGCGGACATACGCCTGCGCGTCCTCGATCGGCAGGTAGGCCAGGATCGCCAGCCCGGCCGAGGCGACGCCGAGCGGCAGCCGCAGCCCCTCGTGCAGCACGTGCGAGCGCAGCGGGAAGCTGCCCTCCTCACCGGCCAGGCAGACCGTCTCGTCGCCGCGCCGGGCCGAGAAGAACGCGCTCTCGCCGGTCTTGACGGCCAGCGACCGCAGGATGTCGCGGGCTGTCGACGTCACGTCGTAACGCTCGGCGGCCACCGAGCCGAGCAGGAACAGCTCGGGTCCGAGGAACCATCGTCCGCGCCGCACGTCGCGGTCGACGAACCCCTCCTCGGCCAGGGCGGCCAGCACCCGCTGCGCGGTCGAGCGCGGCAGCCCGGTCGCCGCCGCCACCTCCGCGGTGGTCACGCCCTCCGCGGCGCTCGACCCGACCCGCCGCAGAACAGCGGTCACACGTGCGATCAACTGAGTGCCCTGCATGCTCACATTATGAGCATCAGCTGCTCACCGGAGCCGCTGGGTGATCAATGATGCCGGCTGCGACGGCGGTGTGCCTACCGTGCCCGGCCATGAGCAAACTCGTCGACAGCGCGGCCGCAGCCGTCGCGGCCGTCGCCCGTGACGGCATGACCGTCGCGGTCGGAGGCTTCGGCCTGTCCGGCATCCCCACCTCGCTGATCACCGCCTTGCGCGACACCGGCGTCAGCGACCTCACCATCGTCAGCAACAACATGGGCGTCGACGGCAAGGGCCTCGGCCTGCTGCTGGAGAACCGCCAGGTCCGCAAGGTCCTCGCCTCCTACGTCGGCGAGAACAAACTCTTCGCCCAGCAGTATCTGGACGGCGAACTCGACGTCGAATTCGTCCCCCAGGGCACCCTCGCCGAGCGCCTGCGCGCCGGCGGCGCCGGCATCCCCGCCTTCTTCACCCCGACCGGCGCCGGCACCCCGGTCGGCGAGGGCAAACCCCAGGAGCACTTCGATGGCATCCGTACGATCCTCGAGCGCGGCATCGTCGCGGACCTGGCCCTCGTACGCGCCCACCGCGCCGACCTCGACGGCAACCTGCGCTACCGGCTCACCGCCCGCAACTTCAACCCGCTCGTCGCGACCGCCGGCCGGGTCACCATCGCCGAGGCCGAGACGATCACCTCGCTGGACCCGGACGACGTGCACACCCCGGGCATCTTCGTGCAGCACCTGGTCCGCAGCGAGATCCACGAGAAGCACATCGAGCAGAGGACGGTGCGGGCCCGTGTGGACGCGTGACGACATGGCGGCCATCGCCGCCGCCGAACTGAGCGACGGCCAGTACGTGAACCTCGGCATCGGCATCCCCACCCTGGTCGCCAACCACCTGCCCGCCGGTGTGCGGGTGACGTTGCAGAGCGAGAACGGCATCCTCGGCATGGGCCCGTTCCCGTACGACGGCGACGAGGACCCCGACCTGATCAACGCCGGCAAGCAGACCGTCACCCTGCTGCCCGGCGCGTCGGTGTTCGACTCGGCGCACTCGTTCGGCATGATCCGCGGCGGCCACGTGCAGACCGCGATCCTCGGCGCGCTGCAGGTCGCGGCCAACGGCGACCTGGCGAACTGGACCATCCCCGGCAAGCTCGTCAAAGGCATGGGCGGCGCGATGGACCTGGTCGCCGGCACCCCGCGGGTCGTCGTCGTCACCGAACACGTCGCCAAGGACGGCACCCCGAAGATCGTCGATAAGTGCACCCTGCCGCTGACCGGCGCGGGCGTCGTCGACCGGATCATCACCGACCGCGCCGTCTTCGACGTCACCGGCGACGGGCTCGTGCTGCGCCGTCTCGCCGACGATCAGACAGTCGACGGGGTCCTGGCCGTCACCGGCGCCGGTTTCACGGTGGACCTGGCATGAACGCCGTGATCGTGGGCTACGCCCGTACCCCGTTCGCCCGCTACACCGGCGCCCTCGCGCAGATCCCGGCCGCCGAACTCGGCGCCCACGCCACCCGCGCCGCGCTCACCCGCGCCGGGGTCAGCGCCGACGCCGTCCAGCGGGTCTTCGCCGGCCACGTCCTGCAGGGCTTGGCCGGGCAGAATCCGGCCCGGCAGGCCGCCGTCGCCGCCGGCATCCCGCTGAGCGCACCCGCGACCACGGTCAACGCCGTCTGCCTCTCCGGCCTGGAAGCCGTCGTCGCGGGCGCCGCCGTCATCGAAGCGGGCCGCGCCGACATCGTCGTGGCGCTCGGCATGGAATCCATGTCCCTCGCGCCGCACGCCTGGCACGGCCGGGCCGGCACCCGCTACGGCGCCGCCGAAATGCTCGACACCCTCGAACACGACGGCCTGACCGACGCCTTCGAACACCGCTCGATGGGCGCGCTGACCGAGGCCGGCAACGCCGCCCTGCACCTGGACCGGGCCGGCCAGGACACCTGGGCCGTCCGATCCCATCAGCGGGCCGCGGCCGCCCGCACGTTCCTCGCCGCCGAGATCGAACCGTTCACCGTGCGCGACCGGAACCTCGACACCGACGACGGCGTGCGTCCCGACACCACCGTGCAGACGCTCACCGGCCTGCGCCCCGCGTTCGGCGGCCACGGCACCATCACCGCCGGCAACTCCTCCCAGCTCACCGACGGCGCAGCCGCTCTCGTGCTGATGAGCGCGGCCGCCGCGGCATCGCACGGAGTGACACCGCTGGCCCGGATCCTGGCGTCGGCGATGGTCGCCGGCCCGGACCTCCACCTGCACCACCAGCCCGCCCACGCCATCCGCGCCGCCCTGACCCAGCTCGGCGCCAAGCCCGGCGACCTGGGCCGCATCGAGATCAACGAGGCCTTCGCCGCGGTAGCCGTCGCCACGACCGACGCCCTGGACGCCGACCCCGCCAACGTCAACGTGCACGGCGGCGCGATCGCCCTCGGCCACCCGATCGGCGCCTCCGGCGCCCGCATCGTGGGCACCCTGGCCCGCCAGCTGCGCGAGCCGGGCGCCGACGGCCTCGGCGCGGCAGCCATCTGCGGGGGAGGAGGCCAGGGCTCCGCCGTCATCGCGGAGGCGTGCTGACCGCGCCCCCGCCCGTCCCGCGGGTTGCGTCGGGGACGACGAACCTCATCCTGGAGGCGTGCTGACCGCGCCCGAATTTCGTCCCGCGGGTTGCGCTGACGGCGACGAAGGGAATCACGGCGAGGGCCAGCACGCCGCCCAGGACCGACAGGGTGGGATAGCTCGTCGCGCTCATGATCATGCCGCTGGCGATGCCGCCGCCGGCCCCGGCGAGGGCGACACTCACATCGACGGCGCCCTGGGTCTTCGCGCGGGTGGCGGCGGGCGCGGAGTCGGCGATCATGGCGGTGCCGGAGACGAGACCGAGGTTCCAGCCGAGGCCGAGCAGGGCCAGCGCGACGGTGAGCAGGACGACGGAGTCCTCCGGCGCCGTCGCGGCCACGATCCCGGCGGCCAGCAGCGTGCCGCCGGAGGCGATGGCCACCGGGACACGGCCGACGCGGTCGACGAGGATGCCGGTGATCGGCGACGGCAGGTACATGGCGGCGATGTGCACGGCGATGACCAGGCCGGTGGCGTGCAGATCGTGGCCGTGGGCGTGCATATGGACCGGGGTCATGGTCATGACGGCGACCATGACGACCTGGGTGAGGACCATGGTGACGGCGCCGGCCGGGACGCTGCCGGCGAAGGCGCGTGCCGAGGCCTGGCCGGTGGCCGGGGCCGGCGTGGACGGTGGCATGGTGCGGGCGGCCAGCAGCGGGTCAGGGCGCAGCAGCAGGAACAGGATGACGCCGGCCACGCTGTAGGCCAGGGTGGCCAGGGCGAACGGTCCGGCCAGGGCCGGGATGCCCCAGCCTTCGGCAAGCGTGCCGGTCGGGGCGACCAGGTTGGGGCCGGCGACGGCGCCGAGGGTGGTGGCGACCAGGATGGTGCTGACGGCGCGGCCGCGGCGCTCGGGGGAGGCCAGGTCGGTACCGGCGTAGCGGGCCTGCAGGTTGGTGGCGGTGCCGGCGCCGTAGACGAGCAGTGCGGCGAGCAGCAGCAGGACGTTGTCCAGGTAGCCGGCGAGCACGACGCCGGCGCCGCCGAGCGCGCCGGCGGCGTAACCCGCGGCGAGTCCGGTGCGGCGGCCGAAGTTCTGCGAGAGGCGGCCGACGATCAGGGCGGTGGCGGCGGAGCCGGCGGTGAACAGCGCGCTCGGCAGCCCGGAGAGGCTGGTGGTGTTGAGCATGTCCTCGGCGAGCAGGGAGCCGACGGTGATGCCGGCGGCCAGGCCGGCGCCGCTGAAGACCTGCGAGGCCATGACGACAGCAAGGGTGCGACGTTGCAAGGCCCGCTGTGCCGTGTCGACATCGGTGGTTGAGGTCATGTCGGGGTGTGTTCCTCAGGGTGTGGAGTGAGATGCGTGCAGCCCGGCCGGCGAACGCAGTGTCTCGCATCTCGCCACCGCGGCGGGTCTCGGCCTGACCATGTGCTCGGCGCACCGTCGAACAGGGCGAACTGCGCCGCCCGCCGCATGGATGCCGGCCCGTCGCGGTATGAGGCGCCGGTCCGGTTGACGATGGTGACCCGGCCGGTCAGCCCGGGACGCCCCCCGGCAAGCTCCCTGATCAGCCGTAACCTCGCTTGAGCAGGAACTTGGCGCCCGCGTCGAAGCCGTCCTTGTCGAGCACCTCGAAAGCGAACGCATCGGCCAGCCGGTTGGTGATGTTGAAAGCGGCGCACACTGCGAGAGCGTCTTCGACCTGCTGGCGGGAGACGCCGGCGGCCAGGACGGCCCGCATGTCCGCGGCGGTGACCGTGTGCTGCCGCGTCAGGGTGTCGAGCAGGCGCAGCGTCGCCCGCAGGCCCTCCTCGATCGGCGCGGTGTCCAGGTTGGTGAGCACCGCGTGGACCAGGGGCGGGTCGGCGTACGCCTGCTCTGCTGTTGCCGTGTGTGCCCCGACGCAGAACGTGTTCGCGTTGGCCCGGGACACGACGGCTGCCATGAGTTCGCGGTCGGCGACCGACCAGGGTGAGGGACCGCGCATCGCCAGCTGGGTGAAGCGCTTGGCGGGATTGCCGTAGAAGTCGGGCCGGTAGAAGACCAGCTTCGCGGCGTCGGGCAGCGCGCGGCCCGAGAACAGCCGGATCGTCGCGAACAGCAGCTTGGTCATCGGCCGGTAGCCGCTGTTGAGCACCTCGGGGCGCATCAGCCGGCGGCCGCTTCGTCGAGGGCGGCGAGCGCTGATTCGTACATGCGGGTCGACTCGCCGACGGCGGCGGCGACGACCACCTCGAACAGCTGATCCCCGGTGAAGCCGGCCGCCCGGGCGGTGTCGAAGTCGGCGTCGGTGATCCGGGCGGGAGCGTCGGCGACCTTGCCGATCAGCGGCTGCAAGGCAGGGTCCAGGCCGGCGTTTGCGTACGCCTGGGCGCGCTGCTGCGTGCTCGTCGTACCCGGCCCGTGCAGGATGCGATCGACCAGTGCTCGATGCGCTGCGCGTCTGTCGGCCATCAGCGGTCTTCTTCGAACAGCGCGGCGTACCGGTCGAGGTAGAGCGGCCATCCCTCGTCGTGCTCGACACCGTCGCGCACCGACTCCCAGCCGGTGCCGTGCCGGTCGAGGTGCCGGTGCTCCAGCTCGACCCGGGTGCGGTCGGCGGCCTCTGCGGTGAAGGTGACCTCGACCTCGCTGGTGAACTCCGGGTCCGTCTCCACCTGCCAGGTCGGGCCGATGTCCCAGCTGAACACCACGCGATGCGGCGGATCGTAGGCGAGGATCCGCGCCCAGCGGCATTCGCTGCCGTCGGTCCCGCGGTCGTAGATGTTGCCGCCGACCTTGGGTTCGAACACACTCTCCGCGATCGGAACGCCGAGCAGGTTGTGTTCGCGCGGCTTGAAGTCGCCGAACCGTTCGGTGAACACGGTGAACGCCCGCTCGATCGGCGCCCGGACCACGATCTGACGGCGCACCACCGTTGCTGCCTGCGTCATGAAGTCTCCTCATCCTGCTGCTCCGTGACGTCCCGATAGCCCTCCAGCGCTCTGCTCCAGAACGTCTCCAGCTGATCCCGCAACGCGGCCATCCCGACCGGATTGAGCCGGTAGACCCGCCGCGTGCCCACGGCCTGGTCGGTGACGAGCCCGGCGCCCTTGAGCACTTTCAGGTGCTGGGACACCGCGGGCCGGCTGATCGGCAGCTCGTCGGCCAGCTCGCCGACCGCGCGGGGCCGGTCGGCCAAGCACTGCACGATGGCGAGCCGGCTGGGATCGCCCAGCGCCTCCCAGCCCTCGGATGCTTGGTAAGTGGCCACGAACGGAAAGCTACGACTTACCGAAGGCCGGCGCAAGTCACCCGGCCCGGGGAAAGCGACCTCGTTCGAGTTTCGAGGTTTCAAGGGGTCTGTGCCGGTCGATACATTCCCGCATTCGGGGGAGGGACGGTGCAATGAGGACTGCAGCTGTGGAGTACATCGCCGCGACAAGCGTCGATGAGGTGCTCGCCGCGCTCGCGGACGGGGGAACGTCGGTGCTGGCCGGAGGCCAGAGTCTCGTCCCGGTGGTGACCCGGGCCGGCGCGCCACCGTGCCGGCTGGTGGACATCAACCGGGTCGAGGGACTCGGCACGCTGGCCGAGGTGGACGGATACCTGCGCGTCGGAGCGCTGGTGCGGCACCGCACGTTCGAATCCGACGTGGTCGGCGGGCCCCTCGGTGACCTGCTGCGGGTAGTGGTGCGCCACATCGGGCATCCGCCCATCCGGGCCCGGGGGACGATGCTGGGAAGCCTCGCGTACGCGCATCCCGCGGCCGAATGGCCCGCCATGGCGGTCACCGTCGGGGCCCGACTGGTGCTGCAGGGCCCGGACGGGCGGCGCACGGTTCCGGCGGACAGCTTCTTCACGGCGCCGTTCCGCACCACCCGCAGGCCCGAAGAATTACTGGTCGAAGCGCAGCTGCCGGTGCTGCCGGACGGGACCGGCATCGGGTACGCGGAGGACCGGCGTACCACGATCTATCCCCAGGCGGCCGTGATGGCGGCGATCACGGTGACCGACGGCGAGGTCAGCGCGGCGGCGATGTGCCTGGTGAACTCGGGGCCGTACCCGGTGCGGGCCGCCTGCGCCGAGCATGCCCTGTTCGGCACCACACTCTCGGACACTGCCATCGCCGCAGCCGCGCAGATCGCGGCGGAGAGGGACACCCGCCTGCTCGACGAGGACGCCAGCCGGCCGGGACGACGGCGTGCTTACGAGGTTCTGGCCCGCCGGGCGCTGCGCCATGCCCGGGAAGGAGCCGGCCGGTGCGGGTGAAGCTGACCGTGGACGGAACATGTCACGACCTCGACGTAGACCCCCGCCGCACGCTTGCCGACGTGCTGGGGACGGAGTGTGGCATCGCCGGTTGCCGGGTCGCCTGCTCCGACGGCACCTGCGGCAACTGCGCCGTGACGGTGGACGGCGACGCCATCCGCTCCTGTCTGATGCTGGCCGTGCAGGCCGATGGCCTGCCGGTCAGCAGTCGCTGCGCTGTCGGATGACGGATTGTGATCACACGGTGGCGTTAGGTAGACAGCGGGTGTTCACCGGGTCGCAGATCGGCAGGGACCATCATGGCGCTCGACACCTCCAAGGCCTACCGCCTGACCAATGACACGCTCGGCAGCGTCCGATCCCTCGACGCCACCACGCGGCTCACCACCGCGCCGGGCAACGACAGCGCCGGGCAGCGATGGCGGCTGCAGCCGCAGGACGGCGGGACGTACGGGCTGACCACCGAGGCGTTCGGCCCGTGCTACGCCATCGACGTCACCAATGACGACAAGCGGACGTTCACCCCGGTGCTCGTCCCGAAGGCGGGATTCACCGGCCAGATGTGGCACGTCGAGCCGCTGCCCGGCGGCACGTTCCGGCTGCGCAGCAAATACCCGGACGACCAGCAGCGCTGGCTGGGGGTGGACGAGCGCGGCGCACTGGTGACCCGGCCCGGAACCGCACAGCCATGGCGGCTCACCCCGCTCGCACCGCCACCCGCGGCGCCGTCGCCGGGCCGGATCCCGCAGCTGTGCCCCGGCCGCGCGGTCGACGAGACCGAGGGCCACGCCGACTACACGATGCATCTCTACCCGCACGGCGTGCTGCGCGCGGTGGTGATCTTCGCGGAGTTCCCCGATGCCCCCGGGCAGGTGGAGCCGGCCGAGATCGGCGCGCGGGTGCACGGGTCCGGTGCGGCCTCGCGGATGTTCGACACGCAGTCCTACGGCGCCCTGCAGCTCGAGGTCACCGTCCGCTCGGACCTGGGCTGGCTCGAGCTGCCGCATCCCTCGACCGACTACGACCACGGGGACGGCGGCAAGCAACGCCAGTTCATGACGGACCTCGCCGCCAAGATCAGTGCTGACGAGCTGCGGTTCGACGACTACGACCTGGTCCTGGCGGTGGCGGCGTACACGAAGAACGTCGGCCTGTCACCGGCCTACCATCACGTTCCCGGAGACGGCGCGCAGTCGAACTCCGGCGAGATCCTGCACGGCGTCACGTTCGGCTACGACCTGTACGACCGCGACCACCGGGTCCTGGTGCACGAGCTCGGCCACGTCCTGGGCCTGCCCGACCTGTACCCGCACGAGCCCGAGGACCAGGCCCGCGGCTGCCGCCCGGCCGACCCCCGCGAGAACATGGTCGGGTACTGGGACCTGATGTCCGACGTCGAGCACGCCGAGCACTTCCTCGGCTGGCACCGCCACAAGAACGGCTGGCTGCCGGCGGCGAGAAGCGTCTACCTCGACCGGGCCACGACGCGCCGGCGGGTCACGCTGCACCCGCTGTCCGGCCCGGACGGGCTGTCCATGCTCGTCGTCCCCTGCGACAAGGCTCGGCAACCGCGCAAGGTTCTCGTCGTCGAGCCCGCCGAGCCGGTGCGGGACCTCCCGGACGCGCAGGGTGTGCTCGTCTACTCGGTCGACGCCGGAATCGACGGCGGGAAGTCCCCGGTGGTCATCCATCCGCGTGACGGCCACGGGCTGGAGGACGCCCCGTACCGCGTCGGCGACGTCGCCGACATCGAGGACGAGCGGGGCGCCCGCCTGCGCGTGAAGGTGCTCGGCCGGTCCGGCCCGGCGTGGGACGTCGAGATCAGCTTCACGCCGGCCGGCTGATCAGCGCCCGGCTCGCGCCTCCGGAGCAGGTCCCGGCACGCCGATGACCAGGCCGGCGCCGGCCGGGGCGAGCGCGTTCGCGAATGCGGTCACCGCCTCAACCTCAAATGCTCGCCCCCCGCAGCGCGTGCCTCGGTGATGCCGCCGGTGTAGAGCAGGGCAGCCGCGGGGTCCGGGTAGTAGGCCGCGGCGGCCCGTCACGGCGCAGCCGGTCACTCTCACGTCCGGCGGACCGCCGCGGTGTCGGCGGCCTGACGGGCGTGCACCAGTTCCTGCTCGCAGGCGCGGCGCTCGCCAGCGCCGAAGGCGATCGTGCGGATCAACCGGCCGAACAGTGTGGCGTTGACCTTGGTGATCGTGCCGCCGGGCAGCGAGGACTGGGCGCGCTCTGGTACAGATCGTCGGCGCTGTAAGTGGGGGAGACCTCGCATTGCCGGATCGACAGCGGGCGCAATTCAGCGTGTCCGCCTGATCGCCCCGCTCCTACGCTCGACCCTGGAGGCAGCCCCACAGGAGGAACGATGCGCCTCATCACCTATCTGAGCCATCCCCGGACGGCCCTGCTGGCCCGGTGGGGACGGATCCCCGGGCTGCGCACCGCCAAGGTCACTCTGGCCGCCGTGCTGGCCTACGTCGTCGCCGACTCGCTGAACACCAGCGCGGCGCCGATCCTCGCGCCGCTGACCGCCATCCTCGTGGTGCAGCTCACCGTGTTCCAGACGGTCACCGAAAGTCTGCAGCGCATCCTCAGCGTGCTGGCCGGCGTCCTGGTCGCGGTCGCGCTGGCCACCATGGTCGGGCTGAACTGGTGGAGTCTCGGCGCCGTGGTGGCAGTCACGCTCGTACTCGGTCAGGTTCTGCGGTTGGGGCCGCACACCCTGGAGGTGCCCATCAGCGCAATGCTCGTCCTGGCAGTCGGTGGTGCTGCGGCGCCGCAGGCGGCCGCCGGCCGGGTGTACGAAACCCTCATCGGCGCAGTCGTCGGCATCGCGGTGAACTCCGCGATCGCGCCGCCGGTGCACGTCGGACCGGCCGGCGCGGCTGTCTCCGGCCTGGCCACCCAGCTGGCGGAGTTCATGCGCGCGCTGGCCACGGAACTGCGCGCCGGCTGGTCGCGTCACGTCGCGCAGAACTGGCTCACGGCCGCCCGGGGCCTGAGCGCACCGGTGCTGGCGGCCGACCGCGCGCTCGTGCAGGCCGAACAGAGCGCCGTGCTCAACCCGCGCGGCGCGGAGGTGCGCCTGGCCCAGCCGCGGCTGCGCACCGCCCTCACCGCCATCGAATACTGCAGCATCGTCATCCGCACGCTGTGCCGGGAGATCTTCGACCGGACGTTCTACCTGCCGCCGGAGCTCGACAGCGAGGCCTACTCCCCGGCAGCCCGCGACGCCCTCGCCGACGTGCTCGACGGCGCTGCCGCCGCCATGGACGAACTCGCCGCCGTTGCCGCAGGCGCCGAGCCGCTCGAAGCCGCCCGCGCCCGGGTGGCGCAGCGGCTCGACGAACTGCACCGCCGGCGCGACCTGCTGGGCCGGCTGCTGCTGGTGGACCCGCACACCGACGCCGCGGCCTGGCAGCAGCACGGCGCTCTGCTCACCGCGGTGGACCGGCTGCGGGTCGAAATCGAGGCGGCGGCCCGTCCCGCTGTCGAACCGTGGCGGCCACCGCTGTTCACCGCCGCGCCCCGGCGGGCCGCGCGGCGCGTCGTCAGCGCCGCCGAGGAGGCCATGCCTGTGGTCACGGATCGGTCCCGGCAGGCGGTGCGGCGGGTGATGGACGTTGCGGCGGAGGCCGCCACCGAGGCCGCGGCCAACCTGGCCACCCCTGATCCGCAGGCCGCACGCAGCCGCACCGCGGGCGCCGGCGCGACCTCGCCGACCGAGCAGGCGGCCTTCCGGGCCGCCGCGGAGTCCCTCGCGGAGCAAGAGACGGAGGCCGACCGGGCCGCCGGTCGAGACTGACCCGGGTGGCAGACGCGGACCCGCCGAGGGCGGCAGCGGTCATCAGATCGCGACCGTACGCGCGGCATCGCCGCACGACCCGCCCGCCGCCGGATGCACCGCTCATCGCCGAGGTCAGCTATCTTGCCCGGGTGGATATCCAGGTGGTGGAAGGTGCGCTGGTCGAGGTGCCCACAACCGACGTCACGGGCATCGACCGGCGGGCGTTCGGAGAGTTCGTCGGGCCGCGTGGCGAGTTGGCTTCATACGCGTTCGGCTGGACCACCGGATCAGACCCGCACATCGCTCACCTGTCGATCGGGATCGGCGCCGGCAATCCGGGCGGCGGCACCTTCCACGCCGTCATCTTCCGGCATCAGGACGGCCACGCGTACTCGCTGACCGATGAGCGGTTCGAGCGGGTGCCGCAGGGCGGCCCGGATCTGAGCGCGGACCAGGCGCGTGCCCATGGGGACCTGCCGTTCGTCTGGTGGGTCACCGACCACGTCATGCAGCACGACCGGCGGGCCTGGTGGATGCGGCACTGGCTGCTGGGAACCACCTGCATCCAGACCCGCGAGGTCTTCGAGCGCCACGAGCCCGTACTGATGGTCAGTCACGACGCCGACGACGGCATGTGGCAGCTCATCGGCGCCTCCGACGCGGACCCCGACACCGGCAAGGTCGGGCATCTGCACCACGCCGTCGACGAGGACCAGAGCCTGCTCGACGTCCTCGACCTGCCACCCGGACGCCACGCCACCCGACCCGGCGACGGGAAGCCCTGGGCCGTCCACCTTTAGTGCGGCAGCTGAACATCCAGCCCGCGCCGCCAGGTCGGCGGCCGCAATCACCCGTCCAGGCAATCGACGTCGATCACCGCCACCGCCAAGGTGGTGCGGGTGACCTACGGACCACCGCCGAACCAGCCCCCGTACCAGCCACCGCCCGGCTGGCAGCAGCCCACCCTCATCCAGCCGCCACCGAACAAGCGTGCGCCGTGGAAACTGATCGGCGGCATCACCGCCGCCGTGGTCGCCCTGTGCTGCGGCGGCACCCTTGCGATCGGCGTGTTCGCTGATCCGCCGGCCGAGCAGGAGAAGACCGCCCTGACCGGCGGCGCTGCTGCGCCCACCGAAACCACCCAGCCTGTGGGCACCGAGCCGACCAGCGAACCGGCCGCCGAGCCGGCGGCGACGACGGTGGCGCCGTCGCCCAGCGTGGCGCCGTCACCGTCGCAGGTTGTGCAGCCGAAGAAGTCGAAGTCGCCGAAACCGTCGCCGACGAGGACGACGAAGAAGGCAACCCCGAAACCGAAGCCGACCACCACGAAGCCGAAACCGAAGCCGCGGGTTGTGACGCCGGGCGCGTACTGCTCGCCGGAAGGCGCAACCGGGGTGTCGAAGTCCGGCAAGGTGTACCGGTGCACCCGCAAGGCCGGCGAGGACCGGGCACGCTGGCGGCGGGCCTGACAACTCCGCGTATCGGCGGACAATGCTCCTATGTTGCGGAAGATCGACTGCGTGCTGGTGCGCGTTCCTGATCTGACGGCGGCCGCCGACTTCTACACCGGGGTGTTCGGTCTGCGGCCGCTGTGGCGCGACGCGTCCTCGGTCGGCATGGGTATGCCGGACACCGACGCGGAAGTCGTGCTGCACACCATGGACCTGCCGGCAGATCGCAGCGTGCACTACCTGGTCGACAACGTGCCCGACGCCGTCCGGACGTGTCAGTCGGCGGGGTGCGTTGTCCGCGAGCCGCCGTTCGAGATAGCGATCGGCTTGTGCGCCGTGGTGCAGGACCCGTTCGGCAACGTGGTGTGCCTGCTGGACATGAGCAAGGGGCCTAGAGCGAGCTGATCGAGCCCGGATTTGTCTGGTTGCGGCGGGATGGTCACCGTTCGAGTCCTACGCTCGTGTGCGGGGCGGTGATCGCTCGAGCTGTCGGACGGATGAAGCGATGACGACACTGCACACGCAGGCCGAGCGGCCGGCCGGGCTGACATCGGCGCAGGTGGCGGCGGCTCGGGAGCGCGGCGAGACCAACGCGGTGCCGTCGGCGGCGTCCCGGCGGTACTGGACGATTCTGCGGGCGAACCTGTTCACCCTGTTCAACAACTTCCTGTACGTCATCGGCCTGTCCCTGCTAGCGATGGGTCGCACCAAGGACGCCGTCGTCAGCGTCGGCCTCGGGCTGCTCAACTCGCTGATCGGCTCGGTGCAGGAGATCCGCGCCAAGCAGAAACTCGACCGGCTCAAGCTGCTGCACCGGGCGCCCTGCCGGGTCGTCCGGGACGGCGTCGAGCAGCAGGTGCCGCCCGAGGAGATCGTCCGCGGCGACCTGGTCCGGGTCGCCGCCGGCGACCAGATCGCCGTGGACGGGCCGGTCACCGCCGGTGACCGGCTGGAGGTCGACGAGTCCGCGCTGACCGGCGAGGCCGACCCGGTGCTCAAGGGCGTCGGTGACCGGCTGCATTCGGGCACGGTCGTGCTCGGCGGATCGGCGTACCAGACGGCCGAGGCGGTCGGCGCGGCCAGCACCGCGGGAACGCTGACCACCACGGCCAAGTCGTGGCAACCGGATCCGACACCGATGCAGTGGCGCATCGACGCGATCGTCCGGCTGATCATGCTGACCGTGGCGCTGATGAGCGCGGCGGTGCTGGCCAACTCCGCGCTCAAGGGGCTCTCGCTCGTCGAGGTGGTCCAGACCGCGGCGGTGCTGTCCGGACTCGTACCCTATGGGCTCTTCTTTCTGATCACCATTTCGTACGCGGTGGGCGCGGCCGCCATCGCCCGGCGCGGAGCACTGATCCAGCAGATCAGCGCCGTCGAGGCGCTGTGCAGCGTCGACGTGCTGTGCACTGACAAGACCGGAACCCTGACCACCGGGCGGATGCGCCTGGACCGCGTGCAGCCGCTCGACGGGTACGACCTTGCGGAGGTGCGGCGGCTGCTCGGGGCCGCCGTCGAGGGCCTGACGACCCGCAACCACACCGTCGACGCGCTGGCTCCGGCCCTGCCCAGCGCGCCGTCGGATCGCCGCGAGCAGGTCCCGTTCTCCCCGGAACGCCGGTGGAGCGCGGTCAACGGCTACGTCCTGGGAGCGGTGGAAGCGTTGAGCCCGGCGTTTCCCGCCGAGGCGAACCTGCAGATGTACGCCGAACTGGACGCCCTCACCCGGCAAGGGCTACGGGTGCTGCTGTTCGCCGCGACCGTGGACCCCGACGCCGGGTTCGCCGACCACGCCGGTGCGCCCGCCCTCCCCGCGCTGACCCCGCTGGCCCTGGTCGCCCTGCGCGACGAGCCCCGCGACGGCGTCGCCGAAACCCTCGAGCGTCTGCGCGGCGAGGGCGTCACCGTGAAGATCATCTCCGGCGACGACCCGCGGACGGTGGCCGTCCTGGCCCGCAGCCTCGGGCTCGGCGACGGCGACCCGCTCACCGGGGCCGAACTGGAGGCGATGACCCCGGCGGCGTTCGACGACGCGGTAGCCCGCGGCACGGTGTTCGGCCGGGTCAGCCCGCGCACGAAGGAGCGGATGCTGGGCAGCCTGCGCCGGCAGGGCCGCTACACCGCGATGATCGGCGACGGCGTCAACGACATCCCGTCGCTGAAGAAGGCCCACGTCGGCGTGGCGCTGGGCAGCGGCAACAGCGTGGCCTGCGACGTCGCCGACGTGGTGCTGCTCGACGACTCCTTCGACGCGCTGGCGCCGGCCCAGCAGCAGGGCCGGCGGATCGTCACCGGCATCGCCACGTCGATGTACCTCTACCTGGCCCGGGTCAGCACCTCCATCCTCATCATCATCGGCGTCGCTATCCTCGGGCTCGGCTTTCCCTACGAGCCGTCGCAGGTGGCACTGGTGCTGTTCACCGTCGGCCTGCCCACGATGCTGCTCACCGCCTGGGCCGACCCCGAGCCGCCGAACCCGCACCTGATCGGATCGCTGGCCCGGTTCGTGGCCCCTGCGGCGATCGTCACCGCAGTGTTCGGCGTCGCCGTCTACGCCACCCTGTACGAATTCGTCACCGGCCTGCCCGACAAGCACGTGCCCGACCATCTGGTCGCCCGGTTCGAGGAGTTCACCGGCCTGCTCAGCACCAACGCCACGTTCCTCGAGCAGGCGGCCACGGTCGTCGCGCAGACCGGCCTGACCGTGTTCACCTCGTTCGCCGCGTTCCTGCTGATCCTCTTCCTGAAGCCGCCGGCCCGCCTGTTCGCGGCCTGGACGCCGGTGGTCCGCGACAAACGCCCCGCGCTCCTGGTCGCTGTACTCGTCGCCCTCTTCTGCGGCATCCTCGCCACGCCGCTGTTCTCCAACTACTTCGGCCTGTTCCCGGACGTCGCCGCCTTCGTCGTCGCCGGCCTGGCCCTGCCACCCTGGTTCCTGCTGCTGACCGCCGTCTGGCGCTACGACCTGCTGAGCCGCATGATCGGCTTCCACCGCGCACCCGAGCGGGACTGACCCCTGCGAGATGCCTTTTCGAACGGAAACACGATGAGGGTTGAAGTTCGGCGATCTTCTCGTTCGAACTACTCGCTCGAGGCCGCATGGCCTTTCACGCCGCCGAGTCGAAAGCCCGGAGGAGCGGCCGCAGCGCCGAGGGCATCTGTAGCACTCGGAGCCATCGCATCGCAGTGTGATTCGGCACCTCGAACGAGTGATAGTGCATATCCGTGCCTAGTCCTAAAGTGCGACAGTGAACAGTTCGCTGGTCTCGATAGATTCGTTGCGGCGCTCGGTGCAGTCGCGGCGATAATCTACGCAGTCTGCGTGATGTACCAACGCCGCCTCTGGCAATTCCCCGGTGATGCTGCGGCTAAGCATCGGAGACCAGCCGACAATCAGTTGGCAATCACGTTTGCGAGCCTCCTCCCTCAACGCCGGCTCATGTCCATCGTCAGCATCACGCGACGCGTGGCGGCAATTCTTTTGGCTATCTCAATTTTGACCTGCGGAGGCTCCTTCCTTTTTTGGCTTGGCAGAAATTCGATATCGATTGAGCAGACGCATGGGCCCAAGCCTGAGAAGCTCCACGTCTGCCCAGCATCCACTTCGCCGTTCGCCGCTTGCTTGACCTCAGCTTGGTGGCCGCTACCCAAATCGTCATCGCCTATTCGACTTGAGTATGAAGTAACCACCCACAGCGGAAGCAAAAAAGCACGGCAGGAATACTTCTATCTGGCGAAGGACAAGGACAATCAGGAAACCTGCAGTACGCGAGTCGAATACCAGGCGTGGATCAATGACAGCTTGGTCGAATCCGGTATTCTCAACAACCACACACTCAGCTTGACGTTGAACACCGACTCGACGAAGGTGGCCGTGCAATTCCGATCCACGGGAGAGGCGGATTGTACACCGAATATCCACATCGAAGACGACTACGGGATGGGCGTCGATTGGATGGATTGAGTAGTTCCTCCGGGGGAACGGTTGGCATGCCCGGCTTTGGGCGTGCTTGCGGTTGCCTCGTTCAGCCGGCGAGGTTGTCGTGTTGTTCGCTGTCGAAGCGGAACGCGACCCTGCGGACGTAGAAGCTGAACGGCTCGGCGTCGCCGATCAGCGTCTGCGCCGATTCTGAGCGGACAGGCCCGGCGAGGGACTCGCAACCCTCCGGTGTCAGGTCGAGCTGGATCTCCTGACGGGTGATCCAGCGGTGCCATGGCTGGACCGACAGCGCGCGATCCTGGTGCACGACGTACTTGAGCATGTCCTCGTAGGTGGCGAAGGCGGGATTCCACGGGCCGGCTGACGGGCGACGCGTCAGCGTCAGCAGTGCATGTGCGTCGGGGGCGCTGCCGTGCCCGGGGTCCAGGCGGAGCTGGACCGTGGCATCGCCGACCGTTTCCACTGCGGCGTGGTGCAGCAGGTGCATGGGCATCGCCTCGCACAACAGGCGCGCGCCGAGCGCGTACGCGAAATGGTTGATCGCGGTCGTGATGAAGTGGACGCCGGCGTGGCCGGTGTGCGGATCGTGGACGTAGATGCGCCAGTTGGTCTGGACGGGCGAGTGCAGCAGCCGGCGGAGCGGTCCGAGCAGGGCGGGACCGAGATGCCCGTGCCGGTAGGTGAGGAAGGTCAAGACCGCCCACTCACCGCCGGGTCCGACGCGCTGCAACCCCAGGCCCGCGGGCACGAGCGGCTGAAGGCGGCCGGCCGGGACGGCGTAGTTGACGTACACCACGTCGGTGACGTCGCTGAGCATCGCCGGAACAGGGAACAGTTCGCACATCGCCCGGGCGGCGCGGCTGTTGGCGAGCGCCTGTGCGGGCCTGGCCAGCAGGCCGCCCGGATGGATCCAGTTGGCGTAGCGGCCGTGGGCGGTCCGCGGCCGGCGTCGGCGCAACACCAGCTCGGTCACCGCCGCGAGCCCCAGCACACCGGCCGCTGCCGCCGTCACGCGAAGATCCACCAGAGGATTGTCCTTGGACGCTGCAACCGGTCAGCTCGGGTACGCCTCCAGCGCCGACAGCTGCCCCGCCGGCCAGCCGGTGTTCCCGGTCGCGGTGACCCGCAGATACCGGGTCGAGGTGGCCGCGAAGCCGACCGTCACCGTGTTGCCGGAGCCGGGATTGAACACCCGGGCGGAAGCCCCGGACAGTGTGGTGAACGTGGACCCGTCCATGCTTCCCGAGATCGCGAGCGTCTGGGTGCGCGCACCCCACGACGGCGGAAGCTTCAGCACGACCCGCCCGACCGTGACGGCCGCGCCCAGATCCACCTGGAGCCACTGCGGGAACGCGTTGTTCGCGCTCTCCCAGTAGCTGCCCGCGTCGCCGTCGACCGCGTGGCCCGGCCCGTACGCCTGGACCTGGCTGCTGGCGGTGGCACTCCTGCCCCGCGCCAGGTCGGTGACGGGCGGCGGGGTGGTCGGGGCGTCATCGCCGTACACCTGAAGTTGGGCGAGCTGGGCCGCCGGCCAGCCGGTGTTGGCCGTGAAGCTGAGCCGCACGTACCGGATGGTGGTGCCGGAAAGCGTGACCGTCGCCGCGTTGCCGGAACCGGGATCGAAGACGTAGCCGGCGGCGCCGGCGAGCGTGCTGAGGCTCGAGCCGTCGATGCTGCCCTGCACCGTGACCGTCTGCGTACGCCTCTCCCAGCCGGCGGGCAGGCGCATGACCAGGCTTTTCGCAGCGTACGCAGCACCCAGGTCGACCTGGAACCACTGCGGGAGCGCGCCGCTGGACTCCCAGTAGGTGCCGGTGCTCGCGTCGACGGCGTTCGACGGGGCGTAGGGACCGTTCACGCTGCTCGCGCTCGCCGCCCTACCTGCGGCGAGGTCTCCCTGCGCGGTTCCGGTTGTCGGCTGCGTCGGGCGTACGGAAGTCAGCGGAATTTGTCCTTTGAGCATTTTCCCCGCGTCCGTGGTGATCCGCAGGTAGTAGTCGGCGGAGCAGAACGTGCCGTCCTCGTCGAGCGCGCGGATGCCGGCGCCGGCGGGCACGGACGCGGCCGTCTCGGCGGTCTTGGCGATCTGGTTGCCCTCGTTGAACTCGTCGAACATGGACACGTAGAGGCCCTGCGCGCCGAGCCGGACCATGTTGTAGACGCTGCGCCAGTAGAAGTCGCCGTGCCGGCGGTGGCCCGAGGACAGGTCGCCGGGCAGCACGCAGGGCTGATAGTCGATGCCGTGCGCGTTGCAGTCGGCCTGGTCGCCCGCGTTGACGTTGGTGTAGAACCAGTCGAGCCCGGCCAGGTCGCCGGTGCGGCCGACCATCCACGGCGAGATCATGTGGAAGGCGTGGTAGACGTCGAGGAAGCCGGTGCGGCTGTCGTTCTTTCCCTCCCGCCAGTAGGTGGGGACGCCGCCGATCACGTAGCAGCCCTGCGCCTTGAACCAGGTGACCACGTCGAGGCACTGGGCCGGGGTGAACGGGCGGCCGTCGTCGTTGAAGCCGAAACCCCAGATGCAGACGACCGGTTTGCCGTTCTGCCTCGCGTACGCGCTGGACGCGGTGTGCGCCGACATCTTCGACGTCCAGTCGGTCTTGATCTGCGACTGCATACCGGTCCAGCCGGTCACGTCGTACATGATGTAGAACTTGCGGCCGGTGCGCTCGGCCGCGGCCCGCACTTTCTGCGTCATGGCGTCGCGGGTCGGGCCCTCGTCCCCGGTCGGGTTGAACCGCTGCAGCGCGGCGGTGTCGATGCCGTAGTCCCGCATCCAGTTGAAGTGCGTGTCCACCGTCTGCTGGTCGTAGGACGAGAACAGCGCGGCAGGCTGGCCGTTGCCGAGATTCGGGTACGCCGTCGGGTACGTGCGCGTGAAATCGCGCAGGTCCGGCCAGGACACGATCGTCGTGTTGCTGGGCGACGGCGGCTGGAAGCGGTCGCGGCTCCAGTGCCACCAGCCGCCGATCGGCGCGCCGTCGCCGGGACAGGCGAACCAGCCCTGGTAGCCGACGCTGACCTTGCCGACCACATCGCCGACGGGGGACGCCGCGCGAGCCGGTGCGGTGCCTTCGAGCAGGGCGGCCGCGGAGCCGAGAGCGACAGAGGACAGCAGGGTACGGCGAGTGACGGCCATGGGGACTCCAGTCGATCCTGAGGACGGGGGAGGGATCGACGGTCATCGTGACAGCATTGGGCATGGCGTCGCAATAGTTAGACGGGACTATGAAAGAATGCGACCCTCTTGCAGGTTCAGCGTTCGCCTGCCGACAGGATGGGGGCCGTCGGACGGAAGCCCTCGGGCGCCACGAACAGGCCCACCGCGCCGGTCTGCTCCCACCAGCCGAACAGCACGCCGATGTTGCCGACCAGCAGCAATGGCCCGCCGATCAGACCGAGCCAAGTCATGCCGCGCGGCACGAGGCCGGAGGCGTACATCAGGTAGCCGAGGATCAGGCGTTCCCGAACGGGACGACGAGTCCGGGTCCGAACAGGAACGCGGCCGGGATCGAGGTCAGGAACGTGAGGATGAACAGCACGCCGAAGATCCGGGCGTTTCTCTGGTCAACCGTCATATCGACCTGCCCTCCGAACCGCCGAAGCCGCCGAGTGTCCATCTGAGCGGGTGCGCCCGGCCCCCAGGGCCACCTGATCGGACCATCCCTGGCATCGATAACCCACGTTACGTTCTGGGACGACGCGCTTCACGGGGAGTCACGGAGCATCTTTCGATACATGCACCCGGGGGGAACTATGCGCACCTACCTACGCAAGGGGGCCGTCGGCGTCGCTGCTGCAGCCACGTCCCTGGCTCTGATCGTCGCTCAACCGGCACCGGCCACGGCCACCGTGCCGCTCGATGACGTGTTCGCCAAGATCCTGGTCAAGCAGGTCACCGGCGCGCACGCCAAGGAGCACCTCAACGCCCTGCAGGCGATCGCCGACGCCAACGGCGGCAACCGGGCCGCGGGGACGCCCGGCTACAGGGCCTCACGTGATTACGTCGCCAACAAGCTGCGCCGGGCCGGCTACAAGGTCACGCTCGATCCGATCAACTTCGTCCAGTCCTGGACGGAGAACAGCCCGCCCACGCTGAACCAGACCGCGCCCAACAGCAAGGTCTACGTGCCCAACCAGGACTTCTTCACCTTCCAGCCGTCGCCCGCCGGCGATGTGACCGCGCAGGTGCAGGGTGTCGACCTGACCCTGCCGCCGACCCCGACACCGACCTCGACGAGCGGCTGCGAGGCCGAGGACTTCAACGGCTTCGTCGCCGGCCGGATCGCGCTCATCCAACGCGGCACGTGCGGATTCGCCACCAAGATCCGCAACGCCGGGTTCGCCGGGGCCTCCGGGATCATCGTCTTCAATGAGGGGCAGCCCGGGCGCACCGACCCCTACCCGCTCGACATCGGCGAGTGGCGGGCCGGAGTGCCGATGGTCTTCGCCAGCTTCGCCGTCGGCAACGAGCTCGCCACCACGCCGGGCGCCACCGTCCGGCTCAAGGTGGACTCCACGCTGACGCTGGGGGCCGACCACAACGTGATCGCCGAGACCCGGTTGGGCAACCCGAAGAACGTGGTGATGGTCGGCGCCCACCTGGACAGCGTGACGGTCGGACCCGGCATCAACGACAACGGCTCGGGCACCGCCGCGATCCTCGAGACCGCGTTGCAGATGCGGCACTTCCCGGTCCGCAACAAGGTCCGCTTCGCCTTCTGGGCGGCCGAGGAGATCGGGCTGCTCGGCTCCGACCAGTACGTCGAGGGCCTGTCCGCCGCCGAGCGGGACCGGATCAGGCTGTACCTAAACTTCGACATGGTGGCCTCGCCCAACTACGCCTACAAGCTGTACGACGGCGACGACTCCGACGCGGTCGGCTCGCCGGCCGGGCCGCCCGGCTCCGCGCAGATCGAGAAGCAGCTGGAACGGTTCTTCGACTCCCGCGGCCTCGGCCACGTCGGCACCGACTTCGACGGCCGTTCCGACTACGGCCCGTTCATCGCGGTGGGGATTCCCGCCGGCGGCATCTTCACCGGTGCCGAGGGCATCAAGACACCCGAGGAGGCTGCTCTGTTCGGCGGCACCGCCGGTGTCGCGTACGACATCTGCTACCACCAGGCCTGCGACACCATCGCCAACCCGAACATGACCGCGCTGGACGTCAACGCTGACGCCATCGCCGACTCGACCGCCAGGTTCGCCTTCAACACCACGGCGATTCCCTGACGACGCCGGTAGGGGCCTCCGGTGGTGCGACCACCGGAGGCCCCGCGCTGGTCTGGTACGCGGCGTACGGGTCGAACATGTGCTCGGCGCGGCTGCGTTACTACCTGTCCGGTGGCTGCCCGCCGGGCGCACGCCGGGTCCTGCCGGGATGCCGGGACACCCGCGAGCCCGCCGCGATCCGGCCGCTGATGCTGCCGGGCGGCATCTACTTCGCCCTGAACTCCAGCCAGTGGACCGGCGGCGTGGCCCTCTACGACCCGCACCTTCCCGGCGCCACCGCGGCCCGCGCCTACCTGCTGACAGCCGGGCAGTTCGCCGACGTGGTGGCCCAGGAGATGCGCCGCGAACCCGGCATCGACCTGGACAGCATCCTGACCTCGGGCACCGCCCAGCTGGGACCCGGCCCGTACGAGACGCTCGTGCACACCGGCGAGCACGACGGCCATCCGGTGCTCACCTTCACCGCGCCGTGGGCGGCCGGCGACGTGAGCACCACGTCACCGGCCGCGCCGTACCTGGCGGTGCTCGCCGACGGCCTGCGCGAGGCACACGGCTGGTCCGCCGACCGCATCGTCGGCTACCTCGCCACCCGCCCCGGCATCGCCGGCGCATGGACCGTGGACCAGCTGCGGGACGTGGTCACCTCAGCGCCGCACCGTGCATGAGGTGGTCGCCTTCGCCGCCGGGTTGCTCTCGGAGGCGATCGTGACCGGCACCTTCGCGGCGCCCTGGACGTAGACCTCCACCGAGGACGAGCGGCCACCGGCCACGCCGACGACCGCCCGCGGCAGCACAGCGCCCGGCGCCGTGACCCGCAAGACGTCGGCGCTGCGGCCGGTGTTGCGGATCGGGATCTCGCACCGCGCCCAGCCCGAGGAGCCGGTACGGGCCGTGGCCGGCCACGCCTTCACCCCGCGGGCGGACGGTCCGGCGCCGTCGAGGGAACGCACCGCCACCTCGTACGAAAGCACGCCCTTGCGGTCCTTCTTGCGATCCAGAACGTAGAAGTGCAGCCGGTTCGCCGTGTCCGTGTACTCGAACAGGCTGCCCGAGCCGGTGCCGGCGTGGAACAGCGCGTCGGACAGCTGCCGGTAGTCGCCGATGGTCATCTTCTGCGGTGTCCCGTCCGGCAGCACGAAGTCGACCTTGTCGATGTCCTGCGGGTTGGCGTCGATGGTCCAGATGAACGGCGCGTTGTCCGCGTTCTTGGTCTTGGCCAGCAGCACACCGGAGTCCGGGGTGAACGAGTCGAAGCCGATCCGGTCGACCACTTCGAGGGTGTAGTTGTCGTAGCCACCACCGTCGCAGTACGGGTCCGCCGCGGGATCGCAGGTGGGGCTGCGGTCGCCGCCGTCCAGGGTCACGTTGATCCCGGCGAGCCGGCGGCCGTCCGGATCGATCGCGCGTGCCGTCACCCGGGTCACCACGACACCGGACCGGGCGAGCGCGTCGCGCGACAGTTTCAGCACGGCGTCGTCGTCGACGATGCCGAGTTTCATCTTGTTGCGCAGCATGTGCTGCGCGCCCATCGACGAGCCTGCGGTGCCCGGGATCAGCCACCGGCTGTGCGGCCCGCCGGGCCCGTTGAAGGTGCCCCGGCTCAGCATCTCCCACGGCCCGCTGTAGTCGCGGCGCGGCGGGACGCTGTACGGATTGTTGTAGTTGTCGCCGATGCCGAGGATGTGGCTGAACTCGTGGGCGTACGTCGACATGCCCGAACTCTCCGCCTGCAGCGAGCTGCCCTGCGTGGCGTTCGGCCAGATGTTCGCCGAGGCCTGCCAGGAGGTCCACTCGACGTAGCGGGTCGCGTTCCAGTTCGGCAGCGAGTCGTCCGGCGGGCCGAACTCCTCGGTGACGTCCTCCTTGGTGGTGAACTTCATCTGGCCGAACTCCTGCCAGGTGGCCGACTCGTCCTGCCCGGCCGACAGATAGAACACGAAGTCGTAGGTGGCCGCCTCGGCCTCACCGACCGCGGCGATCCAGGCGGCACGCGCGTCGGTGCGCAGGTTGCGCCCGCACACGTCGTCGCCCGGGCAGCCCATGCCACGCTGCATCGAGGCCTCGATGCCGTACTCGTGGCTGTCGGCCGGCATCTGGTACACCCCGAACGCGCCCAGCTCGATGCCGAAGCGCCCGTTCGAGTCCTCCATCCAGTACTCGTGGATGGTGTGACCCCGGTTCAGCGCGCCCGGCTTGTTGAGGAAGTCCCGGTAGAAGGCCGGGACCTCGGAGCGATTCAGATTCTGTACGCCGGACGGGTTGCCGTAGATCGTGGAGTTCGCCGGCTGGGTGACCACGAACGGCTGGTTCGGATAGTCGACCAGCACCAGAGCACCGCGGAAGTTGCGTTCCGAACCCCGCACCGCCGGGTTCGCCCAGTCGGTGCCGGGCACCGGCTTGTAGTCCGACCAGGTCATCGTGTCCGGCAACTCGTACCGTTGCGGGTCGATCGGCTGCGGCCCACCGGAATGCGCCAGCGTGGCGGCCTCGTCGACCTGCCACGGCTGGGTCTGCGGCCAGTGCCGCATCCGCCACGGCGTGTCCGGGTCGACGCCGCCCGGCGGCGCGGCGCTCGCCGGGGTCACGGTCAGGGCACCGGCCACCGCCAGCGCCGTTACGGACAATGCCGAGAGCAGCCGTCGCACCGTCATCCCGCCATCCTGGCAAAGCAATCGACGTCGCTCAATGACCATTTAAGCGGTGCATGATATACCCGGCGAATGGACCTGCAGCTCACCGGCAAGGTTGCCGTCATCACCGGCGGTAGCGCCGGCATCGGCCTGGCGATCGCCCGCGGCCTCGCGGCCGAAGGCGCGCACGTCGCGTTGTGCGCCCGCGACGCGGCGCGCCTCGAAGAAGCCGCCGACAAGATCAGAACCGACTTCGGGGTACGCGCGACAGCGGTCCCCGCCGACCTGACCGCCCCCGACGGCGCCACCGAGCTCGCCGCGGCCGTGGACCGCGAGTACGGCGGCGCCGACCTGCTGATCAACAACGCCGGCACGGGCAGCGAGGAGAAGATCCTCACCGCGCCGGACGAGCGCTGGCAGGCGTACTGGGATCTGCATGTGATGGCGGCGGTGCGGCTGGCCCGGGCGCTGGCTCCCGGCATGAAGTCCCGCGGCGGCGGGGTGATCCTGCACAACGCGTCGATCTGCGCCACCCAGCCGCTCGGCTACGAGCCGATCTACAACGTCACCAAGGCCGCCCTGGTGATGTTCTCCAAGTGCCTGGCCAACGAGCTGATCGGCGACAACATCCGGGTGAACGCGGTGAACCCGGGCCTGGTGATGACCGGCGACTGGGTGAAGACCGCGAAACAGCTGACCGCCGGCACCGACCAGACCTGGGAGGACTACCTGCAGAACATCGCGCAAGAGAAGGCGCCGATCGGCCGGTTCGCCACGCCTGAGGAGATCGCCGACCTGTTCGTCTTCCTCTGCTCACCACGGGCGGCGTACGCGGTCGGCTCCACCTATTACATCGACGGCGGCTGGCTGAACGTGACCACCTGACCGCCGCGGCGGCGTTCAGGAATAATCCAGTGGCGCGGTGTTGGTTTCGCGCCATGGCGTTCGAAGAAGTCGATGCGGTCGTGATCGGGTCGGGAATGGGTGGGCTCGCGGCACGCAATGTGCTGTCGTCGATGCCGTCGCCCGTACAGAGAATGGGTTTTCCGGTCGTCGAAAGGCTGTTCCCGGCGGCCTACCGATCGTCGCGCGACGAGATCGATCGCAGTGTCACCGACCCGCGGTTGCGGGCGATTCTGCAGGCCCGCCGGGGTCTGTACGGCACGCCGCCGGCGACGAGCGCGTTCGGCTATCACGCGGCGGTGCCGACGACGTTCTTCATGGCCGGCACCGCGCATCCGGTCGGCGGTGGCCGCGATCGACGCCGTGACCCCGCAGATCAGCAGGATCCGGTTGGCGCCGCTCGACGGTGATGTGCTGCCGTCCAGGGCCATCAGGGCAGCTCGCCGGTGCGGGCCAGCGCGCCGTACCAGTGGGCGCTGGGTTTGACCGTGCGCCTGAACGTGGTGCGGTCCACGGCGACCAGGCCGAACGTGTGCGCCCACGACCCCCACTCGTAGTTGTCCAGCAGGGACCAGTGCAGGTAGCCGCGTACGTCGATGCCGTCGGCGACTGCCCGGCCCAGCCCGGCCAGCGCGAGCCCGGTGTATTCCTGCCGGTCGGCGTCGTCGCTGGTGGCGATCCCGTTCTCGGTCACCAGGATCGGCACGGACACCCGCGAAGCCGTGTGCCGGACCGCGGCCTCCAGAGCGCCGGGATAGAACTCCCAGCCGTTGCCGGTGCGCCGGCCCGAAGGCGGCACCGGCCCGTCCGGGCCGAGCACCACCCGGGTGTACGCCTGCACGCCGATGAAGTCGTCGTCGCGGGCCGCGTCGATGAACTGGTCCTCCCGCGGCCAGGCCCACTCGTCGACGGAGACGCCCTGGAAGGTCTGGTTGGCGACCGTCCAGCCACTGGCGATCGAGCCGAGCGACGAACGGGCCGCGTGGTGCGCCTCGATCAGCGCCGACGCCACCTGCTGGTCCGGCGGCGGCAGTGCCCCGGCGACCAGGTCCGGGGCGTCGCGGTCCAGCCGGGCGGCCACCATGGCCAGCATGTTCGGCTCGTTGATGGTGACCACCCACGGCACGCCGTCGAGGATCGGGCGGACCGTCCGGGCGTACGCCGCGAACTGCTTGACGCCGTCGGCGCCGGTCCAGCCGCCGCCATGCCGGAACCAGGCGGGGGAGGTGAAGTGGTGCAGCGTGACGACCGGCGTGATGCCGCGCGACAGGCAGCCCTCGATCATCCGCCGGTAGTGGTCGAGCGCGGCCCGCGAGATCTGGCCGGGCACCGGCTCGATACGGGCCCATTCGACGCCGAAGCGGTAGGCGTTGAGGCCGAGGTCGCGCAGGATGTCCAGGTCTTCGCGCCAGCGGTGATAGTGGTCGCAGGCGTCGCCACTGCGTTCGGGCAGCGGCGAGCCGGGCATGTTCTCGATGGCCCACAGATCGCTGGCGGTGTTGTTGCCTTCCACCTGGTGCGGCGAGGTGGCCGCACCCCAGAGGAACGAGCGGGGAACAGGTACGGGCACAGGGGGATCCTTTAACGGGTCTGGTCGACGAGGGTGGCGATGACGTCGGGGGTGAGGCCGACACCGAAGGTGCACAGGGTGATCAGGGGCATCCCGTCGACCATGCGCAGCAGCTCGGGGGCGATCTCGGCGGTCCGCCCGGCCCGGGCCTGCTGCAGCACCTGACCGAGCAGCGGGCCGCCGACCGGGTGGGTGCGCCACTCGGCGACGGTGGAACTCTCGGTCAGCGGCGGCACGAACCCGTCGCCGTCGCTGCGGAGTTCACCGGTGAGGCGGATGTCGCGCGACGACGCCCCGACCCGGATCAGATAGGTGCCGGGGTCGACGTTCCAGCGCTGGTGGCGTACATCCCAGATGGCCAGATCTCGCGAGGTGAGCGGGAGGCTGACGGGCCTGGTCTCCCCGGCCTCGATGGTGATCTTCCGGAAGCCGCGCAGGACGCTGCGTGGCCGGGTCGGCGCGGCCTCGTCGAGGCCGACGTAGAGCTGGACCACCTCCTGCCCGGCCCGCTCGCCGGTGTTCGTGACGTCGCAGCTGATCTCCCAGGTCCCGTCGCCGGTCGCGGTGATGCTCAGCCCGGAGTACTCGAACGTGGTGTAAGTCAGGCCGTGCCCGAACGGGTAGGCGACCGGAACGTCGAGGGTGTCGAAGTGCCGGTAGCCGACGTAGATGCTCTCGCCGTGCACGACCTGCCCGTCGCGGCCGGGAAAGTGCAGGTGGCTGGGGTGGTCCTCGAGGCGCAGCGGAATGGTCTCGGCGAGGCGCCCGGAGGGGGAGTGGACGCCGAGCAGCAGGTCGGCGAGGGCTGCACCGCCGGCCTGGCCGGGCAGCCAGCCCTCGAGGATCGCCTTGGCCTGGTCGCGCCACTCGGCGACCGACACGACACCGCCGTTGGCCAGCACCACCACGATGTTCGGGTTGACCTCGGCCACGCGCGCGAGCAGCTGCAACTGATCCTCGGGAAGCGCGATCGTGGTGCGGTCGAAACCTTCCGACTCCTCGCTTTCCGGGAGGCCGAGGACCACGACCACGGCGTCCGCGCCGGCCGCCTCAGAAGGGCCGAAGACCACCGCGTCGCCGAGCCGCGCGGTCAGCGCGTCCAGCAGGTTGGACAGCGACGTCGGCACCACCCGTGACGAGCCGCCGCCCTGGTAGCGCGGGGTGCGGGCGAACTCGCCGATCACCGCGAGGCGGCGGATCTGTCGAAGCGGCAGGATCGCGTCGTCGTTCTTGAGCAGCACGGCCGCCTCGGTCGCGGCCTGTCTCGCCGGTGCATCGCCGTCTGCTTCAGTGGAGCCGGAGACGCGCGAGTGCAGCAGGGCGAGCCGGTCCCGGACCTGGTCGAGGACGGCCGGGTCGAGGGTGCCGTCGCGGACCGCGCCGGCGATCAGGTGGTCGGTGCCGGTCGGCGGCATCTCCACGTCGCAGCCCGCGGCCACCGCAGCGACCCGGTCGCGGACCGCGCCCCAGTCGGAGACGACCACCCCGTCGAAGCCCCACTCGCCGCGCAGCAGGTCGGTCAGCAGCCACCGGTTCTCGCTGGCCGGCACCCCGTTGACCCGGTTGTAGGCGCTCATCAGCGCCCACGGCCGGGCGGTACGCACGACATGCTCGAACCCGGCCAGATACACCTCCCGCAGCGCCCGCTCGTCCACGACAGCGCTGACCCGCATCCGGTCGGTCTCCTGGTTGTTCACGGCGAAATGCTTCACGCAGGCGCCCACCCCGGCAGACTGGATGCCGTCCACCATCGCCGCCGCCAGCACCCCGGTGAGGTGCGGGTCCTCGGCGAAGTACTCGAAGTTGCGCCCGCCCAGCGGCGACCGCTTGATGTTCATGCCCGGCCCGAGCAGCACGTCCACACCGAGTGCGCGGGCCTCGGCACCGAGCGCCCGGCCGACCCGGCGCACCAGGTCCGGGTTCCAGGTCGAGCCGAGCGCGACCGCGGGCGGGTAGCACGTCGCCGGGATGCTGTCGCCGATGCCGAGCTCGCCGCTGGACCGGGGGCGGCGCACGCCGTGCGGACCGTCGGCGAGGGTCAGCGCGGGCAGCTCGTCGCCGTCGCCGGTGGTGTGCCAGGTGTCGCTGCCGGAGGTGAGAGAAGCGCGGCGATCGGTCATGCGAACCCCTTCTGAACAGGGAGAACAACGAGCGGGAACAAAAATCTACCACGTGGTAGATTTTTCGCTATGCTCGGTCCCGCACCGCGGATCGCCGCCGTGCATCCCCCTTTTGACCACGAGGTGTTCGTCCATGAAACGGACTCTGCGCACCGCCACCGGTGTGCTCGCGCTCGGCGCGCTCCTCGCCCTGAGCGCCTGTACCGCTGACGCCGACTCCGCCGGCGAGAAGCTGAAGACTTTGACGATCGGCACGATGACCCCGGCCCGCAGCATGGACCCGGTCGACTCGGGCGGCGGGACGATCCCGTACTACCAGGCCGTCTACGACACGCTGATCAAGCGGGAGCCGGACGGCAAGCTCACGCCGATGCTGGCCAGCGAGTGGAACTACGACACCGCCGGTACTTCTTTGACGCTCACCATCCGTGACGGCGTGACCTTCGACGACGGCACTCCGGTCGACGCGAAGGCGGTCAAGGCGAACCTGGACCGGTTCCGGGCCGCCGGCGCCGCCGAGAACGCGCAGGCGCTGAGCACCAAGGCGGTCGAGGTCACCGGCCCGAAGACGGTCGTGATCACCCTGAACGGGCCGGACCCGGCGCTGCTCGACAGCCTGTCCGACGCGTACGGGTTCATCGCGAACCCGGCCAAGTTCGGTCAGGACAAGCCGTTCGCCACCGTCCCGGACGGCACCGGGCCGTACCGGCTGGTCGCGGACGCCACCATGGCCGGCACGGTCTGGAAGTTCGAGCGCAAGGAGAAGTACTGGGGTGAGCAGCCGCCGTTCGCGTCGGTGACCTTCTACGCCTTCGACAACGAGAACGCGATCGTCAACGGCCTCAAGACCAACCAGATCCGCGCCGCCGTGCTGCAGAGCGTCGACCAGCAGATCGCCGCCACCAGCGGCGAGCAGTTCACCACCAGCACGCAGGAGATCGACCTCAAGCTGCTCAACATCTTCGACCGCAAGGGCGCCAAGGTGCCCGCGCTCGGTGACGCCCGGGTCCGGCAGGCGATCAACTACGCGATCGACCGGGACGTGCTGGTCGGGCAGATCCAGCAGGGCCGCGGCACCGCGACCAGCCAGATCTGGGGCACCGGGACCGAGGGATACGCGAGCGAACTCGACACGTACTACTCGCACGATCCGGCGAAGGCGAAAGCCCTGCTCGCCGAGGCCGGCTACCCCGACGGCTTCGCGCTGACCCTGCCCCGGCTGGCCGCCCTGGTCCCGGACTCGCTCGCCGAGGCGCTCAAGTCCGACCTGGCCGCCGTCGGCATCACCCTGACATGGGACGACCTGGACCGGGTCTCGTTCCTGACCAGGACGTTCCGCGAGTTCCAGTACCCCGGCGTGGTCATGAACGGCGGCCAGCCCGCCAAGGACTGGGCCACGGTCAGCGCGAACATCCTGCCCAAGACGATCGCCAACCCGTTCGGCGACACCGACGCCACGATCCAGGACCTGACCGGCAAGATCCGTACGGCCGAGCCGGCGCAGGCCGCCCAGTACGCCCAGCAGCTCAACCGGCACATCGTCGAGCAGGCCTGGTACGTGCCGCTGTACCGGATGCAGTACCTGCACGTCACCGTGCCGACCATCACCGCGGTCCCGCAGGCCGGTCTCGCCGTCCCCGCCCTGTACAACTACCAGCCCGCCGCCTGAGCAACGCCGCCCGGCGCCGGTGACAGCGCCGGGCGGCACCGCACCCCGAGAGGAAGATCCGGCGTGCTCGGATTCGTACTGCGACGAACCGGCGCGGGCCTGCTGCTCGTGCTCGTCATCTCCTTCGTGACCTTCCTGCTGCTGTCCCTGCCGGACAACGACGTGGCCCGCAGCCTGCTCGGCCCGGACGCCCCGGCCGAGATCATCGACGCCACCAACGCTGCGCTCGGCGTCGACCGCCCGGTGCTGGTCCAGTACGCCGACTGGCTCTCCCACGCGGTCCGCGGCGACCTCGGCCAGTCCTGGTTCACCAGCGAGAACGTCGGCACCGCCATCGCCGGCCGGCTGCCGGTCACGCTCAGCCTGATGCTCGGCGTCACCCTGCTCACCGCGATCGTCGCGTTCGGCCTCGGCATCTGGGCCGGGGTGCGCCGCGGCGCCGCCGACCGGTTCGTGCAGATCCTCGCCGTCGCCGGGTACGCCCTGCCCGGCTTCCTGGTCACCCTGGTCATCGTGCTGGTGTTCGCGGTACGCCTCGGCTGGTTCCCGGCCATCGGCTACATCCCGATCACCGACTCGGTCGGCGGCTGGCTGTCCACGATCACCCTGCCGATCGTGGCGCTGTCCATCGGCGCGGTCGCCGGCACCAGCCAGCAGGTCCGCTCCGCGGTCATCGAGGTGCTGCGCCAGGACTACGTGCGAACCCTGCGCTCGCGGGGCCTGTCCACCCGCAGCATCCTGTTCAAGCACGTGCTGCGCAACGCCTCCGCGCCCGCGCTGACCGTGCTCGGCATGCAGTTCGTCGGCCTGCTCGGCGGCGCCGTCCTGGTCGAGCAGATCTTCGGCCTGCCCGGCCTGGGCAGCATGGCCGTCACCTACACCACCCGCGGCGACATCCCGGTGATCATGGGTCTGCTCATGGTGACGGTCGTCGGCGTCGTCCTGATCAACCTCGCCGTCGACGTCGCCATCGGCGTGCTCAACCCGAAAGCGAGGCGCGCGTGAGGCGATTCCTGCGCAACCCGCTCGGCGTACTGTCGGCCCTGATCCTGCTGGTGGTGGTCGGCGCCGCGCTCTTCGCGCCGCTGCTCACCGACGCTCGCCCGGACGCGGCCGCGCTGCGCGACGCCTTCGGCGCGCCCACCGACGGCCATCCGCTCGGTTTCGACTCGGCCGGCCGCGACATCTACAGCCGGCTGCTGCACGGCGCCCGCAACACCCTGGGCGGTGCGCTGCTCGCGCTGGCAGTGGCGGTCGCGCTGGGCATTCCCACCGGTCTGATCGCGGGGTACGCCGGACGCAGGTTCGACGCCGTCGCCGGCTGGATCGTCAACCTCGTCATGGCCCTGCCCGCGATGATCGTGCTGCTGGCCTCGCGCGCCGTGCTCGGCCCCACCGTCTGGGCCCTGATGATCATCCTGGGGGTGCTGGCCGCGCCGAGCTTCTTCCGCCTGGTCCGCGGCATCGTCGTCAACGTGCGCGGCGAGCTCTACCTCGACGCCGCCCGGGTCGCCGGCCTGCCCCCGTGGCGGATCATCACCCGGCACGTGCTGATCGTCGTCCGCGCCCCGATCATCATCCAGCTGGCCCTGGTCGCCGGTGTCGCCCTCGGCCTGCAGGCCGGCCTGGAGTTCATCGGCGTCGGGTCCAGCGGCAGCCTGCCCACCTGGGGTGCGATGCTCAACGAGGGCTTCCAGTACGTGCAGCGCGCCCCGCGCCTGATGCTCTGGCCCGGCCTGGCCCTGGGCCTGACCAGCGCCGCCCTGGTCCTGCTCGCCGCCGCCCTGCGCGACGCCCTCGAGGACCGGGCCGGCGACCCCGCCCCGATCCGGCGCAAGGCGGCCGCGGTACGCCCCGCGGCGCTCGACGGGAAACCGGCCCGCGCCGCCCTGCTGTCGGTGCGTTCCCTGTCCGTCGCCTACCGGCTGCCCGACGGCACCGAACGCGAGGTCGTCCACGACATCGACCTCGACGTCGAACCCGGCCGGATCGTCGGCCTGGTCGGCGAGTCCGGCTCCGGCAAGACCCAGACCGCGTTCTCGATGCTCGGCATCCTGCCCGAGGGCGGCCGGGTCAGCGGCGGCAGCATCACCATCAACGGTCAGGAGATCGTCGGCCTCGGCGCCCGCGACTGGCGGCGACTGCGCTCGAAGGTCGTCTCCTACGTGCCGCAGGAACCGATGAGCAACCTGGACCCGTCGTTCACCATCGGCTCCCAGCTGATCGAACCTCTCCGCGCCGCCGGACTGTCCCGCAGCGCCGCCCGGCAGCGGGCCGCCGAGCTGCTGACCGCCGTCGAGATCCGCGACCCGCAGCGGGTGCTGAAGAGCTACTCGCACCAGATCTCCGGCGGCATGGCCCAGCGGGTCCTGATCGCCGCCGCCATGGCCGGCGACCCGCAACTGCTGATCGCCGACGAACCCACCACCGCCCTCGACGTCACCGTGCAGGCCGAGATCCTGGCCCTGCTGCGCCGGCTGCAACGCGAACACGGCCTCGGCGTCCTGCTGGTCACCCACAACCTCGGCGTCGTCGCCGACCTGTGCGACACCGTCGCCGTGATGCGCGCGGGCCGCATCGTCGAGACCGGCCCGGTCGCCGACGTGCTCGGCGACCCGCAGCACGACTACACCCGCGCGCTGGTCGACGCCGTCCTCGACGAACTGCCCCTGATGGAGACACGATGACCACCTCAGCGCTGCTGCGCCTCGACGGGCTGCGGGTGAGCTTCCCCGGCAAGGGCTGGCGGGCCGCACCCACCGACGTGCTGCGCGGCATCGACCTGACCGTCGAGGCCGGGCAGACCCACGGGCTGGTCGGCGAGTCCGGCTCCGGCAAGACCACCATCGGGCGGGCCGTGCTCGGGCTCGTCCCGGTGGCTGGCGGGAGCATCCACCTCGACGGGGTTCCCGTTCACGGCCTGACCGGGCGGGGACGGCGTGCCCTCAGCCGGGACCTGCAGGTGATCTTCCAGGACCCGTACACGTCGCTGAACCCGTCCCGGCCGGTCGGCGACACCCTCGCCGAACCGCTCTACGGGCAGGGACTGCGGCCCCGCGAGGCACGCGACCGGGTCGCCGGGCTGCTCGACCGGGTCGGGTTGCCGGCCGACGCCATGCGCCGCCTGCCCCGCGAGTTCTCCGGCGGGCAGCGCCAGCGCATCGCCATCGCCCGTGCCCTGGCCATCGAACCGCGGCTGATCGTCTGCGACGAGCCGGTGTCCGCGCTCGACCTGACCACCCAGCGAACCGTCCTGGACCTGCTGCAACAGATCCAGCGCGACACCGGCGTGGCGTACCTGTTCATCTCGCACGACCTGGCGGTCGTGCGGCACATCAGCCACGTGGTCTCGGTGATCCGGCACGGCGAGATCGTCGAATCCGGTACGGCCGAGCAGGTCACCGCCGCGCCACAGCACCCGTACACCCGGCGGTTGCTGCTGTCCGCGCCGGTCGCCGACCCGGCCCGGCAGCGGCTGCGCCGGGAGGCGTACGAGCGCGAGTTCGCCGGGGAGCGGTCGTGAACCCGCCCGTCGTGCCCGCACCCCGGCACCTCACCTGGACCGGATCCGCCCGGCACCTCGACGGCGGCGCGCTGCGCGTCAGCGGACCGTCCTCGCTGGTCGACGCGGTGGCCGAACTCGCCGCCCGGTGCGCCGGCGTCGAGGTCCTACCGGCCGGCCCGGCCGACGCCGATGTGATCGTCGACATCGACCCGTCGTGGTGGCCGGACGGCGCCGCACCGGCCGGGTTGGACCCGGGCAGCGGCGACGAGTCGTACCGCATCGACCGGCGGACGGTCCGGGCCGCCACCGAGGCCGGCGCGTTCCGGGCCCTGACCGTGATCCTTCAGGCCATCGGGCCGGCCGGGCTGCTGCTCAGCACGGCCACCGACGCCCCGGCGCTGCGCTGGCGCGGGCTCACCCTCGACGTGGCCCGGCACTTCCTGACCGTCGCCGAGCTGGAGTCGGTGATCGACCTGCTCGCCTGGTACCGGTTGAACGTGCTGCACCTGCACCTGACCGACAACCAGGCGTGGCGGCTGCAGATGCCGGGCCGGCCGGAACTCACCCCGGCGACGACCGGCAGCTACCGCGTCGCGGACTTCGCGCACCTGGTCGCCTACGCGCGGCGGCGGCACGTGACGATCGTCCCCGAGTTCGACATGCCCGGGCACGTGCAGGCGGCGCTCAGCGCGTACCCCGAAATGAACGGCGACCAGACGCCCGCGCTGCCGGGCCTCGGCCACCTGCGGCCCGGCGTGGACGCCGCCGTCCGGTTCGCCCACGAGGCCGTGGATCAGCTCTGCGGCCTGGTCGACACGCCCTATGTGCACGTCGGCGGCGACGAGGCGTTCGGCATGGACCCGGGGGAGTACGCGGCGTTCGTGCGGCTGCTGCACCAGCGGGTCCGCGCGCACGGCAAACGGCCGGTGGCCTGGCAGGAAGCCTCCCGGGCGGGCGCCTTTACCGGCGGTGACGTGCTGCAACAGTGGATCTCGCCGCGGGACGCGCCCGGGCCGGACCTGCTCGATCAGCTGCCACCGGAGTACGCGCCCTACCGGGACGTGCTGGCCGCGACCTTCGCCGAAGCCCCGCAGGACCTGCCGCGGGCGATCGCCGCCGGCGCGTCGGTGCTGCTGTCGCCGAGCTTCCCGTTCTACCTCAACCGCCGGTACGCCGAACCGTCCGCGCGGGAGTCGCAGAACACGCTCATGCAGCGGCTCGGGCACGCCGGCTATCCCGCGGAGCGTACCGCCGATCTCTATCGATGGGACTGGGGTGACGTGCCCGGCCTGGCCGGGGCACAGGCGGCGCTGTGGGCCGAGACGATCGACAGCATCGACGACCTGGCGGCGCTGCTGCTGCCGCGCCTGCCGGTGCTCGCGGAGATGATGTGGAACCGGCAGCGGCAGCCGTGGCCGCAGCTCGCGGCCCGCATCGCCGGGCACACGCGGGTCTGGGAACGGCTCGGGCTGGGCGGCTACTACCGTTCGGTTGAGGTTTTTCACGAGGAGACGCTGTGACCCAGACACCGGAACGCCTGACCAAGGGCGAACGGACCCGCCGGCGGATCCTGCACACCGCCCTGGAGATCTTCGCCGAGCGCGGGTACGCCGGAGTGTCGCTGCGGGAGGTCGCGGCGCGGGCCGGCATCACCCACGCCGGGCTGCTGCACTACTTCACCGGCAAGGACGACCTGCTGCTCACCATGATGATCGAACGGGACCGGGCAGAGGTCGAGGCGATCCGCGCCCATGTGGCCACCGGCGCCGGGCCGTCGTCGGTCGAGCAGGTCATCATCCGGTGGATGCTGCGCGACGTGGCCCGCAACCAGAGCCGGCCGGACATCGCGCCGCTGTTCGTGAAACTGTCCACCGAGGCGACCGAGAGCAGCCATCCCGCGTACGAGTACTTCCGGGGCCGCTACACCCGGCTGCGGGAGACCCTCGCTCGCGGATTCGCGTACGAGTTCGCCGCCGCCGACCCGCCGGTGTCTCGTGACCCGCAGTTGTGCGCGCAGCAGTTCATCGCGCTGGCGGACGGGCTGCAGGTGCAGTGGCTGCTCGATCCGTCGTCCACCGACATGGTCGCCGCACTACTGGACTACCTGGGGATCCTCGGGATCGACGTGGAAGGGTGGGCGCAGATCGCCGTGCCCGAGGACCGGCCGGCGTGACCATTCTGCTGATCTTCGCGGTTGTCGTCGCGGTCCTGGTCACTGGTGTGCTGCTGGCGTTCCGCCTCAGTCCCTGGCCGATGGTGCTGGTGATCCGGTACCTGCCGGCGCTGTCCGGGGCGGGCATCAACGAGCGGCTGCAACGGTTCGTGCCCGACGGCATCGACAGTGTCCTCGACGAGCACTACGACCCGGCCGACCGCGACGCCTTTCTGGACGTGTTCCGCCCGGCCGGCGCCGGCGCGCTGCCGACCGTGGTGTGGGTGCACGGCGGCGCGTTCATCGCCGGCAGCCGCACCGACCTGCGTAACTACCTGCGGATCCTGGCCGGGCGCGGGTTCACCACCGTCGGCGTGGAGTACTCACACGCGCCCGAGCGGCACTATCCGGCACCGATCCTGCAGGTGGCCGCCGCGCTGTCCTATCTGCGGGTCAACGCCGCCCGCCTCGGGATCGACCCGGACCGGATCGTGCTCGCCGGTGACTCGGCGGGCGCCCAGATCGCCGCGCAGACGGCGCTGGCGCTGTGCGACCCCGACTATGCGGCCGCGGCGTCACTGCCGGTGTCCGCGCCGGGCGTCCGGATCCGCGCTACCGTGCTGGCCTGCGGGCCGTACGACCTGCGGCTGCCCGACTACCAGGGCGAATACGGGCGGTTCCTGAAGGCGATCATGTGGGCGTACACCGGGACCCGTCACTTCCAGGACAACACCTTCTTCGGGTACGCCTCACTGCCGCAGAACGTCACTCCCCGCTTCCCGCCGGCGTTCCTGACCGTCGGCAACGGCGACCCGCTGCGCCGGCACTCGGTGGCCCTGGCCGAGGCGCTGCGGGAACAGGGCGTCGAGGTGGACGCGCTGTTCTACCCGGACGATCACACGCCGCTGCTCGACCACGAGTACCAGATCGACCTGAACACCGAGGCCGGCGCGGCAGCGCTGGAGCGGATCGTCGCGCACGTCACCACGTACACCAGCGATCGCCGTCACTCTGTCAGGTAGCCGACGCCCTTCATGCTCGACCGGACTGCCTACCGTCGATGGGGGAGAGGGACGGTGAATCGGAGGGGCCATGTGGAGCTGGGAAGATCTGCGCGTACGCCCGGAGGTCGGGCAGCTCGACACCGCGACCCGGCGGGTGATCGGGCTGGCCGAGGCGGCCGGGCTGGATTTCGGCCGGCGGCCGCTGCTGCGTGACGCCGGGTTCGTGGACCGGCTGCGGTCGCGGATCGGCGCGCCGGCCACGCTCACGGTGATCGGCCAGGTCGGGGCCGGCAAGTCGTCGTTCGTGAACTCGCTGGTCGGCCGCCGGCTGCTGCCGGCCTCCGGCAGCCCCACCGACGGTGTCATCTCGGTGCTGCTCTACGCGCCCTCGTACGACGACGAGCGGGCCGAGCGTGTCGACCGCGACGGTACGGTCGTCGCGTTCGACAGCGTCGAGGACGGGCTGCGGTTCGTGGACCGGGCGCACACCCGCGAGACTCTGCAGGACCGCTGCCGGGAGGTGCGCTTCTACCTGCACGATCCGCTGCTGCGCAGCCTGCGGGTGGTGAACACCCCGGGCCTCGGGGACCGGCGTGAGCAATTCGAGCGGGTCACCCTCGACTACCTGCGCGAGGACGAGTCCGACCTGATCGCCTGGATCTTCTTCCCGGACGCGGCCGCCAACCACGACGAGATCCGTACGTTCGCCGGCGCCCTGGAACGCCGCCGCGACGCCGTGCTCGGCGTGGTCAGCCGCTGCCTGGACGGCTACGAGGACGAACCGGACTACGACCCGCGGCAGGATCCGGACCTCGCCGACGTGGCCGCCCAGCTGCGCGCCGAACTCGGCGACTACCTCAGCGACCTGGTGCTCTACGACTCCCGGGTCGCCCAGAACCTGATCGGCCGGCTGCGCGCGCAACCCGAGCTGATCAGCGACGACACGTTCGCCGGCGAACTGGACCGCTGCGGCTACCGGCAGGTCGAGCGGGCGGTCGAGGAGGCCGCGCTGCGCCCCGGCGCCCAGGTCGGCTCGCTGCTGAAACGCTGCGCCGAGACCACCCGGTCCCTGTCCGGGGCCGTCGACGACGCCGAGCAGGTGTTCACCGATCGCACCGCCCGGTTCGGCGCGATGACCGAAGCCTGGCTGGTGCTCAACCGCGACGTGCTGGAACCGGCCCGCGCCGAGCTGCGTACCGCGCTCAGCCCGGTCGCCGACAGCTACGCCGGTGAACTGGCCGACACCATCGGGCAGGTCACCGAGGACGTACTCGTCGACGGCTTCACGCTCGGCAAGGTGCTCGGCAACAAGACGTTCGGGCGGCTCACCGGCAAGGGGCCGCTCGCCGAGCAGCTGACCGAGCTCATCGAGGAGCGGGTGCAGGCCACGCTCGCCGCCCGCAACTTCGACCACCGTCTCCAGTCGGACTTCCAGCGCGCCCTCGAAGCCCAGCTGCTCGACCTGCAGCTGCGCCTGAACCGCCAGGTCGAAGCCGGCCCGCAGCGGCAGCAGAACCGTGCGTACGACGTCGGGCGTCCCGCGGCCGGCGCCGACGCGGTCCTGGACAAGGTCCTCGCGCCGGCCCTGGGACGAGCCCTCACCGGCCTGATCACCGGGCTCGCCAAGAAGGTCGCCAAGGCCGGCGGCAAGGCGATGGCGAAACCGGCGGCCGAGGCGGTGAAGACGGCCTCCGGCGCAGCGGCCACCGGCGCAGCGGTGAAGGCGACCGCGGACCAGGCGGCGAAGACCGGGCTCAGGGGCCTGGTCAGCGGCCCCGGGGCGACGGTCTTGGCCGTCGTCAACCTGGCAATCGTGCCGTTGGACATCAAGAAGATCATCGCGGAGTTCAACGACGGCAAGACCGCGCTGATGGGTTCGGCACGGACGAAGGTCTCCGCCGAGCGCAGCAACTACGCGCGGCAGATCGAGGCCCAGTTCGCCGAGGCGGTCGACGAGGTGTGGGCCGGGCTGCGGCAGTCCGTCGGGGAGGCCCTCGGCCCCGACGACCGGGCCGCTGCCGAAGTGAGCGCGCGACTGGCCGAGGTGCAGGAACTGCGCGCCGACCTGGCCGCCCTGCGGACCACGTTCGAGCGGGCCGGGCAGTGACGCTGACCGGCCTCGACCCGGTGCTCGCCGAGGCCGCCGGCATCGCGGGCCGCCTCGACGGCGGACCGGCCGCCGGTCTCGCGCACGAGTTGGAGGAGTTGCGGCGGCGGGCCGGCGAGCCGCAGCCCCGGGTGGTGCTGGTCTCGGCGTTCAGCGCCGGCAAGACCACCCTGGTCCAGCGCTGGTTCGGGTTGCCGCGGCTGCCGGTCGGCCGGACCGCCACCACCGCCGTGCCGACCCGGGTGGCCTTCGGCGACCCGGACCGGGTCGTGCTGCGCTATCGCCGGGCCGTCGAGCTCACACCGGATCGTGACGCTGTCGCCGCGCTCACCGCGTGGGCCGGGGACCCGCGGGCGTACCGGATCGCCGGCTTCGAGACGTCCGCCGGTGATCCGCTGCGCCCTGGTGACGTGCTCGACCAGCAATCCGGTGTGGTGGTCCGGTTCGAGCCGCGGCCGGACGAGCACGTCCGGCTCAGCGAGGTGCCCGCGGACTGGCTGAAGGCCCGGCTGACCCGGCCGGAGAGTTCGCTTGCGCTGGCCGAGGTGGCATGTCATGCGCAGCATCCGCGGCTGAACGACGTCACGATCATCGACACTCCCGGGTACGGCGCCGCCGCAGGGCACCACGAACGGGTCACCGCCGACGTGCTGCGGCTGCGCCCGGAGGTGGTCGTGGTGCTACTCGACGCCCGGCGGCTGGACGAGCCGCGGACCCATCGCATGGTCGCTGACGTGGGGGCGCAGGAGCGCACCGTCGTCGTCGGGCTCACCTACTGGCGGTCGTTGCTCGACGGCGAGGCCGCGGACCGCGGGGTTGATCCGGCGGTGGCGCGCGAGCCGGCCTTTCACGACACGGTGCTGGCCGCCAAGCATCGCGAGTTAGCGGGGGTGCTTCGGGCGTACCCCGAAGTGGTTGCGCTGGAGCTCGGCGCGCGCTGCCCGCCGCCGCTGGCCGGGCATCCGGCCGCGCTACTGGATCTGGCCGTTTCCCATGCCCTGGCCGAGCCGCGCCCGTCGCTGGCTGAGCCGGTGGCGGATGCGCTCGGCCGGCTCCGGGAGCAGACACACAGTGCCGCGATCGCTGCCGGGCGCAAGCGTGACCGGCTGCGGCAGGCGGCCGAGGCCGTGCAGGACCGCCGCCGGGCGCTCGACGCCGCCGCCATCGCGGTGCAGGCTACGGTGGCGCAGGGCGCCGCCCGCCTGCCAGCGATCGTGGAGACCGAGAAGGCGGCCCTGCAGGCCGCGGTCGGGTCAGCCCGCACCCGCAAGGGCATCCTGGGCTTTCTCACCGATGAGTACGACCAGGCCTGGGCCGCGGCGACCGAACGGGTACGCGCCGCCGCCCTCGCTCACCAGGAAGGACTTCGCCGGCACCTCGGCGACGTCCTGCCCGGCCTGCCGGACCTGTGGGTCCCGCCCGCCGCCGAGAAGGATCTGCGCCTGCGGCGGATCACCACCATGATGGACACCGGCCGCTACTGGACCCGCCGGGTCTCCGACACCGTGCTGCCCACCCGGCTGGCCGAGGAACCCCACCGGGCCGCCCGCGAGCTCGTCCAGGTCTTCATCGCCGGCGACATCAACCCGGTCCGCCGGGCCGTGCAGGTGTGGCTCGACCTGATCAGCGGGCACGCCGTCGCCCATCAGGAGCGGCTGCGCGCCGAGCAGCGGGAACTGGACGCCCCGATCGCCCGGGCCCAGGCGGAGGCGGTGGACGCCGACCGGCGTGCCGACGATCTGGCCGGTCTGCACGAGCATGCGTGCCGCCTTGCTCAGGAGTGACCGATCCGCACGCACACGTCGGGAAGCCCGGCCTGCTCCCACGCGACCAGCAGGGTGAGTACGTCGCCGCCGGGCCTGGCCACGACGTACTCGGTGTCGGAGCGGAAGGTCCCGTCACCACCGCTGAACGTGTCGGCGACCGGCCGGATCCAGGACGCGTCACCGCCGTCCACCACGGCGACGGCCGCACCCGGCCCGCGGGTCCGGATCTGCCGGGGATCCAGCGGAATCCCCTCCGCAGCCGCACCCTCGGCCACGCTGAGGACCTCCAACGACAGCATCGCGCCGACGGCCGTGAGCCGGGTCAGCACGACCGCTGCGCCGCCGCCGCGGCTCAGCACGCGGGGTACGGCAACGACGCGCCCGGCCTCCACCGCCGGCTCGTCGAGCAGATCGTCGCCGAACCGGTGCCGCAACTCGCCCGGCGGCGGTGCGGCGTCCAGCGGCGCATCCCAGATCGACACGGTGCCACGTTCCACCGCTGCCCGGTCCGGCAGGGCCAGCTCCACGACGGTCTCCGCAAACCCGATCTCCGGCCACGCGAAGACCACCGAGGCCTGGTCGAACAACGGCGGAAACCGCAGCACGGTACGCAGACTCGGGCCGTTGCTGCCCTCGAAGTGGTCCCCGCTGCTCGACGACCACGAGCCGTGATGCCAGTGCGCGCGCCCGTCCGCATCGAGCAGTCCGACCCGCAGTTCGATGCCCTCGTCGTAGGCCGGCAGCAGTCGCCGCGGTGCGACGGCGGGCCCGGCCCGGCCGGCGCGGATGTCCGCCTGCCGTTCGGTGGCGCTGCGCCGGTCCAGAGGCCGGCGCGCGATCAGCTCGAGCTCGAACCCGGTGGGCCGGGACACCGCGCGGACGACGCCGATCGTCAGCTGCGGTGTCTCGACGACCAGGCCACCGGCGTGCGCCGGCACCCCCAACGTCTCGATCGGCACACGTCAGGATACGTCGATCTGGGTCCGCAGCTTGGTCAGCGCCTTGGCCAGCAGCCGGGAGACGTGCATCTGCGAGATGCCGATCTGCTGGGCGATCTCGGACTGGGTCAGATTGCCGTAGAACCGCAGGCTGATGATCTTCTGCTCGCGCTCGTCCAGGCTGGCCAGCGCGGGCCCGAGCGCGAGCCGCAGCTCGGCGTGCTCGAAGCCGGCGTCCTCGCCGCCCAGGGTGTCGGCGAGCGTCGTCGGGCTGTCCGCGGTCGCCGGGGTCGACAGGCTGGTCGAGTTGTACGCCCGGGCGCCCTCCAGACCTTCGAGGACCTCCTCCTCGGTGATCCCGAGGTGCGCGGCGACGTCGGCGACCGTGGGGGAGCGGCCCAGGGTGCTGCTCAGGGCACTGTTCGCCGAGGCGATCGCCAGCCGCAGCTCCTGCAGGCGGCGCGGCACCCGGATCGCCCAGGTGCGGTCCCGGAAGTGCCGCTTGAGCTCGCCGATGATGGTCGGGATCGCGAAGCCGGCGAACTCGATGCCGCGCTCGGCGTCGAACCGGTCGACCGCCTTGATCAGGCCCATCACGGCGACCTGGTGCAGATCGTCGTAGGGTTCGCCGCGGCCCGAGTAGCGGTTCGCCAGGTGCCGGGCCAGGGGTAGCCAGGCCTCGATCGTCTGGTCGCGCAGGGCGGGCCGGGCCGGGTGGCCGGCGGGGAGTTCCGACAGGGCGGTGATCAGCTCGCTGGCGCGGTCGGTCGTCGTGGCGGCTTCGGTGGCGACGGTCATGGTGGTTCTCCTGCCGACGGGGGTGAGGCCCGTGTTCCCCCACCGGGTGGTCGGCTAAACGTCGGACGACTGCCATCGACCGGGGTACGCCACCCGGCGGATCCCCACCGGCCCGGAACGCGCGTAGCGTCCCCGGGGTGGGCACGGTTGCGATGGATTCCGACGCCGGCGGCGTCCTGACGGTGGCGCTGTCCGGCGAGATCGACTTCACCAACGCCTCGCCGATCAACCTCGCCGTGCGCGACGAGATCAACCGCTGCCGGCCGTCCGCCGTCCGGGTCGACCTGGCCGCGGTGACCTTTCTGGACTCCTCCGGCATCGGCGTGCTGGTCCGGGCCATGCGCGCCGCCGGTGACGCGGACGCCGGCTTCCGCGTGGTCAACCCCACCGACAAGGTCTTCGACCAGCTGCGCGGCGCCTGCCTGCTCGACGTGTTCGGCCTCGCCGAGCCGCAACCGGAGCCGGAGGCGACGCCGGAGCCCGAGCCGGACCCGCCGGGCCGGGCCGGCTGACGGGCGCGGCAGACGATGGACGCCCAGCAGGGATACCGGCAGCGCCTCGCCGAATTGGACGCCAAGATCGAGCAGGCCCGGCCCCGGCCGGACATGGTCTGCGAGCGGGCCGCCGGGCTGCTGGCCGGGCACATCGGCTGCCGCATCGACGAGGCGCACAGCCATCTGCGGCTGCTCGCCGCCCAGCAGGCGACGCCGGTCTCCAGGGTCGCGGCCGACCTGATCGCCGCGCTGGAGCCGACCCGGCCGACCTCCTCGCACCGGTTGCGGGAGGCCACCGACGCGGCGCTGCGGGAGGCGCCGCCGGCGGACCGTCCACCGCTGACCGACCCGGGCACGCACGGCTGGACCTCCGCCGTGCAGCAGGTGCTCGACGGCGTCCCCGGCAAACACATGCTGGTCGTGGCGGTCCGCGACGCCGCCGGCGATGTCGTCGACTACGAGCTGGCGGCGGTCAGCCCGAACGTGGTCGACCTGTCCGGGCGGATCGGCCCGCACCTGATCGGGCGGCGGATCAGCGACATCTACCCGCCGGTGGTGGGCGGTCCGGTGTGGCACGCCTGGGCCGACGCTCTCGCCGACGGCCGGGCCCGCACCGTCGGCCCGTTCCCCTACCTGCACCGCGACGCCTCGCACTCCTCCGAGCACCTGCTGACCGTCCAGGTGCAGCCGGTCGGCCCGGGCCTGCTCAACAGCTGGATCCGCCAGGACGAGCAGACCCGGCTGGCCGAGCGCATCGCGCAGACCGAACGCCTCGGCAACCTGGGCTGGGGCGAATGGGACCTGGTCACCGACGCCACCGTCTGGTCCGAGGGGCTGTACCGCATCTACGAACGCGACCCGGCCGACGGGCCGATGCCGCGCGCCGAGTCCGAGGCGCTCGGCCTGCCCGAGGACGACCCGCTACGCCTGGAGGCCGCCGCCGCGTTCGGCCGGGGTGAGACCGTCGACGTGACCACCCGGGTCCGGGTCAACGAGCAGATCAAATACCTGCGGGCGGTGGTCGACGCGATCCGCGACACCGAGGGCCGCCCGGTGAAGATCTACGGCCTGGTGCAGGACATCACCGCCCGCGAGGCCAGCCGGCGCAAACTGGCCGAGGTCGAACGGCAGTTGCACCAGCAGCAGGAGGTCCTCGCCGCCGAACACCGCCTCGCCGCTCAGCTGCAACAGATCGTGCTGCCCATCCCGCAGGCGCCGATCGACCTGCCGGGCCTGCGCGCCGCGGTCCGCTACCTGCCGGCCGAGCAGGCCAGCCGGGTCGGCGGCGACTGGTATCACGCCGCGCCGGCCGGTGACGGCGGCATCATCCTCGCCGTCGGGGACGTCGCCGGGCACGGCGTGCAGGCCGCGGCCACGATGGCGCAGCTGCGGCACGCCCTGGCCACCCTGGCCGCCACCACCACCTCCGAGCCGGCCGTGCTGCTCGCCTACCTCAACCGGATCATCTACAGCTCCGAACCGACCGGTGACACCGCCACCGCCGTCGTCGCCCGCTACGACCCGGCCACCCACGAGCTGACCTGGGCGCAGGCCGGGCACCCGGCGCCGCTGCTGGCCCGGGCCGGCGTCACCACCGAGCTCACCCGGCCGCACGGGCCGCTGCTCGGCGCGGTCCCGGATCCGGGCTATGCGACCGCCACCACCGCGCTGGGCGAGGACGACCTGCTGGTCCTCTACACCGACGGTCTCGTCGAACACCGGTCGCACAGTCTCGCCGAGGGCCTCGTCCCGGTCGTGGCCGCGCTCAACCGCGCCACCGCGTGCCCCGGCGAGCAGTCCCTGCCGGGCATGCTCGCCGACCTGCACCGGGCCAACCCGGACGACGACACCTGCGTGCTCGCCGCCCGCCGGCTGCCGGCCGGAGGCCCGTCGTGAACGAGAATCTGCTGGCCGGCGACTTCGACCTGAGCACCCTGGTCGACGTGCGCCATCAGGTCGAGCAGCGCGCCCAGGCCAGCGGCGTGGCCGACCTCGCCCTCTACCGGTTCGTCGTCGCCGTCAACGAGATCCTCACCAACGCGGTACGGCACGGCGGCGGCAGCGGCACCCTGCGGCTGTGGCGCGACGACGGCCGCCTGCACTGCCGGATCAGCGACCGCGGCGCCGGCCTGAACCCGTACCGGCCGGTGCGCCGCCCGCCCGAGCGGGACACCAGCGGCCGCGGCCTGTGGCTGGCCCGGCAGAACGTCGACCGGTTCAGCATCGACGCCCGCCCGTCCGGCACCACCGTCACCCTGTCAGTCCCCACCCAGTAGCCGGGTGAGCGCGGCGGTGCGCTCGGCGGTCCAGCCCGGTGGCGGCGCGATCTGCGCCCACGCGGCGGCCGGCGCGGCGCCGAAGTTGTGGCCGTGCCCGGCCGGCACGTTGTTGGAGACCGCCATGTCCGCCGACACCTGCCAGAACGTCACGAACGGGTACCACCGCACGGCCGGCAGCACATCGGCGCCGCGCGGCTCGGCCAGCCAGTCCGGCCGGCTGACCATCAGCCGCGGCGACCACCAGGTGATCGGGTCGGACGGGTACTGCAGGTACACCACGCGCGGCTCGGACCACAGGTAGCCGGCGGCGCTCAGCTCGGCCGGGTCGGCGGCGAAGCGTACGGTCTCGCCCTGCTCGTAGACCGGCCGGACCTCCGGCGTGCCCTCGTCCCGGTGGTCGAGGAAGCCGTTCCACAGGTCGTTGTGGTTCGGCGGGCCGATCAGCAGCATCCCGTCGGTGCGGTTGCGGATGTCGGCGGGCCCGCTGAACGCGGACTCCGCGCCGAACGACCCCAGGCTCTCGCCGAACACCAGCAGCTTCGGGCGCCCGTCCTCGGGCAGCCGCGACCACACCCCGTAGACCGCGTCGAACAGGTCGCGCCCGGCGTCGCGCGCCCGGTCCGCGTCGACCAGGAACGAGATCGGGCTCGGCAGGTACGAGTACTGCGTGGCGACCAGGGCGCTGTCACCGTGGTACAGGTACTCGAGCGGGTCGGCCGCCTGCTCGTTGACCCAGCCGGTGCCGGTCGTGGTGATCACGCAGAGCACCGCGCGTTCGAAGGCGCCGGTGCGCTGCAGCTCCTGGACGGCCAGTTCGGCGCGCTCCCGCGACGACGCGGCCGCGTCCAGCCCGACATAGACCCGCACCGGCTGTTTCGGGTCCGGGCCGCCGAAACGTTCCAGCTCGGTGGCGTCCGGGCCGCCGCCGATGAAGAGGCGGCCCTGATTGCCGAGCGACTCCCAGCTGACCAGCGATCCGGGGCCGCCGGAGCGCAGCCGGTCGGCGGTGGCGGCCAGGTCGGGGCTGGTCACGCCGTTGAGCGTACGGAAGGAGGCGTCCGCGGCCTGGAACGCCGAGCGGATCACGATCCCGTCGAGGACGCCCAGCAGCAGCGCAACCACGGCCACGCCCGCCAGCACGCGGGCGGCCGCCGCCGGCACCCATCGGCCGAGCAGCGCGGCGAGGCGGTGCGCGGCGCGGCGCAGCAGCCGCACCAGGCCGACCCAGCCGGCCGCGGAGAGCACCGCGATCGGCAGGACCAGCGCATATCCGATCGCCGGTGGCGGGTCCAGGCCGATCAGCCGGTGGATCTGGCCCTGCCAGCGGGCTCCGAGAACCAGGAAGATCACGATCGCGGCGGCGCTCACCGCCGCCAGGACGCGCCAGGCCGCACGAGAGGCAACAGCGGCGGTACGCCCGGACAGCTGCTTCACCAGCCAGACGCCGAGGACGCCCAGCCCGTACCCGATGGCGGCCAGCAGTCCACTGATCAGCCCCTGGAACAGGTAGCTGCGGGGCAGCAGGGACGGCGTCAACGACAGGCAGAACATCACCGTGGCGCCGGCCAGGCCGGTGTAGCCGTACCGGCGACGGCGCAACCAGGTCCCCACCTTCACACCCGGCGATCCTGCCGCCGCCGGGCGTGGCCCGGCTCATCCCTGCCGGTTGATTTCCGGCTGCCGGGCGGTCCAGCTCGCCAGCAGACTCAGGGCGTCGGCGGTGGGCGAGCCGGGCTCGGCGGTGTACGCCAGCAGCGTCAGACCGTCGTCGGCGATCAGCTCCATCGCCTCGTACTGCAGGTCCAGGTCGCCGACGACCGGGTGGCGCAGCCGCTTGTTGCCGGTGCGGTGGAACTTGACGTCGTGCGCGGCCCACCGCACCCGGAACTCGTCGCTGCGGGTGGACAGTTCGCCGATCAGGGCGGTGAGCTCCTGGTCGTACGGGTAACGCCCGGCCTGGGCCCGCAGGATCGCCACGATGTCACCGGCGGTCCGGTCCCAGTCGACGTAGAAGTCCCGCGACCCCGGATCGAGGAACGTGAACCGGGCGCTGTTCGCCGGCCGGGCCACGCTGCTGAGCATCGGCGCGTACAGGGCCCGGCCCAGGGTGTTGGCGGCCAGGAAATCGAGCCGGCCGTTGCGTACCCAGGCCGGCGCGCCGACCATGCTGTCCAGGATGCGCTGCACCGCCGGCCGGATCCGCCGCTGCCCGGCGGTGCGCCGCCGGGTGGCCGGGCCGGCGTTCGCGGTGCGGGCCAGGTCGAACAGGTGGATGCGTTCCGCGTCGTCGAGCTGCAGCGCCCGGACCAGCGCCTCCAGCACCCCCTCGCTGACCCCGGCCAGGTTCCCGCGCTCCAGGCGGGTGTAGTAGTCGACGCTGACCCCGGCGAGCAGGGCGACCTCCTCGCGGCGCAGCCCGGCGACGCGCCGGTTGCCGCCGTACACCGGCAGCCCGGCCTGCTGCGGGGTCAGCCGCGCCCGCCGGGTGGTGAGGAAGTCACGGGTCTCGCTGCGGTGGTCCATGCCCACGACGGTAGGCCCCGGCGCGCGCCGGCTGGGAGGTACTGCCAGTACCTGGGTCGTCAGGAACTCCCACACCGGGCCGGCGCCGTGTTTGCTGGGGACATGCAGAAACGCACTCTCGGTCAGGGCCTCGAAGTCTCCGCGCTCGGCTTCGGCGCCATGGGAATGAGCCAGAGCTACGGTCCCGGGCCGGACCGGGACGCCAACATCGCGCTGTTGCGGGCGGCGGTCGAGCGCGGGGTCACCTTCATCGACACCGCCGAGGTGTACGGGCCGTTCGTCAACGAGGAACTCGTCGGCGAGGCGCTGTGTCCCGTCCGTGATCAGGTGGTGATCGCCACGAAGTTCGGCTTCGACATCGCCGCCGACGGCCGGCAGAACGGCGTGAACAGCCGGCCCGAGCACATCCGGCAGGTCGCCGACGCCTCCCTCAAGCGGCTGGGCACCGGCCACATCGACCTGTACTACCAGCACCGCGTCGACCCGGACGTGCCGATCGAGGACGTCGCCGGCGCGGTCAAGGAGCTGATCGAGGCCGGCAAGGTGAAGCACTTCGGCATGTCCGAGGCCGCTGCCGGCACCGTGCGCCGCGCCCACGCCGTCCAGCCGGTGACTGCGTTGCAGAACGAGTACTCGCTGTGGTGGCGGCGCCCGGAAGCCGAGATCATCCCGATGTGCGCGGAGCTCGGCATCGGCCTGGTGCCGTACAGCCCGCTCGGCAAGGGGTTCCTGACCGGCGCGATCGACGCGAGCACCGCCTTCACCGACGGCGACATCCGCGCCACCATCCCGCGGTTCGACGCTGCCGCCCGCCAGGCCAACCAGGCGCTGGTGGACCTGCTGTCCACCGTCGCCGCCCGCAAGAACGCCACGGTCGCCCAGATCGCGCTGGCCTGGCTGCTCGCCCAGCAGCCGTGGATCGTGCCGATCCCGGGCACCCGCCGGCTGTCCCGCCTCGAGGAGAACCTCGGCGCCGCCGACGTCGAGCTCACCGCGGCCGATCTCGCCGAGATCGAGGCGGCCGCCGCGAAGATCGAGGTGCAGGGCGCCCGTTACCCCGAGCACCTGGAGCGCATGACCAACCGCTGATCAGGCGATCTTGCGGCGGTAGGCGGCCATCGCGGCCGCGTACGCGACCACGGTGATGCCCACACACCAGGCGATCGCGATCCAGACGTCGTTGCCGACGGGTTGCTGATCGAACAGGGCGCGCATCGAGTTGACGATCGAGGTGACCGGCTGGTTCTCGGCGAAGGCCGCCACCGGCGCCGGCATGGTGTCGGTGGGGACGAACGCGGAGCTGATGAACGGGAGGAAGATCAGCGGGTAGGAGAAGGCGACCGCGCCGTCCGGACTCGACGCGGACAGGCCGGCGAGCACCGCGACCCAGGTCAGGGCGAGCGTGAACAGCAGCAGCATCCCGATCACGGCGAGCCAGGCGAGCACTCCCGCCGAGGACCGGAAACCGATGGCCAGCCCGACCAGGACGATCACGACCACGGACAGGGCGTTGGACACCAGCGAGGTCAGCACGTGCCCCCAGAGCACCGACGAGCGGGCGATCGGCATCGAGTGGAACCGTTCGAAGATCCCGCCCTGCAGATCGTTGAACAGCCGGAAGCCGGTGTAGGAGATGCCGCTGGCGATGGCGATCAGCAGGATGCCGGGGATCAGGTAGTTGACGTAGTTGTCGGCGCCGGTCTGGATGGCGCCGCCGAAGACGTAGCGGAACAGCAGCATGAACGCGATCGGCGTGATCGTGACGGTGATGATGGTGTCCAGGCTGCGGGTGATGTGCTTCATCGACCGGCCCAGCATCACGCCGGTGTTGCTGAGTACGTGCGTGCTCATCACTGCCCCTTCTGATCGGCGCCGACGGTGGCCAGGAAGATCTCTTCCAAGGAGGGTTGCCGTTCCACGTACTCGACCTTGGCGGGCGGCAGGAGTTCGCGCAGTTCGGCGAGGGTGCCGGAGACGATGATGGTGCCCTGGTGCAGGATCGCGATCCGGTCGGCGAGCTTCTCGGCCTCCTCCAGGTACTGCGTGGTGAGCAGGACGGTGGTGCCGTTGTCGGCGAGGCTCTGGATGACCTGCCAGACCTCGATCCGGGCCTCGGGATCCAGGCCGGTGGTGGGTTCGTCGAGGAAGATCACCGGCGGATCGCCGATCAGGCTCATCGCGATGTCGAGGCGCCGGCGCATACCACCGGAGTAGGTGCCGACCGGCCGGCCACCGGCGTCGGTGAGACTGAACCGCTGCAGGAGGTCGTCGGCGATGTCGCCGGAGTCTTTGACCTGCCGCAACTTCGCGATCATGATGAGGTTCTCGCGGCCGGTGAGGATCTCGTCGACCGCCGCGAACTGCCCGGTCAGACTGATCGACTCGCGGACCTGCTTCGGCTGGGTGATGACGTCGAACCCATTGACCTCGGCCGTGCCCGCGTCCGGCTTGAGCAGGGTGGCCAGGATCCGGATGAGCGTGGTCTTGCCGGCGCCGTTGGAACCGAGCAGCGCGAAGATGCTGCCCCGGGCCACGTCGAGGTCGACGCCCTTGAGCACCTGCACCTTGCCGTACGACTTGTGCAGTCCGGAAACCTGTATCACTGCTCGCTCCCTACTCACAGAACACCTGGACCTTGGTCCCGGGCTCGTCGAGGTCCACGGAGATGTCGTCGAGCGAGTCGACGAGGTCCTCGAGCTGCTCCGGCTTGAGCTGGCCGAGGTCGAACGGGACGCCGGACCTGGCCAGCTGCTCGTTGACCTTGGTGACCGCCACCGGCGGGATGAGGCTGGTCAGTCGGACCCCCGCGCTCAGCAGCCGCAACGGGACCCGGATGTTGATCCGGGTAGGTCCGGTGCCGAGGCCGTCGTCCTCCGTGTTCACCAGTACGCGCAGGTGTTTGGGCCGGCCTTTGGGGCGGGCCGCGACCGCCGGCGGTGGCTCGGGCACTTCCTGTCCCAGGGCGTCGATGAGCCGCTCGGCCTCGTCCGCGGTGATCTTGCCGTCGGCCAGCATCTCGAGGATCTGGCGGCGCTGTTCGTTCATGATCTGCTCTCTTCCTTGGCTCATCGGATGCTGATCTGCATGGCGAATTGGCCGTCGTCGATGTCGATCCGGGTGCCGGGCAGCGCCCACAGCAGCCGCCCGAGGCCGAGCAGGGCGCCGACCGCGCTGATCTTGAAGATGACGCAGGCGACGATGCCGCCCAGCACGGCGAGCAGCAGCAGCGGCGACAGCAGCAGGGCGACCGGTACGACCGGCACGTACAGCCGCAGCCAGGTCCCGTCGGTCCGGCGGTAGCGGGCGGTCACCAGCTGCGGTATCACCTGGACCTCTTCAGCTCGTCCAGCGCCTGCTGGACGGTGAGCTCGCCGCGCTGCAGGCGATCGACGACGTCGGCCCCGGCGGCCGCCGGCCCGGACTCGGGCTCGGCGAAGTCGAGATGCTCGGCGAAGGCGAGGTTGCCGGCGATCCGGTTCAGCCGGGACTTGATCGTCGGGTAGCTCACCCCGAAGATCCGCTCCATCTCCTTGATCGAGCCGTGCGCCCGCACGAAGGCGGCCACGAAGACCTGGTCGTCGGCGTTGAGCTGGGCCAGCTGCGGCGGCTCGAACTGGCCTTCGATCGCCACACCGTTGCCGGTGAGCCGGACGCGCTCGACGGTGAACGGCTGCCCTTGGGTGAGGTCGGTCAGGTCTTGCCAGTCCACGCTCGGCTCCTTCGCTCAGCTCGTACAAATTAAGTTGTACTTTGATTTTCTTAAGCAAGCAACATGCGAGCGTTGATTTTCTTGATTCGGCCATGAAGATCTCGTAGGCGGCGCTAGCGTGGGGATGATCAAGCCGCCGGTGGAACCGATGCGGGCCGTGCCGGTGAGCGACCTACTGGAACCGCGCACCCACGGCACCCCGCAGTACGAGATCAAGTTCGACGGATGGCGGTGCCTCGCCTTCACCGGTGAGCGGATCCACCTGCAGTCGCGGAACCTCAAGCCCCTGACCCGCTACTTCCCGGACGTCGGCGCCCACCTCGACGCCGCGCTGCTGCCGGACACCGTCCTCGACGGCGAACTCGTGGTCTTCGACCCCTCAGCCGGCCGGACCTCGTTCCCGGCACTGCAGGCGCGCGTCACCGCCGGCCGCCGGCTGGCCGCCGAGGTCGCCGCGCGCCCCGCCTCGTACGTGGTGTTCGACCTGCTCCAGTTCGACGGGCACGAACTGCTCGACCGCCCGCTGCTGGAGCGGCGGATGCTCCTGGAAGAGCTGCTCACCGGCGTACCGGGCCTGACCGTCTGCCCGGCCACCCGCGACCCCGGCGAGGCCCGGCGATGGTTCGGCGACTACACCGCCACCGGCGCCGAAGGGCTCGTGATCAAGGACCTTTCCAGCCGTTACCGGGCCAAGGGGCGGGGCTGGTGGAAGTGGCGGCACCGCAACACCACCGAGGCGATCATCGGGGGAGTGCAGGGCACGCTGCGGGAGCCGACCGCGCTGCTGCTCGGCCGGCGCGCCCCGGACGGGCGCCTGCACTATGTCGGGCACACCGTGCCGCTCACCGCCGGGCAACGCGCTGACCTGGCCGGCCTGCTCACACCGGCGGGACCCGACCATCCCTGGCCGTGCCCGCTGCCGGCCGCCTGGTCGGGGCGCTTCGGCCGGGCCGGCCCGCTCGACTACCTGCCGGTGCAGGCGTCGCACGTCGCCGAGGTGAGCGTCGACGAGGCCTACGAGCACGGACGCTGGCGGCACCCCGTCCGATTCATGCGATTACGGCCGGAACTGCAGCCATCGCAGGTCGAACCTGTCAGCCGCGCAGCTCGGCGTTGAGCCGGGCGGCCTGGCGGATCAGGTGGTCGCGTTCCGGGATGTTCGGCGCCGACCGGGCGGCCTGCGCGTACAGCCGGGCCGCCGTCACCAGGTCGCCGTCGCGTTCGTGCAGGTACGCCGCGACCGCCGCGTACCGGGGCAGGGCCGGATCGAGCCCCGCGAGGGCAGCCAGCCCGGCCCGCGGCCCGTCGGCCTCGCCCACCGCGACCGCCCGGTTGAGACGCGCCACCGGACTGTCGGTGATGCGCACCAGTTCGTCGTACCACTCCACGATCTGCACCCAGTCGGTCTCCTCGGCCCGCTGGGCGTCGGCGTGCAGCGCCGCGACAGCGGCCTGCGCCTGGAACTCGCCGAGCCGGTCGCGGGCGAGCGCGGCCTGCAGCACGTCGACCCCCTCGGCGATCATCCTGGTGTCCCAGAGGCTGCGGTCCTGCTCGGCCAGCGGCACGAGCCTGCCGTCCGGGCCGGTCCGGGCCGGGCGCCGGGCGTGGTGCAGCAGCATCAGCGCCAGCAGGCCCGCGACCTCCTCGTGGTCGGTCATGGCCGCCAGTTGCCGGGTGAGCCGGATGGCCTCCGCGGACAGGTCGACGTCGCCGGAGTAGCCCTCGTTGAAAACCAGATAGAGCACGCGTACGACGGTGGCGACGTCACCGGACTGGTCGAACCGGACACCGGAGACCGTCCGCTTGGCCCGGCTGATCCGCTGGGCCATGGTCGCCTCCGGCACCAGGTACGCCTGCGCGATCTGCCGCGTGGTCAGACCACCGACCGCACGCAGCGTGAGCGCCACCGCCGAGGCCGGGGTCAGGGACGGGTGGGCGCACAGGAAGTACAGCTGCAGCGTGTCGTCCACCGCCTCACCCGGGGCGGGCGCGGGCTCCGCCTCGACCAGGTCCTCGCGCCGCCGCCGGGAGCCGTCCGCGCGTACGGCGTCGAGGAACTTGCGCCACGCCACCGTGACCAGCCAGCCCTTGGGGTCGCGTGGCGGCTCGCCCGGCCAGGCGCGGACGGCCTCGACCAGGGCGTCCTGCACGGCGTCCTCGGCCGCCGCGAAGTCCGCTCCGCGACGGACGAGGACGCCGATCACCGCGGGCACCAGCTCCCGGAGCAGCGACTCGTTCACTCGGTGGCCGTGGCCTGCACGCCGTACGCCGGGCGCACCTCGAGCCACTCGTGGATCGGCCGGCCACCCGCGCCCGGCGCCGCGGACAGCTCGGCGGCCAGTTCCAGCGCGCGGTCGTAGGTCTCCACGTCGATCAGCATCCAGCCGGCGATCAGATCCTTCGTCTCCGCGAACGGGCCGTCGGTGACCGGCGGCCGGCCCTCCCCGTCGTAGCGCACCCACGCGCCCTCGGACGAGAGCGCCTGCTCGGCGACGAACTCGCCGGTCCCCTCCAGCCGGCTGGCGAAGTCCCGCATGTACTGGATGTGCGCGGTGACCTCCTCCGGCGTCCACTGGTCCATCGGCACGTCGTTGACCGCCGCCGGCGCGCCACGGTAGTGCTTGAGCAGCAGGTACTTGGCCATCGATTTCTCCCTCATGCGATCCGGCCCATTGTGGCCGAGTTCGCACCGGGGACGGAGCCGCGCCCGGCTTCTCGACATCCCTGACGAGGCGAAAACTCGATGGCCGGGCCGGCGCGGTGCTGCCATGATCTTCCACGGGTCGCTAGCTCAACTGGTAGAGCATTCGACTGAGTAGCGCGTCCGCTCCCCGCCGGTGCGGGCATGGAGGCGCTTCCTTCTCCTTCGCTGGATCGAAGGGTTCGGGGTTCGAGTCCCCGGCGGCCCACTCTGCACGGCTGCCGGATCGACCCGGCGGAACGGAGGGCCTCGTGCTCGAGAAGCTGATCATTCAGAAGACGTTGCGGGTGCCGGCGAGCACCGGCGCCGCCGGCGACGGCACGCCGGTCGCCCGGCAGCTGGATGCGGTGCTGCTCGACGCCGGGTTCTCGGCGTCGCGGGCGCTGCTGGAGCACATCGGCGCCCTGGCCCCGGAGCCCGCGATGGATCTCGCCGCCACGGTGGTGTCCGCGGTCCGCGAGCTGGTCGGCGACCACGTGCGGCACAACGCGTACTTCATCGGCTTCCCGCACGACGTGCCGGACACCGTCGAGTTCTGGGTGGAGCGGCTGGGAGCGGCCGTGCTCACCGGCGGCGGCGACGCGGTCTTCTCCGGCGGGGTGAACCTGCTGGAGCTGCCGGGCTACGGCACCTACCAGCACACGTACGCGGAGCTGCTCGCCGCGCACGACGAGCTGATCGCCGGAGCCGGTGACCGGATCACGCTGCTGCACCTCGGTGACACCGCCGAGGTGGAGGCCGAGCGGCTCTACCTGGCGCTGGCCGGCAGCACGACGCCGCACGGCGAAGCCGGCCTCGAGCTTCTCAGTCGGCTCGCGCTCGCCTGTGCGGACGGTCCGCAGCCGGACGACATTCCGGTACGCGAGAACCGCGCCGTGCTCAATGGGATCCGCCTGGTCCTCGGCCGTCCGCTGGTCGCCGTGGACACCACGACCGACGTGCTGCGCCTGGCCTGCCAGGTCTCCGGCGGGGACGTCTCGCTGATGGCGGCCACCCGGTTCCGTGCGTTCCGGCGCCCGGAACGGCGGATCCTGCTGGCCGCGCTGAACGAGGTCGTCGGTGCGAGCCCGGCCAAGCTCGGTGACGTCGGCCGGTACGCGGAGCGGTGGAAGCGGCTCGGCGAGCGGCTCCACCCGCACGAGTACGAGCAGTGGCCGTACGCCCAGCAGGTCTTCGCTGTGGCCCGTGGCGAGCGGAAGGCGCGCAGCCTGGCCGGCCGTGCGGAGGCCGCGATCCGTGACGGGGCGATCGGCCCGGCCGCGTCGGTGCTGACGGCCGCGCCGGGCCTGCTGCTGCGTTCGGCGGACCGGCTGCTGCGGCTGGCGCCGGCGTCCGAGCGGGCCACAGTGGTCGACGCGGTCACCGGTGCGCTCGGCTCGGCGTCCGGCCGGGTGCTGTGCTCGCTGCGGGAGCACGTCGGCAACCGGCTGACCCCGGCGTCCGCCCGGATGTACGCGAGCCGCTCCCGCAACGCGTGGGTCGGGCCGGACCGGCGGGCGCCGCTGCCTGCTGAGCTGGTGACCGAGCTGTCGGCGCGGCTGGACGCCGAGATCAGCGCCCGGCTGCCGGAGCCCGAGCGGCCGCTGGTGGTCGACCCGGCCGTGCTCGACGTCGCGCTGCCGCTGTCCGGCAAGGCGGCGGAGGGCGGGTTCGCGGTGCTGCCGCGCGGCTCGCGGGCGACGGTGTCCGGTGAGTTGCTGCGCTTCTTCACCTACTGGCGGCAGAGCAGCCGGCGCACCGACTACGACCTGTCGGTGCTGCTGCTCGACGACGACTATCACACGGCGGGGCAGGTGTCCTGGACCAACTATCACCACGGCGGGGTCGTGCACTCCGGTGACATCACGGAAGCTGCCGACGGTGCCACCGAGTTCATCGACGTGCCGCTGAGTGTCCGTGGCAGCTTTGTCGTGCCGCAGGTCTACATCTACGCGGGGGAGTCGTTCGACGAGGTCGCCGAGTCGATGTTCGGGTACCAGACGCGTACGCGTGAGCAGCGCGGCGCCCCGTTCGACGCCCGGACCGTCCGGGCCCGTTCGCAGCTGCGCGGGCAGGGCCGGATCGCGCTGCCGATGGTGTTCGCGCGGAGCGGGGACGGCTGGCAGGCGGTGTGGCTGCACCTGTACCTGCGTGGCCAGCCGTCGTTCAACCGGGTGGAGGAGAACACGTTCACCACCGCCGACCGGGTACGTGCGCTGATGGAGCGGGACTACCTGACCGTGTCCTACCTGGTCGACCGGTGGCGCAGCCGGGCTGACGTGACCACCTGGGACGGTGCGTCGCTGCCAGACGAGCCGGTCACCTACATCGGCATCGAGGCGCCGGAGGACCTGCCGGAGGGATCGGAGGCGTACACCCTGGACCGGCTCAACGAGCTGATCCCCGCATAACCGGCACGAGCCGAGGCCATGTGAACGCTTCCTTCTCTTCCGTTCGATTCGGGAACCTCCGCGCAGGCGGGGGATTGGTCATTCAGCGCTCACGCTCTCCTCGGCTCGTGCCAAAGTACGGCCGGCGTCTCCGACCTTCGACCGGGGACGCTGCGGCCTGCGCTCCGATGAGTTCCGCACCGCCCGTCGCGACGATCGGGTGGTGCGAAAACTCATCCCGGCCGGCCTGCTCGCGCTCGCCGCCGTCCCGGTGTTCGCCGGCAGTGCGCGGCTCGCGGAGTTCGCGGGCGGGGCGCCGATTCTGCCGGACAGTGAACGGATCACTTCGGCGCCCGTACCCGTCATCCTGCACATCGTCAGCGTCACCGTCTTCAGCGTCCTCGGCGCGTTCCAGTTCGTGCCTGGCCTGCGCCGCAGGCGCTGGCATCGCCTGGCCGGGCGGATCCTGGTCCCGGCCGGGCTGCTCGCCGCGCTGAGCGGCCTGTGGCTGACCCTGTTCCTGCCGCGCACCGAACTCGACAGCTCTCCGCTGGTCGCCATCCGCGTCGCGGTCGCGCTGTGGATGGTCGCGTCGCTGCTCCTGGGCCTTTCTGCGGCCCGGCGGCGTGCCTTCGGCCGGCATCGCGCCTGGATGATCCGGGGTTACGCGATCGCGATGGGCGCCGGAACGCAGGCCTTCACCCAGGGCGCCTGGCTCGCCGTAGCCGGCCCGTTGACCACGTGGGGCAAGACGGGCACACTGCTCGCCGGCTGGTTGATCAACCTGGCCGTCGCGGAATGGCTGATCCGCCGCCCACGCACCTGATCCGCCCGGCCGGGTTCTATTACTGTTCGGCAGGTGGACCAGATGCGCCGGGCCGTCGTTCTGGCTGAACACGGCCAGTTCTACATCCAGGATGTGGACGGGCAGGCCGCGGCCGAGGACGACGGTGACTACGACTGGCCGGAGGCGTGGTCGGACGAGGCGGTCGACGAGTGGCGGATCGGCCTGGACGGGCCCTGCTCGATCGCCGTCGGAACCGCCCGCAGCGACCACGTCGAGACGATCCTGCAAGCGCATGCGGCCGCACCGCCGCTGCCACCCGGCGCCGAGCACGTCGTGGAAGCAGATCTCGCCGTGCCGAGCGGCGCCGTCCACGTCTTCGGATGCATGGAACGCCCCGGACCGCAGCACCGGGTCGCGGTCCCGGCGGGCGCATACCGGATCCGGGTCTCCCACGTGCCGTCCGAGCCGCCCGCGGCGGCGAAGTCCGCGCAGCCGGGACCGCACTTCCGCTACCACCTGGACCTGTGGCCGTGCACCGGCGCGAGCGGCGTCACCGTGATCCGGCATGGACTGCCCACCTGATCGCCGGGCACAGACACCCGCGCGGCGTCGCCCATTTGGGCGCGTGGTTGCCCGCTGGCGCTGAGGCATGGAATGCGGCGGCGATGAGGTGCGTGGCTGCCAGCTGGCCGAGCCCGGCCGGCGCTGAGGCATGGAATGGGCGAGGCGCCGAAAGTGCGCGGCTACACCGTTGTAGCGGTGGGGAGTTCGTTGAGCCAGGCGGCGGGGGCGGCGCGGAAGGAGTCGGAGACCGGGACGGCGGCGTCGCGGAGGGAGCGCTGCCAGGACATGGCTCGGGAGACGCGGGTTACGCGGCAGGCCAGCGTGGCTGAACGGCGCAGCGTCGAAGGGGAGGCCAGGTCGGACCACGGTTCCAGGTAGGCGTCGCGGAGCCGGGGGAGTGCGACCGGGCGGTCCGCCGGGTCGAGCGCGTCGTGCATGACGTTCAGCGCGACCAGCAGCGAGCCGAACGGGTGCGCGATGCTGGCGTCGCCCCAGTCGAAGAAGCGCAGGCCGGGAAAGACGTTGTTGTCGTGCAGGTCGTCATGTTGCAGAGCGGCCGGGATGCCGTCGGCCGCCAGCTCGGCGCACCACGAGCTGAACGACGGACCGAGGGCCGGCACGGCGGGGTCCAGCTGGGCGCGCACCTGCGGGTCGGCCAGCAGGCCGGCCAGGTGGCCGGGCAACAGCGGAACCCGCTGGTCAGGCACGCCGAGGGCAAGCAGGGCGGCGACATGGGGCTGGGTGGCGCGCTGCAATCGGGCGTACGCCTGAAGCACCTCGACCCACGTGTCCAGCCGGCTGTCCGCGTTCAGCGTCGAGCGCAGCGTCGGACCCGCGTCGGCGGTCAGCATCCAGCCGCGTTCGGTGTCGACGGCCAGCGGGGGCAGGGTGGCGCCCGGCGCGATCCGGGTCAGCGCGGAGGCGAGCGCCGCCTCGTACCGGCAGTCGGTGGTGTTCGCCTTGAACCAGCGGGTTCCGGCGGCGGTCGGCGCGCGAAGGGTGACCGACCACGGGCGTACCCGGAATTCCTCGATCGAGCCGGTGACCGGCGTGCCCAGGTCGGCCAGCCGGCTCTTGATCCAGTCTTCGGCGCCGGCCCGCCAGCCGGGATCGTTCCAGTCGTTCGCGCGCACGAGCGCACACCCTAGGGGCGGACCACCCGATGCGGCACACGATTTATCAGGGATCTGGGGATCAGCCGCGCCCTGCTGCAGGTGCACCTCAAGAAGCTGGAGAAGGCCGGCCTGGTCACCGCGCACCTGGAGCTGCCCGGCGACGGCAAGGCGCTCAAGTACTACGAGACCACGCCGTTCTCGCTGCACCTCACACCCGACGTGGTGGCAGCTGCCGCCATGACCCTGAGCACCGCCGGAGACGGCGACGCCGTACCGAAAGGAAACATCTAGATGGACGTCGCCTCGGTCTTCCGCACTGATCGTGCTGCGGCCCGCCACCGCCCTGCCGATCGCGATCTTCCTGGTCCAGTTCATGGTCATCGACCAGTTGCTCAGCCTGATGTTCCTGCGCTGGCCGCTGCTGAGCCCGAACTACTTCGCCCGCGTCGATCGGCGCATCTACCGGTGGAACTGGTCGCCGCCGGCGAAGGCGCTGAACACCGCCGCGGTGGTACTCCTGGCTGTCTTCGCTCCGATGGCCGTGGCCGTCACGTTCGCCCTCGGCGTGGCCGCCGCTGCCGGCCAGACCGCGGGCAAGGTCCTGACCTTCCTCGCCGCACGCGGCGCGATCCACTCGACCTGGCTGCGGCGCCGGCTGAGCAGAGCCGCACCGAACCGATCGAGACAACCGGGCCGGGTCGGCACGATGCTTGCGCGCCCGAAGGCGGCCGGTGCGCGACTCGTCGAGCAGATGGACCGTCCCCGGCAGGCGACCGGGGTGCTGCTGGTCAGCGCCGTGACCGGAGTGCCACCGCTGATGGCCGCCAGCGTCTACCTGGGCCGCACACCCCTTCGCCCGGCGGCGTTCGCGGTGACGTGCCTGCTGGGCCGGGCGATCCGCTTCGTCACGGTCGTCCTGGCCCCGCAACTCGTCGGCCACTGACGACCGGTCAATCCCAGCAGAGGCAGAACGGCTTGCCGGCCGGGTCGGCGTAGACCCGCCAGTTCGCGCCGGACGCGGGCAACCGGGTGGCGCCGATCGCCAGGGCCGCCGGCTCGGCCGTCTCGATGTCGTCGACGGTGACGTCGAGGTGGAACTGCTGCGGGTACGCCGGGTCCGGCCAGCGCGGCGCCACGTACCGCTCGACCTGCTGGAACAGCACCGGATGCGCGCCGTCCTCGCCGATCATCGCCATGCCGTCGCCGGCGTAGGTGACCGGCTTGCCGAGCAGCTCGCTGTAGAAGACGCTCAGCTCCTTGGCGTCGGGGCAGTCCAGCATCACGCCCATCAGCGTGACCTGCGGATCGTCGGCCTTCAGGCACAGGTCGAACGGGTGGCCGGCCGGATCGGTGAGGGTGTGCCAGGTCTGGTTGCGGCGCTGCGGGGTGGCGCCCAGCGTGACGGCCTGCTCGGCCGCGGCGTCCAGGTCGGGCACGCGCAGGTCCAGGTGGGCCTGTTGCGGGTGCGCGGGGTCGGGCCACTGCGGCGGAGTGTGGTCCGGTGCGGACTGCATGGCGATCCGCCAGCCGTCGGGAGTGGTCAGAGTGATCCACTCGTCGTCGGCGTAGACCTGGGTCCAGCCGGCCAGTCCGGTGTAGAACGCGGAGAGCCCGCCGATGTCGCGTGCGTCCAGCACGATGGTCCGCAACGTGCCAATCATCAGCCAGATCTACCACAATTCTCCCGGCACGGCTGTACCTACCTGCACCCCACCTGGGTAGCCTGCCCGCATGTGGTGGGGGCCGCGCCGGCGAAGACTCTTCTCATGACTCGCCACGCGCTCGCCGTACCCCGATGTTTCGTCCTTGTCGTGCTGGCGGCAGCCGGTTTCGCGTACGGATGGATCGTCCTGACCGCCGTGACCCTGCTCGCGCCCTTCCCGTCCGCGGTGGCCGGCCAGATCCGGCTGGCCGGGCTCGGCCGGCGCCTGGCCCGCGACTGGGCCGGCGCCGACCTGCCGGACGTCGACCGGTTGCCGCCGCCCGTGCCGCAGCGCCGCGCCGACGGCTGGTACGTGCACGCGAACACCCTGTTCAAGTCCCCGAGGATCCCGGCCTGGATGAGCCGGATGGACCACTACGCCGACGACGAGGAGGCCGGTCGCGAGTGGCGGTGGCTGATGCTCGCCCCGTTCTCCAGCGCCCTGCCCGTCCTGCTCCCGCCGGCCTTGATCGTCACCGGGGTGCTCGTGCTGATCTTCCAGCCGTGGCCGTGGTCCGTGCTCGCTGCCCTCACCGCGGTCACGGTCGCCGTGCTGGTCGCGCCGGCCGCTCTGCGCAGGTATGGCCAGGCGACGCAGGCGCTCCTGCGCCGGGAAACCGTGCGCACGGAGCGCAAGCAGCGATGGATCGGCCGGGCCTGGGACGCCACCTGGCAGGTCGCCGGTCTTGCCGGGCTCTCGCTCGCCGCGTTCGGCGCCGCGCTGCTGGCCACGGTCGCGGTGGTGCTCAGCCTGGGCGGCCTGCTGCTGAGCGTCACCATGCTGACCCGCCCGCTGGCCGAGATCTACCGCCGGTTCGCGCACCGCTGGACCGGCGTGGACCTGCCCAGCCCCTACCGGCCGTTCCCGGCGCCGCCGCCGCTCGGCGAGGACGGCACCTACCGGGTCGGCCGTGGCCTCTACACCGAACGGTCCGACGCGGTCAGCATGCAGCGGTACGGCTGGATCAGCGGCGACCCGGCCACCTGGCGCGACCAGCTGTGGGCCCTCGGCGGCCTGCTGCTGGCCCCACTGTCGTTCGTCCCGGCCGCCCTGGTGATCTTCGGGTTCTTCGGCCTGGTCTGGCAGCCGCTGTCCTGGTTGCCGTGGGGCGTGCCGGTCGGCCTGGCCAGCGGCTACTGGGTGACACCGTTCTGGCTCTGGTACGCCTTCGAGTACGCCGGTGTCGTCCCGTCGTCGGTCCCGGACTGGACGAGCATCCCGATCGGACTGGCGATCACCGCACTGGGCCTGGTGTCCGCGGTCCCGGTGCTGCGACTACGGCTGCGGTGGGACAGCGCGCTGCTGCGCCCGACGGCCGCGACGGTCCTCGCCCTGCGGGTCGCCGAGCTGCGCACCAGCCGTACCGATGTGGTCGACTCGCAGGCCGCCGAACTGCGCCGCATCGAACGCGACCTGCACGACGGCCCGCAGGCCCGGCTGATCGCGGTCGGCCTCGGCCTGGGCGCCGTCGCCCGGCTGATGGAGACCGACCCGGCGCGGGCCCGGCAGCTGCTCGCCCAGGCCCAGGACGCGTCGGCGACCGCGCTGACCGAGCTGCGCGACCTGGTCCGCGGCATCCACCCGCCGGTCCTGGCCGAACGGGGACTGGCCGACGCGGTACGCGCAATCGCGCTGGACACCCCACTGCCGGTGACCGTGCACGCCGACCTGCCCGGCCGCCCCGAACCGCCGGTCGAGTCCGCCGTCTACTTCACCGCCTGCGAGACCCTGGCCAACGCGGCCCGCGTCGCCTCGCACGTCACCCTCACCCTGTCCCATCACGACGGCGTCCTGCGTATGGTCGTCACCGACGACGGCCCCGGCGGCGCCGACCCGGCCCGCGGCACCGGGCTGAACGGCATCACCCAGCGCCTGACCAGCTTCGACGGAACCCTGACCCTGCACAGCCCGGCCGGCGGCCCGACCGTCATCACCGTGGAGGTCCCATGCGTGTTGTCCTCGCCGAGGACCTCCACCTGCTGAGGGACGGCCTGGTCCTGCTGCTGGAGAGTCACGGTTTCACGATCGCCGCCGCCGTCGGCGACGGCCCGTCGCTGCGCGACGCCCTGGCCAAGCACCGGCCCGATGTGGCGATCATCGACGTACGCCTACCGCCCACCTTCACCGACGAGGGCCTGCAGGCCGCCCTGCAGGCCCGGCGGGAGAACCCGGGCCTGCCCGTCCTGGTGCTGTCCCAGCACGTCGAGCAGCTCTACGCCCGCGAGCTGCTGGCCGACGGCGCCGGCGCGGTCGGCTACCTGCTCAAGGACCGGGTGCTCAACGGCGACCAGTTCGCCGACGCGGTACGCCGGGTCGCGGCCGGCGGCACCGCGATGGACCCGCAGGTCATCGCGAAACTGCTCACTTCGGGCGGCGCCGGCTCCCCGCTGGCCCGGCTCACCCCGCGGGAGAACGCCGTGCTCGAGCTGATGGCGCAGGGCCGCTCCAACGCCGCCGTCGCCCAGCGGCTGTTCCTGAGCGAGAGCGCGGTCAGCAAGCACATCGCGAGCATCTTCACCAAGCTCGATCTGGCCCCGTCGGACGACGACAACCGCCGGGTGATGGCCGTGCTGGCGTTCCTCAACAACGGCTGACAATTTGATTACATGCTTACAGAGTTACAAAGGTCTACGGTGGACGCCATGACGGTCGAATACATCCGGTACCAGATCTCCGGTGACACGACAGCATTCGAGCAGGCCTACTCCCGGGCGCAGCGGTTCCTGGCGCAGGCGCCGCAGTGCGTCGACTACGAGCTGAGCCGCTGCACCGACGAGCCGTCCGCCTACATTCTGCGGATCACCTGGACCTCGGCGGAGGACCATCTCAAGGGCTTCCGGGGCGGCGACCTGTTCCCCGGCTTCCTGGCCGAGATCCGCCCCTACATCGAGTCCATCCAGGAGATGCGCCACTACGAGCCGACCACCGTGCGGGGCGAGGGCCGCGCGGTGCCGAGCCTGTACGAGTGGGCCGGCGGCGCTGAGGCGTTCGAGCGGCTGACCGAGCGCTTCTACGACAAGGTGACCGCCGACGACGTGGTCGGGCCGCTCTTCGCCCACATGGACCCCGGGCACCCGCGGCACGTCGCGATGTGGCTGGCCGAGGTGTTCGGCGGCCCGGCCCGCTACACCGGCGAGCGCGGCGGATACCCGCACATGCTCGCCCATCACCTGGACAAGGCGATCACCGAGCCGCAGCGGCGCCGCTGGGTGAGCCTGCTCGCTGACGCCGCCGACGAGGTCGGCCTGCCCGACGACCCCGAGTTCCGGGCCGCCTTCATGGGCTACCTCGAGTGGGGCACCCGCCTGGCGCTGGCCAACTCGCAGCCCGGCGCCGATCCGCCCCGGCAGGCCCCGGTGCCGCACTGGGGCTGGGGAGTCGCCCCGCCGTGGCTGGGCTGACCCGCCAGTCGTGAACCCGGGCGGGGGAGCGGCCGGCGACTTCGCCGGCCGCGTTCGGGCACACCGGATCCTCGACCCGTGAGCGCGGCACCCTCGGCACCGTCTTTGGGCGGTCGCCCAGATCGATCGTCCAGCCCTGGTCGCGGCCCTGAACTGTCAGGTGCGCTGCCGCGCAGCGCCTTGCAGGCCAGCAGCAGTCGTTCACCGCGGGCAACGCGATGCTGGCCGCCCTGGCCCGGCTGCGGACTGGGCCGTGCTGTCAGGAACGCGGCGCGTACATGATGACGGCGACACCGGCCAGGCAGATGGCGGCGCCGATCACGTCGTACCGATCCGGCTTGAACCTGTCGACCAGCATCGCCCAGGCCAGCGACCCGGCGACGAAGACGCCGCCGTAGGCGGCCAGGATGCGACCGAAGTTGGCGTCAGCCTGCAGGGTGGCGACGAAACCGTACGCGCCGAGCGCGGCGATGCCCGCCCCGATCCACAGGACGCCCTTGTGCTCGCGGACGCCCTGCCAGATCAGCCAGGCGCCGCCGATCTCGGCGAGGGCGGCCAGGGCGAACAGCAGGACCGAGCGGATGATCGTCACCGGCGTATGTCAGCACATCGACCGGGCTGAGTCACCCGGAGCCCGGCCAGCCGATCGCGTCGAGGAACTCCTGGACGGCCTCGACCACCTGCCCGAGCACGGCGATCGAGCCGGTGAGCGGGCCCGGCACGTACAGGCCGTGGTCGGCGTCGGGCACCTCCAGGACGTACGGGGTGAGCGCGCGCGCCAGCGACGGGTTCCAGCTCTCGTCGCCGGTGCCGCCGACCAGCAGGAACGGCGCGGTCGCCCGGCGCAGCGCCGCTGCGATCCACGGCCCGTGCAGCAGCGGGGTGAGCCACACCGCGGGAAGGGAGCGGTCCGCGGCCAGCGCCGCGGCGTTCGAGCCGAGTGACTTGGCGATCAGCAGCGGCCGGCCGCCGAGCGCGTCGAGGGCCGGGCTGATCTCGGCGGCCACCCAGTCCTGGAGCAGCGGGTCGAACACTTCCGGGGGTTCCTGCGACCAGGAGTGCCGGTGCACCCGGGCGCCGCGACGGTCGGCGACGTCACCGGCGTACATGGTCAGCGGTGCCCCGGGCCCGAACAGCCGGCCGGGAATCACGACAGCGTCAGCCACAGCCTGCACGGTAGCGCCGCGCTGCACGGCTCCCGCCGGTTCGTCACTGTCGAGAGCGATTCCCGAGGTCCCGGCTGCGCCCCGCCTGGTATGGGCATCCGGCCGCCTCGAACGCGCCCGCCGTGCCGAGCACCCGTGCCAAGTCACCGTCGAGCAGCGCCTGCGCCCGCTCCACCATGGCCTCCGCGACCGGGTTGCCGGCCACGATCCCCCGCGCCGCCGCTACCCGCGCCTCAGCCGCCGGCGAGCCGGCCAGGACCGCGGCCTCCGCCCGCAACGCCACGTACCAGTGCAGCCAGATCCAGGTGACCCACTTCCACACCTCGTCCGGCTCCGGCGCCAGCCGCTCGACCGCCTCGGCGGGCCGGCCGCGGTGCAGCAGCAGCATCGCGTCGAACACCGGGCCGTAGCCGAGCGCCCGGCCCGGCGAGACGCCCACCCGCTCCAGGATGGCCGTCCACTCCCGGTAGCCGTCCTCGTCGCCGCTCAACCCGTGGACCATGGCGATGCCGGCCACCGCCGGGCCCAGGTAGGACCGCACCGGGCTGCCGGCCCGCTCCCACGCGTCACGGAACCGCAGGCTGCTCGCCCGCACCTCGTCGACGTCGCCGGCGAGCGCTCCGGTCATCAGCAGCCAGCTGGTGGCCCGGTGACCGATCTCGGCCAGCAGCGGATGATCGGCGAGCTGCCGCGACCACCGGCGCGCCCCGGCCAGGTCGCCGGCCCCGAGCGCCGCCTCGGTGGCGTCGCCGAGCGCGTCCAGCACCTCGTGCGTGCCGGCCGGTGTGTGCGGGGCCGACGCCAACCGGGTCATCCGCCACCGGGCCGTCTCGGCGGTGCCGAACGTGTCGCCCGCCCAGCTCGTCGCGCCGGTCAGGGCGCCGAGCGCCGCCGACTCGGCGAGCGGGTCGCCGGTGCGTCCGGCCAGGTCGACGGCGCGTTGCGCGTATTCGAGGGTCTCCGGGACCATGTTCTCCGCCGGGCCCTGAGCCGACCCGAACGCGTCCGCCAGCACCCCGGCCTCGGCCAGCGCCACCGCCGCGAGGCCGGCCGGATCGTCACCGGCCAGCTGCCGCGCCGCATCGACCAGCGCGACCACCTCGCCGTGCGCCGGGACCTGCTCGAACTTGCCGGAGAACCGGTACGCGTCGGTCGCCGCGTTCGCGAGATCCACCGCCGCGCCCGCGTCGTCGCCGGCCTGCCGCGCCGCGTCGGCCGCGGCCAGCCGCAGCCGGAACATGTCCTCCCCGCGCATCCGCAGCCCGGCCGCCGCCGCAGCCTGCCGCAGCATCGCCGCGGCCGCACGGGGTTCGCCGGCCAGCGCGGCCGCCTGCTCATAACGCTGCTGAGATTCCGAGATCAGCGTACGAGTGAAGGCCAGTTCCGCCATCGCCCGAGCCAGCCCGTACGCCTCGCCGTGCCGCCCGGCCGCCGCCCACGCGAGAGCCGCTCGCAGATCGTCGGCCACCCGGTCGAACCGCCCCCGCCAGTCCGCGGTGTCCGCACCGCTCAGCCCGCCGGCCTCGTCCAGACACCAGCGCAGATGCCCGTCCCGCGCCTCGTCCAGCTCACCGGCCGCCGCCAGCTGCTCGGTGCCGTACTGGCGGATCGTCTCCAGCGCCCGGTACTCGGTGCCACGCTCGGTGGCCGTGACCGTCAGCAGACTCTGCTCCGCGAGCCGGGCCAGCCCGTCCACCACGACACCCACCGCCGAGCCGGTCACCCGGGCGGCGGCCGTGACCATGAACGGGTTCACGAACACCGACACCCGCCGCAGCAGCTCCCGGTCCTCCGGTTCGAGCAGCGCGTGACTCCAGTCCAGGGCGGCCCGCACCGACCGGTGCCGGTCGTCGGCGCGCGGCCCACCCGCCAGCAGCCGCAGCTGATCCGACAGCCCCGCGGCCAGCCCGTCCGCGCCCAGCGCCGGCCACCGGGCCGCCGCCAGCTCGATGGCCAGGGCCATCCCGTCGAGGCGGGCGCAGACCGTCACGATGTGATCGCGCAGGCCCGGCGGGGGAGGGCCACCCACCGACGCCGCCCGGTCCAGGAACAGCGTCACCGCATCGGCGTCACCGTCGAGCGACAGCGGCGGCACCGGGTACACCCGCTCGAACGGCACCATCAGCCGCGCCCGGCTGGTCGCCAGCACACTGACCCGCGGGCACGCCGCGAGCAGCCGCTCCAGGAACGGCGCCACCCCGTCGCGGACCTGCTCACAGTTGTCCAGCACCAGCAGCGCCCGCTGATCGGCGAGCGCCGCGAACACCGACTCGTCCAGGCCCTGCCCCGGCTGCTCGCCCAGCCCCAGCGCCCCGGCGACCGCCGCCACCACCATGCCGGCGTCACTGACCGGAACCAGGTCGACGAACCACACCCCGTCCGGGAACTCGCCGGCGGCGTCGGCGGCCACCGCCAGCGCCAGCCGGGTCTTGCCCACCCCGCCCGGGCCGACCGCGGTCACCTGCCGCTGTCTGCCGATCAGCTCGGCGAGGGCGGCGCGCTCGGGCACCCGCCCGACGAACGAGGTCAGCGGCGCCGGCAGCACCGGTCGCGCCGTGTGGCCTGCCGTCGGCGCCGGAGCGGCCCGCCGCGCGAGCGCCCGGCGGTCGGCCACGTTCAGCTTGCGCAGCAGGGAGGAGACGTGCGATTCGACGGTACGCACGGAGATGAACAGCTTCGCCCCGATCTCCGCGTTGCTCAGGTGCTGCCCGACCAGCGCCAGAACCTCCGCCTCACGAGCGGACACCTCTTCCGTCGTCATGGCGGCAATTCTTGCGTACGATCGCTGTCGTCTTTGATCCGTGCTCTTTCCGTGCTCGGCACGGATGCCCGCACCGCGCCGCGCAACCAGGCTGGGCCCATGTTGGAAACCCGCACCTCTCCGATCGCCCGGCTGCTGCGCAACCCCGTGCTGCGCCGGGTGCTGCCGGCCACCCTGGTCTCCGCGCTCGGCGACGGCATGAGCATGGTCGCGGTGGCCTGGCTGGCCGTGCAGATCGCCCCGGCCGGGCAGGCCGGTGTCTGGACCGGGCTCGCCGTCGCCGCCTACGCGCTTCCGGCGCCGCTCGGCGTGGTCCTGCTGGCCAAGCCGATGCGTGCGCTGCGCGCCTCGCAGTTGATGGCCTCCGACGCGGCGCTGCGGGCGCTCACCCTGGGCGCCATCGCCATTCTGGCGATCACCGGGACGCTCAACCCGATGGTGTACGTCCTACTGCTCGCCATCTCCTCCCTGCTGCACGCCTGGGGCAACGCCGGCGCCTACACGCTCATCGCCGAGCTGCTGCCCGACGAGGAGGACCGGGTCGCCGGGAACTCGCTGCTGTCCACGTTCGCCCAGGCCTCGTTCGTGATCGGCCCCGCCCTGGCCGGCCTGCTGACCGCCGTCACCGGTCCGGGCTGGGTGATCGGCTTCGACGCCGTCAGCTTCGCCGTCCTCGCTGTCGCCGCCCGGTCGGTGCGCACCCGCACCAGCGCCGCCGTGACCCCCACGGAATCCACCACCGGCGCCTGGCGCACCATCGCCGATCGTCCCCGCCTGCTCGGCCTGCTGGCCGTGACCTGCGCGTTCTTCTTCCTGTACGGCCCGGTCGAGGTGGCCCTGCCGATCCACGTCGCGCACGGCCTGCACGGCTCACCCGGCCTGCTCGGCCTGTACTGGACGGTCTTCGGCATCGGCGCCACCATCGGCGCGCTGAGCGCGTCGGCGCTGCGGCGCCGCCCACCGTGGCAGGTCGTCACCGTGATCATCATCGGCTGGGGCGCGGCGCTGCTGCCGCTCGGCCTGACCGACACGATCTGGCCCGGCATGCTCGGGCTGGCCGTGGGCGGGCTGATCTACGGCCCGTTCACCGCGATCACCACCGCGCTGTTCCAGAGCAGCACCCCGCCGTACGCGCTGAGCCGCGTCCTGGCCGCCCGCACCGCCCTGACCACCCCGTCGACCGCGCTCGGCACCCTGCTCGGCGGCCCGGTCGTCACCGCCCTCGGCGGCCGGCTGACCTTACTGCTGTCGGGCCTGCTCACGGTGGCCCTCGGCGTAGCGGTGGCCGCGGTCCTGCGCCTCGCCCGGACCCCGTCGCCGGCCCGTTGCGAGCAGGGCTAGGACCGCCGCACCCAGGCTGATCACGGCGGCGACTCCGGTGATCGAGGCGAACGCCGTCTCGAACGCCGGGCGGGCCGGCTCGGGGACAGCCATTCCGCCGACAGCCGGGTAGGCATGCCGGTAGACGGCGACGCCGAGGGAGCCGAGCAGGGCCATGCCGAGTGCTCCGCCGAACTCTGCGCCGGTCTCCGCGACGGCGCCGGCGGTGGCAGCGCGTTCCGGGCGGGTGCCGGTGACGATCAGTTCGGTGGTGAGGGCGTAGACCGGGGCCAGGCCCAGGCTGAACAGGCTGCTCCCGGCGACGACCAGGGCCAGGTCGGCCGGGGTCCCGGCGGTGCCGCCGACGGCGACGAGGGTGAGGACGGCGGCTCCGGCGGCGACGGCGAGCAGTCCGGCGCCGACGACCCGCAGGGGTGCGAGATGGCGTACGGCCAGCGGCGCGATCATGGTGGCGAGCAGGTAGACGACGACCGAGGGCATGTTCCACAGCCCCGCCTGCAGCGGTGCGAGACCGATGCCCCATTGCAGGTACTGAGCGACCGCGACCTGGATGCCGTAGTGGGTGAAGAACGTGAGCACGCTCGTCACCAGTGCCACGGCGACGCCGGGACCGCGGAACAGGCCAGGTTCGATCAACGGATTCGGGGTGCGGTGCTGCCGGCGAACGAAAACAGCGCCGAGAACGACGCCCACCGCGACCGGCACAGCGAAGTTGGTCAGGCCGTGACCGTCCGCCCCGCTCTTGATTCCGTAGACGATGCTGAGCAGCGCGAACAGGCTCAGCGCCGCCCCGGCGACGTCGAAGCCGGCCGGGTCGGGGTCGCGCAGTTCGGGCAGCGCAGGCCCGGCCGCGAGGACCAGGACGGCGACCGGAACGGCGAGCAGGAACACCGCGCCCCACCAGAGGTGCGCCAGGAGCAGGCCACCGACCAGCGGAGCGAGCAGGCCGCCGAGCGAGAAACTCGCGGTCCAGACGGCGAGGGCCGTGGTGCGCTCGCGTGGCTCACGGAACAGGCCGCGGATCAGGGCGAGCGTCGTCGGCATCAGCGTCGCGCCGGCCACGCCCATCAGGGCACGGGCGGCGATCAGGGTCTCGGGGGTACGCGCGAACGCGGCAACCACCGAGACCGCGGCGAACAGGGTGACGCCGATGAGCAGGAGCCGCCGCCGGCCGATCCGGTCGCCGAGCGCACCCATCGCGAGCAGTGATCCGGCGACCAGGAACGTGTAGCCGTCGATGATCCACAGCAGTTGCGCGCCGGTGGGATGCAGATCGGCGGTGATCTCGGGAACGGCCAGGTTGAGCACGTGCGAGTCCATCGACACGAGCAGGCAGGGCAGGGTCAGGACGGCGAGGGCGGTGCGTTGCGTGCGGTTCATCCGGCAACCTCCGTAACGGCATAAACTCGTTCATGACGTTACGACCCGCGGCCGCATGGTGCAACGCGGTAAACGCCTTCAACGCGTTACCATGGGGGAGTGACGGTCCCAGTCGAACCGATGAGCGCCGCCGATGTCGTGGCCCTGGTCAACGAGTGGGGCAGCCTGCCGCGGCAGGTCGGGGCGCGCCCCACCCCGGCATCCGAGCTGGTCGGCGTCGCCGATCGGCTGCACCCGGTCTTCGCCGCCACCGATCCGGCCGAGCGCGCCGCCACGGTGACTGCGATCCTGCACGACACCGGCGTGCGTCCCGGGCTGCGGATCTCCGACGGGACCCTGGCCGCCGGCTGGTCCGTGCCCGATCGGGCGGACACCGTGCTGGCGGCGGCGGCCCTCGCCCTGCGCGAGCGGCTGGCCGCCGACCCGGACCGGATCGGCGTCTGCGGCGACCGGCAGTGCGCCGACGTCTACGTGGACTCCTCGCCGGCCGGCCATCGGCGGTTCTGCTCGGTCACCTGTCAGAACCGAACCCGGGTCGCCGCCTTCCGGGCCCGGCGCCGCAGCACCCCCTGACACACGCCATCGATGCGGATCGTCGTCTGATAGGCGGCGCGTTGCGGCCGAACGGGTGACAACTCTGCACCTGTGCGTGGTGTCCCATGCATGAATGAGGGCAAGGGCCCGCGTTCTGCTTGCGGTGGTGACCACGCTCATGGTGTCGGCCGTGCTGGTCGGCGCGACCCCGGCCGCGGCCGCCGATCCCCATGTGATTCCGCGTGATCCGGTGGCCATCGACGACATCGACGCCCTGCTCGAGATCTACGGCCCGCCCGAGCCGCGCAGGTCGGCGGATCCGACGGCGGACGCCCGCTGCGGCAGCGCGGCGATCGACCCGGTGCCGGACGGCCAGCCGATCGTGGTGAGCATGCCGCCGGCCCGGGGGTTCACGGTCGGCGCGATCCCGTCGTCGTGGTGGCGGAGCCCGCCGGTCACCGACCCGACGTGGCTGTTGCAGTTCCAGGGTCTGATGTGGATGCGGCCGCTCGCCCGGCGCGCCGCCATGGACGGCCAGCAGCAGTCCCTGGCGGCCATCGTCGGTCAGGCGGTGCGGTTCCACCAGCAGAACCCGGATCCGAACGCCAACCGCTACGGCTGGGACGAGGGCACCGCGTTGCGCCGGCTGGAGACGATGAACTGCCTCTACGCGCTGACCGGCGCGGCATCGTTGCGCACCGGCATGGCGGCCGACGCGAAGGTCCTGCTCGGCTGGCGCTACTACGGCCCGCCCAACCACCCGGTGCACAACCACGGCCTGATGGCCAATCTGCAACTGGTCCGCGCGGGCGACCTGCTCGGCATGCCGGCCTGGAAGAGCACCGCCGTCAACCGGATGTCGAAGGAGGCGCCGCTCGCATTCTCCCGGCTGGGCACGTCGTACGAGCAGTCGTCGATGTACCAGAACGTGAACGCCGGCCTGTGGGCGCAGGGCGCGAATGTGCTCCATCAGTCCCCCGGCACCGAGAGTGCGTCGACAGCGATCGACGCGACCGTGGCGAAGGCCCGGTCGGTGTACCAGTGGATGACCGAACCGGACGGCGCCATCGTCCAGGTCGGCGACTCCGATCAGCAGGCCGGGAGCATCGGATCGCTGACCACGCCGCGGGTGTTCCGGGACGGCCAGACTGGCTGGATCATCGGCCGCTGGTCGTGGACGGACCCCACCACCACGTACTACACGGTCCGGTACGGCCCGGGCCGGCGCGCGCACGGCCACCACGACCGGGCCGGCGGGGTCACGTGGTCCAGCCGCGGCGTGCGGGTGCTGGTCGGACCGGGCCGCTTCAGCTACGACCTGACCGACCGATACAACGCCTACCAGCTCAGCCCGAAGGGCCAGAACGTCGCCATCCCCGACAAGCGCAAGGTCACCAACGCCGGCGGCTCGGTCTCGGCGTACGTGGTCCAGGCGCCCGCCCATGCCTGGACCATCAAGGACCGGATGTTCGGCGTCGACCACGTCCGCAACGTCAACGTCAACCGGGACCTGCCCGCCATGCGGGTCAGCGACAACTTCCCGGCGGTCACGCTCTGGCGGCAGCACTGGCACCTCGACCCGGCCTGGAAGCACGTGTCGGGCAGCGTGAACGGCACCCGGCTGGTGTTCGCGCACCCGTCGGGCCGGCGCGTCACGATCACGACGACCGGCCGGATCTCCAGCTTCGTGCAGGGCATCACCCGGCCACCGGCGGGCTGGCACTTCCCGCGGTTCGGCTCCCGGGTGTGGGCGTACGAGATCGTGATCCGTTCGTACGGCCGCGCCTGCACGACCACGTTCCGGCTCAGTTGATCGGAGCCCCTGAAACACGTCATTTTGTTCCGGAACCGGCGGCTTATATTGACCGGTTTCTTTTAACATTCCTAATCTTTAGCGGCCCGCAGTCATCCCCCACGACTCGGAGGGTCGCGTTCCCCATGCAGCTCCTTTCTTTCAAGATCAGGTGGGCATCCGTCGCGGCGGCGCTCACCGTCGTTGCCGCCGGCACCGCCGTCGCGCTCAGCAGCCAGGGCGTGTCCCAGGCCGCCGTGCTGCCCAACGGTTTCAAGAGCGTCGGCTACATGCCGTCCTGGGCGGGCAGCGTCACCAGCGTCCAGTACAGCAAGCTGACCCACATCAACTACTCGTTCGCCCTGCCCAACGCCAACGGCACCCTGCAGCCGATCGAGAACACCGCCAAACTGCAGCAGCTGGTCACCCTCGGCCACCAGAACAACACCAGGATCTCGCTGGCCATCGGTGGCTGGAACGACGGCAACGACTCCGCGTTTGAAGCCCTCGCCGCCAACGCCGGCACCCGCACCACCTTCGTCAACACGGTGATGAACGTGGTCCGCCAGTACAACCTGGACGGCATCGACATGGACTGGGAGTACCCGGACCCGGGCGCCTCGGCCACCAACTACACGGCGCTGATGCAGCAGCTAAGCACGGCACTGCACAACGAGGGCAAGCTGCTGACCGCGGCGGTGGTCAGCGAGGGCGGCACCGCCAACGGGGTGCAGCCGGCCGTGTTCGGCTACGTCGACTGGCTCAACATCATGGCGTACGACGGTGGCAGCCCGCACGCCAACTACGACTGGGCGATCAACGCCGCCAACTTCTGGAAGAGCCGCGGCCTGCCCAAGGCCAAGACCGTGCTGGGCGTGCCGTTCTACAGCCGGCCCGGCTACCTGACGTACGCCCAGCTGGTCGCGCAGGACCCGGCCAACGCCAACCGGGACTGCACCCCGTCCGGCGAGTGCTACAACGGCATCCCGACGGTCAAGCGCAAGACCCAGTGGGCGCTGGCCAACGCCGGCGGCATCATGAACTGGGAGCTTTCCCAGGACGCCACCGGTGCGAACTCGCTGGTCAGCGCCATCTACGACACCGTGATGGGCGGCGGCCCGACCAACCCGCCGGCCGGCCGGACCGGCCGGATCACCGGCATCGGCGGCAAGTGCGTGGACATCGCCGGGGCCAACAGCGCCAACGGTACGGCGGTGCAGCTCTACGACTGCAACGGCACCAACGCCCAGACCTGGACCGTCGGCACCGACGGCACGATCCGCGCCCTCGGCAAGTGCCTGGACGTGGCCGCCGCCGGCACCGCGAACGGCGCCCTGGTGCAGATCTACGACTGCAACGGCACCGGCGCCCAGCAGTGGCAGTCGCAGTCCAACGGCACACTGCGCAACCCGTCCAGCGGCCGCTGCCTGGACGCCCAGAACAACAGCTCCGCCAACGGCACCCGCCTGCAGATCTGGGACTGCTTCGCCGGCGCCAACCAGCGCTGGACCCTGCCCTGACCCACGCGTACGGCCGGTCTCCGTGCCGTGATCCGTAGCGGGTTCCGTGGTCGCCACGGATGCCCGTACCGGCCCTTCGCCAGCATGCTGAGAGCACGAGATCACAGCTGGCGAAGGGACGGGACGATGACCGAGACGACGACGCAGGAACGGTTCACCGACGCGGAGCGCGCCGCCATGAAAGAACGGGCCGGCGAGGTGAAGGCGGCCCGGCGCGGCCCGCGCAGCAAGGCGGACGCCGAGGCCGACCTGCTGGCGAAGATCGCCGAGATGGGCGACGCGGACCGGGCGATGGCCGAGCGGCTGCACGCGATCATCAAGGCCTGCGCGCCGGAGCTGACGTCGCGGCTCTGGTACGGGATGCCGGCGTACGCGAAGAACGGCAAGACCATCTGCTACTTCCAGCCGGCCGGCAAGTTCAAGTCCCGGTACGCCACGCTCGGCTTCAACGACGACGCCCACCTGGACGACGGGGCGATCTGGCCGGCGTCGTACGCGCTGACCCGCCTGACGTCCGCCGACGAGCGGCGCATCAGCGACCTGATCCGAAAGGCCGCGGGGTGAAGGTCGGCGTCTGCCAGACCCCGGAGATCCTCGGCGACGTGACCCGGGCGGTGCACCTCGTCCGGGACGTCGCCGCCTCAGCGCACGCCGATCTGCTGTTGTTCCCCGAGTGCTTCCTGCAGGGCTACCTGGCCATCGAGGAGCACGTGCGCGACCAGGCTCTCGAGATCGGGTCACCGGCGTTCCGCGCGCTGCTGGCCGACCTGGGTTCCCTCCGGCAGATGCTGGTCCTCGGCATGATCGAGCGCGCCGGCGACGACTTCTACAACACCGCGGTGGTCATCGCCGGCGGCCGGCTCATCGGCCGCTACCGCAAATGCCACCTGACCGCCGGAGAATCGGTGTTCACCGCGGGAGCCGACTATCCCGTCTTCACCTGCGCGGGAACGCCATTCGGAATCAACATCTGCTACGACGCCCAGTTCCCGGCCGCGGCCGCCGCGGTCGCCGCCGCCGGAGCGCGGGCACTGCTGCTCCCCGCCGGCAACATGATGCCCCGGGAGAAGGCCTACCACTGGCAGCACCGGCACAACGAGATCCGCGCCCAACGCGTCCGGGAAACCGGCCTGTGGCTGGCCTCCGCCGACGTCACCGGCGAACGCGACAACCGCATCGGCCTGGGCCCAACCTGCATCCTGAACCCAGCCGGCCAGATAGCCGCCGCCGTCCCTCCCCACACCACCGGCGTAGCAGTCGCCGAGATAGACCCATGACCCACACACAGGCCACCTCAACGACCCCGTCTACGCCGGCCAGGGCTCCCGCCCGCCGCCGCCCTCTGCCCGCCGCCGCCCTGCGCGCCCGGCGCCCGGCCGGCCGGGCGGGCGGCGTCGGGCAGCCAATGCCCGCCGCCCGGTGCTTGGCGCCCGGCGTTTGGCGTCCACGCCGCCCGCCCGTCCGTCCGTGCCGCCCGTCCGTCCGTGCCGCCCGTCCGTCCGTGCCGCCCGTCCGTCCGTGCCGCCCGTCCGTCCGTGCCGCCCGTCCGTGCCCATCCGCCCGTGCCGTCGGTGCACGTCCGTCCGCCCGTGCTGTCCGCCCGTGCTGTCCGCTCGTGCTGCCTGTCGGGGCGGCGGGGGCACGGACGCGATTGCCACAGGTGGTTTCACCTTCCTCCTATGTCGGCCGACGGCGGTCAACGAGGATGCGGGGAACTAGGCACCTCCGGCTCCGGGATCGCCACGGCAAGCACACCCGGTCGGGCACCTACAGTGCCCGACCCCTGGTCGCAGTCACTCGCCTTGGCCAACCGTCACCCTCAAGAATTGGCTGCGTGAGCGACGACTGGGCCGTGCGAGCCGTCGCTCACGCTGGTCTTGTGGGCTTGATTAGCGTCGTGGACGACGGCTGGGTCGTGCGAGCCGTCGCTCACGCCGGTTAGGGCTCGTCGAAGAACAAGCCGTTGCTTGGCGGATTTCGATGCGTTGATCTGTTATGGCGGTATCGGAGGAGGAACGGGGCAGGCTGGCAGCGAAGTTTGAGGTGATCTTGCCGCATCTGGACGAGCGGCAACGCCGGTTGCTGCTGGGTGCTGAGGCTCGGGTGCTGGGGCATGGCGGGATCCGGGCGGTAGCGCGAGCTGCCGGGGTCCGGGAGGGCACGGTGGCTGCGGGCGTCGATGAGTTGGAGGCCGGGGTGGCGCCGCTGGGCCGGGTCCGCCGTGCCGGTGGCGGCCGGAAGCCGGTGACCGAACATGATCCCGCTCTGATGCCGGCGTTGTTGGGGCTGGTCGAGCCGGACGAGCGGGGGGACCCGATGTCGCCGCTGCGATGGACGACGAAGTCGTTGCGCCACCTTGCGCAGGAACTGGCCGGGCGGGGTCATAAGGCCGGGCCGGACACGATCGCTGCTCTGCTGCACGGTGAGGGATTCAGCCTTCAGGGCAATGCCAAGACTCTGGAAGGCAGACGCCATCCCGACCGCGACGCCCAGTTCGGCTACATCAACGAGCAGGTCAAGGATTATCTGTCCAGCGGTGACCCGGTCGTCAGCGTCGATACGAAGAAGAAGGAACTCGTCGGCGCGTTCGCGAACAAGGGCCGCGAGTGGCGGCCTGCCGGTGAGCCGGCCGTAGTCCGCACCCACGACTTCGCCGATCCGCAGCTGGGACAGGTGATCCCCTACGGGGTCTACGACCTGGCCGCCGACACCGGCTGGGTCGCCGTCGGCACCGACCACAACACCGCCGCGTTCGCCGTCGCCACTCTGCGCCGCTGGTGGGACGGCTACGGCCGTGACCGCTACCCGAACGCCGGACGGCTCTTGATCACCGCGGACGCCGGCGGATCCAACGGCTACCGCACTCGCGCCTGGAAAACGGATCTGGCCGCTCTCGCCGCCGAAATCGGGCTACCGATCACCGTCTGCCACTTCCCGCCCGGCACCAGTAAATGGAACCGTATCGAGCATCGCTTGTTCGCCCACATCTCGATGAACTGGCGGGCACGACCCCTGACCAGCCACGAGACCATCGTCCACACGATCGCCGCGACCACCACCAGCAGCGGGCTGCGCGTGCACGCCGAACTCGACACCGGCCACTACCCGACCGGCGTCGTCATCACCGACGAGCAGATGAGCACCCTGGCCATCGACCGTCACGACTGGCACGGCGACTGGAACTACACCCTGCGCCCCGACCCGGCCACACCCGCCGGCGAACCCGCGACAGCCCTACCACCGCTGCATCACCTGGCCGCGCTGGTGCACCCGGCCATCACCGGCATGCCCGACAGCGCATGGAACGACCTGATCAACCGGCTCACCGTTCCCCATCAAGCCCAACACGAAGCGTTCCTGCACAACCTGCGCGGCCACGCCCGGCCCCGCGGCGGCGGCCGCAAGATCCGCGTCACCCTCAGCCACCAACTACTGGCCACCTTGCTCCACGACCGCTACCAACTGCCCCGCAAGGTCATCGCCGATCTGTTCGGCGTCGCCGGCACCACCATCAACGTCGCCATCCGCAACACCCGCACCCTGCTCACCCAAATCCAGCACCCCATCGAACCCAGCAACATCCGCCTCACCAACCACACCGACCTCGCCGCTCACACCCGCGCCGCCGGATTCACCGCACCCGCCTTGATCAAAACAGCGAGTTAAAAATCGACGAGCCCTTATGAAGGCTGGATGAGAAGCGCGGCTAACGCCTGAGCACCCGAGCTGTCGCCCATGCACGGAGTGACACCCGATTCGGTCTCCCGGCGCCAGCCAGCTGGGTTGAGCTGGCGCTGGCGCATGCGAGGGCGGGGCGGCGAAGGCCGGGCGGCGAGGGCGTGGCGGCGGAGGGGCGTCGCTGGAAGACGGAGGCCAGGCGGCGAGGGCGGGCGGAAAAGGGGCCCCGCCGGAAGGCGATCGTGGCTGCAGGGCATGGCCATGGGCGAGCCCGAAATAAGGGCGTGAGCGACTGGTTGGGAGGGCGTCAGGTTTCGCGAGTGGCTTCGGCGACCTGTTGGAGGTGGCTGCGGTAGGACTGCCACCACGCCGCGTCGCCCGGGGCCATGTTGTCGTTGTCGGCGCGCAGCCCGGCGGCGCCGTCGATCAGTTCGCGGACGATGTCTGCGTGTCCCGCATGCCGGTTCGTCTCCGCGATCACGTGGACCAGGATGCGGTGCAGCGTCACCGAGCTGCGTTCCTCGGGCCACCACGGCACCCGGCCGGCGGCGTCCAGGTCCAGCGCCGCGATAGTGGTGTCGGAGTGCTGCCACACCCGGCGGTAGAAGTCGACGATCACCGCGCGCGACTCCGACGGCGTCGCCCACATGTCGGCGTTCGGCTCGGCGTCGTCCTCGAGGCCCGGCAGCACGTCGGCGAGCGGCCGCCCGAACGTCTCACCGAAATAGCCGGCCTCCACCAGCGCCACATGCTTGACCAGCCCCAGCAGGTTGGTGCCGGTCGGGGTCAGCGGGCGCCGCAGGTCGTACTCGGTGAGCCCGTCGAGTTTCCACAGCAGCGCGTCGCGGGCGGTCTGCAGGTAGTGCTGGAGGTCTGCTTTGGTCATGGGGAGCAGCATGGCATGACGGCGATCTCTAGGATGGGCGAGTGATCCTGGGTCGTCGATCTGAGCTGCAGGAATTGGAAGCCCTGTCGGCCCGGGCGGTGGCCGGCGAGGGCGGCGCCCTGGTGCTGCGCGGCGAGGCCGGGATCGGCAAGTCGGCGCTGCTGGAACACGCCGCCCGCGAGGCGGCGGCGCAACACATCCGGGTGCTGGAGACCGCCGGGGTCCAGGCCGAGGTGCATATTCCGTACGCCGGACTGCATCGCCTGCTCCGCACCGTGCCGGAGCTTTCCGGCGCGGCCGTGGAGATCCTCGGTTCGCCGGACACCCTGCCGTTCCGGGCCGCCGCCGCCCTGCTTGACCTGATCAGCGAGGCCGACGTGCCGATGCTGATCGCCGTCGAGGATCTGCAGTGGCTGGACGAGGCGAGCTGGGACGCGCTGGCGTTCGCCGCCCGCCGCCTGCGTGCCGACCGGGCGGCGATGCTGCTGACCGCCCGCGACGGCGAGGACGTGGATCGCCGCCTGACCAGGGCCGGGCTGGCGGAGATCCGGCTGCATCCGCTGGGCGACGAGGATTCGCGCGAGCTGCTGCGCAGGGTGGCCCCCACGCTGACGCCGGGTCTGGCCGGCCGGGTGCTGGACGCGGCCGGCGGGAATCCGCTGGGGCTGGTGGAGCTGGGCGAGGCGGCTTCGCGCTCGGGCGGCGCGGCGCTGCTGCCGAACTGGTTGCCGCTGAGCGAGCGGTTGCAGCGTACGTTCTCCGGGCTGGTGGCCGAATTGCCCGCCGCGACCCGCGAGCTGCTGCTGGTGGTCGCGCTGAACGACGGCGACGACCTCGGCGAGATGCTCCGGGCCCGCCCCGGCGCGCAGCCCGACGACCTGGAGCCGGCCGTGGTGACCCGTCTGGTCCACGTCGACGAGCACCATCGGGTCCGGTTCCGCCACCCGCTGCTGCGCTCGGCGCTCTACCAGTCCGCGACCATCGCGCAGCGCCGGCGGGTGCACGCCGCCCTGGCCGAGGCGGTGGCCGCCGACCCGCAGCGCAGTGTCTGGCACCGGGCCGCGGCGGCGTCCGGCCCGGACGAGGAGCTGGCCCGGCAGCTGACCGAGACCGCCATGGAGGCCCGGTACCGGCAGGCCGCCGGCATCGCGATCACCGCGTTCGAACGGGCTGCCAAGTTGAGCGAGGACCCCCTGTCCCGGGGCCAGCGGCTGGTCGCGGCGCTGGACGCCGCGAACGAGGAGGGCGATCCGGAACGCAGCCGGCGCCTGCTGGCCGAACTCGAGGGTCACCCGCTGGAGCCCGGCGACCGGATGCTGTACGAGCTGATCCGGGAGACCTATCAGGGCACCCGCTGGACCGGCGCGGAACGGCTGGAACACCTGGCGGAAGCCGTCGAGAAACTGGCCGCCGCCGGTGAGGTCATCCGCGCGGTGCAGACGCTGTGCCTGTTCGCCCTGCGGGTCCACTTCTCCGATCCCGGGCGGGAGCTGATTGATCGGCTGGTCACCGTCGTCGACCGGCTGGCGGGCATGACCGACGATCCGCAGACGGCCGCGCTGATGGCGCTGATCGCCCCGGTCGAGCGCGGCGCGGTCGCGGGCCGGCGGCTGCGCGCCGCACTGGTCGAGGGCGGCGCGGACCCGTACGTGCTCTCCCATCTGGGAATCGGTGCCGGCGGCATCGGCGACAGCCCCGCAGTGATCGCCTTCACGACCGCGGCGGAGATCGGCCTGCGGGCCCAGGGCCGGCTGGGTGTGCTGGCCCGGGTGCTGATCGCCCGTGCCGCGCACGCCGCCCACCTCGGCGACTCGCGTATCGCGATCACCTCGGCCGTGGAAGGCGTCGCTCTCGCGCTGGAGGCCGGCGAGCGGAACTGGGTGCCGACCGCCTGGATCGCCGAGGGGGCGGGCCGGGCGCTGCGCGGTGACATCGCGGGCGCGCTGCAGCAGGCCGACGCCATCGAGGCCGCGCTGCTGCCGGCCGGTCCCACGCCGCTGCTGTCCGGGGTGTCGCAGGTGCGCGGGATCGCGGCGCTCGCGGCGGGCCGCCCGGAGGAGGCGTTCCGAGAACTTCGCCGGATCCTCGATCCGGCGGACCCGCATCACCACCGCTGGACCGGGTTCCTGCTGGTCGGGCATCTCGCGGACGCCGCGGTGGGCTGTGGCGCGCTCGCCGAGTTGCGGCAGCTGGTGGACGAGCTGACCCCGGCGGCCGAGCAGGGTCGGTCGCCCGCGCTGCTGCGCGGCCTCGGGTACGCGCGGGCGGTGCTCACCGACACCGACGAGGGGTACGAGCAGGCGCTGGCCGACGATCTCACCGAGTGGCCGTTCGAGCAGGCGCGACGGCGTCACGCGTACGGCGCCTGGTTGCGCCGCCGGCGCCGCCCCGCCGAGTCCCGGCCGCTGCTGCGGGCCGCGGCCGCCACCTTCGACGCGCTCGGCGCCACCGCGTGGGCCGACCGCTCCCGCGCCGAACTGCGTGCCTCCGGCGAGTCGCTGCGCCGGCCCACCGACACCACCGCCGAGCTCACCCCGCAGGAGACCCAGATCGCCCGGCTGGCCGCGGAGGGGCTGAGCAACCGGGAGATCGCCGAGCGGCTGTTCCTGTCGCCGCGCACCGTGACCACCCATCTGTCCCGGATCTACCCGAAGCTCGGCATCCGTTCGCGCGCCGAGCTGGCCAGGGTGGCCGGGATTACATAGTTCTACGTACGCGAGTCGCGGCCGCCGGTCCCTAGGTTGAGGGAAACCACGACGTTCGGGGGACGCGCGCATGCTGTTCGGGGACCGGCTTCGCGAGTTACGGCGGGACGCGGGTTTGACCATGGAGCAGCTCTCCGACGCCTCCGGCGTCAGCGTCCGGGCTATCAGCGACATGGAGCGAGGGCACAGCAGAGCACCACAGCCGCGTACGCTCGCCGCGCTCGCCACCGCACTGGGACTGTCCGAGCGGGAGCACGAGGAGCTGGCCGAACCGGGCCGGGAGCTGCGGTTGCAGACGGCGCGGACCCGGCCGCGGCTGTGCGAGCCGCCGCGGGCGGTGACCGACTTCGTGGGCCGCGACACCGAACTCGCCCTGGTGGCCGGCGCCGACCAGGCTGGCCCGGTGGTGCTCGTGCACGGGCAGCCCGGTGTCGGCAAGACCGCGTTCGCGCTGCGCGCCGCCGAGCTGCTGCGCGACCGGTTCCCCGGCGGCTGCCTGTACCTGAATCTGCGCGGCGTCGACCCGCAGCCGATGGGCCCCGGTGAGGCCGCCGCGATCCTGCTGCGCGCCCTCGACGTGAGCTCCCGGCGGATGGCCGACTCCGACGAGGAACGCTGCAGCCAGTTGCGGGCGGCCCTGCGCGAGCGGAACTGCCTGCTGGTGCTCGACAACGCCGCCGACGAGGCCCAGCTGCGCCCGCTGCTGCCCGGCAACGGCGCCGGCCTGGTCGTGGTGACCAGCCGCCGGGTGCTCGGCGGTCTAGAGGACGTGCTGCGCGTCGCCCTCGCTCCGCTGGCCCCGGCCGAGTCCGCCGCCCTGCTGGCACGCATCGCCGGGCAGGCCGCCGACCCGGCCGCGGCCGGCGACGTGGAGGCGGTGGCCCGGCTCTGCGGCCATCTGCCGCTGGCGCTGCGGATCGCCGGCACCCGGCTGGCCAACCGTTCCGGGTGGACGGTCGGGAACCTGGTCGCCCGGCTGGCCGACGCGGATCGGCGGCTGGCCAACCTGCACACCGGGGACACCGGTGTGGCGGCCGCGTTCGCGCTCTCGCACGCGCAGCTCTCCGGCGAGGGGCGGGCCCTGTTCCGGCGGCTGGCGCACGTGCCGGGCACCGACTTCGCCGCGCCGATCGTCGCCGTGCTGACCGGCGCCGACCCGGACGACACCGAGGACCGGCTCGACGAGCTGGTCGAGCTGGGCCTGCTCGAGCACGAGGGCGCCGACCGGTTCCGGTTCCACGATTTGATCCGGCTGTTCGCCGGGGAGCGTCTGGGCATCGAGGAGCCGGCCGGCAGCCGGGCGGCGACCCGGAACCGGATGGCCCGCTGGCTGCTGGAGACCACGATCGTGGCCGGCCGCTGGTTCGAACCCGGGTACGGCGCGCTGCCGGACGGCTGGGCCGGCCTGGTGCCGCTGGCCACCCTGGAGCAGGCGGGGGAGTGGCTGCAGGCCGAGGCCGGCAACTGGCTCGGCGCGCTGCGGCTGCTCGCCGGCGCCGGTGAGGACCGCCTGGTCGTCGAGGTGGCCGAGGCCCTGCACTGGTTCTCCGACACCATGGTCGCCTGGCCGGGCTGGTACGAGGTGTACAGCCTGTCCCGCAACGCGGCCGCCCGCCTGGGCGACCGGCATCTGGAGGTCGTGCACCTCAACTACTACTCGTGGGCGGCCACCCACTGCGCCCGCCGCTTCGACGAGGGCATCCAGGCGGCGCTGGCGGCCCGCCGGCTGGCCGTCGAGATCGGCGACGTCAAGGAGGAGGCGTGGGCGCTGCAGTACCTGGCCTCCGCGCGGCGCTACGCGGGACGGCTCGAAGGCGCCCTGCACGCCTACCGGCAGGCGCAGGAGCTGGCCGACCGGGTCGGTGACCACGACGGCTACCTGCAGCTGTTCCAGGGCATCGGGCTGACCCTGAGCGCGCTCGGCCGGCACGAGGAGGCTCTGGAGCAGTTCCGGGCGACCCTGCGGGAGGTCCGCGTACGCCCGGTGGCGCCCCGCCCGGCGCTCGGCGCAACAGCTGTCGCCCGGGTCTCCGCCGCGCATTCCCTCGCCGTGCTGGGCCGGTGGGAGGCGGCCCTGGCGGAGGCCGAGCTGGCCCTGCCGGTGGCCATCGAGCTCGGCGAACCCACCAACCTCGGCTACCTGCACCTGGCCACCGGGATCGCGCGGGCCGGGCTGGGCGCCGCCGCCGAGGCCCGCGACAACCTGAACCGGGCGCTGGAGCTGCTGGAGGGCAGTGTCAGCCAGGACGTGCACGAGGTCCGATCGCGCCTGGCCGCGCTGCCGGGGTGAAGTTCTGCCGGTCGTCCTGCATGGTCACTATCGGACAGCGCTGATTGCATCTTCCGTATGGCGGCGTGACGCCACACGCCGTACGGATGAAAGGTCGTCCTCTCGATGTCTTCTCCCGTTTCCCGACGGACCGTCCTGGCCGGCACCGCTGCCGTGGCCGCCGCAGGCGCCGCGGTGGCCGCCAGTGCCGCACCGGCTGCGGCCGGCGGCAAGGGCCCGAAGCCCACGATCGTGCTGGTGCACGGCGCGTTCGCGGACGCCACCGGCTGGTCCGAGGTGATCAAGCGGCTCACCCACGACGGCTATCCCGTGCTGGCCCCGCCGAACCCGCTGCGCGGTGTCGTGTCCGACTCGGCGTACCTGGCCAGCTTCCTGAAGACCGTGCCCGGCCCGATCGTGCTGGTCGGCCACTCCTACGGCGGCGTGGTGATCACTAACGCCGCGACCGGCAACAAGAACGTGAAGGCCCTGGTGTACGTGGCCGCGTTCGCCCCGGCCGCCGGCGACACCGTGGTCGGCCTGCAGAACCAGTTCCCGGGCACCGAGCTGCACCTGGAGCAGATCGACTTCCGGCCCTACGAGATTCCGGGCGTCAAGAGCGTCGACGGGTACGTGAAGAAGGACGTGTTCCGGTTCATCTTCGCCGGTGACCTGCCGCGGTCCACGACCGACATCATGTGGGCGACCCAGCGGCCCGGTGACGGCGGCACCCTGCAGGAGCCGTCCGGGGACCCGGCCTGGGCGGCCATCCCGTCGTACTTCCTGGTCGCCCGCGAGGACAAGCTGATCCCGCCGGCCGCCCAGCGGTTCATGGCGCAGCGGGCCGGCTCGCACGTCGTCGAGGTGAAGGCCTCGCATGTCGCCATGATCTCCCAGCCCCGCATCACCGCCGATTTGATCCGGAAGGCCGCCCGATGAGCTTCGTGACCACCTCCGACGGAACGCACATCTTCTTCAAGGACTGGGGCGCCGGCCGGCCGGTCGTGCTCAGCCACGGCTGGCCGCTCAACTCGGACAGCTGGGAGGCGCAGGCCCTGTTCCTGGCCGAGAACGGCTTCCGGGTGATCGCGCACGACCGGCGCGGGCACGGCAGGTCCACCCAGACCTGGCACGGCAACGAGATGGACACGTACGCCGACGACCTCGCCGCGCTCATCGAGCACCTGGACCTGCGCGACGTCACGCTGGTCGGGTTCTCCACCGGCGGCGGCGAGATCACCCGATACATCGGACGGCACGGCACCGCCCGGGTCGCCCAGGCGGTGCTGGTCTCCGCGGTGCCGCCGCTGATGGTGCGCCGCGACGACAACCCGGACGGTGTGCCGATCGAGGTGTTCGACGGCATCCGGGCCGGTTCGCTCGCCGACCGCTCGCAGCTCTACCACGACCTCGCCGACGGGCCGTTCTTCGGCAACAACCGGCCCGGCGTGCAGATCTCGCAGGGCATCCGGGACGCCTTCTGGCTGCAGTCGATGGCGGCCGGGCACCGCAACGCGTACGAGTCGATCGCCGCTTTCTCGGCCACCGACTTCCGCGACGACCTCGCCAAGTTCGACGTGCCCACTCTGGTCATCCACGGCGACGACGACCAGGTCGTGCCGTTCGAGGTGGGCGGCAAGGCCTCGGCCGCGCTGGTCAAGGACGCCGAGCTGATCGTCTACCCGGGCGCGCCGCACGGCATCACCGACACCCACAAGGAACAGCTCGGCAACGACCTGCTGACGTTCCTGCGGGCCTATCAGGCCTGACACCGGGGGACAGCAGGGCCGGACGGCGGACCGCCGTCCGGCCCTGCTGCATGGTTACGTTAACAAGAGCTTTCCTAACACGTTCTTAACTGGCTGGACACTCTTGACGGTCTGGAATGTTAGCGAGAACATCGACGGGCACCGTCCCCACGGTGGGCGCAGACTCCCCGATCTGCGCCGCCCCAACCACCTGACGAGCGATTCCCCATCGATCGGAAGGCACATCCCCATGCGCAAGATCCTCGTGGCCGGCCTCGCCGGCCTGCTGGCCCTGGTGGCCGGCGCGACCGCGGCCGAGGCCGCCGTCTACCCGAACCCGGGCCTGGTCACCGGTTCCACCGGCGCGCACGACCCGACCATCGTGAAACGCCCGGCCGGCGGTTATCTGCTGGCCACCACCGGCGCGGGCATCACGCTGAAGACGTCCGCCGACCGGACCCGGTTCACCGACGCCGGCCGGGCGTTCCCGAACGGCACGTCCTGGGCGAACACGTACACCAACGGCGACGCGAACCTGTGGGCGCCGGACCTGTCGTACCACGCCGGTAAGTACTGGATGTTCTATTCGGCCTCCACGTTCGGCTCCAGCCGCTCGGCGATCTTCCTGGCCACCAGCGCCACCGGCGCGTCCGGCAGCTGGGCCAACAACGGTCTGGTCGTCGAGAGCACGACCAGCAGCAACTTCAACGCCATCGACCCGAACCTGATCGTCACGGCGTCGGGGGAGTGGTGGCTGAGCTTCGGATCGTTCTGGTCCGGGATCAAGATGGTCAAGCTGAACCCGTCGACCGGCAAGCGGGCGGACAGCACGATTCACCACCTCGCCGAACGGTTCGTGAACAGCAAGTCGGTCGAGGCGCCGGTGATCTTCTACCGGGGCGGCTACTACTACCTGTTCGTGGCGTTCGACTTCTGCTGCCGGGGCGCGTCCAGCACGTACCGGATCATGGTGGGCCGGTCCCGGTCGGTCACCGGGCCGTACGTGGACCGCGCGGGCACCGCGATGACGGCCGGCGGCGGGACCGAGATCCTCGCCTCGCACGACGCGATCTTCGGCCCGGGGCATCCCGCGGTTCTCGCCGACACCGACGCGGACGTGCTGGTCTACCACTACTACACCTCCTCGGGTGCCGCACGGCTCGGCATCAACCTGCTCGGCTGGGATTCGTCCGCCTGGCCGTACGTCTACTGATGGGAACCTTGATGCTGAGATTCCGCGCGGCGCTCGCCGTGCTCCTGATGGCGGCCGCGTCCTTCGTCGCCGTGACGCTGCGCCCGGCCGAGAGCCAGGCCGCGGTGTCGTTCACCAACCCGGTGGCGTCCGCCCCGTACGGCGCCGACCCGTGGATGGGCTACTACAACGGCTACTACTACGTGGCCGCGACCACCTGGAACTCGCAGGTCGTGATCAAGCGGGCCACCTCGGTGGCGGCGCTGCCCGGCGCGACCGAGTCGGTGGTCTACACCGGCACGGCGTCGAACAGCTGCTGCAACGTGTGGGCGCCCTCGATGCACCGGCTGTCCGGGCCGAACGGCACCCGCTGGTACCTGTACTACAGCGCCGGGACGACGGCCTGCTGCGACGGGCAGCGCTCGTTCGTGCTGGAGAGCTCCGGCGACAACCCGATGGGGCCGTACACGTTCAAGGGCCAGCTGAACGTGCAGGCCAACAACGGGTGGGCGATCGACGGCAGCGTGGCGACGATCGGCGGGAAGAACTACTTCCTGTACTCGTCGTGGGTCGGTGACCTGCAGTCGCTGTTCATCGCGCCGATGAGCAACCCGTGGACGGTCTCGGCGTACGGCACGCGGATCTCGTACCCGACCTACGACTGGGAGAAGCAGGGCGGCAACACCGAGGAGGGCCCGTACATCCTGCAGCGCAACGGGCAGACGTTCCTGACGTTCTCGGCGTCGTCGTGCAACACCGCGGACTACAAGATCGGCATGCTGACGCTGACCGGCTCGAACCCGCTGTCGGCGTCATCGTGGACGAAGAAGAGCACCCCGCTGTTCCAGCGCTCCGACGCCAACAGCGTCTACGGGCCGGGGCACCACTCGTTCTTCACCTCGCCGGACGGCTCGGAGACGTGGATGGCATACCACGCCAACGAGACCACGGCGCAGGGCTGCGGCGCGACCCGGACCACGCGGATCAAGAAGGTCAACTTCAACAGCGACGGCACCCCCAACCTGGGTACGCCGGACCGGCTCTCCACCTCGCTGACCGCCCCCGCCGGTGACCCGGGCGGCGGCGTGTCCTTCCCGGTCGCCGGCACTCGCTACCGGCTGGTCAACCAGGCCTCCGGCAAGGTCCTCGACGCGCAGAACTGCGGGACCGCGAACGGCACGGCGATCCAGCAGTGGACGTCGCTGGGCAACGCCTGCCAGCAGTGGACGTTCACGAAGACCACCAGCAACTACTACCGGATCACCAACGCCAACAGCGGCACCGTGCTCGACTCGGTGAACTGCGGCGCAACCAACGGCACCGCGCTCAACCTGTGGGCGAACCTGAACAACGCCTGCCAGGAGTGGAGCCTGACCCCCATCAACGGCGGCTACCTGATCGCCAACCGGGGCAACGGCCTGGTCCTGGACGTCACCAACTGCGGCGCCGCCGACGGCGTCGCGGTCCGCCAGTGGGCGTCGCTCGGCAACGCCTGCCAGCAGTGGAACATCACCGCCTAGACGGCGATCAGATCCCGGCGCGCGGCCTCGTATTCGCTCTTCAGGCGGGTTACCAGGTCGCGTGCCGGGCGTACCGCGTCGACCGCGCCGATGCCCTGGCCGGAGCCCCAGATGTCGCGCCACGCCTTGCTGTTCGTGGCGGTCGCCGCGCCGAAATCCATCGCCGACGGGTCGGAGCCGGGCAGGTTGTCCGGGTCCAGGCCGGCGGCCTCGATGCTGCCGCGCAGATAATTGCCGTGTACGCCGGTGAACAGGTTGCTGTACACGATGTCCTTCGCGCTGCCGGCGACGATCATCTCCTTGTACGCCGCGCCGGCCTGTGCCTCGGTGGTGGCCAGGAACGCGCTGCCCACATAGGCCAGATCGGCGCCGGCGGCCTGTGCGGCGAGGATCGAGCGGCCGTGTGCGATCGCGCCGGACAGCAGCAGCGGGCCGTCGAACCAGGAGCGGATCTCCTGGACCAGCGCGAACGGTGACTGGGTGCCGGCGTGCCCGCCCGCGCCGGCGGCCACCGCGATGATGCCGTCGGCGCCCTTGTCGATCGCCTTGCGCGCGAACTCGTTGCTGATCACGTCGTGCAGGACCAGTCCGCCGTACGAATGCACCGCGTCGTTGATCTCCGGCCGCGCGCCGAGAGAGGTGATCACGATGGGCACCCGGTGCTCGACGATGACCGCCATGTCCTGCTCGAGGCGGCGGTTGGAGCGGTGCACGATCTGGTTCACCGCGAACGGCGCCACCTTCGCGCCCGGATTCGCCGCGGCATAGGCGGCGTTCTCGCTGGTGATCCGGTCGAGCCACGCGCCGAGCAAGTTGGCCGGGCGGGCGTTGAGCGCCGGGAACGAGCCGACCACGCCGGCCTGGCACTGGGCGATCACCAGGTCGGGTCCCGAGCACAGGAACATCGGGGAGGCGACGACCGGGATCGTCAGGGTGTCCTTGAGCAGCGCGGGAAGGGCCATGGCCGGATGCTATGCCGAATCAGGGCCTCTATGCAACTAGTTGCATACAGCTCGGAGCAGCGCGACCAGATCCGCCGTCGCGGGATGGCTGGGCGGTTCCCGCCAGGCCACGTGCAGCTCGATCGGCGGGGCGCCGGTCAGCGGGACGTAGGCCACGGCCGGGTACGGGTAGGTGGCCGCGGTGGCGGTGCTGGTCACCCCGACGGTCCGCCCGGCGCTGATCGCGGCCAGCCAGTCGTCGGTGTTGGCGACCTCGACCGTCCTCGCCGGGGTGGTGCCCGGTGGCCAGAGATCCAGCGTGGTCGTACCCGTCACGGTGTTGAGCGCGACCGTCCAGTCGCTGAGGTCCGCCAGCGTGCAGACCTCGCGCCGGGCCAGGTCGCTGTCGGCGGGCACCGCCGCCACCCGCGCCTCGGTGGCCAGCAGCAGGCTGGCCACCTCACCGGGCAGCTCCACCGGGTCGCGCAGCACGACCACGTCGGTGCGGCCCTGCGCCAGCCCGGCGGTCCGGTCGTCGATGCGCAGCAACTGCAGGGGAATGAGCGGGTGGGCGGCCTGCCACTCGCGCAACACGGTCGTGGTGCGAGCCCCGAGCGCCGACCAGGCATGCCCGAGCCGCAGCGGCCACGACCCGGCGCGGGCCGGATCCAGGACCTCGTCGACCGCAGCGACCGCGGCCCGGGCCCGCTCGTGGAAGGCGCGCCCGGCCGGCGTCAGCTCCAGATGATGCGTGGACCGGTCGGCCAGCCGGACCCCGAGGTGCTCCTCCAACTGCCGCAGTGTGCGGGACAGCGCCGGCTGGGTCAGGCGCAGGCTCGTGGCCGCCCGCGTGATGCTGCCCTCGGCGGCGATCGCCAGGAAGGCGCGCAGATGCCGCAGGTCGACGGTCATAACCGTGGAGCATAACCACGAGCGGATCGGCATTTCCCTGCTCGCCGGACACTGCCTAGCGTCGTTGACGTGACCGACACCCTGCCGCGCATCGAGACCGCACCCCGGCGCACCAGCTCGACCGCGGTCGGCCTGGTGCTCGCCGGCGCGCTGTCGGTGCAGTTCGGCTCGGCGGTCGCCGCCTTGCTGTTCCCGAAGGCCGGCGTCGCCGGGGTGGTCGCCCTGCGCCTCACCATCGCGGCGGTGCTGATGCTGCTGGTCTGCCGGCCGCGGCTGCGCGGGCACCGCCGGGCGGACTGGCTGCTGGTCGCCGGGTTCGCGGTCGCACTGGCCGGTATGAACACGCTGATCTATCAGGCCATCGACCGGATTCCGCTCGGCACCGCGGTCACCATCGAGGTACTCGGGCCGCTGCTGCTGTCGGTCGTGATGGCCCGGCGGGCCGCGAGCTGGCTATGGGCCGGGTTTGCCGCGACCGGCGTCGTTCTGCTCGGCTACCAGGGCTTCGAGCGGCTGAATCCGGCCGGCGCGGCGTACGCCCTCGGCGCGGCGGTCATGTGGGCTGCGTACATCGTCTTCTCCGCCCGGACCGGCCGCCGCTTCCCGAAGGCCGACGGCCTGGCCCTGGCGATGGCCGGCGCCGCCCTGCTCACCCTGCCCTTCGGCGTCGCCGCGAGCGGAACCGCCCTGCTGCACCCGGCCACCCTGGCGCTCGGCGCCGCCGTGGCGATGCTGTCGTCGGTGCTGCCCTACACCCTCGAACTCCTCGCCCTGCGCCGGATGGCCACCGCCACCTTCGGCGTGCTGACCAGCCTCGGCCCGGCGATCGCGGTGCTCGCCGGCTTCCTGGTCCTCGGCCAGCGGCTGACCTGGGTGGAACTCCTGGCCGTCGCCCTCGTCATCGCCGCCAGCGTCGGCGCGGTCCGCACCCGCTAGCCGGCCAGGTCCGCCTGCATCTGCCGCAGCCACTGGATCGCCGCCGGCGGATCCGTCGCCAGTTGCTGGTGCACGCGGGCCAGGTCGGTCGCCCAGTCCGGCTCGGTGTCCGGCTGGAACACCTGCAGCACCACCGAGTAGTAGAGCAGGGCCGCCGCCAGCGCGGTCGATGCCTGCTCGTCGGCGGCTGCGCGCAAGCCGTCACTGGTGATCCGCGGCCACGAGTCGTCGGCCATCAGCTTCGGATCGCCACCCTCGGCGGCCACCCTGCTGAAACCCCGCTTCACCGCGTGGACCTCGAGAGACACCAGCTGCGTGGCCACCGCGTCCAGGTCCGAGCCGGCCGTGGACCGGCGATGCAGTTCGAACATCGTGCGCGCCACGCGCAGCACATCGCGCGGCATGCCGCCGGCCAGGCAGTGGCACAGCATCCAGAACCGCGACGGTACGCCGGACACGCGATTGCGCAGCAGGGCCACCGAGTCGGACATCAGCATCGGGCGCAGGTGCACGATGTGGTCGAAGGCGCTGTCGAAGACCGTACGGGCACGCACCACCCGGCGCTCGAAGTTGGCCAGCGCCTCCTCCGAGACCGCGACCAGGTACGCGCAGTGTTCCACCCCGAAGATCGCCTTGATCTCGTTGAGGAACGTCTCGGCCAGCTCCGGCTCGGCGATCCGGTCCAGCTCGTCGATCGCGATCACCAGCTTGCCGCGGCCGCCCGTCTCGGCCCGCCACCACGCCGCCACCTCGGTGGTGAACTCCCGGTAGGCGGCCACCACGTCCGGCAGGCTCTGCGGCTGCTCCGCCCACTGCCGGCCCCACTTCCAACCCAGCTGCACCGACAGCGGCGCGGCCTGGCCGGCGTGCTCGACCGACATCGTCTGCAGGTACCGGATCTGCCGCAGCCGGCGGGTCGCCTCGGCCGACAACTGTGCGCCGCTGGTCTGCTCGGCCGCCCGCAGGCCGCGCGCCAGCAGGTAGCACGTCAGGCCGAGCAGGACGTACGTGCCGGTCAGCTCAGGCAGCGGATAACGGTCCACCAGCAGCTCGCGGGTGCCGGGGAACAGCACCGCCAGCACGCAGCAGACGAACAGGAGCCGCATCAGGCCGGCGGCGAGGCGGCGCAGCCTCGCCGGCTTGGTACGGCCCGGACGCCGGAGCACCGCCTCGCACAACTGGGCGTACAGGTGCAGCATGAAATCCCGCGGCTCGTACCGCACCGGCGCCGAGATCATCAGCCCGAACGTGTCGGCGTCCGCCGCGTCCTCGGTCAACGACCGCAGCATCGTCGTCTTGCCGACACCGCGCGAGCCGCTGATCGCCACTGCGTGCGCGCCGAGGAAGAACACCAGCGTGCGGACCTGCTCGATCTCCGAACGCACGACGAGGCGGTCGGCGCTCGCATCGGCCAGGGTGGGCGAGATCGGCATCCGCGGCAGCACCGGGGCGGGCCTTCCCGCATCGTCCGCGCCGACTTCGTCCGCCTCGTCCTCGTGCTCAGCCGCTCCCGCCGGACCGTCGGCGTGCCGTTCGAAGGCCGCGCGCAGCCGATCCTGGATGATCTTGTCAGCGGCCATGCTCCAGTTCGCCGCCGGCATGATCCAGGAGAGCAGCCGGCCCGGCGCGGCCCGCAGCACGGCGGCGACCGCGAGCGCCAGGCAGCCGAGCAGCAGATAGAGGTCGATCTCCGGCAGTTCGTTGGCGCGGACCGCGAAGGTCCATCGGCGGGCCACATCGGCGGGCAGCAGGGTGCCCTCGTACAGGGCTTGTATCAGTGTTCTTGCTGGCTTGACCAGAAATTGGATGAGCAACCCCGCCACGATCAGGGCGGCGATCAGGGTCAGCACCAGCGGCACCAGGCCGCGGATCCCGGCCCGGCGCGGGCCGGTCAGCGCATTGAAGATCTCGGCAGGCGGTTCGGTCGCGGCCCGCACGGCATCGCCCCAGAATTCCGGGTACGCGGCGCGCAGCCGCTGGAACTCCGGTGTGCCGCTCTCCCGGATGGCCGTGCTCTTGTACTGGCTGCGCAGAAAGCCGGCGGCGTGCTCCTCGACCCGGGCCCGTTGCCGCTCCAGGAACAGGTCGAGGCCGTCGACGCTCGCCGTGACCGCCACGAGCACCGCTGCGCCGATCAGGACCACGCCGACGGAGATCGCCGCCAGCGTCGTGTGGGCGGCGGCGAAGGCCCAGACGAACAGCGCCAGAAAGACCAGCGGCCCGGCGCCGAGCAGCCGGACGAGCGGGCGTGACCCGCGGTCTCGCCGGCTGCGCCGGTGGGAGTCCGTCAACTGCTGGCCTTCTGCCACACGGAGATGTGGCTGTCGCTGTCAGCGGTGAACGGCTCGCGGTTCCAGCCGCCCCAGCGCTGCACCAGTTGCAGCCCGGCGATGCGGGCCATGAGGTCGAGTTCGGCCGGCCACACGTAGCGGTGTGGCGTGGAGAACCGCCTGGCCTCACCGCCGAGATTCCAGTAGTGGTGCGACCAGGCGATCTGGGTCACGACGTCGTACTCCTCGAAACCCAGATGCGCCGGGGTGTGCGTGAAGACGTGCCGCGTCTGGCCGGGCGGCAGGCGGCGAAGCTGCGGCACGTAGTTCTCGATGACGAACCGGCCGCCCGGCTCGAGGTGGCGGGCCGCGTTGCGGAAGGCCTGCACCTGCTGATCCTGGGTGGTCAGGTTCGTGATCGTGTTCCGCAGCAGGTAGACCAGGGAGAAGCTCGCCCCGACCTCGGCGCTCGCGAAGTCGCCGATGGTCACGGCGACATCCGCACTGTCGGGAAGCTGCCCGGCCATCGCGGCGGACAGTTCGATGCCGTGCACGCGCACCCCTCGGCGGCTCAGCCGCAGCGCGACCCGGCCGGTTCCGATCCCCAGCTCCAGAGCGCTGCCGCCGGCCAGACCGGCCAGGAAATCAACGGCAGGATCGAGTACGGCGGGGTCGAACAGCTCCGGCCACAGCCGGGCGTAGTGTTCGGCTATCCATTCGTCGAAATACGGCTCTGCCATGGGTCAAGGCTTGCGGCCCACGCCTCCGAAAGCGTCGATGTCGATCGGAGTGTCCACCCGGTCGTCCGGCCGCCAGCGCGGGCACGGCACCACACCCGGCTCGACCAGCTCGAGGCCGTCGAAGAACGAGGCGATCTCCTCCGGGCTGCGCAGCTTGTAGGGCATCGCGCCGGTCTCGTTGTAGCCCTCCTGAGCCTCCTGGATCTCGGCGCTGACCACACTCGTGCCGTCGTTGAGCGACAGGTAGCTGCCGGACGGCAGCGGTTCGAGCAGCTCCCGGACGATCGCGCGGGCCCGGCCGGTGTCGTCGACGTGCCCGAGCACGCCGCTCAGGATCAGCCCGACCGGCTGGTCGAAGTCGAGAATCGTCCGGGCGGCCGCGAAAATGGCCGCCGGATCACCGAGGTCGGCGTCCACGTACTGAGTGACACCCTCCGCCGTGCCGGTGAGCAGCGCGCGGGCGTGCACCAGGACCAAGGGGTCGTTGTCGACGTACACGACCCGGGCCCCGGGAGCGATCCGCTGGGCAACCTCGTGGGTGTTGTCGGCGGTAGGCAGACCGGTGCCGACATCCAGGAACTGGCGGATCCCCGCTTCCCTGACGAGATACTCGATGCTGCGGGTGAGAAACTGCCGCGACGCCCGGGCCACGTCGACCACCCCCGGGAAGACCCGCCGGTACTCGTCACCCGCCGCCCGGTCAACCGCAAAGTTGTCCTTGCCGCCCAGCCAGTAGTTCCAGATCCGGGCGGAATGCGGCACCGAAGTATCGATGTTCGTCTCGTCCACAATGCACAGTCTTGCGAGATCCCGCCCCAGGCGCAAGAACCCTCCCAGCGGCACGCGGCCTCATATTCGAAGCTGCTCGCGAAGGACGTGGCGGATGCTTCGTCCTGGACTGGACTAGGGACGCTGGGTGCGGCCGGCTTGTACACCGGTGCGATCCCGGCCGCCCTGCGACAGTGCCCGGCGGACTCCGCGGCGCATCCGGCGTGAGGCGTTGGGCTGCTGGGTGAGGGTGAGCACCTCGGCCTCGGTGAGTTCGGGGCGGGTGGCCAGCGCGAGCGCAGCGGCAAAGGGGCGGCCGCCCGGCTGGTTGAGCGAGGCCACCACCTCGCCCAGCACGAACCGCAGCACCGTCCGGTCCGCATGCGGATGGCCGGCGATGTCGGCCAGCACCTTGTTGCGCGTCCATCGGTTCAGACTGTCGAGCGAGACTGCGCCCAGAGTGGTGGCATCCGCCTGCGGGCACCGGGCCACCTCGCTGCGCACGAACGGGTACGCGCTGACAGCCAGCATCCGCAAACCCTCTTGGTCGATGCGCGGGTCGTGCACCAGGTTCTGGTAATGCAGCGGCGTGCGCTCACGCGGCAGCAGCTCGTCGATGTGAACCACCGGCGCATCGTGCCACGCCGGGGTACGGGACCGCGCCGGTGCTAAGGCGCCATGGACCGATCCCCGGCGGAGATCAAGTTTCGTCGACGACCACCGCCCGCATCAGGAAGCCCGCGAACCGCCGATCACCGCAGTCCGCCACCCACTTCCGGGCCTCCTGCACCGGCGTGATCAACCCGGAGCCGGCCGCCCGCTCCGGGTCGCAGTCCAGCTGCCAGCCGTCCATCCAGGCCGTGATGCTCACGCCTTCTCCGCCAGCGAGACCAGCCGCGTCAGATCAACCGCCAGCGCCTTCTGCACATCGTCGCCCATCTGCCGGGCCCACCGGCGTGCCCGGCGTCCCTGCAGGTAGGCGTGCACCGACAGGTGACTGCCGGCGCCCCGTGGTCGGGCCTCGTGATGCACTGTCAACCGGGCGCCGCGCAGCAGGGTGGTGTCCGCATACACCGAGTCGGGCTCGAAAGCGGTCACCACGAACGGTGTGGGCGTGCCTCCGACCGCCTTCGACACGCCCCGGGCGCCGACTGCGAAGGGCTCGTCGAGCCGGAGGAACTCCATGCTGGCGCTCCACTCCTGGTGAGTGGCCAGATCACACCACCGGGCATGAAACCACGCCGGCCCGACACTCGACTCAGCGGAAACCCGCGCAACCTCGATCATGCCCGGAACCTAACACCGGGGTACGACACTTCAGCCCTGCGTGTTCCCGATCAGCCGCTGTAACACCTTCAAGGCGACGACATAGTCGGCATCGTCGATTCCCTCATGGATCTGCCGGCGGATCTCAGGCGCGTACCCCTTCAGTTCCACCCGCGCCGCCTCCCCGGCCTCGGTGATCCACAACCGGCCGTCGTCCCCGTCGAGGCGCAGCCAGCCCCGGTCGACCAGCACCTCCGCCTCGGCCGCCAGGTCGTCCTCGGCCCGCAGATAGGACCGCATCTCGTGCCGCAGCTCATCGACGGTACGACCCTGCCCGTCGGGGGAGAGGTCACTGGGGGAGAGGTGCCGCAGCAGCCAGAATTGTGGCTGCGTGTACCCGTGTTCCGCCTGCCGCGCACGAGTGAAGGCGATCAGCGACTCGTACGCCACGCCGGTCCAGTAGGCGGCCGGCTGCCCGGCCAGTTCCGCATCGGTGACTGTCATGATGCCGACGCTATGACCTGAAGTTCGGTTCAGGTCAACCAGCGGGTCGCACCAAGATCACCAGCTGTCTATCCTGGCCCGGTGCTCCCCTCCCCGGCCGGACCCCGTGGCCTGCTCGACGTCGTTTCCGCCGGTTATGCGCTGGTCCGGGCCGAGTGGCGCCGCCTCCTGACCGTGCAGCTCCCGGTCGTGGCAGTACTCCTCACCGGCGGCCTCCTCACCGGAGCCACCTGGCTGGTAGCCGTCGCGACGGCGCTGCAGTTCTTCGCTGTCGTCACCGGGGCACTGATCTTGATGGGCTCTGCTAGGCCGTACCGGGACGCCGTACGCAAATCGCTCTTGCCTCTGGCCGCGCTGCTGCTGGCCGCCGGCGCCGTGCTCACCCTGCTCCCTGCCGTGCCCGGCACGCTCGGCGGGCTGATGCTGGCGGCGCTGGCCCTCGGCCCGGCCTGGCTGGCCGTCCGAACCTTGACGCCGCGCCCCGCCGGGATGGTGACCCTGGCGGTGCTGCTGGGCGCGGTCGTCCCCCAGATGCTCGTCGCCGGCCTGGCGGACCAGACCGCGCCGGCGCTCAAAGCTCCGGTCCTGATCGCCGCGCTGGCGGCATCCTCCGCAATCATCGCCGCCTCCACCGGCGCGGCCCCGGCGACCCCGAGCCCGCCGGCCGGCCGGCTCTGGGTGGCCGCAGCTGCCGTCCTGGCGCTGATCGTGCTGACCACAACCGGCATCGGCACGATCGACCTCGACCGTGGCTACCGCAGCACCGACGCACCGTCCGGCGGCACGCTGGCCGTGTCCTGGCCGCCCGGCCAGCACCCGGTCGTCGTCACCACCAACGGAGTTCGCTTCTGCGACTCTGATCTCTGCGACGACTTCACCGCCCACAACGGCGGCCCCGACCTGACCGATTTTCAGGGCACCGCCGGGATCGGCGTGAACGGCGCCGTCCTCACCGCGATGATCACCGGCGGACCGCTCAACGGCGGCCCGTTCATCGAGTACGCCCACTGCACCCGCGCCGAAGGCTGCCGGGACGGCCGCCTGCCGATCCGGTTCGCGGGCAAGGAGAGCGGCGAGAAACGCCTGCTCGAACTGGCCGTGTCGGTGGCCCCCGACAACGAGCTGTGGTTCTTCGTCGCCACACCGTTCGACGCCACCCGCTACCGGCTCCTGCTGATCCGCTGCCCCGACACCTCGTGCACCACCGCTGAGCAGCACGATGCCGGCACCGTCGAACGCCGCACTCGCCCCTACGGTCCCGTCCGGGACGGCTTCCTGACCCGCCTGTCCGTCGACGCCGACGGCCGCCCGCTCGCCTCGCTGTGGTCCGACGGCGTCGTACACCAGGTGACCTGTGCCCCGGTCACCTGCGACCAGATCCGGACCGCTCGCCCCGCCGCGCCCGAGACCGTCACCTTCTGGGCGACCCCTACGGTCGTCGGTGACGACATCGCCGCCCTCGACGACGGCAAGATCTGGCTGGGCGTGTGGTTGATGCTGGGGGACAAGTTCACCCACGCGCCCGGCGCCGTAGCCCGCGCCGGCGACACCGTCTACGCCACCGAAGCGATCCGCGGCGAGGGAATGGGCTACCAGCAGGTGCTGTTGCGCTGCACCGGGACCGACTGCCACCGGACCCCGCTCGACTCCTACGAACGCGGCCGGAACCCGGAGCTACTCGCCCCTGCCGCCGACGGCCGGGTCCTCATCGTCCGCGACGACAAGATGGTCCTGGTCGAGCACCTCTAGGAAGCCTTCCGGGTCAGGGTCTGATTTTCGGTTCCGGCATTTTCGGGGTACGAGCTACGCCGTCATGCCTTAGTCGTGGCCGTTCCGCCGTTCGGCGCGAGCCGGCTGCCGGGGCGCGGCAGTCGGCGCGCCCGCCGGGCTCATCCCGCTGGTCACGCTCAAACCGCAGCCGCCTGCTGGCGACGTCATCCGCTTCAGCGCCGGTTCTTCCATTCCGACTGGGCACGGAGAGCGGCTGGGTAGGGCGAGCGGCTTGCGCGGCCGGAGGCTGCGCTCAGAGCTGGGCTGGGGAGACGGGGTGAAGCGCAACGATCAGGGTGAGCCCGGCAGTCGCCTCGGGGGCCGTGACGCGATGCCTGGATCGCGCGGCACGGCAGAGCGGACACGACTTCGGCGCGACGGCGTAGCCCGTACCCCAAAAAGGCCGGAACCGAAATGCAGACCCTCACCCGAGATTCATTCGCGCGGCCACCCCGCCAACCGTCCGCGCAGCTCGGCGATCGCCCCCGCATCCAGCCCATACAGCGCGAACCGCCGATCATCCAGCCGGTCCAGATACCGCCCCGCGTCCGCCACATCCTCCGGATCGAGCGCCGGATCCGCGGCATGCGCCAACTCCAGCACCCGCTCCAGCGGATACCGCTCCAGAGCCGCCGCCACATCGATGTAGTCGCGCACCTCGCGCCGGTTCACCAGCGCCGCCACCTTGGTAGCCACAAGATCGTCGAGGTGCATCACCGGCCCGACATCCATCACCACCGGCGCCCGGTTGCGATCGAGCCGGCACAACGTCAACCGCAGCGCCCGGCTGTCCCCGGCCACCACGAACTCCTGAATGTCCGCCGACATCCCCGCGAACAACTCGTCCGCGTCTTCGCGCACCACCCGGTACCCGGCCGCGGTCAGCGCCGCCGTCACCTCCCCGGCCGCGGCAACCACCCCACCGGCGGTGTCCGTGAACAGGTCGATGTCCTCGGTAGGCCGCGCCACCAGCCCGTTCACCAGCCACGCCACCCCGCCGCCCAGCACGAACCCGTGCTTGTCGGCAACGGCCAGCGCGATGCGCGCCACGTCCCGGTAGAAGTCGTCGACACTCACGCGAGGATCAGGCGGCAACCCGGTTCCGCAGCCGCGGATGCCGGGCCTCCCACGCCGCCCGCACCGCGCGCGGCAGGTTCAGCTCCGGCCAGACCCGGACCAGCGTGCCGCCATCGAGGTGTTCCCGCAGCTCATCGACCCGGATCGCCTCGCGCAGCACATTCTCATACATCCACAGCAGCATCGTCGGCTGCGCCAGATCGAAGGCCCGCTGCGGATGCCACCAGAGCCGCAACGGCAGCTCCACGATCCCACCGGTCGGCCCGCGCAACTCACCGAGCGTGCCCGCCACGACCACCGGCCGATGCGGCCGGGCCAGGTGGATCACAGGACTCGCGCTCGCGGACATGTGACCAGCCTAAACCGACATCCCACCGGAAAGGCAAACTCCTAGAATCCTAGGATGCCTTAGGGGCAGTGCGCCGGGCAGTACCCAAGCCCAAAATCAACAGCGAAACCCATCGGGGTACGCCTACGAAGAGTCCCGCCACATCCTCAGCGGCCGCCCACAACACCGGGCCCCAGCGCCCGCGCCGGGCTGAAGCACGGGGTCGGGGGAGGCTTCCGCCTCCGAGGACCGGTCGCCATTCACATCGCCCGCGCCCGTCGCGGACCGGAAACCGGGGACCGGGGTCAGCTTTAAGGCGGGGAAGCACTCGCCGGGATCGGCGCCTGCCTTGGGAGGACCGGCCGTCCTTCACGGCACTCCGTCCAGGCCGCGGACCGGGGGACCAAGGTCAGCACTGAGGGCGGGGACGCACCGGCCCAGGACCGACGGCAGCTATAAAAGCGGAGGAAGCAGGCCCGGCTGGGACCGGCCGCCGCTTTCGGGGCGGGAGACACCCGCCTGAGACCGGCGGCGCTTTCGGGCGGGACGCACCCGCCTGAGGCCGGCGGCCGCTTGTGGCGGGGAAGTATCCGCCCCGGGATCGGCAGCCGCCGACCGAGGGTCGTCCGCCTGACGGGGGCTGGGCTCGCCGCGAACCGCTGGAGCGCCGGCGTGCGGGCGCCGGACAAGCAGTCAGAGTGGCTGGAGGCGCTGTTTGAGCAGGCAGAACTCGTTGCCCTCGGGGTCCATCAGGACGTGCCACGATTCGTCGCCGGTCTGGCCGATGTCGGCCGGCCGGGCGCCGAGCGCCAGTAGGCGCTGCAGTTCGGCGTCCTGGTCACGGTCGGTTGCGTTGACGTCGATGTGCAGGCGGGGCTTGCCCTTCTCCGGCTCGTCCCGGCGGCTCAGGAAGAGCGTCGGCTGCGCACCGCCGAACCCTTCGCGTGGCCCGATCTCCAGCGAGCCGTCGTCCTCGCGGCCGAGGATGACGAAGTCCAGGACCTCGCACCAGAACCGCGCGAGCACCTCGGGTTCGCGGCAACCGAGTACGAGCTCGCTGATACGACACGCCATGGGGAGACCTGCTCTCGGCCGGGGGATCTGCTGGGCGACCGCGACCGTACCGGACAGCCCCGGAACGGGCGAAACCCTTTCCGGGGCCGCGCGCTGTGGTCCGGATACGCGATAGTGGGGCATGCATCGACGGCCCCGGTATCCCGGCATTGTGCTGCTTGTCGCGTTGCTCGCCGGGTGCGCCACCGAGCAGTACCGGCTCGAGGAACTCACCCCGGCCACCCAGGCGGCCGCCGACGATGTGCCGGAGCAGCAGAAACTGCAGGCCCGGGCCGCCCTCGCCCGCTACGGCGCGGCGGTCGGCGCGGCCGGGAAGCAGCCGAGGTTCGTCCCGGTCGGTGAGCAGACCGCGCAGATCGGCGATGGGGAAGCGGCCAACGGCGCCTTCAAGCGTTCCCTGCTCGCCGGCAAGGTGGTCGCCACCCGCAAGCTGCCGGCCGCCCCGCGGCGCACCGGTGAGGTGGTCTGGGACGGCGGCGCCACCCTCTCGCTGCCGCTGATCTCCGCCGAACAGGCCCTCCACGAGGTGGTGACCGCACATCCGCAGGAGTGCGCGGACTGCGTACCCCTGAGGGTTGTTGCTGCCCGGCTGACCACCGCGGCGGTGCTGACGACGCGTGGCGAAGCCACGGTGCCGGCGTGGGAGTTCACGCTGAAGGGCACGGCTGTGCGGATCACCCACCCGGCCGTTGCCGCCGGGTTGAAGGTGACGCCGCCGTCGTGGGATCCGTACGACGCGCCCGGCGGCCTCGCGATCGACGGGGCCAGGACGACGGTCGGCAGCCGCGAGCTCACCGTCTCGTTCACCGGCTCGGTGGGCCCGGCGTCGGAGCCGTGCGGGGCCGACTACACCGGGCGGGCCGTCGAGTCCGAGTTCGCCGTGGTCGTCATCGTCGTGGCCCGCCCGCACGCCGCCGGCGAGGCCTGCCGGGCGATCGGCGCACCCCGCACCGCCACGGTCACCTTGGACCAGCCGCTCGGCGAGCGCGCCGTCCTCGAAGTGATGCAGGGCCTGCCGGTCCCGGTGCGGATCACCGCTTGACCTACCAGTTCAGCGCCCCGAGGTCGTCCTGCAGCGTCCCGGTCGGGCCGTCCGGGCCGAGCGTGGCCAGGCGCACGACGGTCCGGGCGCTCTCCGATACCGGCCGTCCGATGCCGAAGGCCGCGGTCATGTCGGTGGCGGTGGTGCCTGGCTCGACCGCGTTGAACTTGATGCCCGGGTGGGCCTTGGCGTACTGAACGGTGAGCATGGTGGCCGCCGCTTTGGACGCGGCATAGAGCGCCAGCGGCATGGCGTACTCCGGCCGCTCGGGATTGGTCACCGCCCAGAACGATCCCATGCTGCTCGAAACGGTCACCACCGTCGGGTTCGACGACCTGCGCAGCAGCGGCAGCGCCGCCTCGGTGACCCGGACGATGCCCACCGCGTTGGTGTCGAACGCCCGCAGCGCCGCCGGCCCGTCGACGGCCCCGTCCGCGAGGATGCCCGCGTTGTGCACCAGCACGTCGAGTCGCCCCTCGGCCGCCTCGACGGTCGCCAGCGCGTGGCTCACCGAATCGTCGTCGGTGACGTCGAGCTGCACGGATCGCGCGCCGAGTTCGGCCGCGGCCTTCTCGCCGCGCTCGACGTCGCGGGCGCCGATCCAGACGTCGTGCCCCAGGCCGATGAGCTGCCTGGCGGTCTCGAACCCGATGCCCTTGTTCGCCCCGGTGATCAGTGTGACGGTCATGTGCTTCCCCTTTTTGTACCGCTCGGTTGGTGCAACCCTAGCAAGTTTTGTACCGATCGGTTGGTGGGCCGGGTCACGATTTGTACCGAGCGGTAGGCTGGGGCTCATGAGCGTTATCGGGCGACCGCGGGCCTTCGACGAGGGAACCGTCCTCGAGCGCGCCGCCGAGGTCTTCTGGCGGCACGGCTACGAGGGCACGTCACTGTCCGCCCTGACCGGGGCGATGGGCATCAACCGGCCGAGCCTGTACGCGACGTTCGGCAGCAAGCAGGAGCTGTTCCAGCGCGCTTTCGCCCGCTATCACGAGGCCCAGGTGGCTGCCGCGCGGGCCGCGTTGGAACAGCCCACCGCGTACGCCGCTGTCGAAGCGTTCCTGCGCGCCAGCGCCGACGGCCTCACCGCCGACAGCCACCCGCCCGGCTGCCTGTCCGTGCAGGGCGGCCTGGCCTGCTCACCCGAGAACGCCGCCATCGCCGAGATCCTGGCCGCCGGCCGCGCCGCCACCGAGTCCGCCCTGCTGGAACGCCTGACCCGCGCCGTAGCGGAAGGCGAGCTCCCGCCCGGCATGGATGCGCGGGCGACAGCCCGTTTCGTGATGGCCCTGAGCGAGGGCCACGCCGTCCACGCCGCAGCCGGCGCCAGCCGCGAAGACCTCCAGGCCTCCGTCGACATCGCCCTTCGAGCCTTCCTCCCGCCTGCTGCTCGGCCCAGCCCAGGAACGGACCGCTCGTAGACTCTCGCGGGGATTGCGCGTCCTCAGCGAGCCGGCTCGCGGAACAGGATCGCCGCCTGGCTCACCGCGAACCCACCCACCTCGACAGCGACGGCCACCAGCAGCAGGCTGACCAGTGCGTCCCAGGGCCGCACCGCGGCGACCACACCGATCGCGCCGGCCGCGACCACGTTGGCGGAGAACACCCCGACGAGCCAACGCCGCAGCCCGTGCCGCCCGGCCGCGAGATGCAGCGCGAGCGCCCAGAGCCCGATCGCCGCCGCAACCCCGTAGATCACCGCGGCCGGCAGTCCGAGCCGTTCCGCCGCCGGCCCGGCGAACACCGCCAGCAGCACCGCGCCGGCCGCGCAGTAGGCAGCGTCAAGACGAAGATTGCGTACGGCAGCACGTCGTTCCCGCATCCCCCGACCCTAGACAGCCGGCCCGCTTGCCGTCAGGGGTGCAGGTTGCGTTCGCGGATGTCGTGCAGCAGGGCGTTGATGCGGGCCCGGTCCGGCAGCTCGGGCAGGTCGGTCGTGGCGGCGGCCGATGCGAGGTCGGCCTGCAGGCCGGCGGCCCAGGCGACGACCTGCTCCCACGGCAGTTCGCCACGCCGGACCGCGAGCAGCCGGTCCCGCAGATGGCCGACGCCGACCAGCACCTCGCCCGTACGCAGCACGTGTGCCCCGGCCAGCAGCAACCGGACCATGTGCATGGCCTGCTTGTGGTTGGTCTCGCCGGTGGTTTGCCGGCGGGCCGCGACCCGGTTGAGCTGGTCGCGGGCATACCCGCCGTAGCTCTCCGCGATCCGCTGCGACAGGAACGCCGGCCGGGCGGCGAGCAGGGCCTTGCCGTCCGCGGTGATCGTCTCGACCAGCGGCGACCACAGCACTTCCAGAACGGTCGGGTTGGCCTGCAGAGCGAGCGTGCAGAACCGTTCGACCTCCCAGGAGAACTGCTCGTCGAGCGGCCCGTCCCGGTGGGTGGGCGGCTTGTCGAGGCTCCAGAAGGCACGGGTGGGCGGCACGAAGACGCCGCGCCGGTCGTGGTCGGAGCCCGGACCTTCCAGTCCGTAGGCGCGGGAGCCGACCACGACCCCGAGGATCAGGTCGTCCACTACAGCACGGTGGCGTCGATGTCGTCGAGCTCGCCGTCGCTGAGCGACGGGGCGTTGACCGCGGCGATGTTGTTCTCCAGCTGTTCGACGCTGCTGGCGCCGATGATCAGGCTGGTCATCCGCGGGTCGCGCAGCGCCCAGGACAGGGCCAGCTGGGCCAGGGACTGGCCGCGCCGCTTGGCGATGTCGTTGAGGGCGTGCAGCCGCTGCATGGTCTGCGAGTCCAGGGCGCTCTCGTTGAGGAAGACGCTGGTGCGGATCCGCGAGTCGTCCGGGATGCCGGTCAGGTACCGGTCGGTGAGCAGGCCCTGCTGCAGCGGGCTGAATGCGATGCAGCCGGCGCCGGCCTCCTCCAGGGTGTCCAGCAGGCGGTCCTGTTCGATCCAGCGGTTCAGGATCGAGTACGACGGCTGGTGGATGAGCAGCGGCGTGCCGAGTTCGCGCAGGATGCGGGCGGCCTCGGCGGCCTGGGCGCTCTTGTAGTTGCTGATGCCGACGTACAGCGCCTTGCCGGAGCGGACCACGGCGTCCAGCGCGGTCATCGTCTCCTCGAGCGGGGTGTCGGGGTCCGGCCGGTGGTGGTAGAAGATGTCGACGTAGTCGAGGCCGAGCCGCTGCAGGGACTGGTCGAGCGAGGAGACCAGGTACTTGCGGGAGCCCCAGTCGCCGTACGGGCCGTCCCACATGGTGTAGCCGGCCTTGGTGGAGACGATGATCTCGTCGCGGTGGGCCTTGAGGTCGGTGGCGAGCAGCCGGCCGAAGTTCGACTCGGCGCTGCCGGGCGGCGGGCCGTAGTTGTTGGCCAGGTCGAAGTGGGTGACGCCGAGGTCGAAGGCGCGGCGCACGATGGCGCGTTGCCGGTCCAGCGGCCGGGTGTCGCCGAAGTTGTGCCACAGCCCGAGCGACAGGGCGGGCAGTCGCAGCCCGCTCCGTCCGGCGCGGCGGTAGGTCATGCTGTCGTAGCGGTCGCCCGCGGGGGTGTACGTCACCTCCCTATCTTGCCCGCTGCCAAGATCAGTACGGCTCCGGGATGTGCTGGACCTTCACGGCCGTCTGCTCGTCGTCGCTGATCCTGCGTTTCGGCAGCTTGACCTCACGGTGCGGAACCGGGGTGTACGGGACGTTGTCGAGCAGGTGGGTGACGATGTTGAGCCGGCCGCTCTTCTTGTCGTCGGTGTTCGCCACATACCAGGGCGCCCACTCGGTGTCGGTGGTCGCGAACATGTCGTCGCGGGCCTGGGAGTAGGCGTGCCACCGCCGGTAGGACTTGAGGTCCATGTCCGACAGCTTCCAGATCTTGCGGGGGTCGTTGATCCGGCTCTGCAGGCGCCGGGTCTGCTCCTGCGGGCTGACCTCGAGCCAGTACTTGAGCAGGATCACCCCGGAGTCGACGATGGCCCGCTCGACCTCCGGCACGTTCTGCAGGAAGGTGCGGGTCTGCTCCTCGGTGCAGAAGCCCATGACCCGTTCCACGCCGGCCCGGTTGTACCAGCTGCGGTCGAAGATGACGACCTCGCCGGCGGCGGGCAGGTGCGGGATGTAGCGCTGCAGGTACATCTGCGACTTCTCGCGGTCGGTGGGCGCCGGCAGGGCGATCACCCGGAACACCCGGGGGCTGACCCGTTCGGTGATCGCCTTGATGGTGCCGCCCTTGCCGGCGGTGTCGCGTCCCTCGAAGACGACGCACACCTTGGCGCCGGTGGCCTTGACCCACTCCTGCATGGCGACCAGCTCGCCGTGCAGGGGGCGCAGCTTGCGCTGATATTCCTTGTTCTTCATGAGCGCTCTCCCAGGTAGGCGCGGGCGGGGGCGACGGCGGTGCGTGCTTCGATGACCGGGCGCGGCGAACGGGCCCGGCGGATCGCCTTGACCACTTCGACGACCAGGGGGAGCGCGCAGGCCAGGGCGATGCAGGCCAGCCATTGCGGGCCGGTCAGCGGCTGGGTGAGAAGGCTGCTCTGCAGGAAGTCGACGCGGGTGGCGAGCAGCACCAGGGCGGCCGGGATCAGCCCGATGGCCAGGGCCTTGAGCACCGGCGCCCGCAGGCCGCTCGCCGGGTCCCGCCGGTTGGTCAGCGCGTTGCCGACGGTGCCCAGGCCCATCACGACGAACGCCATGGTCATCGAGGCGCTCGGCGCGTCCGGGCGGGGTTCGTCCGGACCGGCCACCAGGGGCACGAGCGCCGCGCCGAACAGCACTGCGGCGTACAGCAGCCAGAACAGCACGGCGGTGCGGTTGGTGATCGGCACCTTCGGGTCGCGCGGTGGCCGGTCCATCACGTGCGGGTCGCCCGGGTCGACGGCGATGATGATCACGCCGAGGGCGGTGGCGAACAGGAACAGGTAGAGCACCATCGTCGGGGTCAGCGCCACCCCCTGGTTGATGTTGAAGGCGGTGGCCGCCACGAACAGCATCACCAGCGACAGCAACTGGGTCATCTGGTAGCGGACGTACGCGACGATCTTCTCGTACACCCGGCGGCCGATCTCGATGGCCCGGACCAGGGTGCCGAAGTTGTCGTCGGTCAGGATCATCCGGGCGGCCTGCTTGGTGACCTCGCTGCCGCTGCCCATCGCGACCCCGATGTCGGCCTGCTTGAGCGCCGCGGCGTCGTTGACGGCGTCGCCGGTCATCGCGACGATCAGCCCCTGCTGCTGCATCTGCCGGGCCAGGCGCAGCTTGTCCTCCGGCGTGACCCGCCCGAAGACGTGCAGCTCGGGCAGCTTGCGATTGAGTTCGTCGTCGCTGAGCGCCTGCAGTTCCCGGCCGCTGATCGCGCCCGGTCCGAGCCCGAGGGTCTCGCCGATGGCCTGCGCGGTGACCGCGTGGTCGCCGGTGATCATCCGGACGTCGATGCCGGCCCGCAGGGCGGTCTGCACGGCGTCGCGGGCCGTCGGGCGCAGCGGGTCGATGATGCCGGCCAGGCCGACGAAGCCGAGCTCGTGAGTCAGCGACATCGGGTCGGCGGTCATCGCCGCCTCGTCGCCGGGCTCGATCAGCCGGGCCGCGAACGCGAGGACCCGCAGGCCCTTCTCGCCCATCCGCCGGTTGGCCTGCTCGATGCCGGCCCGGGCCTGGTCGATCGGAGTCCGGGTGGTCATCGGGCCACCCGCGTACGAGCAGCGGTCCAGCACCACGTCCGGCGCCCCCTTGACCAGCTCGATGACGCGTTCCACCCCGTCGACGGTGAAGTGGTGGTAGGTGGCCATGAACTTGTAGTCCGAGTCGAACGGCACCTCGGCCAGCCGTGGATAGGCGCGCCGGGTCTCCTCGGCGTCGACGCCCAGTTTGGCGGCGAGCACCACCAGGGCGGCCTCGGTCGGGTCGCCGACCACGGCGCCGTCGTCGGCGACCGTGGCGTCGCTGGCCAGCACGAGGCCGAGCGCGAGGCGGGTGAAGTCGGGCACCGGGGCGCCGGCGACCGAGCGGATCGCCCCGGACTTGCGGTAGCCCTCGCCCTCGACGGTGAACCAGGTGCCGCCGGCGTACAGGGCCGAGACCATCATCTGGTTCAGCGTCAGGGTGCCGGTCTTGTCGGTGTTGACGGCGCTGGTCGCACCCAGGGTCTCGACGTCGGTCAGGTTCTTCACGATGGCCTTGGCCTGGGCCAGGTTGCGGGCGCCGACCGAGAGCAGCCCGGCGACGAAGGCGGGCAGGCCGGTCGGGATCGCCGAGATCGCCATCGCGGTGCCGAGCATCAGCAGTGCGTCGAGTTCCATGCCGCGCAGCCAGCCGACGACGATGATGAACACCACCGCGGTCCAGGCGATCACGCCGAGCACCTTGGTGAGGGTGTCGAGTTCGCGCTGCAGCGGGGAGCGGGTCCGTTCGACCTTGGTCAGCATGGTCGCGATCCGGCCCATCTCGGTGTCCATGCCGGTCGCGACGACCAGCATGGTGGCCGTGCCGCGGGTCACCGAGGTGTTCTGGAACAGCATGTTGGTGCGCTCCGCGAGCGGCACCTCGCCGGGCGGCAGCTCCTTGCTGTCCTTGGCGACCGGGGCGCTCTCGCCGGTCAGCGCCGCCTCCTGGGCCTCGCAGGTGGCCGAGCGCAGGATCCGCCCGTCAGCGGGCACCAGATCACCGGCCTCCAGGTGCACGATGTCGCCGGGCACCAGGTCGACGGCCGGCACCTGGACCAGGTCGCCGCCGCGGATCACCCGGGCCTCCGGGACCTGCATCTTGGCCAGCGCGTCGACGCTGGCCCGTGCGGTCAGCTCCTGCCGGGCGCCGAGCACCACGTTGAGCAGCACGAGCAGCGCCACGATCAGGGCGGTGGACCATTCGGCGATCAGCAGGCTGACCACGACCACGGCGATCAGCATGATGTTCATCGGGTCGCGCAACTGTTTGGCGGCGACGGTCAGCGCGGAGGGCGGTTTCTCGGCGGCGATGGCGTTCGGCCCGTACCGGGACAGCCTGGCCGCCGCCTCGGTGAGCGACAGGCCCTGGGTGGCGTCGGTGTCCAGGGCCGCGGTCTGCGGCCGTTCGACGGTGGGGTTGGTCATGGCGTACCCCCGGGGGTCAGGTGCCGGCCGGTACACCGTCGCGCCGCAACCCCGCGGATCCATCACCCGGTGGGGATGAATTCACCGGCGGGACGGGCGTTGGTCACAACTGCGGTGCGCCCGGCGACCGGCGCCGGATCCGCTGGTAGGTTGAGTGCTGCCGGCTACACCCGCGCGGGAGAGACCACCGAAAAGGTGGCGCCGAAGGGGCAAATCCTCCCCGGAACCTCTCAGGCAAAAGGACCGCGAGGGCAGGCAACTCTGGAGTGCCTGCTGGGTATGACAGAGGGGGAGGGTTGCGTGTCGACCTTCTCGAGCCCTGGAGTCGCCCATGACCTCGCCGTTCGTTCCCCGTCACATCGGTCCGGACCCGGACGAGCAGACCCACATGCTCAAGGCGATCGGGTACAACTCGGTCGGCGAGCTGATGGACGCCGCGATCCCCGAGGTGATCCGCTGGCACGGTGACCTGGACCTGCCGGCCGGGATCTCCGAGGAGGAGGCGATCGCCGAGCTGCGCGCGATCGCCGGGCGCAACACCGTCGCCACCTCGATGATCGGGCTGGGCTACTACGGCACCCACACGCCCGCGGTGATCAAGCGGAACGTGCTGGAGAACCCGGCGTGGTACACGGCGTACACCCCGTACCAGCCGGAGATCAGCCAGGGCCGGCTCGAGGCGCTGCTGAACTTCCAGACCGTGGTCACCGACCTGACCGGGCTGACCACGGCGAACGCCTCGATGCTGGACGAGGCCACCGCGGTGGCCGAGGCCATGACCCTCGCGCGGCGGGCCTCCAAGGTCAAGAGCAATGTGTACGCGGTGGACGCCGACACGTTCCCGCAGACCCTGGCCGTCCTGCGGACCCGCGCCGAACCGCTCGGCATCGAGGTGCGCCTGGTCGACGTCGAGACCGGCGAGCTGCCGGCCGAGTTCTTCGGCCTGCACCTGCAGTACCCGGGCGCGTCCGGCGCGGTCCGCGACCACGCCGCGCTCGTCGAGGCCGCCCACGCCAAGGGCGCCCTGGTCACGGTCGCCGCCGACCTGCTTGCGCTGACCCTGCTGCGGGCGCCGGGCGAGATCGGCGTGGACATCGCCGCGGGAACGACGCAGCGGTTCGGCGTACCCCTCGGTTTCGGTGGCCCGCACGCCGGCTACCTGGCCGTGCGTGCCGGCCTGGAGCGGTCGCTGCCCGGGCGCCTGGTCGGTGTCTCGAAGGACGCCGACGGCGCCCCGGCCTACCGGCTCGCGCTGCAGACCCGCGAGCAGCACATCCGCCGGGAGAAGGCGACCAGCAACATCTGTACCGCCCAGGTGCTCCTGGCCGTGATGGCCAGCATGTATGCGGTCTACCACGGCCCGGCCGGGCTGAGGGCGATCGCGCAGCGCACCCACGAGCACGCCCTCGCGCTCGCCGGTGGCCTGAGCGCGGCCGGCGTCGAGGTGGCGCACACCGCGTTCTTCGACACGGTGACCGCGGTCGTGCCGGGCCGGGCCGCCGACGTCGTGGCCGCCGCCGCCAGTGCCGGCATCGACCTGCGGCTCGTCGACGCCGACCGGGTGTCGGTGTCCTGCGACGAGACCACCACCGCCGCGCACGTGGCGAGCGTGCTGCAGGCGTTCGGCGCGGCCCCGGCCACGCCCGCCGCGTCCGCCGTCAAGGCCCTGGCACGCACCTCGGAGTACCTGGCCCACCCGGTGTTCAACACCCACCACTCCGAGACGAACATGCTGCGCTACCTGCGCAAACTGTCCGACCGCGACTACGCGCTGGACCGCGGCATGATCCCGCTGGGCTCGTGCACGATGAAGCTGAACGCCACCACCGAGATGGAGGCGGTCACCTGGCCGGAGTTCGCGAACATCCACCCGTTCGCGCCGGCCGACCAGACCGAGGGCTACGAGGCCCTGGTGGCCCAGCTGGAGGGCTGGCTCGCCGAGATCACCGGGTACGACGCGGTCAGCGTGCAGCCCAACGCCGGCTCGCAGGGTGAGCTCGCCGGCCTGCTCGCGATCCGCGGCTACCACCGCGCGCGCGGCGAGGAGCACCGCGACGTCTGCCTGATCCCGTCCTCGGCGCACGGCACCAACGCGGCCAGCGCGGTGATGGCCGGCATGCGGGTCGTCGTGGTGGCCTGCGACGCCGACGGCAACATCGACCTGGCCGACCTGGACGCCAAGATCGAGAAGCACCGGGACGCCCTGTCGGCGATCATGGTGACCTACCCGTCGACCCACGGCGTCTACGAGACGTCGATCGCCGAGCTGTGCGCCAAGGTGCACGAGGCCGGCGGGCAGGTGTACGTCGACGGTGCCAACCTCAACGCGCTGGTCGGGTTCGCCAAGCCGGGCAAGTTCGGCGCCGACGTGTCGCACCTGAACCTGCACAAGACGTTCTGCATCCCGCACGGCGGCGGCGGCCCCGGTGTCGGCCCGGTCGCGGTCCGGCAGCACCTGGCCGAGTTCCTGCCCGGCAACCCCCTCGAAGAGGGCGATCACCACGCCGTCTCGGCGGCCGCGCACGGGTCGGCCGGCATCCTGCCGATCTCCTGGGCGTACGTGCGGATGATGGGCCCGGACGGCCTGGCCGCGGCGACCGCCACGGCGGTGCTGGCCGCCAACTACGTGGCGGCGCGGCTGCGCGAGCACTACCCGGTGCTGTACGCGGGCAACAACGGCCTGGTCGCCCACGAGTGCATCCTCGACCTGCGGCCGATCACGAAGGCCACCGGCGTCTCGGTGGACGACGTGGCGAAGCGGCTGATCGACTACGGCTTCCACGCGCCGACGATGTCGTTCCCGGTGGCCGGCACGCTGATGGTGGAGCCGACCGAGAGCGAGGACCTGGCCGAGCTGGACCGGTTCGTGGCCGCGATGATCGCCATCAAGGGCGAGATCGACCACGTGGCGGCGGGCGTGTGGCCCAAGGACGACAGCCCGCTGTCCAACGCCCCGCACACCGCTTCAGCAGTGTCGGCCGACGAGTGGGACCACGCGTACCCGCGGTCCGTGGCGGGTTTCCCGGAGGGCGTGGACCGGACGGCGAAGTACTGGCCGCCGGTGCGCCGCATCGACGGGGCGTACGGCGACCGGAACCTGGTCTGCTCGTGCCCGTCGCCGGAGGCGTTCGAGGACTGAGCGGGTAGCAACGGGGTCGCGCAGGTCGTGGTCTTCACTGATCGCGGCCTGCGCCGTCGTTGGTGCCCTGGGCGGCTCCCGCTGCCGCCGTTTCGTTACGCTGCGTAGTGTGTCAGGCAGCGAGGCAGTGCACGGCCGGGCCGCGGTGCGGCTCGATCATCGTGCCGTCCGGCAGCAGTTCGCCGGTGTCCTCGAAGACGATGACGCCGTTGCAGAGAAGGCTCCAGCCCTGCTCCCGGAAGGTCGCGATGATCCGGGCGGCCTCACGGTCGATGGCCTCGGCTGGTGGGCATGGAATCAGGTGCTGACACATCTTGTGTTTCTCCGTTTGGGGGCTGTGTGAAGGTTCACAAGAACGGTGACGGACGTTACCTCAGATCGAACGACAACGGTTCATCACGGTGACGGGATCCCCGCGGCGAACCGCCTCTGCCATGGTCCACGGGACGGAGATCAACGACCACTCTCCGCGACCTCCTCTCGGTGTCCCGCCGGGTGCGCCGGCGGCCTGCCAAGCCCGTCACCACGCGTTAGATGTCTTCCGATGGCACCAGGGTGATCCCGGTGACCCTGGTGAGCTTCTGTCCGACTTCCTCTCCGCCAACGGACTACCGGTGCGAAATCTCGGCCGAACGGATGACAAAAAGAGGACGTTCGGCGATAGCACTATTTGCGGAGCAGCACTGTACGTGTCCGCGGATGCCGGATCTGTAATGGCTGGTGGGACCGTCGGCGCACCCACCCCGGTGCCGGTGATCCCGGACGTCTACGCCGTCGTCTACGGCCACACCCGCCGGCCCGGACCCCGCCCGGCCGGCGGCGGCTGGACCCTCGGACCGTGGCAGGAGAGCTGGACCCGCGCCGAGCACGCGGACGCCGTGCAGCAGGTCCGGGCCGCCATCGGCCGCGGCGACGTCTACCAGGTCAACGTCGTCGGGCACGGGTCGGCCGCGTACACCGGCGACCCCGGTCCGGCGCTGCGCCGCGTCGCCGGGCTGCCCGGCGCCCGCTACGGCGGTGTGCTGGCCGGCGACGGCTGGGCGCTGGCGACCGCCTCCCCGGAGACCCTGGTCGAGGTCCGCGACGGGCGGGTCATCACCCGGCCGATCAAGGGCACCCGGCCGGCCACCGAGCAGGGCCGGCGCGAACTGCTCGCCTCGGCCAAGGAACGCGCCGAACACGTCATGATCGTCGACCTGGAACGCAACGACCTGGCCCGGCTGCCGGGAACCGGACCGGTCACGGTTGATGAGCTGTTCGCCGTACGCCGCTGGTGTGGTCTCTGGCAGGCCGAGTCCGTGGTGTCGGCGACCCTCGATGCCGAGGTCGGCCTCGCCGAGCTGCTCCGGGCGGTCTGCCCGGGCGGCAGCGTGACCGGCGCGCCCAAGCTGGCCGCCCTGGAACGCATCGCCGCCCTCGAACCGGTCGGCCGCGGTGTCAGCATGGGCGCGCTCGGCTGGCTCGGCCCCGGGCACCTGGATCTCGGGCTGAGCATCCGCACCGTCGCCGTCGACGGGCACCGCGTGCACACCTGGGCTGGCGGTGGGATCACCGCCGACAGCGACCCGGTCGCCGAGGTCGACGAGGCCGCCGCCAAAGTCGGCCCGATCCGCGCCGCACTGGCCACAGGCAGCGCATAGCGCGCTCCGAGCTGTCTCTACCGAATGCGTGCCACTGTCTTGCCCGACCGTCCCCGAGGGCGGCGTGGGAGCGCGTACGTTGACGCACGCCCACGGTGGCCGGCAGAAAAAGGCGACATCGCTGTGCTTGAACTACTGGAAAGACGGGACTTCACGCGCTTCGCGCATTCGTCCACGGCGCGGCTGCACAGCAGCGCGTTCCAGCTGTGCCACGACTGGCATCTGGCCCAGGACCTCACCCAGGCCACGCTGACCAAGCTCTATCTGAGCTGGCACCGGGCCGCAGACCCGTCGGCGTACGCCCACAAGATCCTGCTTCGTGTCTTCCTGGACCACCAGCGCCGCCGCAGCAGCGGTGAAGCGCTGACCGGGATGCTGCGCGAACCCGCGTACACGGTGAGCCCGGAACTGCGGCTCGCCATGATCGACGCGCTGAACCGGCTGCCGGCCCGGGACCGGGCGATCGTGCTGCTGCGCTACTTCGCCGACCACAGCGTGGAGCAGGTCGCCGAGGAGCTGGACGTGCCGGTGACCGTGGTGAAGAGCCAGACCCGGCGCTCGCTGATCAAGCTGCGGCAGATGCTGCGCGCCGACCGTGCGGCCCTGTTCTCCTGATCCTGCGTAATGACCGGATAGCCTGCTCGGCATGACAGTGCGGCCCATCAGAATCTACGGCGATCCGGTGCTGCGCACCCCCGCCGACCCGGTCACCGACTTCGACGCGGCACTGCGGTCGCTGGTCCGCGATCTCGAGGACACCGTGCGCGAACCCGGCCGCGCCGGGGTGGCCGGACCGCAGATCGGGGTCAGCCTGCGAGTGTTCTCGTACAACGTGGCCGGCCAGGTCGGGCACATGGTCAACCCGGTGCTGTCCGGCTTCGAGGGCGAGCAGGTCGACGACGAGGGCTGCCTGTCGGTGCCCGGCCTCGCCTACGCCACCACCCGGGCCGCGAAGGTCACCGCCACCGGCTTCGACCAGCACGGCGAGCCCCTCGTCATCCACGGCACCGGCTTCCTGGCGCGGGCCCTGCAGCACGAGACCGACCACCTCGACGGGCGGCTCTACATCGACACGCTCACCGGAGACGTACGCCGGCAGGCGCTGCGCGAGCTGCGCCGGGTGATGCCGCGGTGACCGCGGACTACCGGCAGATCGCCGCCGAAGGCACGCCGACCGGCTGGTTCGAGACCCTGTACGCCGAAGCCGGCGCCGGCCGCGCCGAAGTGCCATGGGACATCCCCGAGGCCACCGCCCACCTGCGCGAGTTCCCGCTGCCACCGGGCGAGGGCCGGCGCGCGCTGGTCGTCGGCTGCGGCAACGGCCGCGACGCCGAACATCTGGCGGCAGCCGGCTATGCGACTACCGCATTCGACATCGCGCCGACCGCGATCGAACTGGCCCGCAGCCGCCACCCCGGCTCGCCGGTCGACTATGTGGTCGCCGACCTGCTGGACCCGCCGGCGGCGTGGCGGCAGGCCTTCGACCTGGTGCTGGAGAGCAACAACGTGCAGGCCCTGCCGACGGCTCTGCGCGCCCGGGCGATCCCCACGGTCGGCACGTTCGTCGCCCCGGGCGGCACCCTGCTCGTGCTGGCCGCCGCCGCGGTGGCCCGGCCGGGTGACGGGCCACCATGGCCGCTGACCCGCGCCGAGATGGACGCCTTCGCGTCGGACGGGCTGCGGCCGCTCGCGGTCGAGCACGTCGAGGCCCCGGACACCACGTTCCCGGGCCGCTGGCGGGCCGTCTTCACCCGCTGATGGGGCCATCGGGGCGCTGTCGGCGAGGGTTGAGCTTTAGGCGTACGCAGATTTGCGTAGTTGCACGGCCGCCTGGTGGGGGATGGCCGGGCCCGGGGGATTGCGCACGCTGGGCGCATGCCCAAGCGTGCTGTTCCGCTGATGCTTGCCGTCGCTGTTGTGGTGAGCCTTGTCCTGGTTGCGCCGTATCTGAGCCTTGATGTCGCGGACAGCCGGCTCGAGGTGGGCGGCGGGCTGCACTACGGCGTGCTGGTGGGGCACATCTTCACCGCGGCGGTCGCGCTGGTGCTCGGGCCGCTCCAGTTCCTGGCGCGGGTGCGGGCTCGCCGGCGGCTGCACCGTGTGATCGGCCGGGTCTACCTGCTCGGCGGGGTGGTGCCGTCGGCGGTCACGGCGATCCCGGTGGCGTTGTGGTCGGGGCGGCCGCTGACCCAGGTCGGGCTCACCGTGGCGGCGGTGTTGTGGCTGGTCAGTGCGGGGCTGGCGTACCGGGCTGTCCGGCGGCGGGACTTCGCCGCCCACCGCGAGTGGATGATGCGCAACTACGCGCTGACGTTCCTGGCCGTCACGGCCCGGATCGTGGTGCCGGTGATGCTGCTCGCGCTCGTGCTGGTCCGAGGGATCGACGCGGACCGGATCGAGGAGACCGTGGCCGGCCTGATCCCGCTCGGGCAGAGCCTCGGCTGGATGATCAACCTGGCCGTCGCGGAGGTGCTCATCCGCCGCAAACCCGCTCGCGCCGTCTTGATCAAGGGATCTACTGTGTGATCCGCCCACAACCTGGACGGAGATTCATGCGCGCGAAGCGTTACCTGGCCGGCGTCGCCGCCCTGGCCCTTGCCGGTGGCTGCGCCGCGCAGCAGGTCGGGGCCCTGGAGCCGAAGCTGGAACTGCGCGATGCGGCACTGCAGCTCGCCGAGGCCCAGCAGGCCGGCTTCACCCTCAAGGTCACCGGCAGCCCGGACGATCTGGTCGCCGCGGCCAAGCTGGAGCCGGACTTCCAGCAGCCCTCCGCGGACGATCTGGCGATGCTGCGGCAGCTGTTCAACTCGTCGGTCACGGTTGCCTATGACAAGGCCGGCGAGGGTACGGCGGACGACCGCTCGAGCCTGTCCGCGTCCGTCGACGGGCTGACCGGCACGGAGATCCGCTTCGTCGACGGCGTCGTGTACGCGAAAGCGCCGGTGACCGAGCTGGCCGCCAAGTTCGGGGCCGGCAAGCGGGAGGTCGAGCAGCTCGCGGCCGGGGCGGTGCCCGGTCTGGACGCGTTCTTCGACGGCAAGTGGGTGTCGGTCGACGCCGCGGACGCCGTCGCCGGGACGCTCGGCCTGGAGACCGGGCCGCATCAGCAGGAGAAGGCCCTGGCTGAGCTGGCGACCAGCGCCACCAACCTGCTGGACGGCGCCGAGGTGGTCCGCGACGGGGCCGACAGCTCGCACCTGATCGTCACCTCGTCGACGACGAAGGCGTATACCGAGGCGAAGCGCTTCGTCACCGCGGTGGAGGAGACCCTCGGCAACGATCTCGGCGCGGCGCCGAAGGACCGGCCGATCGTGCTCGACCTGTGGGTCGACGATGGCAAGCTGACCGCTGCTGAGATCAACCTGCTGCAGTTCATCGACGGCGCTGCCGGACGGGTCGCGGCGCGCATCGAACTGACCACCGGGGCGCCGATCACCGCGCCGGACGGCGCCACCAAGATCGACGTGGCGGAGGGAATGCCGTATCTGATGGCCCCGGAGACGTCGGGCCTGCTCGGCCCCGACGACATCGGCGTTCCGGGAAGCTGAGCGATGCGCACGATCGTGATCGACGACCTGAGTGGGCCGCGGATCGCCGCCCTGCTGCAGGAGCACGTGGACGAGATGCGTGCGATCACGCCGCCGGAGAGCAAGCACGCCCTCGACCTGGACGGGCTGCGGCAGCCCGACGTGACGTTCTGGTCGGTCTACGACGGGGACGAGCTCGTCGGCTGCGGCGCCCTGAAGGAACTGGACGCCGCCACCGCCGAGGTCAAGTCGATGCGTACCGCCGCGGCCGCCCAGCGCCGCGGCGTCGCCTCCGCGGTGCTCGCCCACCTGGTCGCCGCAGGCCGGGACCGCGGCTACACCCGGCTCTACCTGGAGACCGGTTCGGCGGCGTTCTTCGCACCGGCCCGCGCCCTGTACGAGAAGTTCGGCTTCACCTACTGCGAGCCGTTCGCCGGCTACCGGCCGGACCCGAACAGCGTACACATGATCTTGCACTTGACCTGATAGCGTCGCCCGCCGTGACGAACCGCTGGATCCTGCCGTTCGGGTTGCTGTCGGCCGCAGTGGCCGGGGGCGCCGCGTTCGGCTGGCGGTGGCCGACATTGATCGCCGCCGTTCTGGCGCTGGGCGTGGTCGCGCTGCTGCCGGTCGGTTCGGTGACCGCGCGGGCCGCGCTGGTCGTGGTGGCCGCCGCGATCGTCGTCGAGGTCTCCGGCTGGCGGGACCTGACCGCCGAGACCGACCTGCTGGCGCTGATCACGGACACCGGCCTGCGGCGGCAACAGACCATCCGGGAGTCGACCGTCGCGGCCCTGCTGGTCGTCGCGTGTGTGCTGTTCGCAGCGGCTCTGGCACGCTCGGCCGCCGCCGGGATGCCGCAGGCGGTGGTGGCGCCGCTCGTGATCGGCGGTGTGCTGCTCGGGACCCGAACCTGGCTGGCGGTGGACTCCGTCGCCGGAATCGTCGCGGAGCCGCCACCGCTTCCGGCCCCCGAGGAGACGATCACCGTCTCCTCGGAGGCCTACTCGTCCTCGCTCGCGGTGTCGGTCGCCGAGGGCCCGGACCTGCTCTACGCGCTGATCATGCTGGCGTCTCTGGGCGGGGCGGCGCTGCTGGGCTACGCGTGCGCCCGCCTGAACCGGCGAGAACCGGCCGCCTGACCAGCACCAGCACGGCGGCCACCGCGGCGCCCGCCCAGACCAGCCACATCACCGGCTGTGCGACCAGGCTCTCCGCGGGCGGCGGGAGCACCACCATGTTGAGCGCCGCGCCGGCCGGCACGACCAGGGCGGCCACGGTGCCAACCGGTCCCGGCCGGCGGATCGCGGCGCCCACCAGACCCAGCACCGGGCCCAGCACGAGGCCGCCGACCAGCCAGAACGTCTGCAGATAGCCGCCGCCGGACAGCAGGTCCTCCCAGCCGCTGTACACCAGCGTCGCGGTGAGCAGCGTGACGACACCGGACACGGCCGCCACCAGCCACGGCCGGGCGCGGTCGCTGACCAGCCAGCCCGCCGCCACCGCGGCCGCCGCCCACGCCCAGCCGGAGTCGAGGATCAGGCTGGCGAACTCGGCGATCTGCGACCAGAGACCACGCTCGGACCGGGCCTCACCGCCCTCGCCCAGCGCTATCGGCACGTGGTTGACCAGGGCGGCAGCGGTGGCCAGCGCCGCACCGACGGCCGGCGCGGCCAGCCACCAGCGCCTCACCGCTCCACCGCGATCCGGGCGCCGAACGCGACCATCGCCGTACCGGTCAGCCCGTCCAGCGTGCGGCGCACCCGCCGCCGGGTCAGCACCCGCCGGGCCCGGTGCAGGAACGCGGAGAGCACGAGCAGGTAGCTCAGGGAGAGCAGGGCGTGGCTCAGCGCGTACCCCATCATCTCCGGCGCCTTGGCGCCCGGCGTGAGGAACTGGGGGAGCACCGCCAGATAGAAGACCAGCACCTTCGGGTTGGTGATGTTGGACAGGAAGCCCTGCCGCCAGCCGCGGACCGCCGCGCCCCGGCCGCCCTCGGCGGCCGCCATCGGATACTGTCCGCGCCACGCCGACCGCAGCGCCCGCACCCCGAGATAGATCAGGTAGGCGGCGCCGGCCCACTTGATCGCCTGGAACACCGGCTGTGCGCTCACGATCAGTGCACCCAGGCCGACGACCGCCGCGGTGCCCTGCACCGCGTTCGAGGTGGCGACGCCGGCGGCGCACCACATGCCGCGGGCCCGGCCGCCGGAGATCGTGTTGCCGGTGACGACCGCGAAGTCCGGTCCGGGAATGAGCACGACGACAATCGCCAGCCCGAGGAACGCTGCGTAGGAAGCCCAATCCATGCCTTCATCCTAGGATGCCGTAGGGGAGGTGCGGCGAGGCACACCCCGAAGATCAAACGACGGTGGTACGCCTACGTGCTCGCGGGTTTTGCGGACCGCGAGCAGCTGCCTGGTCGCGGCCTCAGCGCGGCCGCCGGGAAGAGTCCTCACGCCGGGTACCTGTCCGGCAGGGCGGTTGCTGTTTCCGCCGTGTCCGCTTTTTCCGGCCGGCGGCCGCTGGTTGCGCGTACGCGAAACGGGAGGTGCGGGTCGCAACCGTGAGGATCCCGGCTGCCGGGCTCGCGCACGGCCGGGGTTGGGGATCAGAATGGCTGGCCCGGCCCCCTGCCGGGCCGGATGAGCCACCTGGAGCGGGAGCCTTGACCGACGATCGTGAGCCGCTCCTGCCGGTGCAGCGGGCGCGGGAGGCGCCGGCCGGTGCGGACCCGGCGGAGGCGATGGCGCAGTGGGCGCTCGGGCACTGGTCGCTGCCGGACTTCCTGTTCCGCGGCCGGCTGCTCATCGTCGGCGGCCGGGGAGTGATGATCGCGGCCGGCGGGTCGGTCCGCGAACTCGAGCGCCGTTTCGAGGCGCTGCTGCTGTCGTCGCACCGGTTCGTCAACGAGCGCGGCCGGGCCTTGGAGATCGATCCGGGCGCCCTGGTGTGGTCCGGCCTGCTGATCGCCGACGACCTGCCGGCCGGCTTCGACCAGGCGCCCGCGACCGGGAACCTGCCGCTGCTCTACCTGCTGCGCAGCGACTGGGAGTTCCTGCTGCACGAGCTGCGCTCGGCCTCGGCAGTGGTGCGCTACCTGGACTGGTGCCGGGAGCCCGGGCCGGCGACCGACGTCTCCGCCCACCACGCGTGGCTGATGCTCGCCTCGTCACGGCATCCCCGGCAGCCGGCGGCCCCGGACGTCCCGCTGCCCCCGAAGCCGCTGCTGCGTGACGACCTGCCCGGTCATGCGGTGATCGGGCAGCTCCTGGAGTACGTGGCGACCGCGCCGCTGCCGGAGTCCCTCGGTGAGACGGTCCGGCACCGGCTGTTGTCGTTGGTGGACGAGTTCCCGGTGGAGGCGCGTGCCGAGCTGGGGCGCTGGGTGGCCGAGGCGGTGCGGTCGCCGGGGTCGCGGATGCGGACGTTCCGGTTCTCCGGCGGGACCCCGCAGTACGTCCTCGCGATGCTGCCTCAGCCAGGGGAGAGCCCGGCCTTCGACGATGCCGTGCAGGTGCGGCATCACCGGGGCCGGGAGGTGGCGGTGGAGCCGAGTTCGCTGGTGACGTTCGGGTTCGTGCTGGCGCTGGATGAGACCCGGTCCCTGGTGGTTGCTCAGTTCACGTGCGTGCAGGGGCCGGTCTCGTTGAATGCTGCGTCGCTGGCCGCGGCTGAAGAAGTCTGGCCCACTATTCATCCTAGGATGCCTTAGAGGTAGTGCGGCAAGCCGCACCCAGTCAAAACCCAAAGGACGGCTTCGCCGACACCCACGAATTCGATTTGTCCGGCATTCCCCGCGGGTCGCGGATCTTCTGCGCCGTGCTTGGCGGGGGTCTTCTGGCGTGCTGCGGCTCGGTGGTCGACCGGTCGGCAGCACTGCGACTCGAGCCGTGCACACGGGGTACCGCTGCCAGCCGACAGGGTCGCCTTGGAAAGCGGTCGGCTGTGCATTCCCGGCTGACGCCGAGCGTCGTTTCCCGCTCGCTGAAGCAGCGCTACAGGTCAGCCGAGGGGTTTCGGCTGACGCCCAGAGCTGCATCGACGGGGCGAAGCGGCTGGCTGACCCCCGTTTGCGCCTGGTGGAGGAGCGGTGGGTGACGCCGAGTTGGCAGTGTTCGAGGTGGGGTGCGGCGGCCGCATGCGGGCGGTGAGTTCGGCTGCGGCGCGTTTTTCGGCGTCGGCTCAGAGTTCGCGTTCGGCGCGCATCGCCTTCGCCAGCTCGTCGTGGGCGGATCTGGCGCGGGCTTCGGCGGCGAGACGGGCCTGTTCGCTGTGGTGGCGTTCGATGGCGAGGGCTGCGGTGCCGGCGAAGAGGCGGGCCAGGGCGAGGTCGGCGTCCTGGGGATGCGGGGCGAAGTCCGTGGCCGAGGTGGTGAAGAACGCGGGGTTCGCCGCTTCTACCCGGTGCTGCTCGCGGAGCTGGAGCGGCTCCCGGCCGGCGTGATCCCGGAGGCCGCCCGCGCCGAGGTCCGCCGGCTCGCGGCGATGGTGCAGGACGGCCAGCACCTGTGTCTGTGGTTCTGCGGTGACTGACCTGCGGCTACAGGATGAGGAAGTCGGGTGGGTCGTGGCGCAGGAAGTCGTGGTGGGAGATGTCCCAGCCGTAGGCGCCGGCGCGGGCGAAGACCAGCAGGTCGCCGACGCGTAGGTGGGTTACCGGGTGGCCGCGGGTGAGGACGTCGCGGGGGGTGCAGAGTTCGCCGACGGCGTCTACTTCGGCGTCGGTTACTGCGGGGCGGGGGTACGGGCGGTCCCAGGTGTCGACGGGCAGGACGGTGAAGGGGTGGCTGTAGCCCCAGGCGGCGGGGAGCCGGAAGTGGTGGGTGCCGCCGCGCAGGACGGCGAAGACGCGGCCGTGGGTGGTTTTCAGGTCGAGGACTTCGGCGGCGTACCAGCCGGCGTCGGCGGCCAGGTAGCGGCCGGGTTCGAGCAAAAGTTCGAGGCCGTCGGGGACGGTGACGGCGGCCAGCGGGGTGAGGTCGATGGAGTCGCCGGATTCGTAGTCGATGCCGAAGCCGCCGCCGGCGTTGATCACGCGCAGGCCGATGCCGTGTTTCTGGGCGGTGCCGATGGACCAGGTGATGGCGTCGGTGAGGAAGGCGGCGTGGGCGGCGCCGTCGAGGTTGTTGGAGACGGCGTGCAGGTGGAAGCCGATGACGTTCAGGCCGGGTGGGATGTCGGCGAGCAGGGCGGGTAGCTGGGTTTCGTCGACGCCGAACGGGGTGGCGATGCCGGTCATGGTGTGGCTGCCGGTCAGGCCGGTGCCGGTGCGGTTGACCCGGATGCAGATGTCGGTTTGCAGGCCGAGGCCGGCGAGGCGGTGCAGTTCGTGGGTGCTTTCGACGTTGAGCAGGGCGCCGGCGGTGACGGCGGCGGCGAGTTCGGCGTCGGTTTTGCCGGGGCCGGCGAAGGCGATGCGGCGGGCGCCGGCGTCGGTGGCGAGCCGGAGTTCGCCGAGGGAGGCGACTTCGAGTCCGTCGCATACCTGGGCGAGGGTGCGGACGACGTCGGGGTGACCGTTGGCTTTCACCGCGTACAGGAATCGGGTGTTGTCAGGAAGCGCGGCCCGCAGCGTGGCTGCACGGTCGCGCAGGGCCTGGGTGTCGTAGAGGTAGGCGCAGGCCGGTGCCGGCAGGCGCCGCAGCGCAGCGGTGACGTGGTTGGGGAGTTCAGCCATGGAGTGGGTTCTTGACCGGGATGTAGATGTCGCCCTGGCCGGCGAGGCGCATCCGGACGAGGGCTTTGTGGCCGATGGTCGGTGCGGTGAAGTAGGCGTGGTCTTCGGTGGAGAAGGTCTCGTCGTAGGTTTCGTCGACGATGTCGCGCACGATGCGCCAGGCGTGGTCCTCGGGCAGGCCGTGGGTTTCCGCCAGGCGGATGACGAGTTCGCCGAGGTGGGCCTGCAGGGCGGTGTAGCCGAGTTTGGCGCGCATCAGGTCGAGGTCGTCGGTGCCGACGACGCTGCCGGGCCACAGGTCGAGGGTGTGCCCGGCGGCGGCGAGGCGGCCGGGGTGCAGGCGCAGGCCGGCGAAGTCGCGCAGGGCGAGGCGGTGGGGCCGGCCGTCGCGGAAGGTGGGCAGGCAGTTCTGCAGGTGGGCTTCGAGGGCGACGCCGCGGGTGGCCAGGCGCAGCAGGGGTGGCAGCAGCAGGCGGGTGTACGCGGTGAGCCAGCCGGCGGCGCCGAGGCCGGAGGTGTCGACGAGCCCGGCGAGGACGGTGGTGCCGGTGGCCGGGTCGTGGGCGGGTAGGGCGCTGCCGGGTACGGCGTGTTCGCCGTCTTCGAGCAGTCCGGTGAGGCCGGTGCGGGTGATGGCGGACAGGTCGCGGCCGGTGCCGGCGGCGGGTACGGCGGCGCCGCCGGTTTCGGCCATCAGCAGCAGGCGGGGTTCGTCTTCGGCGAGGCGGTGCAGCAGGGCGGACAGGGCGGGTCCGTTGCGGGTGCTGGCGACGCTGATGCTGCGGCGGGTGGAGGTGACCTGGATGTCGAGGGACACCTTGAGGTAGGTGCCGGTGGCGGGCAGGTAGAGGGTGCGGATGGCGGCGGTGGGGATGGCGTCGAGGTGGCCGTCGAGGTGTTGCAGGGTGCCGTCGGCGAACAGTTCGGGGTAGCGGCTGGTGACGAGGTCGCGTTGCCAGGGGTGGACGGGCTGGGCGCGGTAGCCGGCCGGGGCGCCCGGGAAGCCGAGGTCGTCGCCGAGGTGGTGGTCGTCGCGGACGGCGAGGAAGCCGAGGCGGGTGTGGCCGGCTTCCAGGTCGTGGGCGAGCACGTCGAAGGTGTCCCAGCCGAGGCGGGTGCGGCCGCAGGGGTGCAGGTTGTGCCCGGCGACGGCGAGCCGTTCCAGCCGGATCGCATTCTCATCCGCGTTCTGGGACGTTTTGCCGGGTTTGAAGCGGGCCATGGCGATCGCCAGGTTCAGCACGGCGTTGCGGATCTCCCCGGCGAAGGTGCCGTTGTCGATGCCGGCGAGCAGGTCCACCGGGTCGTTGACCCCGGCCGTCGGATATTCCACCCGGTTGAACGCGTGCACCCGGCCCCGGGCGAACGCCGGGGTGAGCTCCTCACGGACCAGGGCGGCACGTAGCCGCCGGCCGACGGTGTCGGCAGCGTGCGGCAGGTTGGCGACGAAGCCGTGGACCAGGTCGGGGGCGTGGACGGCGAGAGCGGCTTCGACGTGGGCGGCGGCCGCGGCGAGCCGCCCGGTGCTGACACTGCGGATGATCATGTGGGGTCCTTCCGCGGGTGGCTCATGCCGCCATCGGGTTGGGCAGGTGGGTCCACTGGTCGGCGAGCGGGTCGGTGGCGAGCCGCATGGCGGTGGTGGCTTTGATCGGCAGGGGGTCGGTGAGCAGGGGCCCGGTGTCGTGCAGGGCTTCGGCGAGGATGCGCCACAGCTTGCCGGGTTCGGCGCCGCGGTGCCGGGCGAGCGCGGTGATCAGTTGCAGGGCGGTGGCGCCGAGGGCGGCGGCGGCGAGTTTGGTGCGCAGCTCGGCGGGGTCGTCGGTGGGCAGGTCGCCGATCAGGCCGAGGTCGCGGTGGCGGGTGGCGTCGACGCGTACGCCGCCGAGGTCGCGGTAGAGGGACCGGACCGGCCGGCCTTCGGCCAGCACGATCAGGGTGTTCTGGCCGTGCGCCTCCAGCGCGACGCCGCGGTCGAGCACGCGCGCCAGCGGCGCGAACAGCACAGAGCCGAGCAGACCCATGAAGGTGTACGGGTCATCGACCGTTTTCTGCAGCACCGGGGCGGTGGCGAGCACGCCGAGGGGGATGGCGGTCTCGCCGGGGCCGAGGCGGGGTGCCTGCCGGGTGAGGAACGCCAGGCGCCGGTCGGGTCCGTGCTCGGTGATCACCGCCCCGGCCGCGGTTTCGGTGAGCACATCCAGCGGCAGGTCGGCGGTCAGCCGGGTGAGCAGGGCGGAGAGGCGGGGGCCGTTGTGGACGGCGGCGGGGGAGACGGTGCGCACGGCGGAGGTCATCTGGATGTCGACGGCGGTTTTGATGTGCGGGCCGCCGCTGACGGGGGCGACGGTGCGCAGTGACATCAGGGGGCGTACCGGGCGGGTGACGCCGGCGCTGGTGAGCCACGGGTAGCGGGCTTGCAGGCGGGGCGCCTGCCACGGGTGGGCGTACAGGACGGGCTGGGCGGTGCCGTGCCACTTCTCGGCGGGGACCCGTAGCCGGCGCAGCCGGATGACCGGGCGGTGTTCGGGGGCGTAGGCGAGCACGTCGGCGACGCTCATGCCGGTGCGGGTGCGGCAGCAGGGGTGCAGCGGGTGCCCGTCGACGAGCATCTGTTCGATCTTGCCGAGGCTGTCGGGGTCGCCGGGCGCCGGCAGGTCCGGTGGGGTGGCGGCGGCGCGGGCCAGGGCCAGGTTGGCGACGCTCTCGGCGATCTCGTCGACGAGCTTGCTTGCCGGCCACAGCCGCGCAGTCAACGCGATCGGGTCCCCGGTTTCGGTTTCGTGCGCGAAGGGCTCCCCGGCGGTCGTGGGGAAGTCGACCGTTTCTCCGTTGCCGAACGCCACCGACGTCCGTCCAGCTTTTCGGGATTTGTCCGCTATTCCGGGCAGGGGTTCGCGTTCGAGTGCTCCGTAGAGCCGGGTCAGGACCGCTGACTGGGCGCCGGGCAGGGCGGCGTCGTAACGGGAGACCAGGTCGGGGCGCAGCACGACCAGCTCGGCGCGGGTCGCAGCGGGATCGGGCACGCCTTCATTGTCAGGGTGGGGGTGCGCAGTGTCTGTGCGGGGCGTTACGGGGCGAGCGAGACCACAGCGGCGTTACGGCGTGTCGTACTTGGCGAGTTCCCGGCGGGCGATGCCCACCGATTTGCGGACCAGCGGGGCCGGGTCCTTGGCCAGCAGGTCGGCGAGTTTGCGGGCATCGTCGTACTGGTGGTTCCAGATCAGGAAGAACGTGGCGGTGATGGCGGTGCGCCGGCGCCACTGATCCGCCGACGCGGCCAGCTCGTAGAGCGGCTCGCGGGACTTGTCGAGCAGGTACCAGCCGACGACGCGGGGTGCGGCCCGGTCGACCAGGTCCCAGTTGTCGATGCGGTCGTGGTTGTCCATGTACACCCGGTACAGCGCGTGGCGTTGCTCGTCGCTGGTGTTCACCGGGCGGGCCTTGAAGTCCAGGATGCTGACCGCGCCCATCCGGGCCTCGTAGTACGGGTTCTGCAGGAGCTGTTCGACCTGGTCCAGGGGCATGCGCTGGGAGGCCTTCGCGGTGGCGAACAGGGTCTTCATGCGCACCCCGATGACCAGGGTCTCGGGGCCGGTGTGCAGGTAGCGCTGCTTCTTGGCGCGTTCGGTTTCGTCGGCTTCGGCGTGCAGGGCGTCGAGGAAGGCGGCCGCGGTCAGCTCCATCGCCAGCATGTTAGCCGTTTCCCCCGGGCGGCTAATCCGATAAATTCTCGTATCTCATTGAGCTGCAAGAGGGGTGTGTGAGCCGTGGACGCGGACGTCATCGTCGTGGGTGCCGGGCTGGCCGGACTGGCCGCCGCGCACGAGCTCACCGCCGCCGGCAAGAAGGTGGCGCTGCTCGACCAGGAGAACGCCAACAACCTGGGCGGGCAGGCGTGGTGGTCGTTCGGCGGGCTGTTCTTCGTCAACAGCCCGGAGCAGCGGCGCGCCCGCATCACCGACAGCGTCGAACTGGCCTGGTCGGACTGGCAGAACAGCGCCGGCTTCGACCGGGTCGCCGACGAGGACTCGCACGCGGTCAAGTGGGCGCGGGCGTACGTGGAGTTCGCCGCCGGGGAGAAGCGGGCCTGGCTGTCGTCGCTGGGGATGAGCTGGGTGACGTTCGCCGGCTGGGCCGAACGCGGTGACCTGCGCGCCGGCGGGCACGGCAACTCGGTGCCGCGCTTCCACATCACCTGGGGGACCGGCACCGGGGTGGTCGAGCCGTTCGCGAACTCGGCCCTGGCCGCCCGCGCTGCGAAGCTGCTGACCTTCCACCACCGGCACCGGGTCGACGAGCTGATCGTCGAAGCGGGTGCGGTGGTCGGCGTACGCGGAACCCTGCTCGCCCCCGACGACGCGGCCCGCGGCGTGCCGTCGAACCGGACCCCGTCCGGCGAGTTCGAGCTGCGCGCCCAGGCCGTCGTCGTCACGACCGGCGGGATCGGCGCCAACCACGACCTGGTCCGCGAGTTCTGGCCGCAGCGGCTCGGCACCGCCCCGCAGAACATGGTGACCGGGGTGCCCGCGTACGTGGACGGCCGGATGCTCGGCATCGCCGAGAACGCCGGGGTGCGGCTGGTCAACCGGGACCGGATGTGGCACTACGTGGAAGGCGTGCACAACTGGAACCCGGTGTGGCCCGGCCACGGCATCCGGATCCTGTCCGCGCCGTCGCCGATGTGGTTCGACGCGCTGGGCCGCCGGCTGCCGGCGCCGTACTTCCCCAGCTACGACACCCTCGGCACGCTGCAGTACCTGCGCACCACCCCGGAGATCGCCGGCTACGACCACTCCTGGTTCCTGCTCACCCAGCGCATGATCGAGAAGGAGTTCGCGCTGTCCGGCTCCGAGCAGAACCCGGACCTGACCGCCAAGGACAAGCGGGCGTTCATCAAGGAGCGGCTGTTCGGCAAGGGCGCGCCGGCCCCGGTCGAGGCGTTCAAGCAGCACGGCGCGGACTTCGTCGTCGCCGACACCCTGGAAGACCTGGTCGTGGCGATGAACAAGCTGACCGACACGCCGCTGCTGGACGCGGCCACCGTCCGGGCCCAGGTCGAGGCGCGCGACCGGCAGATCGCCAACAAGGTCACCAAGGACGCGCAGATCCAGGGCATCCACAACTCGCGGCGCTACATCGGGGACAAGATCGGGCGTACGTCGGTGCCGCACCGCATCCTCGACAAGGCGGCCGGCCCGCTGATCGGGGTGAAGCTGCACGTGCTCACCCGCAAAACCCTCGGCGGCATCCAGACCGACCTCGACTCGCGGGCGCTGAACCTGGCCGGCGAGCCGATCCCCGGCCTGTACGCGGCCGGCGAGGTAGCCGGCTTCGGCGGCGGTGGCGTGCACGGCTACAACGCCCTGGAGGGCACCTTCCTCGGCGGCTGCCTGTTCTCCGGCCGCGCCGCCGGCCGGCACGCCGCCCGCACCCTGTGACACGCACCGATCAGTGATGAGGTGAGGCCGGGCGGCGGCGTAGCACAATCGGCCGCGCCCGTGGTTCGGACGGGGAAGGTGCCATGCCGCGCAAGAAGATGTGGGTCACGTACGAGGACGACGCGGAACTGTCGAAATCGCACAAGCGGCCGGGCAGTTTCAGCCCGCTGACCCGTGAGGACGGCACCAACAAGCTGGGGCATGTCACCCTCGACCCGATCGACGAGGACGAGGAGGACGACGAGCCGTCGGTCTCATACGTCTTTCACACCCACACCTATGAGCACGCGGACACGTCGTCCCCGCAGAAACGCGCCGAACGCGACGACGACACGGATCTCGTGGAACTGGTGGTACTGGGAGTCGCCGCGCTGGCAGTGAACGCTGCTCCCGCGGTACGAAAGACGGTGCAGTGGTGGAGGAATCGGCGTCAGCCGCGGGTTGCATTGACGCCGGGGGACATGGCACGGGAGGTTTCCGAGGCGCTGAGCTTCTTCCAGATCGGCGGAAGCCGCATCGAGGCCCGCGACCGGGATCGTCGAGGCCCTGACCGCGCATTTGCGAGGTTCTGAGCCGCTCACACAGCAGCAGCTCGGGGAGGGTGTCCGGCTGGCGCTGGAGGCGAGCCCGTCATTGCGGGACGAGGCCGCGCTGACCGATCTGCGGAAGATCCTGGAGAACTGATCATTCGGTCGCCGCGGCATAGCGGTTCCACTCGAGCCTGCTGGCCCGCAGGGTCCATCTCTGCTGCCGCACGCTGCGGGGATGTCGTAGTTGCCGCGAAGGGTGGGAGCGGGTCAGCCTGCGCGCTGACACGGGGTGAGGGCGAGCAGCCAGCCGGCCGCGACGGCGTCGATCTCGTAGGGGATGCCGTCGACTTTCATGGCGGCCTCGGCCGCGGTGCCGGCCCGAACAGCTGCGTCTGGCGGCGCGGGTCGGCGATTTCGCCGGCCGCCGTTCGGACACGGCGTTCCACCAGGACATCACCCGCGAACTCGCCGGCTTCCTGACGCCGCTCACCCCGGCAGCACGCACGGGATTCCGTGAATCCGCCATCGCGATCACGCAGGCCGCCGGCCACACCGGACCATGGGGATCCTGCCGAACCTGCTAACCGCAGATAACGGCTCAAAATCACCGCCGCGCCGGGCGACGTCGGCGATGCCGTCAGTATCTGCGCCGCCCGGGCCGGGTATCGACCCGGGCAGTCCCATGACCGGCGATTCAGAGGTCGCAGTGGCGTCGCGGGTCCTCGGCCTCGGCGCACAGGATCCGGTGGGCGCCGTCGCTGAGCCAGAAGGTTGCTCCGCCATGGTCGACGATCCGCATCTTGGCTGCACCGCGGGGCAGGACGGGTTCGATGACGTCACCTGTCTCAAGATCGAAGAGGCGTTGTTTGCCCTTCCACTCGCCGGCCGTGAACACGGGTGTGAGCAGCACGTAGCGACCCGAGGAGGTGACCTTGCCGGTGATGCCGTGCTTGCCCGGCTGACGTCTCCATCCCGACTGCTGGTAGAGCGGTGCGGTCACCGTTCCGTCCGTCGTGACCCGGGTGATGGTGAAGAAGTCGGCCCCGTACCTACGCACGCTCGAAGCGTCCGAGCCTTCCACGCAGACCAGCAGGCTGTCGCCGTCGCCGACCGCATCACCGACGATGCAGCCGTCGATCGACGGCGTGTCGGGGCTCTCGTTCAGCTCGTCGTCGCCGAATCGGTCGACCGGGAACTCGTCCGGGCCGAGAGTCCTGATCCGTGTCCAGGACGCAGCCGTCTCGCCGATGCGCAGGAATGCGAGATATCGCGGGTTGCCGACGGTGATCGGTTCATCGAGCACGACCACGTGTTGCGCCGCAAACGTGCCTCGGCTCGCGTGGGCGGTCACCCGTGGTCGCTGCCCGTGTTTGGCGAAACGATCCAAAACCTCGCCGCCGACGATCGCGATCTCACGCCGCACCCGAAGATCGGTTCCGTACACCCACAGTGTGCTGGCGTCGGCTATCACGCCCAGAGCGCCGTTTTCGAGCAGCACCGGCGCCGGCGCGTCATAGGCCGCGTCGAACGGTTCACCCAACTCGTCGAGCAGCACCGTCTGAACCACCTGAGCGGCGATGGACACCAGCGCGTACCGAGCGCCGCCGTCCCACCACACGACCGCGTAGAACACCCCGGCACCGGATACCAGACACGACCCCGCGTGTACCGGACCGTCCGCCTGGTCCGGCAGCCGGAACTCGGCCCTAGTCGCCAGCCTCACGGAGCATCCTTCCCTCACCGCACCGATCGCGCTGACCGGCCAGCGGGCCGGGCAGGCCAGACGATAACAAGATCGGCGTGACTCATCCGATGGCGGGTTCTTCCCCCTCGGCGAACCGCGCCCGGATCTGCCAGCTGGCCCGTCGCGCAGGCGGCCGGCGTCAGCGAGTGCTGGGTGAACCTGAACCTGGTGCAGACGCGGACCTTCTCCGGCGGCGCGGTCGTGACCCGGCACGAGGCTGCCGGCTTCAGCTGCGGGCGGCGCGGCGCCGGGCGGTCTGCCGGCCGATCTTGGCTTCGGTGCCGCAGTCCTGCATGCGGCACCAGCGGCGGCTGCCGTTCTTGCTGGTGTCCACGAACAGTCCGTCACAGCCGCCGGTGGAGGCGCACACTTTGACCCGGGGGAGTGGGCCGGTGGTGAGCAGGTCGACCGCGGAGACGGCGGCGGGCCACCAGGCGCGGTCCAGGTGGTCGGTGTCGAGCGCCCAGGAGAAGCCGGGGCCGTCGGGGGTCAGGGTGGCGTGGGACATCGCCGCGGCGTACGCCTGCTGGATGAGCGCGAGGTCCCCGGGCTGCGGCGGCGCGTCGCCGGAGCAGGCGCGGAAGATCGCCTCGCGCAGCCGCAGCGCGGCGGTGTAGGAGGCGGCGGCGTCGGCGGGGCGGGCCTCGGCGAGGCCGGTGAGCCAGTGGGCGGCGGCGGTGTCGAGCAGGCCGGCGTACGCGGCCCAGCGCACCAGGTCGCGGTAGTCGTGCAGGTGATCCTCGGGCTGTGGCGTCGGCCGCCCGTCGACGGTGTTCGCGAAGTCCAGGCAGGTCAGACCGCCGTAGAGCGGAGGAAAACCCATTTGCTTCCACCAAACTGCGTTTAGGGGGTTGCGGCAGCGGGGAGCTACCGGTGTAATGACTTTAACCGGAAGCATAGGGAGTGATCAATCATGATCGAGCTCATCCTGCCGCTGGTCCGCCCGGCCGCCACCCGGATCAGCCACTCCGCCCTGCCGGACGCGCCGGTGGTGCCCGAGGCGCCGCCCGGACGGCTGCGCCTCGGTGCGGCCGGGCTGTTGCGGCGCACCGCCACCCGGCTCGACCACGACCAGCAGCAGCGGCCCGCGCGGCCGGCACCGGTATGAGAACGCCACCGGCGCCGCCCAGGCATGGACGGCGCCGGTGGACAGAGCTCAGCCCAGCACGATCGGGTCGAAGATCTTCGAGAAGTCCTGCTGCTCCTCGGCGGTGTCGAACCCGACGTAGTAGTGCAGCTTGGCGTAATCCGCCTCGCTCGGGAAGATCAGCGAGCTGGCCGCGATCTGCTCGAGCTCAGCTCGGTCGTCACCGGACAGCGCGGCCGCGTCCTTGCGGATCTGGGCCTGCGCGGCCGGCACCGGGCACACGTAGTTGATGTACTCGGCCAGCGACGCCGCGTTCTCCACCTCGTAGAAGAAGTCGATCAGCGCGATCGCGTCGACCGGGTTCGCCGCGGTCACCGGGATGGCGAAGTTGTCGGTCCAGATCGTGCCGCCCTCCTCGGGGATCACGAACTTGAGGTTCGTGCCGTCGGACAGGTTCTTCTGGAAGATGTCACCCGACCAGGCCTGGGTGATCCACACTTCGCCCTTGCCGAGCGCGTCGACGTAGTCCTGCTCGTAGTAGTTGCGCACGATGCCGGCGTCCTTCTGCTGCTGCAGCTTGGCGGCGGCCTTCTTCCACTCGACCTCGGTGGAGTCACCCGGCGTGAGCCCGGCGGCCAGCAGACCGAAGTTGGCGAGCTCGGTGACGTCGGACATCATGCCGACGCGGCCCTGGAACGCCGGGTCCCACAGGTCGGCCAGCTTGGTGATCGGCCGGCCGGTCTTGGACTCGTCGTAGGCGATGCCGGTGATCCCGGACGCCCACGGCACGCTGAACACGTTGCCCCGGTCGAAGCTCTCCTGCGCGTACTTGGGCGCCGCGTTCTTGGCGTAGTTCGGCAGCCGGGTGTGGTCCAGCGGGGCGAGGAACCCGGCCGCCCGGAACTGGCCGAACTGGATCCCGTTGGTGATCACCATGAGGTCGAAGCCGATCGACTGCTTCGCCGACAGCTGCGGCTGCACCTTGGCGAACCAGGGGCCCATCTCCTGGATGACCTCCTGGTAGTTCACCTTGATGCCGGTCTTCTCGGTGAACTTCTTCAGTTCCGGCATCGCGGGATCCATGTACAGCGGCCAGTTCGCGAAGTCGACCTTGCCGGTGCTGGCCTTGCCCTCCCAGAACGTGGCGATCGTGCTGGTGTCCACGCTCGCCGCCGGGGTGCCCTTGCCCTGCACGCCGCACGCGGCCAGGGCGGGGCCCAGCGCGGCCAGTCCACCGAGGCGCAGCATGTCGCGGCGGCCGAGCCGCCGCTGCGTCAGGCCGCGCCGGAGGGTGGGGTCGGTGGCGTTGCGGTGGAACATCGGACTCCGATCAGGTACGGGTTGGCGCCGGGCTGAAGGCACATCCCACCCCCAGCATGATCAACCGTAGGGCGGGCGCCACGCTGGTGAATCCCCGATCGGGCCGCAGCTCCGGGCGAACCTCCAAGATCATCTGGCCGGGCCGCGTGCCCGGCTGGAACCTTCGGCGATCCGCCACAGCCAACAAGTCGATCTTGGGTGGCGCTCGTCATAGCGGCAGGGTCCGCTCGGTGAGCAGCTTCCCCGCCGGCGCGGCCCGGGTCCGGGACACGGGCGCCCGCTGCGGCAGTCGGCTGATGACCCCCACCCGCAGGCCGGCCGGTCCAGCTCGCCGGGGTTGCACCGGCTGATCCTCGGCGACAGCTTGGATCACCTGAACCCGACTGACGAGGACGCCGGGCTGCACCCGGTCTCGCCTCGACCGTGCTGCCCACCACGGGCCCGCCCGCCCGGCCGCCTGCTGGTGTGCCGCGCGCAGGTAGCCGTGGCCCACCCCGAGGGCCGCGCTGCGCCGGGGCCCACTCCAGGATCGGCCCGGCGGCCGCATTCGGGGTTGGGACCGACCCGTGGATAAGCCCGGCGGCCGCGCCAACGGCCGCAACCCCGTGGATGGCCGCGCGGCGCGCCGGGGACGGCGGCAGATTCGGCGGGACGGGCGACGCCCGTACCCCTCACAGCAGTGTGCTCTCCAAAGCCGGATCCAAGCCGGCGGCTGCACGGTCAGCGCGCCGCGGTGCCTCGCCGGGCAAGGCCGTCAGCCAGGCCCAGGTGTCGGCGATGGTGTCGCGGACCGGGCGGCAGTGCAGGCCCGCGGCCAGAGCCTTGCTGACGTCGCCGCGGTGCATGAATTCGTGGTCGACGCTGCCCGGCGGCAGCCAGATCGGCAGCTGGGTCCACGGTTCGATGCCGGCGTCCAGGATCGGCTGCGGGTCGGTCCAGCGCAGCTCGGCGTGGCCGCCGGTGATCTCGTTGGCGGTGTCGAGCAGTTCGCCCATGGTGGTGTGGCCGGGTTCGCTGACCACGTTGAACGCGCCGGAGTGCCCGGCGGCGGCGGCGTCCAGGACGAAGGTGGCCAGGTCGCGGGCGTCGATGTACTGCAGGGGCAGCTCGCGCGGGCCCGGAGCGAGTGTCGGGCCGCCGCGGTGCAGGCGGTTGAGCCACCAGGGCAGGCGGCCGACGTCCTCGTGCGGGCCGAGGATCAGGCCGGCGCGGGCCAGCAGCAGCGGGCCGGTGAAAGCGGCGGCGGCGTGTTCACCGCGCAGTTTGTCGCCCGCGTAGCCGGGATCGTCGAGGTCAGCGAGCGGCGAGTCCTCGGCGAGCGGGGCGGCGCCGCCGTAGCGGTACACCGAGCGGCTGGAGAGGTAGGTGAAATGCCCGGCCCGGCCGGACAGCAGCTGCGCGGCGTCGGCGACCGGTACGGCGTCCGCCGACCAGGTGTCGACGACGGCGTCCCAGGTCTCGGCGGTGTCGAGAGCGGCCAGCCCGCCCGGGGTGAGCCGGTCGCCGAGCAGGACGCGGGCGCCGGGCACCGGGTCGCGGCGGCCGCGGTTGAACACGGTGACGGTGTGGCCGCGGGTGATGGCCTCGGCTGCCACGGCCCGGCCGACGAAGCCGCTGCCGCCGAGAATCAGAGTGCGCATGCCGCCCAGCCTGCCCGCGCCGCTGCCGGCTACCAAGGATGCTCTGCCGTCAGCAGAGCCACGCCGCGGTGACCGCGATGCGGCGCTGCCAATGCTCTACGGTGGCCGCGTCGGCGGCGAACACGCCGGCGATGGCGTGGCATGTGCGCAGCATGGCGGCGTGCCGGGCGGTCCAGGCCGGCCGGTCGCCGTAGCCGTCGAACAGCGCGTCCAACGCTTGCGCCGCGTCCGGGTGGTGGTAGCGGACGATCCACTCGCACCAGGCGAGGTCCTCGACCGGCTCGCCGGGGTGCGCCCACTCCCAGTCCAGAATCGCGGCCGGGTCGAACAGCATGTTGTTCGGCCCGTAGTCGCCGTGCACCAGCACCGTGCCCGCCGCGGCCTGCGGGAACACGGCGCGCACGTCGACGGCCTGCAACTCGCGCAGCAGCTCGCCGCAGCGGCGCAGCACGGTCTCCGCGTGGCCGGCGGCGATCAGGTCCTGGCCGTGCGTGCCCGGCAGGTGCGCCATGATCAGGGCGCCGTCGGGTGCGGCCAGCAGCGCCGGCACCGGCAGCAGCCCGGCGAGCGCGGTCAGGGCGGCGCGTTCGGTGGCCCGGCGCCCGTCGGCGTCCGGGCCCTGGAAGCGTTTGACGACGGTGGCGCCGTCGCCGCGGGTGTCATGGCTGTACCCGTGCGCGAGCCGCTCCGAATTCTCTGACACAGGTCAGAGAATAGGCCTAGCATCGTCGTCATGGCCGTCGACGAGATCGAACGGGTTCGCGACTTCAACCGCTACTACACCCAGCGCCTCGGCATCCTCACCGACCGGTACCTGGGGCAGGACCGGCCGCTCGGGCAGGCCCGGCTGCTGTTCGAGATCGGCGCCGGCTGCGACGTGCGGGAGCTGCGGGAGCGCCTCGGGCTGGACTCGGGCTATCTGAGCCGGCTGCTGCGCGCCCTCGCCGATCAGCGGCTGGTCACGGTCCGTGCGCATCCCGGTGACGGGCGGGTGCGCATCGCCGAGCTCACCGATGCCGGCCAAGCGGAGCGTGCCGAGCTGGAGCGCCGCTCGCGTGCCGGGATCGCTGAGCTGCTGGGGGCGCTCACCGACGGCCAGCGTGCGCAGCTGCTCGACGCGCAGGGCCGGATCCGGCGGCTGCTGCGCAGCGCCGCCGTCACGATCGAGCAGGCCGCCGCCGGCGATGCGACGGTCCAGGACTGCCTGCAGCGGTACGCGGCGGAGCTCGCGAACCGCTTCCCGGAGGGCTACGACCCGGCCACCCTGACCCCGCCCGACCGGGTCGACGGGACGGTGCTGCTGGCCCGCGAGGACGGCCGGGCCGCCGGCTGCGGCCTGTGGGTGCACCTCGCCGCCGGCGCCGCCGAGATCCGCCACCTGTGGATCGCCGAGCCGGCGCGGGGTCTCGGGCTGGGCCGGCGGCTGCTGTCCGCCCTGGAGGCCGACGCCGCCGCGCACGGGATCGGCACGGTCCGGCTGGGCACCCACTCGGCGCTGACCGAGGCGATCGGGCTGTACCGGGCGGCCGGCTACACGCCGATCGACGACTACAGCGGGTCGGTCTACAACCAGCTGGCCTTCGAGAAACGCCTGAATCGGCCGCCGCGGTCGCGCTGAGGGGCACACCCGAGTCAGATGCCGCCGCGGTGCGCGCGCATCTCGCCGAACCGCTCACCCCCGACGAGTTGCAGACCCTGCACAAGCTGGCCGCCCGGATCAGCCCGTGACATGAACCAGCCCGGTGCCGCTCAGACTTGCCGGTCCAGGCTTGCCGGGACGGTTAGTGCCTGTCGGCGCCGTTCCGGCTATCGGCGCCGTTCCGGCCTGCGGGGTCGTTCAGGCTTGCCGGGGCCGGACGCGGGACATGTCCGCCGGGCGGCTGCGGTCCACGAAGCGCGGCGTCTGCATCTCGCCGGCGCGCAGCGGAGTCAGCGCCGCGTCGATGCCCTCCATGATCAGACGGGTGGCCTGCATGGCCCGCGCCCCTGCCGACCCGGACACCCCGGACAGGTCCACCTCGACGCCGAAGTTGACCTGCACCACCGGGCGGCGCAGCAACGCGCGCAGCAGGGGTCGGGCCATCCGTTTCGGCGCCTCGTACGGCAGCACGGCGTGCGCGCCCCACTGCGCGACCGGCACCACCGGGGCGCCGGAGATGTCGGCCATCCGGGCCACCCCGGTCTTGCCGCGTTCCGGCCACATCCACGGGTCCAGGCCGATGCGGCCTTCCGGGTAGACCAGCACCATCGCGTTCTCGGTCAGCGCCTTACCCGCGGTCTCCAGCGCGTTCGCCGCGTGCACGGTGTTGCGGTCCACCCGGAGGTGCCCGCACCGGCGCATGATCCAGCCCAGCACGGGCGCGTCGAACACCCCGCCGGTCGCCATGATCCGCGGGGTGAGCCCGGCCTTGTGGCTGGCGGCGACCATGACCAGCGGGTCGAACGGGCTGACGTGGTTGGCGGCCAGGATCACCGGCCCGCCGGCCAGGTCGGCGGGCACGGTGCCGGTCACCCGCAGCCGGCACAGCGGGAACACGACAACCCGGGACGCGGCGAGCAGGATCCGCCACAGCAGCGGGGCCCGCCAGGAAGAGTTCTCCATGAGGCGCACATGATGCCACGCGCCCGCCCGCCGCCGACGCCGACCGCCGATCCCGGCACAGGGCTACGGCCCGCCCGGCGGCGATCAGCGTCCCCCGGGCGGCCGGCCCGGATCAGCGATCACGGGGCGGTCAGCGGCAGCGGCACGGCAGGCCGGTGATCAGCGCGCCGGCGACGACCGCGTGCAGCAGGGACAGGCCGAACACCGCCCCGGCGTCCACGCCGCCCAGTGTGCCGAGCAGGGACACCAGGAACACGGCTACTGCCACGATCCGCCAGATCCGGACGGCCCGGCTGGTGAAGCGTTCCAGGACCGCCAGCAATGCCCAGCCGGCCAGGGCGGCCACCGCGGCGGTCACCGCGACCGCGGCCGGGCCGACGGTGACGTCCCCGGCGGTCAGGTCGATGCCGGCGCCGTAGCGCAGCACCAGGTAGGCCGCCTCGGTGGCGGCGACGGTCAGCGCGACGGTCCGCAGCCGGTACCGGTTGATCCGCGGCGCGCTCTGCTTGTCGAGAGTCAGGTTCTCAGTCATGCCACCAGCGTCGGGGCCAGGCCCGGTCACGCACATCGATCCACCGGCAGCCGCGGCTACGACTTTGGTCGGTGGCCCGGCCGCCGGGGCGCAACTAGCCTGATCAGCATGGGGACAGCGACGTGCGACCGGCGGCCGGCCGCCACCCGTACGGTGATCATCTGGTCGACCCTGGCGGTCGGCGTGCTGATCGCCTCGGCCGTGTACAGCGCGGTGCGCTGGGAGCCGTCCGCGCTGCTCGGGCTGGACATCGCCGTGGCCGTGCTGGCCTGCGCGCTGGTGCCGGTGGCGATCCTGCGCCCGGTCACCGGCGGTCTGCTGCTCAGCGCCCTGGCCGCGCTGTCGCACGTGGTCACCCCGGCGGCCACGTTCGCCGCGCTCAACACCGCCCGGCAACGGCCGCTGCGGCAGGCCGCGCTGGTCAGCGCCGCCGGGATCGCCGGGCACGCGGTTCTCGGCTGGTGGCGGCCACCGGGCGGGCTGTCGTACCAATGGTGGCTGCTGCTGGTCGTCGTCGCGTACGCGGCGCTGCTCGGCTGGGGCACCTGGGCGCGGGCCCGCGAAGCCCTGCTCACCTCGCTGCGGGAGCGGGCCGAACGCGCCGAGGCCGAACAGCATCGCCGCGTCGCCGAGGCCCGCCTGGCCGAACGCACCCGGATGGCCCGCGAGATGCACGACGTGCTCGCGCACCGGCTGTCGCTGCTGGCCGTCTACGCGGGCGCGCTGGAGTACCGGCCGGACGCGCCGCCGCAGAAACTCACCGAGGCGGCCGGGGTGATCCGCGCCGGCGTGCACCAGGCCCTCGACGAACTCCGCGAGGTGATCACCGTGCTGCGCCAGGACCCGGACGACGAGAGCGACGGCCCGCCCGCACCCGGGCTCGACGACGTGCCCCGGCTGGTCGGGGAGACCCGCGACGCCGGGCTCAGCGTCGGCTTCGACGACCGGATCGGGTTGCCCGCGCCGGTGCCGGCGGTGACCGGGCGTACCGCGTACCGCATCGTGCAGGAGGCCCTCACCAACGCGCGCAAGCATGCCGCCGGGCGCCCGGTGCGCATCGTCGTCGACGGCAACGCCGGCGGCACCCTGCGCGTCGACGTGCGCAACCCCCTCGCGGTGGCCGCGCCGGGCCTGCCGGGCGCCGGCCTGGGACTGCTCGGCCTGGCCGAGCGGGTCACGCTCGCCGGCGGCGAGCTGCGGCACAGTGCCGAAGGCGGAGAGTTCCATCTGTACGCGGAACTGCCGTGGCGCAGCTGAGCGAGGTGCGGGTCGTCATCGTCGACGACGACCCGCTGGTCCGCGCCGGGCTGACCATGATGCTCGACGGCGCCGACGGCATCGTCGTGGTCGCCGCGGTCGCCGACGGTGACGAGGTCCCGGCCGCACTCGACGAGCATCACGTCGACGTGGTGCTGATGGACATCCGGATGCCGCGCGTCAACGGGATCACCGCCACCCGGCGGACCCGGGCCCGGCCCCGACCACCCGAGGTGATCATGCTGACCACGTTCGACACCGACGAGCACGTGGTGCGGGCTCTGCGGGCCGGCGCCGGCGGGTTCCTGCTCAAGGACACCCCACCGGACCGGATCGCCGCCGCCATCCGCTCGGTCGCCGCCGGTGAGCCGATCCTGTCACCAGCGGTCACCCGGCGGCTGATGCTCAAGGTCGCGTCCGGCGCCGACACCTCCGAGCAGGCCCGCTCCGCTCTGGCCGCGCTCAGCCCCCGCGAACGCGAGGTGGCGCTCGCGCTGGCCCGCGGCAACACCAACGCGCAGATCGCCGACGCGCTGGCGATGAGCGTGGCCACGGTGAAGGCGCACATCACCCACATCTTCACCAAACTCGACCTGAACAACCGGACCCAGGTGGCGATGCTCGCCCACGATGCGGGGCTGCTGTGATCACGTGCGTGGTGCACTACACGATCGACCCGGCCCGCATCGAAGCGTTCGAGCGCTTCGCCCGCGAATGGATGCGCCTGGTCGCGGCGCACGGCGGCCTCCACCACGGCTACTTCCTGCCCGCCGAAGGGGCCAGCGACAAGGCGGAGGCGCTGTTCAGCTTCGACAGCCTTGCCGCGTACGAGCAGTACCGCACCCGGTTCGGCGTGGACCCTGAGTTCATCGCCGCCGACCGGATCCGCGACGAGTCCGGGTGCGTGCTGCGGTACGAGCGCACCTTCATGCGGCCGCTGCTGCCCGACGCCTGACGGCCCTGCCCGCCGGTTCTTGCCAGCCCCCGCCGGCTCTTGCTGGCTCGCTCGGCCGCTGCTGCCTGGCTCCTCACGGCCCTGCCCGCCGGCTCGCTGCTGGCTTCTGCCGGCCGCGCTCGCTGCGCCGCCGGCGCGGGTGAGTTCAGCCACCAGCCGGGCCGGGTGCCCAGTAAGTGGCTAGGCTGGGAAGCGGCGCCCCGAACCGGTGGCGGCCCCGGACGAGTTGCGCGTCGTACCCGGCCTGACAAGACGACCGCCGCGAGGTGAGTTGTCATGGCCTGGCTTGCTCTGATCATTTCCGGCCTGCTCGAGACCGTGTGGGCGATCGCCCTGGACCGCAGCGCCGGCTTCAGCCGCCCCCTGCCGACCGCCGTGTTCGGTGTCGCCCTGGTGCTCAGCATGGCCGGGCTCGGCTACGCGCTGCGCACCGTCCCGGTCGGCACCGGCTACGCCGTGTGGGTGGGCATCGGCGCTGTCGGCACCGCCGTCGTCGGGATGGTCGCCCTCGGCGAACCGGCCAGCCTGCCCCGCATCCTCTGCCTACTGCTGGTGATCTGCGGAATCGTCGGCCTCAAGTATTTCCACTGAGATCCGCCGGCCATCGCTTCCGGACGCGTCCGAGCCGGCAGCGACGGACTGTGGAAGGGCGGCGCCTGCTTCCCGGCCGGCTACTTCGACCACCCTGACCAGCCGCCGGGTCAGCCGTGGACCGCCACCAGGCACAGCCCGCAGACGCTGCTGATCCTCGGCCTGGACCCGGCCCCCGCGCAGGCCTGCCGGATCATCGCCCTGGTCGCCGAGAACGGCCGCTGGGAACACACGAGGGCCAGCGCTACGTCGACGGCGAGGTCGAGCCGTGCATCAACGGGCGCACCATCGAGACCGGCGCCTACTTCGGTGTCGACGTAGCGCCGCTGCACGAGCGCGTCGTGTCCGAACAGGCCGCCGACAGCTCACCCGCGCTCACCGAGGCCCGCCACAGCGGCGAGCCGTACCTGCTGTCACGCGCCCTGATGCGCCGGCTCAGCACCGGCGAGCTGGTCGATCCCGCCTACCTGGACCGCGCCTTCCCCTACTACTGGCACTACGACGTGCTGCGCGCCCTGGACTACTTCCGGCGAACCGGCGCCGCCCCGGACCCGCAGCTGGCCGCCGACCTGGTCCGCAGAAGCAGCAGCCCGACGGGCGGTGGCTGCTCGACCTCACTCACCCCGGCCGCGTCCATCTCACCATCGAACACGTCGGCGAGCCGAGCCGATGGAACACCCTGCGCGTCCTCACCTGGTGGGACAGCCGCCCGCCGTCATGAGGGCTGCAGCAACGCCAGCGACCCCGCGTCCAGCGCGTCACTGACCCGGCCGACAGCCGCCCGCAGCTGAGCCCCGTACTCGTCGTCGGGCAAGGCATCCAGATGCTGCACGGCCTGCGCCACATGCTCGCGGGCCGGGCCGGGCTCGCCGTTACGCCGATACGCATCCGCCAGGTTCAGGTGCAGCGACGGCAGGAACCCGCGCACCTGCAGCGAGTCGTGGAACCGCTGGGCCCGCTCGTCGCTGAGGTCGCTCACCGCCGCCAGGGCCCGCTGATCCCACGCCAGCTCGTCGGCCACCGCATCCTGCAGGTCGGCACAGAAATGCGCGATGCTGCACCGGTGAAGAGCGTCCCCGTCGTCGCCGACGCGCGCCCACAGCGCCTCCAGAGCAACCCGGGCACCCACCCGGTCACCGGCACGGCCCTGCTCCACGGCCTGCCCCATCTCCGCCAACACGTTGTCGATCTCCGTCATGCCGCCAGCCTGGACCCTCGACCAGGCTGAGGGTCAAGCCGGCAGCATCCGGGGCCTCACTGCGCTGCCGGCCCGGCCTCACCCAACTCGGCCAGCCGCGCCTCGATCTCGGCCAGCTCGGCGCGCAACCGCTGCGCCTGCTGCTGCGCCTCGGCCCGCTCCGCCGCCAGGATCTGCTCGACCGCCTCCTGCACGCCGGGCACGTCGACCAGCTGCACCATCCGCAGCGCCTCCGCGGGACGGATCACGTAGGGCCGGGCGAGAGCCTTGGCGCCCTGCTGCGCCGCGACCGTCCACTCACCCTCCCCATAGGCCAGGGTGACCGTGAGCGTCGGCCCCGGCTTGCTCTTCGCGGGTCGCGCCGCCTTACGCGCAGCCGTCACATCATTTCCTTCCTTGACCGCCACTGCCGGCTTGGCCGCAGCCGCCGGCTTGGCGCCACCATCCTCACCCGCGCGCTGGGCGGGCGCCGCAGCGGGCCGCGCCGGCAACGGCTTGTCGATCAGGAACTCGGGTCCGGACAGCACCGGCTCCGGCGCCGGAGCCGCAGGTGGCACCGCTTTGCGGGCCGCCGCTCCCTTGGGCGCGATCCGCAGATCGGTGGGGGAGAAGGGCAACTCGTCACGCCCGAACTTCACCACCACCCACTCGTCGGACTCGGCCGGGTCGGTCAACTGCACGACCTGCCCGATCTGCCCGGCGATCTGCCCCGCCGCCTCGGTGAACTGCACCCGCGGCTTACGCCCGGCCGCCACCTGATCCCGGATCTGCTCCAACTCCTGCGCGCTCAGCCCACGGGCATCCACGCCTGCCGCCGTCATCCCCACCACAACCTTCGAACGTTTGTATGAGAGCCCTTTTCTACCAGCCCCCACCGACAAGAACCGGCAAGCCGCGCCGAAACGATCACCGCCCGAACGGCGAACGCCCCGTCACGCAGTACTCGCGCCCGGCCGGATCCCGCAGCGTCGTCCAGTCCCCGGGTACCCGGCGCACCACCTGCGCGCCCAGCGCCACATGCCGCGCCGCCTCGGCATCCACGTCACCGCACGCGAAATCCAGGTGCACCCCGGCAGCAGAGCCGCCGACCCGCTGCAGCAGCAGCCGCACCGGCATCGGCCCCGCCGGCTGCAGGAACGAGAACTCCGGCAGATCCGAGGCCCGCCGCTGCCAGCCGGTCACCGCCGCCCAGAACGCCACCTCCCGCTCGTACAGCGCTACCGGAATGTCCAGAGCCAGTTGGTCGACGACGCTGCCGAAGGCGCCGACCGCCGGAACCGACTGCTCACCCTCCCCGTCGACCAGGCAGAACGCGATTCCCGCCGGGGAGCGCAGCACCACCAGACCGGGCTCGGAGAAGGTCACCTGCGCGCCCAGGCCGGTCACCTCGGCAGCCGCTGACGCCGCATCGTCCACGTGCAGGTCCAGATGTGCGCGCGCGGGGGGATCACCGACCACCTGGACCCGCAGATAGGCGTCCCCGTCAGCCGGCAGCAGCGTGGCGAACGCGCCGCCCGGACCGCGCCGCGGCGACAAGGAGGACCCGGTCACGGCCAGCCAGAACGGCTCGGCGTCACGTGACGGCGTGTCCAGGAACCCGGTCACCCAGCGCACGATCATGCCGGCACCCGCCCGGTCCGCAACGCATACGCCACATCAGGCCGCCCGCAACCCTCGGCCAGCACCGCCGCGTCCTCCCACGGGTACTCCACCGACCGCAACGACACCTCCCAGCGCCCCGACGCGTCGTCCACCAGCGCATACCGGGCGTGCGGCGAACCCGCCTCCATCCGATGCGGATGCGGCTCGTCATCGACGTACGCCGGCCAGCCGACACTGCCCGGATTCACCACCAGCACCCCACCGGGCAGCCGCATGGTCCCTGGCAGATGGGTGTGCCCGCACAGCAGCAGCCGGTACCCGGGCACATCCCCGAGACGCCGCACCACTTCGTCCTCGGTGGCCTCCCGGGCACCCGACGCGTCGACCGTGTGCAGCAGATACTGCAGATCGTCGGTCGGCGTGCCGTGAAACGCCAGCACCCCGGGCGCCGGCGACAGCGTCACGGGCAGCGACGCCAGCCAGTCCCGGTGCCCGGCGGTGAGCACCTCGCTGGTGAGCCGGTCCGCCCTGCCCATCTTCTCCGGCGCGAACTTCAGCAGCTGCCGTTCGTGATTGCCGCGCACCGTGGCCAGCCCCGCCGCGATCAGCCGGTCCGCGGTTTGCGCCGGCTGCACGTACCCCGAAAGCAGATCACCCAGATTGACCGTCACATCGGCGCCCTCGGCGCTGATAGCCGCAAGCACTGCCTGCAAAGCAGGCAGATTGCCATGGATGTCGGAGATCACCGCGATGCGCATCCGGCCATCCTGTCAGAGGACCGGAAACCCGTTCTGGTACGCCAGACGCGCATCCGCCGCACCCGCCACCACCTGCAGCCGGTCGTCCAGCGACAGGAACGCCGCCCACGCCTCCAAGCCCGATGCCGCCGCCAGCCGATCCACCACCAGCTGCTCCAGCTCGGCGACCCGCTGCCCCTTCCACACCTTGTCAGCGAGGCTGACCAGCAGATCCTCCACCTCGACACCGTCAGCCGTCCACGACCCGTGCGTGCCGGCGAACCGGGCCAGCCGATCCGGCACCCCCAGCTCGAGCAGCAGCTCATACCCGGCCGGCTCATGCTGCCTGCCGGGCTGCGACAGCTCCCGCGGATGCCGCACCTTGCCGATGTCGTGCGTGGCCGCCCCGAACAGCACCGCCTCCCGGTCGAAACCCAGCCGCGGATGCTCGTCGGCCAGCCAGCCGGTCACCTGCCACGCCACGTCGTGCACCAGCCGCAGATGCGCCACCAGCCGCGGCGGCGCCGCCAGGGTCTCCAGCAGCTCGCGGGCGGCGTCCGGAAGAGGCTGCATGGCGGGCCACAATATCGCTCGCGGGCCGTAGCGCCCACCCGCTACCGTGCCCGGCATGCGGCTGGCCGAGATCACCCCGAAGAACTACGAGGCGGCCCTGGCCCTGAGCGTTCGCCCCGACCAGCAGGACCTGGTCGCCCCGGTCGTCAAGTCCCTCGCCGAGGCGTACGTGTATCCCGACCACGCCTGGCCGCGCCTCATCTACGACGGCGACCGGCCCGTCGGGTTCGTGATGGCCTTCCACGACATCGCGTGGGGGCCCGACGAGAACCCGGACGACCTGCGCTCCGGCCTGTGGCGGCTCAACATCGCCGCCGACGAACAGGGCAAGGGCTATGGCACGTACGCGGTGGAGGCCGTCTGCGCCGAGATCCGCTCCCGCGGCCACACCTTGGCGTACGTCACCTACGAGCCACGCCCCGGTGGCCCCGCCCCGTTCTACGCCCGGCTCGGCTTCCGCGAGACCGGCGAGACCGCCGACGGCGAATCCGTGGCCGTGCGCAACCTCTAGCCGACCTGCCCCGCAAGATCGCGGATCACGCCCGCGACGAAAGCGGGATGGGTCATGACCACGTTGTGGCCCGCCTCCACCTCGGCGAGGCGCGCCTTCGCCGGGATGTCACCGCGGCGCGCGGCATAGAACCCCTGGCTCGGCAGCACGACAGTGAGCGGACAGGTGATCCGCTCGTAGACGTCGACACTCGGGAACACGGCAGCGCCGGTATCGGTGGCGATCGTCGCCGTGATCTCCGCGGTGGTGGGCCGCCTCAGGAAGCCGTCACCGTCGGCGACGAAACTGCGCGCGGCCACCGCCCGGGCCAGCTCCGGATCGGCTCCGGCATTGAGCGGGTGCGCCGGCTGCCGCGCGATCCACGCCCGCATCCCCGCCGCGTCGAACCGCAGCCCGTACCCGAACATCCGCTCCAACTCGGCCGCGGACTCCTCGGTCAGGAACCCGGCCAATTGCTCCCGCGCGGTGGCCCGGTCGTCGAGCACCAGACCGTCGACCACACACAGCGCGGACGGCGTGACCAGGCCCGCGGCCGTGACCGCGGTGACCGCGTAACCGCCGGTCGAATGCCCGGCCAGCAGCGGCCGCCGCCACCCCAGCGCCGCGACCACGTCGGCCAGATCCCGCCAGTACTGCTCCGGCGTCTGCGAATCCGCCCGGTTCTGGCCGTGCCCGCGCAGGTCGACGGCGACCACCCGGTGACCGGGAACCAGGAACCCGGCAACCGCGGACCAGACCGCCGCGTTGTGGCCGCTGCCGTGTACGAGCAGCACCTGCGGGCCGTCCCCGCCGTAATCGATCAGCCCCGGCTCAGTCACGGGCAAAGAACTGCTCATAGCGCAGCAGCGTATCGACGAAGGTCCGCCGCTGCCCGGCGTCCAGGGGCGCCAGCGCGTGCTGCCAGGCCTTAGCGCCGGGGGAGAGCCACTGCTCGATCGCCGGCCGGCTGTCCGTGCTGATGTCGATGATGCGCCGCCGGCGGTCCGTGTCGTCCTCGCGCCGCTCCAGGACCCCCTTACGGCTCAGATCACCCACCAGCAGGCTGACCGTGGTAGGGGCGACCCCCAGCTTCCCCGCCAGGTCGTTGACGGTGAGCGGCCCGTCCAGCAGCAGCAACGACAGCAGCGACAGATGCCGTGGCGCCAGGTCGAGATCACGCAGCTGCTCCGGCGGGGGAATCCGCTTGATCCGGCCGATCAGCCGCGGCATCACCAGCAGCAGCTCCCGCACGGCCGCATCCGGCGATTCCGGCGTTGACATCCACCCACCCCCGAATTAGCTTTGCATGCAAAGGTTATTTGCTGTCAAAGGAGATCCTAGTGCCGCACCTGACCGTCCACGCCACCGAAACCGACCTGAAAGGACGCGAGGAACAGCTCATCACCGGCCTCACCGACGCCGTCATCGCCGTCTACGGCCCCTGGGCCCGCGACATCGCCGTCGTCAAACTCGTCGGCGTCCCCGCCGGCCGCTGGGGGATAGGCGGCAAACCCGCCACCAACCCCGCACCCACCATCACCTTCGGCATCAAAGAAGAGGCCTTCAGCCACCCCGGCGTCATCGACCGGCTCGCCGCCGGCGTCACCGACGCGATCACCAACATCCTGGGCGAGCAGACCCGAGAAGCAATCACCGTCGACTTCATCGGCACCCTGCCCGGGCGCACCGCGATCGGCGGCGTCATCACACCCCGATGAGCTGAGCACCCTCCAACACCAGCGGCGCCCACCGAGCAGCACCCGCCGTACCGTGCTTCGGATCCACCCCCACGAACCGTGCCCCGTTGATCCGCGCCACCGTGTGCCGCGCCACCCAGTCCACCGTGGCCCGCTGCCGCACCCGCTCCTCACACAACCAACTGCAATGCTGAAAACTCACCACCGTCGAATGCCCATGCACCTGCGAGAACGGCGCCGGCCGACGATCCAGCAACCACGACCCGTACACCTGACCGGCCTCCGCCCACAACGGCCCGCCGTAACTGAACAACAACTCCTCAGGCCGAGTGTTCAACAGATCCGCCGCCGTCCCCGCCGTCACCGGCCCACCCAGCTCCTCCCACGCCGCCACCGTCAACCCGGCATGCGTGACCAGCAACTCCTCACCCTCAGCGGTACGCACCGCCGCCGCCACCCGCAACCACTCCTTCAACCACCACGTCCGCAGCAACACCGCATCCGCCTGACCCAACGGCACCGGCCAGAACGGCTCCGCACCCAGATACGGCGCCTCATGGTTACCGATCAACTGCACCCACCGCCGCGGATCCGCCTCCAGCCGCTCCCGCACAAACGCCAACACCCCCGGCGAATCCGGCCCCCGATCCACCAGATCACCCACCTGGATCACCACCGTGTCCGGCTCATCCACCAGCGGCCCCACCACCCGCACCAACTGCTCGGCACAGCCACCCACGTCCCCGACAATCACAACCTTCGCCACGGCACGCCCTCCCTGTGCCCGCGACGATAGCCACCAGCAACCAGACACGACCCGCGCCACAGGGGGAGAGGCGGGCCCTATGCTGCCTCCGTGCGCCCGCGCCTGATCAACCACACCGCCGGCCGGCACGCCGCCATCACGCCGACCGCCACCGGCTGGGCAGCCATCCACCAAAACCCCGGCACGGTACGCGTATACGACCCCCACCTCGACACGATCACCACCATCCCCGCACCAGACCGACGCACCCAGATCACTGCCGACACCCAGCACATCGCGATCAGCAGCACGCACGGACTCACCGTCACCACCCACGACGGCACCACCCGCTGGCACCGAACCTGGACCGAAACAGGGGAGACCCACCCGAACACCTGGTCCACGCCCCACTGCCACCTCGCCGACGGCACCCTCTGGACACACCTGCAGAACGCCGCCCAGATCATCACCTACGACCCCGCCACCGGCCGCGAACTCGACCGCCACGCACTCCCGGACGCCGGCAACGGCTGGTTCGTCGAACACCCACACCAGGACGCGCTGGCCCTCAACATCGTCGTCTGCCCCATCGACCACCAACAGGCCTGGCAACTACGACTCGACAACGGACGCATCAGCGCCCACCGGCTACCCGACGCCGGATACCTCGCCGGCTTCCTGCCCGGCAACCGCTACTTCAGCACCGGCCCCGACGGACTCGCCGTCCAGCACGCCGACGGCCATGACCAGATCCGCCGCGACGTCGACGACCTACCCGACAGCGAACCCGGCCGGCACCTGAGCGAAGCCGCCGTCGTCATCCCCGACAGCCACATCCTGATCGCCGTCAGCACCGAAGAAGACCACGGGTACGAGCAACACCTGCTCCTGTCAGCCGACCTCCGCTACCACAGCACCGTCGAATACCCGCAGCCACGCAAGCGCAACTCCCTGCGCGCGGCCAGCGGCCACGGGCGCTGGCTCACCTACGACGACACCCGCGGGGTGCTCGAGTTGTGGGAGCTCGACGGCCACCTCGACGAACACGGCATCCCGGGACAGCTCAGCCTCTTCCCGTAGAGGCGCCGGCCTCCACTCGGGGGACGGGGTACGCCGCCTGGTGGCAATGCGCGGCTCGTCATCGCTTCGGCTGCGGCTATCCGACGGCTCAGACGCGGGGCCCAAGCAAACCCGCGAGGCCCAAAGCAAACTCTGTAGGCCGCGTGTTGCCGGTGCTTAAGGCACCAGCGGCGCCAGGCGACGGATAACGCTCGTCCGGGCCTAAATTTACCGGGTCGATAATGGGCATTATGTCAACCTGGCTCTGAGAGCGGCTCTCTGAGAGGGGTCAGATTCTCCCGGAAAGACGCTTCACCGGCGACATGCACCAACCATCTTCTTATCGGCAGGCCGAGCCGGCCGAAGTCCCGCACTCGTCGCAGCTTTGACCCTCCGTCGGTGGCTCGAACAGTTGATCCAAAGCCCGAAGCGGCCAAGCGGTTGGAGCTCAGGGACGCCGAAGCTGGGTGTGAACAAGTCGCAGCGGGCGCATGGCGGCACGGCGAGCAGTTGGCTCGTGCTTGGCGGGTCGCCGCGGCACTTTCCCAGCGGCGTGCCCCCGCAGGCTTGCCCGGGACACGCGCTTCCAGGGAGGGACTGCCCTGCCCCGCGGTCGGGCCTGGCCGGAATCGTGACGCCTACGGCGGGTCGCGGCGTATCAGTGGCTGGGCGGCGACACATACAACCAGCTGCGGGTGATCCATCTTGGCTGGTTATCAATCCGGCCGCTACCTGAACGAATACCAATAAATGCTGCATAATATGCCTTATGCAGCATGCAGCAATCACCGAGCTGGTTGACGAGTTCCTAGCCGCACGCGCCGTTCGCAAACCGTCGGCGCACACGCTTTCGGCGTACCGTCGCGATCTTGGCCTGGTGTTGCAGCTCGCGCAGCCCGCTCCGGTTACGGTGAGCGACCTCTCCCCTCGCGTGTTGCGGTCCGCGTTCGCGCGGTTCGCGGCGGAGCGGGCCCCGGCCTCGGTCTCCCGGGCCTGGTCTTCGTGGAATGCCTTCTTCACGTTCCTGGTGACGGAGGGTGTGGTGCCGGGGAATCCGATGCCGGCGGTGGACAAGCCGAAGCCGACGGCCCTCTCCCCCAAGCCGTTGCGGGGTGAGGACACTCCGGAGGTCTTGTTACGCACAGTGAGCGTGGCGGATGAGCGGCAGCGGGATCCGTGGCCGGAGCGCGATGTGCTGGTGCTGGCTCTGGCGTTGTGTGCGGGTTTGCGGCTGTCGGAGATGTTGGCGCTGCGGGTGGGTTCGGTGGCGGGGCGTGACGGTGAGCGGCGGGTGGAGGTGGCCGGCAAGGGTGGGCGGCCGCGGACGGTGCCGATCGAGGCGGGGCTGGATGCGGCGGTGGGGCGGTATCTGGATTCGCGGCGGGTGCGGTTCGGGCGGGTGCAGTCGACCGCTCCCCTGCTGGTGGATCGGCGGGGTGAGCCGTTGCTGCGCGGTGGGCTGCAGTATCTGGTGCGCTCGTGTTACCGGCGGGCGGGTATCGGGGATCGGGTGCCGCGGGGTGCGCAGTTGCATGCGTTGCGGCACACGTTCGCGACGCGGTTGGCGGAGGACGGTGCGAACGCGTCGGAGATCATGCGGTTGCTGGGGCATGCGTCGTTGGCGACGTCGCAGTCGTACATCGAGGTGACGGCGGAGCAGCAGCGCGCGGCGGTGCAGGCGAACCGGACGAATCGGGTGTTGCGCGAGCTGGGCTGAGGCGGCTACGGGGCGCGCGGCGCCATCTCGGCGGGGACCAGGATCTCCCCCATCGCTCCGGACAGCCCGGCCATGCTCTCCTCCTCCAGTTCGCCTTTGGGCGCGAACAGGTGCTCGCATGTCTCGCGTAACCGCTGCACCTGGTACTCCAGGTAGGGCACTCCCGACCACCAGGACCCGTCGGCGTCCGGATGCTTGATAACCATGCCGCGTATGATCTCGCGGCGTTCCTCGGTCAGTTGCTCCAGCAGGCTGCCGGTCTCGATCGGCCATTCGCGTACTACCACGCTTGCGGGACCGCAGGGCGTTACGGTGCCCACCGGGTCCGCTTCGCCGGGGACCGGTCGTCCGATCGGCAGCCGGTCGTCGCGGGCGATGGCGATGTCGACGCCGCCGCGGAGGACGTCGTAGGTGCGCAGCGGGAAGAACACCATGATGGTTGCTTCGGTGGTCTCGTCCGGCAGCAGGGTGCTCTGGTCCCACACGACCTGGCCGAATTGGATCAGTTCGGGTTCTTCCATGTGCGTGGTGTTGCTGTATCGGGCACCGGGGCCGTAGTTGTCGTCTGTCATGTCCTTCAACCTGTCAAGATCCAGTGGTTCGGGTCCGGTCGATGCCGGTGATGCGAGGACCTTGACGCCGGAGACCTCGTACAGCGATCCGATCATCCGGGCGTCCACCGTGCCGGTGTTCTCCACGGTGATCGTCAGCGGTACCGCCGCCTGGGTCTTGTGCGCGGTCATTTCGCCGAACTGCAGTTTGATGGAGACGGACGGTCCGGTGTGGGTGGGCAGGTAGTGCGCGGAGTACCACGCCAGGGGCAACGCGAAGACCGCCGCGGCCAGGGTGGCGAGGGCGCCAAGCAGTTCCCCTCGCCGGGTGGGCGGCTCGCCGGGATTTTTCTGACCCTCATCGGTTGCCGGCGGTGGCGCTGCGGCGAAGGTGCGGACCACCTGGCTCAGCAGTAGTGCGTAGCCGGCGGTCACGGCGATCAGCACGGACACGACGAGTGCCGCGGTGAGTTCGACCTGCCGCCAGGAGAGGATGGAAACGGCCACCCAGAGGCTGAGTAGCAGCATGACCGCGGCGGCGACTGCGCCGGGTAGCCACTGGCGGCGAGATCGTCCGGAGAAGGCGGTGACGATGGCGCCGAGGGCGAGTGCCGCGACGAGGACGAGGACGCCGCCGGTGATGCGAGCGGCGATGTCTGATGCCCGGAAGAGGTCGCGCAGGCCGATGAGCAGGGTGCCGGTGGCTCCTGCGGCGAGCCCGGCGAGCGCGACCCGCCAGCACCAGCACCACCATGGGGTCCCCGTCATGGGGTGATTGCATCATCTGCGTTTCAAGAGCAGCAGGGGCTTCCCCCTGTGGTGGGCGATGACCCAGGCGGCGTTTCGCGGCGGCGCTGGAGGTGCCCGGTCCGCCGGTGATCGGGCGGGCGGAGCGGGGGTGACGCGGCCGCCCGGCAAAGCGGCCGCGGGTTCACCGCTGGGCGAAGGAGGGTTGCAGGCCGAGCCGGGACAGGGTCCACCAGAACACCTGGTGGGCGGGGCCGATGGTGAGGGCGCATCCGCCGGCTGCGGTGAGGGCGTGCAGCCGGTAGAGGGTGCGGACGCCGGCGGCGTCGATGAACTGCAGGCGGCTCAGGTCGAGGGTGATGGCGTCGGGGCGGTGTTCGGTGACGGTGTCGACGATCCAGGTGTGCAGCCCGTCGGCGGTGGCCACGTCGAGTTCGCCGGTGACGGTGAGGTCGATGGTGGTGGGCCCGTGGTGGGTGACGGTGAGCTGCAGCGGCGCCGGGTCGACGGTCATGGTGTCATCGTGCGGGCTGGGCGGCGGAAGCGAATCGGTCAGGTGACCGATAGGGCGGTCAGGTTCGGGCGGCGATCCAGGCGGCGATCTGGGTACGCGCGGTGAAGTCGAGCTTGGTGAGGATGTGCTCGATGTGGGTGTTGGCCGTCCGTCTGCTGATCATGAGCCGGTCGGCGATCTGCTGGTTGGTGAGGCCGTCGGCGACGAGTTCGGCGACCTGGCGTTCGCGGGTGGTCAGGGGTGCCGGGTCGGGCGGGTGGTTGGTGGCCGGCCGGGGGCCGGGTTCGTCCAGGGCGTACGCGATGCCGGTGTCGAAGTCGTCGGTGAGGCCGGTGGTGAGGGCGTCGTCGAAGCGCTGGTCGCCGAGGATGTGGCGGGCCTGTTTCTCGGTCCACACCCGGCTGGCGCTCAGGTCCGGGGAGCCGAGCTGGGGCAGGCCGACGGTTTCCCAGAGGCGGTGGGCGAGGCCGATGAGGCGGGCGGCGCGGGCGGCGTCGCCCTGCATGCTGGCGCCGGTGGCGAGGACGTCGACGACCATGGCGCAGCCGCCGTGGTCGCCGAGTTGGCGTTTGAAGCGCAGGGCGGCGCGGGCGTGGTCGACGGCGGCGGTGGGGTTGCCGCGGCCGAGTTCGGCGACGCCGGCGGCCCAGTCGGCGTAGGTGCAGGCCCATTGTTCGTGGTGGTCGGCGCAGAGTTTGCGGTATTCGTCGGTGACGGCGATGGCCCGGTCGAGTTCGTTGAGGAAGGCGAGGGCGATGGCCTGGGCGGCGTAGGCGACGAGCAGGCCGGTGTTCGGGTCGCCGCCGTGGGTGTGCAGGTGGGCGGATTGTTCGGCGAGGGTCATGGCGCGCTGGGGGTCGCCGCTGAATACGGCGATGGCGCTGCCGATGTAGGCGATCCAGCCGGCGGCGGCGGTGTCGTTCTGCGTTTCGGCGTGGGGGCGGCATTGGGCGAGGCGGTTCTCGGCGGCGTCCATGTCGCCCTGCAGGGCGCTGATCCAGGCGCAGACCCAGAGGGCGCGGGTGAGGGCGGGGCCGGGTGGGCTGTCGAGGGTGAGGAGCCGGTCGAGGTAGTAGCGGCCTTCGCGGGGGTGTCCGCAGGCCATCCAGTAGTAGAGCAGGGCGCCGGCGAGTTCGAGGCCGGCCTGGTGTTCGGCCGGGTCGGTGAGGCTGAAGTCGAGGGCGGCGCGCAGGTTGGCGTGTTCGCGGGTGAGCCGGCGGTACCAGTCGGCCTGGCCGGGGCCGCACCACTCGGCGTCGAAGCGGCGGGCCAGGTGCAGGTGGTGGTCGCGGTGGCGGCGGCGCAGGTCGGTTTCGGCGCCGGTGTCGCGGAGTCGTTCGAGGCCGTATTCGCGCAGGGTGTCGAGCAGCCGGTAGCGGGGGTCGGGGTCGTCGTCGCGGTGCAGGATGCTTTTGTCGACGAGGCCGGTGATGACGTCGATGATGTCGTCGGCGGGCAGCTGGTCGTCGGTGCAGACCTGTTGGGCGGCGTCGAGGGTGAAGGTGCCGGGGAAGACGGCGGCGCGGGCCCAGAGCAGGCGTTCGGCGGGGGTGCACAGGTCGTGGCTGCCGTCGATGGCGGCGCGGACCGGGGTGAGCAGCCGGGTGCGGCCGGTTTCGACGAGGTCGGCGATCTGGCCGACGGGCAGGGCGCGGGTGCGTACGGCGGCGAGTTCGATGCCGAGCGGGATGCCGTCGAGGCGTTCGCAGAGCCGGGCGACGGCGCTCTGGTCGGCGTCGGTGAAGGCGGCGGACGCGGCGGTGGCGCGTTCGGTGAACAGGGTGCAGGCGTCGGCGGTGGGCAGTGGTGGCAGGGCGAGGACGTGTTCGCCGGTGGCGCCGAGGGGTTGCCGGCTGGTGGCCAGCACGCGCAGGCCGGGTGCGGCCTGCAGCAGTTTCTGGGCCAGGCCGGCGCAGTCGGCGGCGAGGTGTTCGCAGGTGTCGAGGATGAGCAGCAGCCGGCGGGGCGCGAGGTAGCCGGCGAGGCTTTCGGCGGGTGGCCGGGCGGTCTGGTCCTTGACGCCGACGGCCTGGGCGACGGTTTCGGTGAGCAGGCCGGGGTCGGTGAGGGTGGCCAGGTCGGCGAGCCAGGCGCCGTCGGGGAAGGCGCGGCGGACCTCGGCGGCGACGCGCAGGGCGGTGCGGGTCTTGCCGACGCCGCCGATGCCGGTGACGGTGACCAGGCGGGCGGCGGCGAGCAGGCGTTTGAGTTCCGCCCGCTCGCGGGTGCGGTCGACGAAACTCGACAGTTCGGCCGGGAGGTTGCCGTGAGGGCTCATCGCGGCACCCAGCCTATCCGTGATGGGCCGGGGCGGCCCATCACGGAATCGGTGGATCCTCAGGCGAGGTTGAGCTGGACCTCGACGTTGCCGCGGGTGGCGTTGGAGTAGGGGCAGATCTGGTGTGCCGCGTCGAGGACGGCTTTGGCGGTGGCTTCGTCGAGGCCGGGCAGTTCGGCTTCGATGGTCACCGACAGGCCGAAGCCGCCGCTGGGCAGGGCGCCGATGCCGACGTCGACGGTGATGGCGGTGTCGACGAGGGTGATCTTCTGGGTGCTGGCGACGCGCTTGAGGGCGCTGTGGAAGCAGGCGGCGTAGCCGGCGGCGAACAGCTGCTCGGGGTTGGTGAGGGCGCCGCCGGGGCCGCCCATCTCCTTGGGGATGGCGAGGTCGAAGTCGAGGACGCCGTCGCTGGAGCGGACGTGGCCGTTGCGGCCGTCGCCGGTGGCGGTGGCGGACGCGGTGTAGATGGCGGTCATGCGGTTCCTTTCGAGGAGTGTCGTGCCCGGTTGAGCAGCTGGTGCAGTTGGGTGAGCTCGTCGAGGGTGAGCCCGGTGGCGCAGACGAGTCGCTGGGTGAGGTCGCCGATCTCGTCGCGTAGGGCGTTGCCGGTGTCGGTGAGGTGGATGCGCACGACGCGTTCGTCGTCGGTGTCGCGTTCGCGGCGCAGCCGGCCCTGGGTTTCGAGGCGTTTGAGCAGGGGCGACAGGGTGCCGCTGTCCAGGCGCAGGGTGTGGCCGAGGTCGCGCACGGTGGTGGGTCCGTCGTGCCAGAGCACCCGCAGCACCAGGTATTGCGGGTAGGTCAGGTGGTGGGGTTCGAGCAGCGGCCGGTAGAGGGCGGTCATGCCGCGGCTGGCTGCGTAGAGCTGGAAGCAGATCATGTCGTCCAGGGCGGTGCTCTCACGCATGCCCTGAAAGGTAGTGCCCAATTCAGTTGTGCACAACCGTTCGGACGGGCGCAGCACCGGTATGTGACCATGCCGACATGCCGTCCATCCGCTTCGTGCAGCTCTCCCCCGCCACCCTGACCGCGCTGATCGCCGGCGACCTCGACGAGGCCGGCCGCTCGGCCGGGCACCCGCTGAGCCGGTACCTGGTCGACGAGAAATGGCTGTGGCAGATCCGCCTGGACGACATCCGGCGCAACCCGGCCGCCGCCGACTGGATCGCCCGGGCCGCGGTCGCCGTGCCCGAGGACGTCGTGGTCGGCCACGGCGGGTTCCACGGCCCGCCGGACACCGACGGCATCGTCGAGGTGGCCTACTCGGTGGATCCCGCATACCGGCGCCGCGGCTACGCCAAGGCGATGCTCGCCGCGCTGCTGGCCCGCGCCGACGCCGACCCGCAGGTCACCGCGGTGCGCGCCAGCATCCGCCCGGACAACGTCGCCTCACGGGCCACGATCGCCGGGTTCGGGTTCTTCAAGATCGGCGAGCAGTGGGACCCGGAGGACGGGCTGGAGGACGTCTACCTGCGGTCGAAGCCGACCACCAGCGGCCGGTGATCCGACACCAGCGGGTGCGGGGTGCGCACCTGCACCACCCGGCCCAGCGCGGCCGCCCCGCGCGGATCGGCGACCACATGGTCGAGCTGGGTCTTCGGTGACGGGCTGGGGAAGGTCGCGGCGCGCGCCAGCGGCTTCCAGCCGGTGAACGCGCGCACCGGCCCGGCCGGCATGTTGAGATCACCCAACAGCACGCGGGGCGCGGGCAGGGCACGCAACGCCCGCACGGCATGGCGCAGCTGACGCACATTCCAGCCGGGTACGAACGACAGGTGCGTCGTCGCCACAGTGAGCGGACCGCTGGGCGTCTCCAGCACCGCGGCCAGCAGAACCCGCGGCTCGTCGCGAAGCAGCAGCAGACCGCCGTCCGGCACGTACACCGGGGATCGGACCGGGGCGGCCGGTAACGGGGTGATCTGCCAGCGCACCACCGGGTAGCGGCTGACCAGCGCGATCCCGTACTGCGGGTGGGCGACGTCGACCCCGGAGTGCCACGGCTCCCACACCTCCCCCGGCGTGCCGGCCACCGCCGCGGCGAACCGGTGCGTGGTGGCGCCCAGCGCGTCGGCGGCCAGGGCGGTCAGATCCAGCAGGCCGCTGCGCGGCTGGGCCCGGTCCACCTCCTGCAGGCCCAGCACGTCGGCGTCGAGGTCGGCGACGGCGGCCGCGATCCGGTCGGCGTGTACGGTTCCGTCGGACAACGATCTGCCGTGCAACAGGTTGAAGGTGGCCAGGCGCACACGGCCGACCTTAGCCAACGTGGAGAAGGCATGCTTTTCAAGGCGCTGTGTTGCGTCCTGACCTTGGTGATGATCGGGGCGCTGATCGGCGCCTGGCTGCAGAAGGCCCGGGGCACGAGGTGATCGCCACGCTGCTGATCGCGGCAGCGGCGGCGGGGTGGGTCGATGCGGTGGTCGGCGGCGGCGGTCTGCTGCTGTTGCCCGCGCTGCTGCTGGCCGCCCCGCACCTGCCGCTGGCGACCGCGCTGGGCACCAACAAGCTCGCGGCGATCTGCGGGACCAGCACGGCAGCTGTCACGTACGCGCGGCGCACCAAAATCGACTGGGGGGTGGCCGGGCCGTCCGCGGTCCTGGCGCTGGTCTGCTCCGGCTGCGGGGCCGCCCTGGCCGGCGGGATCCCGGCGAGCGCGTACCGGCCGGTCATCATCGGCGTGCTGGTGGCGGTCGCGGTGTTCGTCACCGTACGCCCGCAGATGGGCCTGCGCGAGCACATGGAGAAGCGCACCCCGTGGCGGCGCGGCATCGCCGTGGCCGTGGCCGGCGGCGTGATCGCCGCCTACGACGGGCTGATCGGCCCCGGCACCGGCACCTTCCTGGTCCTCGCGTTCACCACGATCGTCGGCGCCGATTTCCTGCACGGCTCGGCGATGGCGAAGATCGTCAACACGGCCACCAACCTGGGCGCCCTGGTGGTGTTCGCCGCCACCGGCAACGTGGCCTGGCTGATCGGCGCCGCGATGGCGGTCGCCAACATCGCCGGCTCGGTCGTCGGCGCCCGGATGGCGTTGCGCCGCGGCGCCGGATTCGTGCGGATCGTGCTGCTGGTCGTCGTCCTCGCGCTGATCGTGCGCCTCGGGTACCTGCACTGGCAGGAATCGTGACAGGCGAGAATGGCGGCATGAGCGACGACCTGGACAAGCTGATCGCCACCATCGAGGAGCAGGAACGCCGCCTGGTGTTCCCGCGCTTCGACGAGACCGACGCGTGGGCGCTGGGCAGCCTGCTCGTCAAGCTGGCCACCGAACGGCGGCTGCCGGTCGCCGTCGACATCCGCCGCGGCGAACAGCAGCTGTTCCACGCCGGGCTGCCCGGCTCCAGCGCCGACAACGACGCCTGGATCGAGCGCAAGGTGCGCGTCGTCTACCGCTACGCCGGCTCCTCGTACCTGGTGGGCCGCCGGCTGGCCGCCAAGGGCCAGAGCCTGAACGCCGAGATGGGCGTCGACCCGGCCCGGTACGCGGCGCACGGCGGCGCCTTCCCGATCCGGGTCACCGGCGCCGGGATCATCGGCGTGGTCACCGTTTCCGGCCTGCCCCAGGCCGACGACCACGCGCTGGTGGTCGAGGCGATCGAATCGACACTCGCCGGGTGATCGTCGGCGCCCGCGTCCGGGCGGTCTCGTCCCGGCCCAGGTGCGGGCCGAGCAACCAGCCGCCCGCCACCAGGAAGACGGCCAGCCCCGGCGCCAGGTAGCGCCAGCCGCCCAGCCCGGCCACCTGCTGCGGCGTCTCCGGGCCGACCAGACCGGTCGGCTCGAGCAGCACCGTGATCCGCTCGTCCAGGGAGAACGCGCGCACGTCGCGGCACAGCTCGACGGGAACCTTCGACCCGTCGAGCCGGGCCAGCTGGTAACAGAACTGCTCGTCGAACCCGCCGCCGCGGCGCTCGGAGACATTCATGTCCTCGACCAGGACCCGGACCTGCGTGGGCGAGTCCCACACGTCCAGCGCGATCAGCCGGGCCGTGGAATACATCGAGACGGCGAGCGCGAACATCGCCACGAACATCGCGATGTCCAGCCACCCGGTCCACCACGGTTTCTCGTACCCGGTGTCGTCCTGGCCTTTGCGCCCGGCCCGGGCGCGGGCGCGCACCCACGCGTGCAGGCCGACGGCGAGCAGGACCGACGCCGGCCACCACTGCGGCAGCCAGCCGCGCACGTCGACGGCGGCGGCGACCGCCCCAGGCAGCAGGCAGCAGCCGACCAGGCCCAGGCGGATCCCGAGCGGGCGCACCAGATTCACAGCGCTGATTCTGGCGGCACCGCGCAACCGGCGACACGGCCGGCCCTGCGATGGTGCAACCGGTCGCCAGGCCACATAGTTGACGCATGCCAGCGCAGCGTGACGTCAGCCACCACGACCAGTTCCAGCGACTGGCCCGCATCGCCGAAGACCTGGCCGTCACCGCGGAACAGAGCGCGCGGGTCCACGAGCAACTGGCCGCGCGGCTGCCCGGCGCCGCGGATCACGCCGCCCGGGACCGGCTGTTCGCCGCCGCCGAACGGGCGGCGGCCGAGTCGTACCGGGCGGGCCGGCTGCCGCCGCACGCGGTGCGGACGGCCATCCGGGCCAGCAGCTCGGCCGACGTCGACCCGGCGAACCTTCAGCAACGGACCATCGAGCAGGAACAGCGCGACACCGAATACACCTGTCCGTCCTGGTCGACCGGGAACGGCGGGTGCAGGACCGCGAGGAGCTGCTGGACCGGCGCGAGCACTACCGCCGAGACCTGCAGGCCGAACGCGACCGGCAGGCCGACACGCGCGACGCCGCCCTGAACCTGCGCGCCGACCAGGCCGACCAGCGCGACCGCGACGCCGACCAGCGGGAGATCGACTTCGAGGTGCGGAGGCAGTGACTACCCCGCGTCCAGCAGCGCGAGCTGGTCGGCGGTGAGCCGCAGGCCGGCGGCGGCGACGTTCTCGGCCAGATGGTCCAGGGAGGCGGTGCCGGGAATCGGCAGCATCACCGGGGAACGGGCCAGCAACCAGGCCAGCGCCACCTGCGCGCCGGTCGCGCCGGTCGCGGCGGCCACTGCGGCGACCGGGCCGTCGGCGGTGACCGCGGGCAGCACCGGGCGCCACGGCAGGAACGCGATCCCGGCCTCGGCGCAGGCGGCCAGGACCGGCTCGTACTCGCGGAACTGCAGGTTGTAGCGGTTCTGCACACTCGCGATCTCGACGATGCCGCGGGCCTCGGTGAGCTGCGCGACGCTCACCTCGGACAACCCGATATGGGCGATCTTGCCGGCGTCGCGGAGCTCACGCAGGGCGCCGACCTGGTCGGCGAGCGGCACCTGCGGGTCGACGCGGTGCAGCTGCATCAGCTCGATGCGGTCGGTGCGCAGCCGGCGCAGCGCCTCGTCGACCTGGCCGCGCAGGAAATCCGGGCGCCCGCACAGCTCGCCGGGCGGGGCGACCCCGACCTTGGTGGCCAGCAGCAGCTGCGGCGGATACGGGTACAGGGCCTCGGCGAGCAGCTCCTCGTTGGCGCCCCACCCGTACAGGTGGGCGGTGTCGATCAGGGTGACACCCAGCTCGACCGCCCGGCGGGCCACCGCGATCGCGTTGTCCCGCTGCTCGCCGGGCGCGGTGGGCAGGTGCATCGCCCCGAACCCGAGCCGGCCCACCCGGCGCACCCCGCCGATCAGGAAGTCGTTCACTCCGGCTGCCGCTGACGTTGCCGCAGGTAGGCCAGGACCGCCTCGCGCGTCGTGCGGACCCCGAACATGGCCCGGGCCTCGGCGATGCGCCGGTTCGCCGTACGCAGGGAAAGGAACTCGGCGGCCGCGGCCGCCGCGATGGTGTCCCCGGCGGCGAGCCGGTCCAGCAGGGCCCGCTGCTCCGGGATCAGATTGGCGATGATGTCGGAACCGTCGATCCCGCGGTGCACCGGGCCGATCCGCCCCAGGTCGTCGACGAGTGCCCGCCCGGCCGCCGAATCGGTGTCACAGATCGCCACCACCCCGGCGCCGCGGGCCGCCGCGAGGACCGCCAGCTGCGCGGTCTCGGTGTCGTCGTCGGCGATGCGGCCGTGCAGCACCAGCCGGGCGGCGCCGACGTCCCAGGACGGGTCCGGCAGGGCGAACCCCGACCGTGCCGTCCAACCCTCGCGAGCAAGGCGGCGCAGAACCGTCTCGGCCTCCGCCGAGGTGGCCACTACGTGGCGTGGAGCGTCGGGCTGTCTTGTCACCGGCGACCTTCCTCGCTGCTGTCGTAGGGATCGGGGGCGAAGGCAAGGGCCGCGGCCTCGGTACGGGTACGCGCACCGAGCTTGCGCATGCTCGACCGGATGTGGGTGTCCACGGTCTCCGCGGAAATGCCCAGCTGCCCGGCGATCCGGCGGGTCGGCTCGCCGGCCGCGACCAGCCGCAACACGTCGGTCTCGCGCTGGGTGAGCCGGCCACCGGAACGCGGGCTGCGCCGGTCGCGCTGCACCTGATGCCGGCGCAACCCGCGGCGGGCCCGCCCGGCGAGCACAGCCAGCCCGGCCCGGTCGGCCAACTGCTCGGCCTGCAGCAGAGCGGCCACCGCACGCTCGCGGTCCGGTTCGGTCAGCCCCGCCGCGATCAGGCAGCGCACCTGCTCGCGCAACGCGACCGGCTGCCAGCCGCCGGCCGCCGCCCCGAACCCCGACCCGACCGCCCAGGCCGTCAGCGTGCGCCGGGCCGGACCCGGCAAACCCACCGGAATCACCGCCGAGCCGGGTACGCCCAGATCGAGCGCCGCCCACTGCGCGGTGATCGCGTGAAGCCCGGCCAGCAGCCCGGTACCGGTGTCCTGCGTGCTCCTCGCCGCCCGGTCCGGCTGCCCGTCCAGCCAGGCCGCCTCCCGCGCCACCCACGCCGGCGCCGGGTGCGCGGGCACCCCGTCCAGCCGGGTCCGCGCCGCGGCCAGCAACCCGGTGTCCGCCTCGATCAGCGCGGTGGCCGCAGTCGCATAGGCCCGCGCTTCGGCCGGCAGCGTCCGGTCGGTCAGGTTCGACACCCGGCGCAGCACCCCTTCGGCGCCCTCCCAGGCCAGATCGGCGGGCAGCGGCTCAGCAGCGGCCGGCTCCGGCACCTGCGGTGCAGGCCCGTCGGCTGGTGGCGTGCCCGGGGTGAGCGCCCCGAAATCCGGCTGACCGTGCACGCCGGCTGCGGGTTCCTGACCGGGTGGGGCGGTGGGTGGCAGGTCCAGGTGGTGGCCGTGCAGGGCGAGCGCCCAGTCCGCCGCCGCCAGGAAGCGGGTCTGCCAGCCGTAGGCGAGCGCGGCCCCGCTGGTCTCGGCCGCCCGCAGGGCCGCGCGTGCCGAGTCGAGCAGTCGGCCGTCGGCGGCCAGATGTTCCACGAGCAGCCAGGCACTCCACCGGATGATCAGCGGGTCGCCGCCGGGCTCGGCGGCCGCGGCCAGAGCGGTGTCCCAGCCGGGCAGCCGGTGGGCGGCCCGGACCGCGGCGAGCGCGGCCGCGATGCCGACCGGCGGATCCGGATGCCGCACAGCGATCTTGTCGGCCAGGTCGCGGGCCGCCATCGGCTCGGTGGCCAGCGCCGCCAGCAGCAGCACCCGGTCCCGGCCGGCCACCACCGTTGCGGCAGCAGCATCCGGCACCGGACGCACCGCCTCGCGGGCGGCAGCCGGGTCACCGGCCTGCAGCAACGCCTCGCCGCGCAGCACCGCGGCCTCCAGCACCAGCGGCGCCGCCGCAGCAGGCGCCTCGGACCCGACCGCCGACGCCGGCCCGGCATCGCGGCGGTTGGGCCGGGTCGGCAGAGCCGCACCCGCACGCGCCGAAGGATCAGCCGGGCCAGGTGGGGCCGCGCCGGCGAGCGGAGACCACACCGCGGGATCGGCCGAGCCGGAAGAAAAGCCGGAGGCCCCGGGGTGTGAGGCGGAGGCTGCGAGCGCGGCGGCCAGCGGGCGCAGCACGTCCGCGGCGTCCTGAGGGCGGCCGGCCCCGAGCGCGGCGTCGGCTGCGGCCAGCCGCACCCGCGGGTCGACCGGGACGTCCAGGCCGCTGGCGAACAGCAGCAGCGCGGCACGTTCGCCGCCGGTGGCGCGGTCGGCGGCGGCCAGCGCGGTGCGGTAGGCCGCCGCGGTGTCGCCGGCGGCGGCCAGGTGGCGGGCGGCTTCCGCGGGTGGGGTCAGCTGGGCCAGGCGGGTGTGCAGGTCGGTGCGGGCGGCCGCGTCCAGCAGGCCCGCGGCGGTCTCGGCGACGTAGGCCGACACCGGCAGCAGGTCGCCGCCCGGTTCGGCGGTGACCAGGCCGGTGGCCAGCAGTTCGGCGGCGCCGGTGCCCAGCAGGGCGGCCGGGGCGGGGCGGCCGAGCAGGCCGAGCGCGGCCAGGGCGGTGCGGGCCGGGCGGGGCAGGTCGGCCAGGGCGGTGGCTATCGCGTACGCCACCTGGTCTATGTCCTCGCCCACCGGAGCGCGACCGGTGGCTGCCTGCCGGGCCAGCGCGATGATCGCCAAGGGGTTGCCGCCGGCGCGGACGATCACCGCGTTGAGCTGGGCGTCGTCGAGGCGGGCGGCGCTCTGCCGGGCCAGCGCGCGGGCGGCCGCCGGGTCCAGCGGGGGCACCGCGAGCCAGGCGGTCGCGGCAGCGCGCAGGGCGGCCACCGCAGGGTCGGCAAGGCGATGCGGGGTACGCAAAGCGACCAGCACCCGGCACGTGCGGGCCAGATGGGGCAGCGCCGCGACCGTGGCCGGATCGGCGTGCTGCAGGTCGTCGATGACCAGCAGGCCGCCGCGGACCCGGGACCGGACCGCTTCGGCGAGCAGGTGCACGTCGTCGGCGGGCAGCCGGGCGCGCACGGCCCGGGACAGGGCCAGCGCGGGAACACTGGAGAGCATGGCCAGACCGCCACCGAGGTGGGTGGGGCCGGGCACCGAGGCGGCGACCCGGCGCAGCAGGGTGCTGCGGCCGCTGCCGGGTGGGCCGGTCAGGACGATGAGCGCGGGCCCTTGGCGCAGCGCCGCGTGGGCGGCTGACTCGGGCTCGTCCGGCACCGGCGCTCCTCCCTCACCCTGTTGGACCCCAGCCCCTCACCTGCCGGGGCCGAACCTCACTGGCACGAACACGGGATCCGGCCGCGACCCCGGCGTCCGTAGGCTGTGCTGCGGGCAGGCGGTTCCGGCCTGCCACTGCTGCGACGGAAAGGCCCTCCTCGTGACGACGTCAGCCGCGGTACGCACATTGTCGCCGACTTTGTGCGCACCTGACGAGTCGTGGTGAGCGGCCCCCTCACCACCGGCGTCGCGACGCTCTGTCACGAGATCGTCACGAAGATCTCCTCCGATGCTGGTGGCCAGGTACGACAGATCGGTGACCGTCTACACGATCCGTTACGGGTCGCGATCGCAGGTCGCCTGAAAGCCGGAAAGTCGACACTAGTCAACGCCCTGATCGGCCGTCGCGTCGCCCCTACCGCGGCCGGCGAGTGCACCCGCGTGGTCACCCGGTTCCGTTACGGGCCCGCCGACCGCATCGACGTGATCACCCGCGAGGGCGAACGGCGCAGCCTCCCGCTGGACGACGACGGCATGGTCCCGGCCCGGCTCGGGGTGCCCGCCGCCCGGGTCGCCTACGTCGACGTCACCCTGACCAGCGACCGGCTGCGGGACCTGACCGTCGTCGACACGCCCGGGCTGGCCTCCACCGACATCGCCGGCAGCGCCCGCGCCGAGGAGGCCGTCGGGATCGACGCCGACTCGGCCGGGGAGATCACCGCCGCCGAAGCGGTCATGTACGTGTTCACCCAGGCGGTACGGGCCGACGACCTGCGCGCCCTGGAAGCCTTCCACGCCGCGTCGGCCCGGTTGGCGACCAGCCCGATCAACGCGATCGGCGTGCTCGGCAAGGTGGACACGCTGACCGGCGGGGCCGGCGACCCGTGGCCGGTGGCCGGGCCCCTCGCTCAGCAGCAGGCGCGGCTGCTCACGCGTACCGTCGGCGATGTGGTGCCGGTGGCCGCACTGCTGGCCGAGACCGCCGAGGCCGGCCGGTTGACCGCTGCCGACCGTGACGCGCTCGCCAAGCTGGCCACGCTGCCCGCCGCGGAATTGACCCTGCTGCTGGCCTCCGCCGACCTGTTCCGCAACCGGCCCGCCCCGGTCAGCGCCGAACAGCGCGACCGGCTGCTGACCCGCCTCGATCTGTACGGCATCGGCTTCGCCTGCGCCCAGCTGGCCGCCGAACCGCGGCTCGGCACCGGCGAGCTGGTGCGGCGGCTGCTCGCCGCGTCCGGGTTCGAGCGGCTGCGCGACACCGTGGACCGCACCTTCCGCTGGCGCTGCGACGCGATCAAGGCCGGGTGGGCGCTGACCCGGCTGGAACGGCTCGCCGGCTACAGCAACGACCCGCAGGCCCGGCAGACCATCCGCGACGCCTTGGAGAACACCCTGCGCGACCCCGCCTACCACCGGCTGCGGTTGCTCGACGCCGCCCAGCGCGCGGCCAGCGGCAGCGTGCCGCTGCCGGCCGACTGGGAACGCGAACTGATCCGGCTGGCCACCTCCGACGACCCGCGCTGGATCCTGGAGCTGCCCGAGGCCGACGCGGGCGAACTGGCGGCGGCCGCGATCAGCGCGGCCGGGCGGTGGCGGGCGTACGCGGTGGACGGCGCCGGCCCCGCCCAGGCCCGCATCGCCCACGTCGCGCACCGCGGCTTCCACCTCCTAGCGCAGGAGGTGCGCCGGTGACCGACCTGACCGTCCAGCTGGACACCGCCGTCCGCGACACCCTGTCCTACCTGCGCACCGCCGACCCCGACGCCGCCGCCGACCTGGCCGAACTGCGCCGCGACCACGTCGTGCGGCCCGGCATCGTGATCGTCGGGGAGACCAAACGCGGCAAGAGCTCCCTGATCAACGCCCTGCTCGGCGTCCCCGGGCTGTCCCCGGTCGACGTCACCGTGGCCACCACCGCGTACCTGCAGTTCCAGCCCGGCGACGAGTTCACCGCGACGGCCTGGCTGCCCGGCGGCGACACCGTGCAGATCGACGACCTGCGGCACCCGCGGGCCCGGCGCATCGAGGTCACCCACCCCGCGCCGCTGCTGCGCTACCTGAGCCTGCTCGACACCCCCGGCGCCGGCGGCCTGGACCCGGCGCACGCCGCCATCGCGCTGGACGCGGTCCGGCGGGCCACCGCCCTGCTGTTCGTCGCCGACGCCTCCGCCCCGCTGTCCCAGCCCGAACTGGACTTTTTGGCCGCCGCCACCGAACGCGTCGACGCCGTCGTCTTCGCCCTCACCAAGATCGACGCGTTTCCGCAGTGGCGGACCATCGCCGAGGACAACCGGGCCCTGCTGCAGGCGCACGCGCCCCGCTTCGCCGCCGCACCCTGGTTCCCGGTCTCCGCCCGCCTCGCCGAACTCGCCCTGTCCGGCCCCGACGGCGCCCGCGACGCGCTGGCCGAGGAGTCGCGGATCGCCGGGCTGCAGCACGCCCTGGTCGAACTCGCCGGCCGCGGCCACCAGCTGCGCCTGGCCAACGTGCTGCGCGCCGCCCGCGGTGACCTGGCCCGGCTGCGCGACGCCGCCGAAGCCCGCGTGCAGGCCTCGGCCGCCGACCCGCAGAAGCAGGCGGAGGCGCGGGCCGAACGTGCCGCCCTGGCCGGGCGTAAGCGCACCGAGTCGCGGCAGTGGACGCTGCGGCTAGGCACCGAGATCCAGCGGGCCCGGGTGGAGACCGTCGGCTACCTGCGCACCCGCATCGGCGACGTGCAGCACCAGCTCGCCGCCCGCATCGACAAGGCCAGCACCGATGAACTCGCCGCGCTGCCCGACGACGTCGACACCCACCTGCAGGCCGTGGCCGCCGACCTGTCGCAGCGGCTCGAGACGGCGTACCACGACATCGCCCAGCGGGTGCTGGCCGAGGCGTTCGACCCGGAAAGGCTCGCCGCCACCCTGACCCGGCTCAGCGCCACCATCCGGCACGCCCTGGCCGCCGGCCCGCCCCGCGGCACCAGCGACAACATGCTGATCGCGCTGTCCGCCGGCGGCATCGCCCTGGTCGCCGGCCGCGGCGCCACGCTGGGCATGTCCGCGCTCGGCATCGCCGGCGCCGGACTGCTGATCCCGGTCGCCGGGGTCGCGCTCGGCCTGGCCGCCGGCGGCTACGTGCTGTACCGCCGGCGCGTGCACAACGACCGCCGGCAGGCGCAGAGCTGGCTGCGTGACGTGCTCGCCGAAGCCCGCGCCGCCCTGACCGACGAGATCAGCACCCGGTTCACCGACCTGCAGTACGCGCTGTCGGTCGCCCTCGACGACGCCATCGAACGGCGGCTGCGCGAACTCGACGCCCACATCGCCGAGATCGACGCGGCAGCCGCCGAGGACGCCGCCGGGCGGGCGAAACGCCGGGCCGCAGCCCAGCAGGAGTACGACGCCGCGGTCACCCGGCTGCGGCAGGCCGACGAGGCGCTGCTGCGGGCGCGCGCCCTGACCCCCACACCGATCGAGGACGACCGGGAGAGGTACGCATGACCGACCACTGGGACGACGACTTCGACTTCGACGACGACCTGCCGGAAGTCGAGCAGCCGGAGTTCGACCAACCCGACATTCCGGACACCTCGGTTGAAGCGGACCTGCAGGACGACACACCGTGGGACGAGCCGGACTTCCCCGAGATCGCCGACGTCGCCGACCCGGAGCCGGTCGCCGTCGACGACACCGTGTTCCCGCCGTCACTGGACGTCGGTGAGCTGCCCGAACCCGTCGACGGCTTCCCGTGGATCGACCCCGGCACCCTCGGCGCCGCCGACCCGTCCGGGTTCAGCGCCCCGGTCGAAGCGGTACGTGCCGACGAGCTCGCCGCGTACGCCGGAGTGGATCTTCCCGAGGGCGCCGACCCGTGGACCGTGCTCGCCGCCGACGAGGATCCCGCCACCAGCGCCCTGGCCCGGTGGTGGACACCCGGTGAACAGTGATCCGTGTCTCCCGTAAGCGGTCGGCGGGTGGCATCATGTGCGCGCACCTTTAACAAACTGGAGCGCGATCGATGGCCGTGACCGGCACCCCCACCCCCGTTCCCGCCGGCCGGCGCGAACGCACCGGCTGGTACTTCTACGACTGGGCGATGTCGGCCTTCTCCACCACGGTGATCACCGTGTTCCTGGGGCCGTTCCTGACCACCGTGACCGAGCTGGCCGCCGGCTGCGCGATCGACGCCGACGACTGCGACGGGGTGGTCCGGCCGTTCGGCATCACCGTCGCCGCCGGCTCCTACTTCGCCTACCTGGTGTCGCTGTCGGTGCTGCTCACCGTCTTCGTGCTGCCGGTCATGGGCGCCGTCGCCGACCGCGCGCCGCGCAAGAAGCCGCTGCTGGCCGGGGCCGCGTTCATCGGCGCCGCCGCCACCGTCAGCATGGTCTTCGTCACCGGCGACCGCTACCTGCTCGGCGGCTTCCTGTTCCTGATCGCCAACATCGCGTTCGGCGCGGCGGTGGTCGTCTACAACTCGTTCCTGCCGCAGCTGGCCGGGCCCGACGAACGCGACAAGATCTCCAGCCGCGGGTGGGCCGCCGGCTACCTCGGCGGCGGTGTGCTGCTGCTGCTCAACCTGATCGCCGTGATGTCGCTGTCGGAGGAAGGCAACCCGCAGCGCACCCTGGACATCGCCCGCTGGTCGATCGTGTCGGCCGGCCTGTGGTGGGCGGCGTTCACCACCGTGCCGCTGCTGTGGCTGCGCGAGCACCCCAGCGTCGAGTCCGGCAAGGCGCGCGGCAACGTGCTCACCGACGGGTTCAAGCAGCTCGGGCACACCATCAAGGGGATGCGGGCGTACCCGTTGACGCTGTTCTTCCTCGGCGCGTACCTGATCTACAACGACGGCATCCAGACCGTCATCGCGCTGGCCAGCCAGTTCGGCACCGAGGAACTCAAGCTCGAACAGTCCACGCTGATCCTGACCATCCTGATCGTGCAGTTCCTCGCCTTCGGCGGCGCGCTGCTGCTCGGCGCGCTGGCCAACAAGATCGGCGCCCGCAAGACGATCCTGCTGTCGCTGGCCCTGTGGCTGGGCGTGGTCACCGCCGCCTACTGGCTGCCGGAAGGCGAACCGCTGCCGTTCATGCTGCTCGGCGCCGGCATCGGCCTGGTCATGGGCGGCAGCCAGGCCCTGTCGCGCAGCCTGTTCTCGCAGCTCATCCCGGCCGGCAAAGAGGGCGAGTACTACGGCTTCTACGAGATCAGCGACAAGGGCACCAGCTGGCTCGGCCCGCTGTTCTTCGGCCTGATCTTCCAGGTCACCAACAGCTACCGGACCGGCATCATCTCCCTGATGGTCTTCTTCCTCGTCGGCGGCGTGCTGCTCGCCTTCGTGCCGCTGCGGCGCGCCATCCAGGCGGTCGGCAACACACCGCCGAAGCTCATCTAGTGGACATCACGATCGACGCGGACTCGGCGACGCCACCCTACGAGCAGGTCCGGCTGCGCATCGCCGAGCTCGCCGCCGCCGGCTCGCTCGCCGCGGGCACCAAACTGCCCCCGGTACGCCAGCTCGCCGGCGACCTCGGCCTGGCGGTCAACACGGTCGCCCGCGCATACCGCGAGCTGGAACAGGCCGGCCTGGTGGAAACCCGCGGCCGCGCGGGCACGGTGATCACCTCCCGCGCGGCCGGCACGTCCCGGCAGGCCCAACAGGCAGCCATGACGTACGCCGAACGCACCCGCGCCCTCGGCATCCCGGCCGACACCGCCCTCGCCCTGGTCAAAGCCGCCCTGGAAGACCGCCTGTGAACTTCGACGTTCTGGCCATGCTGATCCGCGAGGATCTCGGCGCCGCCGGCCTGCCCGTGCTGCCGGTCGAGTACAGCAGCATGACCTCGGCCGGCGCGACCGTGCAGCCCGACGACAGCGGTGTCGTCGTCGGCTGGCGGGTCCACTACGCGCTGATGACCGTGGGCATGCACGAATACTCCCGGTTGCAGAGGGGCGGCCCGGGCGCGCGGTTTCACGGCGCGGTCAGCGATGCCATGCGGGACGCGATGGCCGAGATCCTCACCGCTGCCGGGTACACGCTGGAGAAGGACTACAACGACTATGCGCCGTACGACCTGCTGGTGACCGCCGGCCCCGCCGACCGCCCGTCCTGGCGGGACTGGCACGACGCCCAGGACGCGCGACGCCACGCGATCCAGCACCGGCTGCTCACCAAGGCCCACAACGACGACGGCTGAACGCCGGCAGCCATGACGTACGCACCCGCGCCCTCGGCATCCCGGCCGCCACCGCCCTCGCCCTGGTCAAAGCCGCCCTGGAAGACCGCCTGTAAACCAGCACCCCGGCTGACCCCCAGCGTCGGTTCCGGGCCGTCGAGGCAGCGCTGGCCGTCAGCCACGCACGCCCGGCTGACCACCAGCGTTGCTTCCGGGCCGTCGAGGCAGCGCTGGCGGTCAGCCAAGCACGTCGGCTGACCGCCACGGTTGTATCCCGGGCTGGGAGGCAGCGGTGGGAGTCAGCCGGGAAGGGTTGGCTGACGGCCAGTGCTGTCTCGACCGCCGGGAAGCGACGCTGGGTGTCAGCCGGGGGTGGGCGGGGGACGGCCGTCGCTGGACCACCGCACATTTCCCGGCGGGCGCGCTGAGGGCTGGAGTGGCTGGTGGCCGCGTCGTGCGGCGGGACGGGCAGGGTTCGGCGGGACGGGCATCGCCCGTACCCCGAATCTTGAAGTCGGCGGTGAAAAGTGTCGGTGGCGGCAGCTAGGGTGGTTTTCCTAGCCGGGAGGTCGCCGTGGCCAAGCTTGATCGCGAGCTGTATGAGACGGAGCTGGTGCGGCTCCAGCTGGAGCTGGTCAAGGTTCAGGAGTGGGTGAGGGCTTCCGGGGAGCGCGTCGTCGTGCTCTTCGAGGGGCGCGACGCGGCCGGCAAGGGCGGCGCGATCAAACGGGTGACCGAGTTTCTGAATCCGCGGGTCGCGCGGATCGTCGCGTTGCCGGCGCCGACCGACCGGCAGCGCACGCGGTGGTATTTCCAGCGCTATGTGGAGCATCTGCCATCGGCCGGGGAGATCGTGCTGTTCGACCGCAGCTGGTACAACCGGGCCGGCGTCGAGCGGGTCATGAAGTTCTGCACCGAGCAGGAGTATCAGCGGTTCCTGCACCAGTGCCCGATCTTCGAGCGGCTGCTCGTGGAGGACGGGATTCTGCTGCGTAAGTATTGGTTCTCGGTGAGCGACAAGGAGCAGGAGCGGCGGTTCCGCGACCGGCTCAAGGATCCGATGCGGCGCTGGAAGCTGTCGCCGATGGACGTCGAGTCGATCAGCCGCTGGGAGCAGTATTCGCAGGCCAAGGACGAGATGTTCGGCCACACCGACATCACCGAGGCGCCGTGGTATGTGGTGGATGCCGAGGACAAACGCCGCGCCCGGATCAACATGATCGCGCACCTGCTGTCCACGCTGCCGTACACCGAGGTGAAACAGCCGGAGATCAAACTGCCGAAACGCCCGAAGAGTACGGGGTATCAGCGCATGCCACGCGAGAAGCAGACCGAGGTGCCGGACCACGCGGCCGCGCTCTGATCATTCCCGGTCGAAGTAGGCGTCGACCACGGCACAGACCGCGTCCGGGTCGGCGGCCTCCACCGTGGTGTGCCCGGAGGCATGGTCGCGTTCGGCGCGGAACCGGCCGGTGCTGCCGGTGTAGGTGACCAGCCAGGCCGGGCCCAGTTGGTCGCGCAGGATGTCACGGACCTCGTCGGGGTCGGCCGGCCAGGTCCGGCGGCCGGTCACGGCGACAGGCAACATCGGGGTCGCATCATCGGGCGCGCCTTCCCGCGCCGCCGCGACGCCAAACATACGTTGACGGGCATGACTTCGACGGCGGCGAGAGTGTTGCTGGTGCCGGGGCGGGGCAAGCCGTTGCCCGGGCACTGGTCGGTGCAGTGGCAAGCGCAGCGCCCGGATGTCCATTGGGCGCCGGAGCCGCCCGGGCCGCCCTACGAGCCGGACGAGCGGGTCGCCGCCCTGGACCAAGCGCTGCGGGCCAGTGACGAGCCGGCGGTGCTGGTCGCGCACAGCGCCGGCTGCCTGACCGTCGCGTTCTGGGCGGCGCAGCACACCGGGCCGGTGCGGGCCGCGCTGATGGTCACCCCGCCGTTCCTGGACCGGCCGGAGGTCACCTGGACCCGGCTGCCGTTCCGGACTGTCGTGGTGGCCAGCCGCAACGACCCGAACGCCACGTTCGAGCAGGCTGCGGCGATCGGCCGGGACTGGGGCGCCGAACTGTACGACGCGGGCCCGGTCGGCCACCTCGACTCGAAGACCGGGTTCGGGCCGTGGCCGGCCGGGGAACGCCTGGTCGACGCCCTGATCAAGGACGAGGCAATCCCCGGCTGAGATCCGCGAGCGGTCCGAGGTGACCGAGCTTGTCCGGGTTGATCACGCCGTGGATGGTCCGGACCGCGCCGTCGGCGATGTCGAGCTCCAGCACGCTGATCACCCGGCCGGCGGCGTCGTGCAGCACCGCGCCCGGCCGGTTGTTCACCAGCGACGGGTGCAGAGTGCCGCCGGCCTGCGCGATCCGGCGGAACAGCTGGTGCAGGAACAGCCCGACCTGCTCGCGCCCGGCCAGCGGGGTGGCCAGCGCGGGGGCCTTGCCGCCGCCGTCACCGTAGGACACCACGTCGGGTGCCAGGGTGCCGAGCAGCGCGTCCAGGTCGCCGCCGGTGACCGCGTCGAAGAACCGGCGGGCCAGCTCGTCGCTCTCGGCCCGCCGGGCCGGACCGGGCGCCGGCCGGCCCGCCGCGAGCCGTTGCCGGGCCCGGGCGAAGATCTGCCGGCAGTTCACCTCCGACTTGCCGACCACCGCTGCGGTCTCGGCGTGGCTGTAGCCGAACACCTCGTGCAGCATGAACACCGCCCGCTCGACCGGAGACAACGCTTCGAGCAGCACCAGGAACGCCATCGACAGCGAGTCGGACAGCTCGGCGTGTTCGGCCGGGCCGGGGCCGTCGGCGGGCACCACGACCGGTTCGGGCAGCCAGTTGCCCACGTACGTCTCCCGCTTCACCCGGGCCGAGCGCAGATAGTTGATGCCGAGCCGGGTCACCGAGGTGGTCAGGTACGCCTTGCGGTCGGTGATCGTCGTGCCCGCCTGCCGGGCCTTCGTCTCGCCGAGGAACGCGTCCTGCACGATGTCCTCGGCGTCACCGACCGACCCCGTCATGCCGTAGGCGATCGAGAACAGCAGCGGCCGGTAGCCGGTGGAATCGGACATGCGCCCGTCCTCTCGTTCGTCCGCCTGCCGTGCCGGGGCGGCCCGGCACGGCAGGGCTCGGGCGTCAGGCGAACTGGCCGACCCGGTAGTCGCCGCCCGGCTGCTGGACCATCACGTTGAGCCGGTTGAACGCGTTGATCAGCGCGATCCCGGTGACCAGCGCGGCGAGTTGCTCGTCGTCGTAGTATTTCGCCGCGTTCGCCCAGGCGTCGTCGCTGACGCCGGGGGCCGCGTCGGCGACCCGGGTGCCCTGCTCGGCCAGCGCCAGGGCGGCCCGCTCGGCGTCGGTGAACACGGTGGCCTCCCGCCAGGTGGCGACCATGTTCAGCCGCAGCTGGGTCTCGCCGGCAGCCACAGCCTCCTTGGTGTGCATGTCGGTGCAGAAGGCGCAGCCGTTGATCTGGCTGGCCCGCAGCCGCACCAGCTCCTGGGTGGCCAGCGGCAGCGTGGACTCGGCGAGCACCCGGCCGGCGGCGGTCAGGTGTTTGATCGCCTTGAGAGCGGTCGGGTCAGCGAAGAAGTTCAGCCGTGCTTGCATGGTGGCGCTCCTTACCGGTGGTTGTCGGTGGGTACGCCCTTCTAAGACACCCGGTCCCGCCGCAACGTGACACCGCCCGGATGTGAGCCACATCTCGTCAGCGAAGCAGGCCGGCCCGGCTCAGGAAGTCGAAGATCACCCGGTCCACCGGGGAGACGTGGTCCCGGTCGGCGAAGGTCAGCCGGACGATCTCCTCGATCTCGTGGTCGGCGCGCAGGTCACCCCGGTAGTCGGCGGTGTAGCAGGTCATCTGCACGGTGACACCGTCCGGGTGCCCGTGGGCCGGGGCATGGAAGGTGCCGAGATGCCGGGCGGTGGCCGCGACGATGTCGACGCTGAGCTCCTCGCGGATCTCCCGGACCAGGGTGTCCAGGTCGGTCTCGCCGGGTTCGCGTTTGCCGCCCGGCAGGTAGTAGACGTCCTTGCCGCGTGACCGGGTACTCAGCACGGTGCCGTCGTCGAGCCGGACCCAGGCGACCTTGTCAATGATCATGGGCGGGCTCCCGGGGTTCGCCGCGCAGGACGAGGATGTGCCACAGGTACTTGATCAGCTGGAGCGGGTCGTCGAACCGGGACCACTCGTGCGGGGCGCGCACCACGTCGCGAGCGGCCCGGCCGATCACCGCAGCGTCCAGGATCGGTGTCCGGTAGCGGTCGGCGACGACGGCCGCGACGTGCCTGCTCACCGTGAGCCCGCCATGGATCTGGGCCTCGACGTAGTCGTCGAGGGCACGGCCGATGCGGCCGGCGGCGCGGCGGGTGGCCAGCGCCTCGATCCAGGCCTGCGGCGAGGCGGCGCTGACGCCGAGGGCCGTCCCGGTACGCGCGACCTGCTCCGACAACGCCTGCCAGAGCGCCCCGAACGTGGCCGCCGTGCCGGTGTAGGCGCCGCCGAACATCCGGTGCTCCCACCGGTCGCGGTCCCCGACCGGATAGGCGGTCAGCCCGCCGTTGGAGATCCGGGTCTCGAACTGGCTGCGGTACACGCCGTCGTCAGCCAGGCATTGTGCGACCGTGCGGCCGTCGGCGACCAGCCGGTCCGGATGGAAGTTGACCGTCACCGCGACTCCCGGCGGAAACCCGCCCGGAGACGGAAAAAGCGCCCGCACAAAGGCGAGCGCTCGTTCCGCGGGATCGGTCACTTGGCCTCGATCGTGTTGGTCGCCAGCAGGACCAGCAGCAGCGTGCCCAGCGCCAGCCGGTAATAGATGAAGATGCTGTACGAGTGCTTCGCCACGAACTTGAGCAGCCAGTTCACCGACGCGTAGGCGACCACGAAACTGACCACCGTGGCCACGGCGGTGTTGACCCAGCCGACCCCGTTGGCGATCCGGTCGGCCTCGCCGATGCCCTGCAGCAGCGAGGCGCCGGTCAGTGCCGGGATGGACAGGAAGAACGACAGCTTGGTGACGGTCACCCGGTCGAAGTCGCGCAGCAGACCGGCCGACATGGTGGCGCCCGAGCGGGAGATGCCCGGGATCAGCGCCATGCACTGCACGACGCCGATGACGATGGTGTCCTTCCAGGTCACGTCCTTCTCGTGACGGACCTGGGTGGCGGCGTGGTCGGCGAACGCCATCACACCACTCCAGAGGATCAGCGCGCCGGCCACGAACCACAGGCTGCGCAGCGTCGTCTCGATCTGATCCTTGAACAGCAGCGCGGCGAACACGATCGGCATCGAGCCGAGCAGCACCGCCCAGCCGAACTTGAAGTCGGGGTGATCACGCAGGCCCTTGTCGAACAGGCCGCGGAAGAACGCCGGCACCACCCGGGCGATGTCGTGGCGCAGGAACAGGATGGTGGCCAGAACCGCACCCGACTGGATGATCACCGTGAACGCGGTGATGTCCGGGTCGTCGATGGTGTGCCCGAACAGCTTCTCCAGGATCGTCAGGTGACCGGTGCTGGACACCGGGAGGAACTCGGTGATGCCCTCGACCGCCCCGAGGATCACCGCTTCGACGATGGTCATTTCCGTAGCCACTGTGCCCGCTTTCCCTAGCCAGCCTGTGAGCATAGGGGGACGGATCAGGCGCTGTTACGCCGGGCACGGGCCGCCGCGATCGTGTACGCCGGGTCACGGTCCAGGTTGTGACGGTCACGGTCGTAACGGCGTGTGGTGCGCGGATCGGCGTGCCCCATGGCGTCCTGCACGTCTTCCAGCGGCACACCCTCGGCGCGGGCGGTGGTGGCGAACGAGTGCCGCAGCGAGTGCGGCGACAACCGGTCGGCGGCGTCGATGCCGGCCTCGCGCGCCAGCCGCCGGACCAGCCGGAAGATCGCATGCCGGTCGGTGCGTCCACCGGTCGCGGTCAGGAACAGCGGCCCCTCGTTCACGCCGCGCACCCGCAGATATTCGTCCAGGGCCGCGGCTGCGCCAGGGGTCAGGGCCCGGCGCCGCGGACGGCCGCCCTTGCCGACGAACCGCACGGTACGGTGCCCGCGCTCCCACCCCACGTCGGCCATGTCCAGGCTGACCAGCTCACCGACGCGCAGACCCAGGTCGGCCAGCAGGATCAGCATGGCGTTGTTGCGGACCGCGGCCGGACCGGTGGCCCGTTGCGCGGCGGCCAGCAGGTCGTCGACCTCGGCCGGGGTCAGCCCGACCGTCGAGGAATGGTCGCGGGACACGTACGGCCGGTCGGCGGCGACCACCGGGTTCGCGGTGACGGCCTGCAGTTTGACCAGGAAGTCGTACCAACTGGAGACGCCGGACAGCTTGCGGGCCACCGACGCCGGGGCCAGCGGCCGGGCCTCCAAACCGCGGGCGTACGCGTTCACGTCCAGAAACGACGCCCGCAGCGGATCGACCTGCCGCTGCGCGCACCAGGCCAGCCACGACTGCACATCACGCCGGTACGCCGCCCGGGTGTGCTCGGAAAGCCGCCGGTTCGCCAGCCACGCCTCGGTGAACTGTTCCGCCGAACCGCCGGCGGCCAGCTCGCGGGCGACGTGTGGAAGCAGGGACATGTCGCCAGTTTCTCAGTTTTCGATCACTTGTCCGTCTGCGACATGCCAGTGCCGGGTGTGGCCCACCGCATCGGCGAAATACCGGTCGTGGCTGACGAACAGCAGCGTCCCCCTGTAGCGCCGGAGCGCCTCCTCGACCACGTCCAGCGCCTCGAAGTCCAGGTAGTTGGTCGGCTCGTCGAGCAGCAGCACCCGCGACGGGCTGTTGACGACCACGGCCAGCAGCAGCCGCCGCAGCTCCCCGGCGGACAGGTCGCGCACCGGGGCGCTCCACTGCTTCGGCTCGAACTGGTGCCCGGCCAGCAACCGCTCGGCGTCGTCGACGTAGACCGGCACCCGGGCCCGGAAGAAGTCCAGCATGCTGGTGGCATCCCGTAACCCGGCGTCGGACTGCGGCAGCACCGCCGCCTCGGGATGACGCTCCGCGAGCGCCCGCAACAGCGTGGTCTTGCCAGAACCGTTACGCCCCGTGATGACGATCCGGTCGCCACGCGTGACGTCCAGGTCGAGGTGATCGAGCAGGGTGCGGGTGTCGAAGGCGACCGTCAGATCCCGGACCTTCAGCACGATCTCGCGGTCCTCGGCGTCGTCGCCCGGGAACGCCAGGGTCAGCGGCGGGCGGGTCCGCGGCTGCGCGATCCACTTCACCGACGCCATCTGCCGGCGCAGCCGCCGCTCACGGACCTTCGCCTTGCGCGCCACCAGACGGGCCACCCGGCGCAGGTGCGGGGCCTCGGCGCCGGATCGCACGGTGTTCTCGACGCCGGCCGCGTACCCCTTGGTCTTCTCGATGTCGGCTTCCCACCGCAACCGGTCCTTCTCCTGCGCCTCGTAATCGAGTAGCAGCCGCTCCCAGCGGCGCTGTTTCTCGGCGCGGTAGGCGGTGTAACCGCCGCCCGGATAGTCCTGGGGCTGCTCGTCGATGCCGTCCAGCTCGATGATCCGGGTCGCGAACTCGTCCAGGAACGCCCGGTCGTGGCTGACCGCGAGCACCCCGCCCGGGAAGTCGTGCAGCCATTGCCGCAGCCAGGCCGCGCCCTCGGCGTCCAGGTGGTTGGTCGGCTCGTCGAGCAGCAGCAGATCCGGCCCGCTGTTGTCGGCGGCGCCGAGCAGCGCCCGGGCCAGCAGCAGCCGGGCCTGCTCGCCACCGCTGACCGCGGCCACCGGCAGCTCGCCGGGCAGGTGCCCGATGTCCAGGCGCTGGCGGATCTCGGTGATCCGGGCCTCGGCGGTCCAGCCCTGCAGCGCGGTCCAGCGTTCCTGCACCACACCGAACTCGGCCAGCACGTCCTCACCGGCCGCGAGCCGCCCCTCCAGATCGCGCATCCGCGCGATGACCTGCGCGAGCTCACCGAGCCCACCGGCCAGGAACGCGCCGACGCTGCCGTCGAGGTCGGGCATCTGCTGGGGTACGTGTTCCACGTGCGCTCCCGGCGACACGGTCACACTGCCGGCGGTGGGTTTGAGCTCGCCGGCCAGAACCCTCAGCAGGGTGGTCTTGCCGGCGCCGTTGGGACCGACCACCCCGATCCGGTCGCCGGCGCCCAGCACCAGGTCGAACCCGGAGAACAGCAGGTCACCGTCGTGGGCGCGGCCGAGACCGACGGCCTTGAGGTGAGAGTGACGAGGTTGCAACGAGGCCTCCGAAGCGGGACACCGACAGGGAAGCGCCGGTCGAACGGCGCTGGGCAGGGTCGGGTCGCTCTCACATCGGGGCATGCACTCCTCGGGCCGGCAGCAGATCCTCGACAACCCTGCCTCGCCGGTTGCGCCGCGGCAACCGATTTACAGCATCCGGTCGGCCAGGTCGGCGATGCGCGGCTCGGTGCTCAGGAAACGCCGCAGCTCCTCGGCCCACGCCGGGTTGGTCTGGACCTGCTGGTCCTGGACCAGCAGACCGACGCGGCGCAGCCCGTTGCGCCAGGCGTTGGCGTCCCCGTCCCGGACGGAACTCTCCAGGTGGCCGAGGTTGGTGGGCTCGGCGTGGTCGCCGGGCCGGCCGAACAGGGCGAGCAGGTTCGGCCAGCGGATCGCCAGCACACACAGCTTGGCGATCTCGGCCCCGCCGGCCGGGGACAGCCCCTGCAGCCGGTGCTGCTGGGCGATGAAGCTGTAGAACCGGAACAGATTGACGAACCGCTTGATCTCCCGCGGGTTGTCCGAGGCCAGGCCGGGCACGCCGGCCAGAATCGCGGTACGGGCCTCGCTGTCGCTGTACAACTCGACCAGCACCCGGTTGGCGGCCTCCGACGTCTCCGGCAGAACCGTCTCCGGCGAGCCGGGCAACACTTCCCGCTGCGCCTGCAGAGCCACCTCCGCCAGCGACCCGGTCGTCGGGTTGCGCCGCCGGATCGCCGCTTCCAAGGTCCGGACCAGCGCGGCCCGGTCCGGTGTGGCCGGCGCGGTCACGGGTGCCGGTGTGGCTGCGGCTGTTCTCGTCACCGCCGGATCTGATGTCGCCGCCGGCGCCGGTGCCGTCGTGGTGGTGGCCGACGGCGGAGCCGGGTCGGCCGGCGTGGTCACCGCAGATGTGGGCCGCTCGAGCAGCGAATCGAGGTAGCCGCGGGTCTGCCGGGCCGGGTCCGGCGGCGGCAGGTTGAGCGGCAGCTGCACGATCTTCTCCAGGAACCGCCAGCCGAGCGTGGCGCCCTCGGCCGTGGAACGGCTGACCTCCGGATGCTTGGCCAGGTCCTTGTAGACGGACTCGACGTGGGCGGCCACGACCGCCGGTTCCATCGCGACGACGAACACGCAGTTCGGGAACTCCCCCGCCAGGAACAGGTTGATCGCCTCGATGACCTGCACGACGGCACCCGGTGAGCAGCGGTCCAGGTCGTCGACGAACACGACCAGCGGGCGTTCCTGGGTGGCGATCAGGTCCAGGACGCGGCGCATGTCGGTCTGCACGAGGTGCAGGAAGCCGAGGCGCCGGTCGTAGGCCGGGTCCGGGAACAGGTCGGTGTAGGCGCCCTTGAGTTCGGTGCCGGACTGGTCGACGGCGGTCTTGACCGGGTCCGGGACGCGCAGCAGCGGGCCGAAGGAGCCGGCCGCCTTGGCGCCCAGGAACTTGAGGGTGGCGACGAGCGCGCCGATGCTGAACGTGACACCGGCCAGCGACATCAGCCCGGCAGCGCCGATGCGCAGGTAGCCGGCGATCGTCGGCAGCACGACCGCGAGGAACAGGCCGGCGGTGGCCAGGACGACGGCCAGGGCGAGCCACAGCAGCCACGGCAGGAAACGGTCGACCAGCTGACGGTAGATCCGGCGCCGCAGGACCTGGCGGTCGATGCGGCGCAGGTTCAGGGCAAGCCAGAACCGCTCCCGGTCAGCGGTCGTGAGCCGGCCGGTGACCTGGGTGATGATCTCGTAGGCGAGGCCGGCCCAGATCTGCTCGCCGTTCTGGTACATCCACGGGTTGAACCAGACCGTCGGCCGCCAACTGTCGGCGGTCTGCGGCGGCTCCACATCGAGATCGCGGGCGTCGGCCTCGATCGGCGGCTCGGCGGTGCGGTGCAGCAGCTCGCTGTTGGTCAGCCGGTCGGTGCGGGCCCGCAGCAGCTTGCGGGCCTCGGCGGTCAGCCGCAGTTGGGCGGGCGTCCAGCGCTCCCGATCAGCACGCGGATCGAGGCGTTCCTGCACCATGCGCATCAGCGAGGTCTTACCGGCACCCCAGGGCGCGGTCACCCCGATCGTCAGCGGCGGCCGCGTGCCGCGATGCCGCACAAAGGCGGCAATAGCATCCGCGTACGGCGAATAGCCGAGCGTGTCGTCAGCGGTCCAATAGTCCCGGGTGATCGGCATCTCCGGGCTGAAGGCCGTTCGGACCGACATCCAGCGGATCGCCCGGTCGAAGGCGGCGCTGCGGTCCTGGGTGGTCTCGTCGGCGTCCAGTTGCGCGGCTGCGAAGCGATAGGTCAGGTCGCTGAGTTCGTAGGAGCCCGGCGTGGTGGTGTCGATCAGGGATGCGGCGGCGAGCGGCTGCAGGTGCTCGGCGACGCCGGCGGGGTCGGTGTCCAGAAGCGCAGCGGCGAGCCCGGCCTCGAAGTGTGGTGTCGGCAGCACGGCGAGCCGTCGGAAGAGCCTGCGCTGCTCCGGGGAGAGCGCTTCGTAGGCGCGGTCGAGCAGCAGTCGTGCGGCTGCTTCACCGCGCTCGGCCCCTTCCAGGGTGGTCGCCAGCGGGCCCAGGGACGTCAGCCCGCGGGTGCGGGCCTGAGACGCCACGAGCCGGAGAGCCAGCGGTGATCCGTCCACTGCCTGAACGAGCCGGTCAGCACTCGCAAGGTCGGCGTCGACGACGTCCGGTCCGGCGGAATGGCGCAGGACTTTCAGGCCGTCCCTGATGGGCAGGCCGCTGAGCTCGAACGTGGTGACTTCGCCGGCCGGAAAGCCTCCCTCCGACCAGGACTGCGTCGTGATCAACACGGCGGACCGGGATCGGGGAGGCAGCAACGACCGCAGGTCCGCCGAGGACTCGACATCGTCCAGCAGGACCAGCAGCCGCTTGCCGGACAGCAATGACCGGTACAGATGTTGGCGACCCGGAAGGCTGTCCGGCATCTCCTTCGGGTCGACGCCCATGTGTCGAAGGAGTGTCTCGAGCACCGTCTCGGTGCTGGTGAAGTTACGGAGGCTGACGAAGATCGAACCGTCCGGGAAAGCGGTGGCAACCCGCTCGGCCGCGACCCTTGCCACCGAGGTCTTGCCGATGCCGGGTGGTCCGGTGATCACCACGATCGGGGTGCGTTCGCCGCTCGTTCCCGTCAGCGCGGCCACGACCTGGGCCAGGATCTCCTGGCGCCCGACGAAGAACATGTCCGGTGCCGGCATGTCGGGCCGGATGGGCGGTGCCGACGTGGCCCGTGCGTTGATCTCCGAGGCGATCGTCCGGGCGTCGTCGTCCCAGAAGGCATCGCGAAGAATCTGCGTCGGGTAGCTCGTGACATCCTGCGCCATCGGTGCTGGTCCGGGCGGGGGCTCAACCAGGATGAGAAGCACGTCGCGACCCAGATCGTGCGCTGCAGCCAACTCGGTTCGCTGACTGTCTGACAAGGAGTAGTCGCGATCGTCACGACTCAGCAGAACGACGAGCACATCGGCAGCCCGCAGCGCCTCCACTGTCGCCGGCTCCCACCGATCCGCTGAGCCGACCATGGTGTCGATCCACACCGAATCGGGTCCCAGAAGCCGGCCCAGGCTGTCGAACAACCTGGTCGCGTATTGCTGGTTGGCTGCGGCGTAGCTCAGGAAGACCTGCGGGCGCTCAACCGTGTCGACCATGGAGCCATCTTGGCCTCATCGATGTCCCGAAAGCAGTACCCGACCGGATAGGTCGGTTGACGATATATAGCGTCGGGCGTACTGTCTCGGCCATGCATCGAGAGCTTTCACCGCGGGGGCGGGCATGACGGCGGCTGAGTGGCCGCGGGTTGATCCTCGGCTGGAGCGGGCCTACCGCCGCCTACTCAGGGTCTATCCGGGATCGTTTCGGCGGGAGCACGGGGCCGCGTTCGTCACCACGCTCCTGGAAATGGCCGAGCCGGGGCAGCGGCGGCCCGGAATGGGTGAGGTCTGGCATCTGGCGGCGTCCGGGGTGCGACATCGGTTTCGGCTGCCGGCCGGGCGGCCGCTCGCCTGGGTGGCCGTCGTGCTGGCACTGCTGATCGGCGGCGGGCTCGGGGCCGCCGCGGGTTCGTGGGTGGCTGAGCAGACGTTCGCCGACGCGCCGGATGCGGACGCGGGCTGGGTGCTGCACGAGCAGGTGGCCGGCGGGTTGGGCGCGGATCCCGCGCTGGCCGACGGCAATCCGACTCCCTGGTTCACGAACCCGGTCAGTTGGAGCACCCTCGTCGAACAGCGGCGACAGTGGGATGCCGAGGCGGCCCGGCAGCGTCTGGCCGCCGGCGGCTGGCAGGTCGGTGCGGTCGACAGCAGGCCGCAGACCGGTACATCGGTCGACGAGACCGGTGCCGCGACGACCGTCACGTTCGCGATCAGCTCGTTCACCGCGGAACGCGACGGCGTGATCCTGCAGGTCCACAGCCAGGGCAGCGACCAGTTCACGCTGGTCGACACCGCGACGCGGACGGCCGGTAACGCCAGTCTGCTGCCGCTGATCGTGCTGGGCGGCCTGGCCGGGATGGCCGGTGGCTGGCTGGTCGCGGCCGCGCTGCTGCGCCGGATGCGGCGCACCAGCCCGGGCCGTGCCCGCAGTGCTGCTGCGGTGACGGTCCTGGCCGGGCTCGCACTGGCTGTTCCGGCGACCGCGTTCTACGGCAATGTGCTGCGCGCCTTCCGCGAGGCCGGCAGCGAGACCGCGGTGTTCACCGTGCACAGTGCGCTCACGCCGGGACCGTACTGGCCGTTCGGGCCGGCCTGGCTCAACCTGGCCCTGCTCGGAACGGGCCTCGTCCTGATGGTCGCCGCACCCGGCTGGACGGCGCCGGCGGCCGAGACCGAGGCGGTGACCGGCTGATGCAGGAGCCGACGTTTCTGATCCTGGCGGCGCTGGCCGCGCAGCCGTTGCACGGGTACGGCATCGTCCAGTCCGTGCTGGACCTGTCCGCCGGGGACGTGCGGTTGAAGCCCGGGACCCTGTACGGCGCGCTGGATCGTCTCGCCGAGGAGAAGCTGATCCTGGTGGACCGGGAGGAGGCCGTCGAGGGCCGGCTGCGCCGCTACTACCGGCTCAGCGACAGCGGCGCGGGGGCGCTGAACGTGGAGATCGACCGGCTGCGCAAACGGGCGGCAGCCGCCGAGGAACAACTGCGGCAGCGGCCGGGCATCGTGCCGGGGCTGTCCTTCGCCTATCCGGGAGAGTGTTGATGACCACCAGTGACTGGCCGCAGACCGACCCCGCGCTCGAGCGGACCTACAAGCGGCTGCTGCGGGCCTATCCGCCCGGCTACCGGCGCCGGCACGGGCGCGAGATCGTCACCACGCTGCTGGAGATGGCCGAGCCGGGCCAGCAGCGGCCGGCCCGGGCCGAGATGTGGCATCTGCTCGGCAGCGGGATCCGGCAGCGTTTCCGGCTACCGGCCGGGCGGCCGCTGGCCTGGGCACTCGCCGTGCTGGCGCTGCTGATCGGCGGCGCGATCGGGTCGGCGGCCGGGTCGTGGGCTGCCGAGCGTACGTTCGCCGCGCTCCCGTCCGACTCGGCGACCACCGAGCTGCAGCAGTTGGTGGCCGGCGGCCCGGGGTCGACCCACATCACCGACAGTTCGCCGTGGTGGGGTCCGACCACGCTGGGCCACACCGAGCTGACCGGCGGCTGGGACGCCGAGCAGGCCCGGCAGCGGCTGGCCGCCGACGGCTGGCAGGTCAGCGAGGTGCAGCGCCCGGCCCGTGACGCGGTGGTCATCGACGCGAACGGGCAGCCCACCGGAGTGTCGGTGACCGACTACACGTTCACCGCGGAACGCGACGGCGTCGTGCTGGACGTCGACGGCTGGTCGTTGCCGCAGGTCGGCACGGTCAGCATCCAGCTGTGGCCGGCGGGGAACGCGAGCCTGCTGCCGCTGATCGTGATCGGTGGGCTGGCCGGGATGCTGGCCGGCTGGCTGATCGCGGCCGCGCTGATCCAGCGGCTGCGGCACAGCGACCCGGGGCGGGTACGCGCCGCCGCAGCCCTGAGCACCCTGGCGGCGCTGGTCCTCGCGGTGCCGGCGGCGGCGTTCTACGGCAACGTCGTCCGCGCCTTCGAGAACCGGGACCTGGACGGGCCGCCGTTCACCGTGCACAGCGCGCTGACCCCGGGACCGTACTGGCCGTTCGGGCCGGAATGGCTGACCGCGGCGATGTTCGGCGCCGGTGTGCTGCTGGCCGTGGCGGTGCTGGTGGTGTCCTGGGGGCGGCCGGTGGCATCCCCCGCGACCCGGCCCGTGACGAGCTGAAAGGCTGTCGACATGCAGGAGCCCACGTTTCTCATCCTCACCGCGCTGGCCGCTCAGCCGCTGCACGGGTACGGCATCGTCCAGTCCGTGCTGGAGCTGTCGTCCGGCGAGGTCAAGCTGAAGCCGGGCACCCTGTACGGTGCGCTGGACCGCCTCGCCGAGCAGGAACTGATCGAGGTGGAGCGGGAGGAGGCGGTCGAGGGCCGGTTGCGGCGCTACTACCGGCTCAGCGACTCGGGTGCGGCAGCGCTGGCGGTCGAGGCTGAGCGGCTGCGCAGGCGGGCCGCGACCGCGGAGAGCCAGCTGCGCCTACGGCCGGGCCTGTCGGGCGCCTGAACAGGGGCGTAACGGCAGAAGCTTGACCCGGCACCCTTTCCCGGCGGCGGCCCTATGACCTTGAGTCGCAGGCGGCCGCCGGGGAGCAAGCGGGGACGGCCCTGATTCGCCGGAGCGGCCATCCCCGTACCCCGACGGCTCATCAGGCGGCTGCGGCCAGGCGCTGGCCGTGCACGTCGGTGACGCCCAGCCGCGAGGCCATCGTGCTGCGGGCCGCGATCTGCGCGGCATAGGCCGCGCGGCGCCGGGCCACGCAGCCGTCCTTGGCGGCCGGCGCGCCCTTCTGCTCCATGTGCGTGGTCAGCCCGTCGCGCAGCAACGCGAGCGCCTCGGTGCGCAGCTGCGACACCCGCGACTCGGTCACGCCCAGCGACGTGGCCACCTCCGACAGCGGGCGTTCCTGCAGGAAGGAGGCCTCGACGACGTAGCGCAGCCGCTCCGGCAGCACGTTGACCGCGTCGTGCAGGTAGCCGAGGCGCTCGCGGTGCAGCAGCATCTCCTCGGGGTTCATCGAGTTCTCGGTGACCAGGTCCTCGGCGGCGCCGGCGGTGAAACCCTGCAGCGAGAGCACGGCGGCGCGCTGCACGTCGTCGTCGACGCTGCTCAGCTCGCTGACCGCGACACCGAGCAGTTCGGCGAGCTCCTCAGCGGTCGGGGTACGGCCGAGCTGGCGGGTCAGCTCCTCACGGGCGACGTCGGCGCGCCGGGCCCGGGCCCGCACCGAACGGCTGGCCCAGTCCATGCTGCGCAGCTCGTCGAGCAGCGCCCCGCGGACCCGCACCGCCGCGAACCGGCCGAACGGGATGCCCCGCTGGTCGTCGTAGGCCTGGGCGGCGGTGACCAGCGCCGCGTACCCGGCCGAGGCGAGATCGTCGCGGTGCACGTGCGGCGGCACCTTGAACAGCATCTCGCGGACCATGTGGCCGACCAGAGCCATGTTGTCGCGGATGAGCTCCTCCTGCTCACGGGTGACGGCGGCGCTCGGCTGGACGGTCGTGGTCATCTTCAGATCCCCCCTGTGTCGTCTGACAGGGGGAACTTTTCGCCGCAACGGGTGCAGGAAGCGGCCACTCTCGGTTGCCGCTCGGTTGCACTGAGAATTTTTCCTCAAGTGCCCCTACGTCAGTAACCACCCGTTGTCGACGGCCAGCCGGACCGCCTCGGCACGGGTACGTGCCCCGGTCTTGCCGATCGCCGCGGACAGATGGTTACGGATGGTTCCTTCGGAAAGTGCCAGCTCACGGGCTATGTCGGCGACCGTTCCGCCGTCCTGGGCGGCGCGCAGCACGTCGGTCTCGCGGTCGGTCAGCGGGGAGTCGCCGAAGGCCAGGCTCTGCGCGGCCAGCGCCGGATCCACGACCCGCAGCCCCTGATGCACCCGGCGGACCGCGTCGGCGAGTTGCCGGGCGGGAGTGTCCTTCACGACGAAGCCGTCGGCGCCCGCCGCCATCGCCTGCCGCAGATAACCGGCCCGGCCGAACGTGGTCACCATCAAGACCCGGCACTGGGGCCGGGCCGCACGCAGCAGCCGGGCCGCAGCGATCCCGTCCAGACCCGGCATCTGTACGTCGAGCAGCGCCACATCCACCTCATGCTGCTGAGCGGCCGGGACCACCTCGTCGCCGCGCCCGACCTCGGCGACCACCCGCAGGTCGGCCTCCAGGTCCAGCAGGGCGGCCATCGCCCCGCGCACCAGCGCCTGGTCGTCGGCGAGCAGCAACCTGATCACGAGGGCGCCTCCATGCGTACGCGGAATCCCGGGGTGCCGTCGCGGCGCCCGGCGGTCAGGGTGGCGCCGACCTCGTCGGCGCGGCGGCGCAGCCCGGCCAGGCCCTGCCCGTTCCCGGTGGCCGCTCCCCCGCGCCCGTCGTCGACGATCTCGACGCTGTCCGGTTGCAGCAGCACCGCGGCGTGCTCGGCGCCGGCGTGCCGCACGATGTTGGTGACCGCCTCGCGGATCGTCCAGGCGAACAGCTCCCGGTTGCGGGTGGGCACCTCGTCGGCCGCGCCCGGCAGGTCCGCCTCGACGTTCGCCGCCGCGAGGGCCTCGCGGGCGGCGGCGATCTCGCCGGGCAGGGAGATGCCGCGCATGCCCAGCGCGGTGGCCCGCACGTCGGCGAGCGCGTCGCGGGCCAGGCCCTCCAGGTCGCGCAGTTCGGTGCGGGCCCGGTCCAGGTCGACGTCGAGCAGCCGCTGGGCGAGTTCGGCCTTGACGGTGACGACGGTCAGCGAGTGGCCGAGGATGTCGTGCAGGTCGGCGGCGATGCGGGCCCGCTCGTCGGCGACGGCGAGCTCGGCCAGTTCGTGCTGGGCCTGCACGAGGCGGCGCTGCCGGTCCAGGGCCAGCCGGATCCCGGCGGTGGCCACCGCGGCCAGCACGATCGCCAGGCTGTAGCCGTGCCCGGCGGCCCGCCAGCCCGGCATGGTCCGCAGCAACACCTCGGCCGTGACCAGCAGCAGCCCGGCCACCACGACGCCCTGCCGGCGCGGCAGGCCCATCATCGCGGTGGCCGCCACGTAGACCAGGCAGGTCAGCGCGTGCGCGCCGGCGCCCGGGATCTGCAGCGCGCCCAGCACCAGCATGGCGGCGACCCCGGCCCAGATGAGCGGCGAGGACCGCTCGGCCGGTGGACCGAACCGGACGTGGCGCAGGTGGCCGAGCACCAGCACGTAGATCACGACGAAACCGGCGAGCGCGGCCAGCCCGGCGCTGCGCTGCCAGCCGGACGGGTGACGCAGCAGGGCGGTCAGGCTCTCGCTGAGGTAGAAGAGCCAGACCGCGCCGAACACCCAGCCCCAGCGGGGCGGGTTCCTTGTTGCTGCCATGTGCCTATTAGACGCGGGCCGTGTCGCGGCGGAAGCGCCACATCGCGCCCGCGGCGAACAGGGCGGTCCACGCGACGACGTTGATCACCCCGACCCACAGGGTGCCGTCGTGCACCAGGGGGTAGCGGGCGATCACGCCGACCCCGTACACCGGGGTGAACTTGGCGATCGTGGCGAACGTGTCGCCGAGCTGGTCGACCGGGACGAACAGGCCACCGGCGAACGCCAGCAGCGCCAGGACCGGCCCGAGGATCTGCATGACGTTCTCGCTGGGCAGCAGATAGCCCATGAACAGGCCGAACGCGGCGAACACCAGCGAGCAGGCCCAGGCCAGCAGGCCGCAGCCGAGCCAGGCGGTGGCGGGCAGTTCGGCGCCGCTGACCGCGCCGACGGCGAACGCGACGGCCACCGACACCGCTCCGGTGATCATCGCGAGGATGATTTTGACGGCGACGTACGCGGCCGGTTTCAGCGGGGTCAGCCGCAACTGGCGGCTCCAGCCGGCGGCCCGCTCGACGGAGACCATCGCGCCGCCGCCGGTGGTGGCCAGCATCGCGCCGTAGACGGCCATGCTGATCAGCACGTACCCGGTGACGTTGCCGTCGCCGACCCGCTCGGTGCGGTAGCCGGAGCTGGTGCCGAACAGCAGGAAGAACGCGGCCGGCATGATCAGCGTGAAGATCACGGTGCGTTTGTTGCGCACCAGGCGGCGCAGCTCCAGTCCGAGCATGCCCACCGGAAGGGTTGCGGTCGTCATTCGTCGTCCCCTGTCAGGGTCAGGAACGCGTCTTCGAGGTTGCGGGAGGTGATCTCCAGGTCCCGGGCGGAGGTCCGGGTGAGCAGGTGCCGGGCGATCGCGTCGGTGTCGCGTCCGTGCAGATAGACGGTGTCGCCGCGGACCTCGACGTTCTCCACGCCGGCGATGCCGGCCAGGTCGTGCTCGTCGCTGCCGGGCAGGGTGGCGCGTATAGTGCGGCCGGAGGCGAGGGCCTTCACCTCGGCGGCGGTGCCGTCGGCCACGATCCGGCCGCGGCGCATGAACACCACCCGGTCCGCGTACGCGTCGGCCTCCTCCAGGTAGTGGGTGGCGAACACGACGGTACGGCCGCCGCGCGCGTCCTCGCGGATCGCCGACCAGAAGTCGTGGCGGCCGCCGACGTCCATGCCGGTCGTCGGCTCGTCCAGGATCAGCAGCTCCGGGTCGGGCAGCAGGGCCATCGCGAACCGCAGCCGCTGCTGCTGGCCGCCGGAACACTTGCCGACCAGCCGGTTGCCGATGTCGGCGATCCCGGCCCGCCGCAGCATCTCGTCCACGGTGGTGCGCGGGCGGCCGAACAGGACGGCGGTCAGGCGTACGGTCTCGGCGACCGTGTAGTCCTTGAGCAGGCCGCCGGTCTGCATCACGGCCGAGACCAGGCCCCGCGCGACCGCCTCCTGCGGCGCGCGGCCGTACACCCGGACCGTGCCCTGATCAGGCCGGGACAGGCCCAGCAGCATGTCGATCGTGGTGGTCTTGCCGGCGCCGTTGGGGCCGAGCAGGGCCACCACCTCCCCGGGACGGATGCGCAGGTTCAGCCCGTCGACCGCGGCGACCGTGCCGAAACTCCTGCGCACCCCGTCCAGGTCGACCGCGAGCGTCGTCGCGGTCGTCGGTGCAGCGGTGAGTGTCATGTCCTGATCGTGTCGCGGTGCACGGTTGCCGGCCTGCGCCGGGCGTCATGGCGGCACCGTGACATTCGTCAGGGTTAGTCTGCGGCAGTGGAGCCGACGCAGAGCGCCCTCGCCGTGCTGGTCCCGGAAGCCGAACCGGCCGTCGCCGAGCTGCGGCAGCGGCTGGACCGCAGCGCCCCGCGCGGTGTCCCGGCGCACGTCACCGTCCTGTTCCCGTTCCTGCCACCGAACGAGCTGACCGCCCAGGTGCAGGCCGGCATCCGGCACGTGGTCGCCGGGGTACCGCGCTTCTTCCTCACCCTGGACCGGGTCTGCTGGTTCGGTGAGCGGGTGGTGTGGCTGTCGCCGTCCCCAGACGAGCCGTTCCGGGAACTGACCCACCGCCTCGCCGGCCGTTTCCCGCGGGCCCAGCCGTACGGCGGCCAGTTCACCGACGTCGTCCCGCACCTGACGATCGGGCACGACCACCCGCTTCCGGTGCTGACCGCGGCGGCCGCCGAGGTGGAGAAGCGCCTGCCGATCCACGCCTGGGTCAGCACCGTGCACCTGCTGGTCAGCCGCCCCGACTCGTCGTGGACCACGCTGACCGACTTCCCGCTCGGCTGACCCGGCCGCCACTCAGGCCGGTATCCCGGGCCGGGAGAGGTGCGTGGCCGGCGGCCGGGGTCGGCGGGCCGCCGCTCAGGCCGGTATCCCGGGCCGGGAAGGGTGCCTGGCCGGCGGCCGGCGTGGGCGGGCCGCCGCTCAGGCGGGTTTGCGGGAGGGGTCGGGTCGCCAGCGGGCGCGTTCGGCCTGCATGCCGGCGAGCTGTTCCGGGGTCAGGGCGGCCATCGCCTCCTGGCGGTGGCGGGCCATCTCGGCGCGTTCCTCGTCGCTGAGGGCGGCGGCGGCCTCGGTACGCCGCCTGGCCAGCTCGGCGAACTGTTCTTCGGTCAGCGGTGCCTGCACGGCGATCATCTCCTCGATCAGTGTGATGAACTCGGCCACCGACGGCTCGGCCATCCGGTCGAGCGCGCCGAGGACACCGAGCAGCCGGGAGCGCAGCCGCGTCGTGCGGCGGATCTGCTCGTCGGCGGCGTCCAGCTGGCGGCGCATCACCGCGCGCGGGTCGCCGGCGTCCTCGTCGAGGGTGCGACGGATCTCGGCGAGGCCCAGCCCGAAGCCGCGCAGCGCCAGCACGACGTGCAGCCGGCGCACGTCGGTGGCGGTGTAGCAGCGGTGCCCGCCGGCCGTCCGCGACGACGGGGTGAGCAGGCCCAGCCGGTCGTAGTGGTGCAGGGCGCGGGTGGTCACCCCGGTCGCCCGGGCCAGCTCGCCGACCCGCCACACCTTCGCATCGGTGTCCATGCGACCGACGGTAGGGCGTGACGCGACGTCAGGTTCAAGACAGGTTCTCCTGCGGGCCGGCGATCACGGTCTGCTCGACGGTCTCCTTGGTGAGGCCGAGGCTGCTGAGCACGCCGTCCGGGTCCTCCTCCAGCAGGGCGAGCAGCAGGTGGCCGGTGCCGACGGCGTCGTGCGACAGGCGCAGCGCCTCGCGGAAGGTGAGTTCGAGGGCTTTGCGGCTGCGCGCGTCGTACGGCACCAGGGTCGGCACGTCGGTGCCGGCCGGCGGCGGCAGCGCGGCGGTGACCGCGGCCCGGACCGCGTCGGCCTCCAGGCCGTGGGCGGTGATCGCCCGCGCGGCGAGGCTGTCGGGGCGGTCCAGCAGCCCGAGGATCAGGTGTCCGGGCAGGATCTCGGTGTGGCCGAGCGTCTTGGCGTGGTTCATCGAGAAGACCACGGTGGCGCGGGCGTCGTCGGAGAACCGCTCGAAGCCCTGGTCCTTCGGCACGAACCGTTTCTGGGCGGCCTGCTTGGTGACCCCCATGCTCCGGCCGATGTCGGTCCACGACGCGCCGGAGCGGCGGGCCTGGTCGACGAAGTGGCCGATCAGGTGGTCGGCGAGCTCACCCAGGTGGTCGCCGAGGATGACGGCCTGGGTGAGCCGCTCCAGCGGGTCGTCGGGCCGCTGGCTGGTGATCGCCGCGATGAGGTCGTCGAGGCGCACGGGAGGCACGATGTCGGTCATGCCGTCAACCCTAGGTTGACGGCATGACACCGTCAACTACGGGTTGACGGCGGCTTACTGCTGGCGGCGTCCGCGCGGGCCCAGCGGCACCTCCGACATGTCCACCGTCTGCGAGGTGATGCGCTTGAAGCCGTACCCCCGCTCGGTCATCCAGGCCGCGGCCTTCGCCTCGGCGCGGGCGGTGACCTGCGGGATGTCCTTCTCCTCGGCGACCTGCTCGGCGAAGCGGAACGTGAAGAACGGCCGCGCCTTCAGGTCGTAGGTCAGGTGCCCTTCCTCGGTGTAGGCGACCGCGAGGATGTCGGCGTGCTGGTCACCGGCGGCGATCAGCTCGGCCTTCTGGGCGTCGGTGAGGTTGTCGAAGGATCCGCGTACGGTCACGCGGATCGTGCGTAGCTCAGTCACGCGGCCCAGTATCGACAGCGCCCGCCGAAGACAAAACCGGTTTTAGGAACGTACGGGCGCCGCGCAGCCGCACGGTCAGCACCTGCTCGGCCCGCTCGGTGCTCAGCCGCAGGTCGGCGGGCCGGCTCAGGCCGAGCGCCGCCAGGCTGGCCGCGGGGATCGCGGCCGGGTCCAGGCCGTCGCGGCGGGCGACGAGAACGCCCAGGTCGTAGCGGCTGATCGCATCCGTTCCGGCGACGTTGAGCACCCCGCGGTAGTCACCGGCCGCGAGCTCGAGCAGCGCGTCGGCCAGGTCGTCGACGTGCACCGGTTTGCGGATCTCGTCGGTGAACAGGGCGCCCCGGACCCTGCCGGCGATCAGGTCGTGGGTGAGGATCTCGTGGGCGCCGTTGCCGTCGCCGAGGATCAGCGAGGTACGCACGACAGCCGCCGACGGCAGCACAGCGCGCACCGCGGTCTCGGCGGCCGCTTTCGCCGCGCCGTACGCGTACACCGGGTCGGGCAGGGCCTGCTCGTCGTAGTCCACGGCGCGGCCGGAGAAGATCGCGTCGCTGGAGACGTGCACCAGGCGTACCCCGAGATCTGCGGCCGCGACCGCGACGTGGGCCGCGCCGTCCGCAGTGGCCGGCCAATCGCCCCGGTCGCGGCCCGCCGCGGTGTGAATGATCACCTCGGGCCGCACCTCGCCCAGCACCCGCCGCACCTCGCCCGGATCGCGGATGTCCATCCGCACGTCCGCCGGCCCGGACCGGAACGAGGCGCCGACCGGCTGCAGGCCGGCGGCCGCCGCGCGGGCCAGGACGCGGCGGCCCAGGGAACCGGTGGCGCCGGTGATCAGTACGCGTGTCACGGCAGCACTCTATGCGGCGCGGGTCTTCAGTGGGATGTCGCGCACGGTGGCCCACAGCATCGCCGCGGTGACGGCGACCAGCACCGCGGTGATCCCGACGACCGGCAGCACGCCGTCGACCTCGATCCGGTTGAACGGCAGGCTGAAGAAGCCGGTGACACCCCCGTTGATCAGCACGACGGCGGCCGCGGGCAGCAGTGCCAGCGCGCCGGAGGCCTCCCAACGGTAGAACGCGGCGCCGACGAACACCCCGACGAGCATCCAGGTCAGCAGCATGCACCAGTACACCGCGAAGATCACCGGATAGTCGCTGGTGGACTCGTAGATCCGGTGCTCCTGCACCTTCTGCCCCCAGTCGAAGGCCCGGTACACGGCGTTCTCAGCCGCGTAGGCGCCGGTGATCAGGGCGGCCGCCGTGCCGGTGGTGACCAGCTGGAAGAACGGGTGCTGCACGAGGAACTCCCGGCGGGTCCGGCCGTGCACCATCATCGTGGACAGCACCCCCGTCGCGCTGGCCCCGTAGCCCAGCGCCATCCAGATCAACACCTGCGCCGCGGCGTCGACGGTGCTGATCGTGATGTCGGTCAGGACGACGGCGACGCCGAGAATCACCGCGCACGCCGCATAGAAGCAGAGCAGGATGAACATCAGGAACACGAAGTGGGTGCTGAGCAGGTATCGGGCGATCGGCCAGCGGGTCATCGGGCGCCTCCCGTCAGGTGGATGAACAGGTCCTGCACGGCGACCGGCCCGAGTTCCAGGCCGTGGGCGCGGGCGGCGCGCAGGCTGTCCTCGCCGAGCGCGCCGTAGATCATGGCGCGTTTGGTCGGGCCGAGCCGTTCCTCGCCGAGCACGGTGAGGCCGAAGACGAAGTCGTCGACGATGCCGGCCGGCCCGGTCACCGACACCCCGCGGGCGCGCAGCTCGTCGAGGTCCTCGTGCAGTAGCAGGGTGCCCTCGTGCAGGATCAGCACCCGCTCGAAGATCGGGCTCTGCTCCTCGATCAGGTGGGTGGAGATCACGAAGGTGCGGTGCCGGGCCACGTACTCGCGCAGCACCTCGTCGAGGAACAGCTGCCGGGTCGGGGCGTCCATGCCCAGGTGCGCCTCGTCGAACATGGTCAGCTCGGCGCGCGACGCCAGGCCGACGACGACGCCGAACGCGGACCGCTGCCCCCGTGACAGCGCGCTGATCGTCTTCTTGCGGGGCAGGGCGAAGCGGTCCATCAGCTCGTCGGCGTACTTGTCGTCCCAGCTGGGCCGCAGCATCCGGGCCATGCTCAGCACGTCGGCCAGGTTGTCGGTGGGGTCGCCGACGCCGCCGTCCTCGCGGATCAGGCAGATCCGGGTGGTGTTGCGCAGGTTCTCGAAGACCGGCTCACCGCCGACGTGGACGGTGCCGGCGAACGGCTTGCGGAACCCGGCGAGGGCGGCGAGCAGGCTGGTCTTGCCGGCGCCGTTGCGCCCGAGCAGCCCGTAGATCTTGCCGCCGGGCAGGTCGAGGCTGACGTCGTCGACCGCGTGCGTGTCGCCGTAGCGCAGCTGGAGGTTGGCTGTCTGGATCGAGAGCGTCATCGGGCGTCCCCCGGTTCGTCGAGCTGCTGGATGCGGGTCACGATGTCGGCGAGCGCGATGTCCAGCGCCCGGGCCTCGGCGATCATCGGCTCGAGCACGTCGGCGAAGAACCGCTCACGGCGCTGGGCGCGCAGCTGCTGCTGCGCGCCCTCGGCGACGAACATGCCGACGCCGCGCCGCTTGTAGATCACGCCGTCGTCGACGAGCTGCTGGAACGCCTTGGCGGCGGTGGCCGGGTTGATCCGGTAGTACGCCGCGTACTGCGTCGTGGACATCACCTGCTCGTCGGCCTTGAGCACGCCGCGGAGCACGTCGCCCTTGATCTGCTCGGCGATCTGCCGGTAGATCGGGCTGCGGTCGTCGAACATCCGTGACCCGCCTTCATTGGTTCATTACTCTAGTAATGAACCGTAGAGGTACGGCGCAACCTCGTCAACGGCGGCTGTCGATGCGGGGAGCAGCGGTAGGCGTACATCGGGGGTCGGTATGCGGCCCGCCGCGTGCAGCGCCGCCTTGACCACCGTGGGGTTGGGCTCGGCGAACACCGCAGCGGACAGCCGCGCCAGCCGCCGCCCCAACGGCCGCGCCCGGGCGACATCACCGGCCCGCCAGGCCGCCACCAGCTGCACGAACGCCGCAGTCTGCAGGTGCGCGGAGGCGAGGATGCCACCGCTCGCGCCGAGCGCCAGCATCGGCGACAGCATCGTGTCGTCGCCGCACAGCACAGCGAAACCAGGCGGCGGATCGGCCAGCAGCGCCACCGCCTCAGCGTCGACCGCGCCGGTCGCGTACTTGACACCGATCACCTGCTCGATCGCGGCGAGCCGGCGCAGCGTGGCCGCGGTCAGCGGCTGCCCGGTGCGGTACGGCACGTGATACACCACCAGCGGCACCGGGCTCACCGCGGCGAGGGCCTCGAAGTACGCCACCACGCCGTCCTCGCCGGGCCGCAGGAACGGCGGCACCAGCGTCAGCGCCGCCGCCGCGCCGGTCGGCACGGCAGCCAACCGGCCGGGCGTGTTCGCGCCGACCAGCAACGGCGCGCCGGTATCGCGGCACACCCCCGCCACCACGTCCAGGACAGCTTCACGCTCGGCGTCGCTGAGCGACGCCGGCTCGCCGGTGGTGCCCAGCGCCACCAGCCCGGTCGCGCCGGCGTGCAGACATTCGACGGCCAACTTCTCGAGTACGCCCAGAGCCGGCGCCCCATCCTCGGAAAAGGGAGTGATCAGCGGTACGTAGACACCTTCCATGCCGTCTACGCTGCCCTCCGACGACCATAAGCACCAGTTCCGATTCCTGACGCCACCCGTAAGCTGAGCTGATGCTCGGCCACCGTCATCGGCCACAGCCCTACGCGGATCCCGCAATCCCGCGTCTGCGTCGATTCAACCTCGAATGAGAGCCTGCACTGATGCTCGACGTCCGCCGGCTACGGCTTCTGCATGATCTGAACCGTCTTGGCACCATCGCCGCGGTAGCCGAGGCCCGGGCGTATACGCCATCAGCCGTCTCACAACAGCTTGCCGTCCTGGAACGCGAAGCCGGTGTGGCGCTGCTGGAACGCACCGGCAGGAGCGTTGCGCTCACGCCCGCCGGGCGGGTTCTCGTTCGGCACGCCGAGACAGTCCTCGGGGCGTTGGAGGAGGCGACCGCAGCGGTCGCCGCCGTGCGCACCGGCCCTGCCGGTCCAGTCCGCATCGGTGCGTTCCCGAGCGCGATGCGGGCGCTGCTTCCGCGGGCGCTGGTCATGCTGGGTCGGCAGCATCCCGCGCTGGAGTTGACGCTCATCGAGCTCGACCCTGCTGCCGTGCCGGCGGCCTTGCATGACCGCAGCCTCGATGTCGGACTGCTACACGACTACGACGTCGTGCCGGCCGAGGTGGACCCGGCATTGGACTGGGTTCCGGCGCTGCAGGAGAAGGTCTTTCTCGCCGAGCCCTCGACCACCGCAACCGGCGATGTGGCGGCGACCGCCACCACGGACTGGATTCTGGCCACGCCAGGAACCCTCTGCCACGAGGTCATGATCCGGGTCTGCCGCGCGGCGGGGTTCGCGCCGCGAGGCCGTCACCATGCCGATGATTTCGCCGCCATCCTCGCGTTGGTCGCGGCGGGCCAGGGTGTCGCCTTGGTGCCCGAGCTCGCTGCCGCCAGCGCGCCGACAGGTGTGCATCTGACTGCCCTCGACAGCCGTCGTCGCACCAGGATCGCCTTCCGTCGGGGCGCGGCGAGCCATCCCGCCGTCGCCGCGGTGGTCACCGCCCTCACCGTGATCGCGCGCGAACATGCGATGTCCGGCGAGGGCTGACGGCAGCGCCAGCGTCTCTGCTCCCGCCGACTCCTCAGTGTCGACTTCGTTGGGCTGGGCTGTCATCGCAACCTGTGCTCGTGACGTCAGGTGCTCGCGTAGGCGTGCAGCAGGGGCCGGGCCTGGTCGGTGAAATGGCGTACGGCGGGGTCAACGCCGGGTGATTCAGGGTGCATCTCTGGCCACGGCACAAGCCGGCACCCGTCGTGGGAGGGCGGATACCCAACGCCTGGCATACTCCGGTCGCATGAAGAAGAGGGCCGCGCTGGTGGTAACCGTGCTCGCACTGCTCGTCGGCTGCGAGGCACCGAACGCCGACCCTACGGCTACGGAATCTGGGTCGGTCACGGCTGAACCGGTGGCTGCGGGAACCGGGACAACCAAGGCCGAACCGACAGCCACGAAGACGGAGAAGACGCCGGCGCCAGCACCGACGACCATCACGGTCGAGAACAGCCCCGACTTCGCAGCTCTGCTGGCAGGACCGCCGCACGGGAAAACCGTCGAGGCAGCCGTTGAAAAGTTCCTGATGAAGACCGTCGAGTTCGACGGGTTCGTTTCAGACATCTACATCAACCCCCGCGAGGCCCACGGCGAATCGACCATCGACGTGCGGGCGGGCAACGCGTCCGACAAGAAGCACACAGGCCCGGTGTTCCAGCTCAAGTGGTTCGGCCACGACACCCCGATGGAGAAGCTGAAGAAAGGCACGAACGTGCACGTGAAAGCCACGGCCGGAGTCATGTACGAGTTCGAGCCGTTCCAGTACTACCTGGTCGACGAAGACTCGGACGATACGTCATCCCCGCTGACCAAGCGATGACATCCGGTAGCGCGTAGAAGTCGAGAGGCCCGGCTCCTTCTTGGGGCCGGGCCTCGATGCTCCTGGTCTGCGACTCCCCGCGGCGGGTCGGAAGGTCCGCGGGTATACCTTCTGGCGAGTGGCTCTCGTTGACGTCTGCTGGAGACTGCCTCAGTCACGGGTGAGCTTGCGGTAGGTCACCCGGCGCGGCCGGGCCGCTTCGGCGCCGAAACGGTCGATCTTGTTCTTCTCGTTCGCCTCGAAGTTGCCCTCGAACTAGAACCCAGGCGCCCGTGACCAGCCGCCGCCTGCGGGCAACTCACAGAGTGAGCCCCCTGTCGGCAGATGCTCCCAAGGCTTGCCGGACAACATCGTCGCCGCCGGCAGGCCAGGGGTGTGCCAGCCGTCGGGATTCCTGCCCGACGCCGGCTGAAAGACCTGCCGACGATGCTGGGGTGAGGCCGGCGAGTGGGTCCGAAACCCCTGACTCCTAGGGCCGTCCAGCCCGGGTAAATCGCTCGGTCACGCCGACACCGATAGAACGCCGAGGAGGCTATGCTATTCGGCCGTGTCACGGTCACAGGCCACCAGCAGGTGGCGTCACAGCAAAGTCACCGCTGCCCCGGGGAGGCCGATCCCATACGCCCTCGGCCTTCCCGGGGTCCTCGACGACGCCCGGGGAACAGGTCACGGTGCGCTCCGAAAAAGACATCTTAGGCCCGCGATCACCGAGGATCTCGGTGATCGCGGTGCCGCAGCGAGTGCGGGGACAATGCACTCGCCGGCACCAGCTGGCAGATCCGCCGCGGTTCGCCGAGCACGACACCGGACACACCCGTCGGGGCGCTTTCAGCAGCGGTGAGAGGTCCCGACCCGATAACGCCCCGGGACCCGACCCGCTGCCGTATTCCCGCTCACCACCGTCCGAGACAAGGCTGCCGCAGCGGTCAAGGCTCCTCGGGCGTCGACACCGTGGCCGCGGTCCCCAGCGTCTCCAGCGACACGAATAGCTGCTCGGCGTACTTCTCGGCGGCGCGGCGCACCGAGCCCATCGTGAACCACCGCAGCCAGACCGCCGCCCACACCAGATCGAAGCCGACCAGCGCGGCCTGCTGCTTCCAGCCCAGCGGAACGATCGCCCAGTAGGCCAGAACGAGGGTGCACACGATCGCAAGCCCGCAGACGGCGATTCCCGGAGCCCGGCAGGCGAACCCGTTGCGCCGCAGCCCGTAGCTGATGACCTCCTCGTAGACCAGCGGGAACCGGGCCCTCTCGCGGGTGCGTTCTCGCAGCGCCGCGGTGGCGACCGCGTAGAGCGCGTCGGCCTCCACCGGATCGGCCTGTTCCGCTGCGGCATTGGGCAACTCGACACCGAGGTGAGTGGCCACCAGCCGATGACGGCGGGCTACCACCGCCGGTGCCGGAGCATCCCGCCAGCGCAGCAGCAGCTCGGAGGGACGCCCGCCCCACGTTTCGAACAGGCCCGGCTCGGCGCGCAGGCCACGGTCGCGGACCGCCTGCGACACCAGGACCGGCAGGCAGAATGTCGCGGCCGCGGCCACCTTGCCGGCGATCCCGACCGCGACCGGGATCGCGGTGACCGCCAGGACGATCAGCGGGACCACGACCAGCACGGCGGGCAGGAACCGGGCCGTGCGGTTGTACCGGTCGGTGACCAGTTGCAGCAGGGTCACGCCCGCCCCCGGTCCCGGCCGGGCATTGCATGCCGGTCAGTCATCATCGCCGGTCTCCACCAGAGCCGGCAGCGGCGTGACCGGGTACCAGCCCGCCCGTGCCGGGGCGTCCGGGCTGTGATGGCAGATGGTGCCACCTTCGGTGGCCACGACCGTGCAGCCTCGACGGATCAGCGCGTTGACGACCTTCGGCGACGGGTGCTTCGGCGCCGCCTTCGCTGAACTGATCATCGCTGTGCGGTTACCGAAGTGCGGTGCCGACGGTGACCCGATCAGCCGGTCGAGGATGGTCGGGCCGAGGTTGCGGCGGCTGCCGTGGTGGGGGGCCTGGAGGAACCGCAGCGGCTGGGCTTGAAACGACCCGTACAGCGCCTCGTATCGGGCGGCGGCCGCCTCCAGGGCGGGGATGCCGGCGTCGCCAGTGAATAGCATCCGTTCACCGTCGACGGTCAGCAGCGTGATCACCGATGAGTTGTTGCGCGGGCTGGTTTCGCCATCGTCGCTGAGCGTCTCGGCCGGCAGATACAGGCTCGAGTGCTCGAGCAGGTTGACACCCTTCTGCCGCACGAGCTCGCGGGCGGCCACCGACAGCGCCGCCGACCGGGCCTCCCGCAGTTGCTGGTCCAGCAGCGTCTCGTAGTACGACTCGGTCGGCCCTAGGATGATCAGCTGACCGCCGAACCGGGACGTGCCGGTGAACGGCTCGACCAGTGATACCCCGTTCGCGCGGGCCGTCGCGAGCAGTTTCTCCAGCGACTCCAGGTTGGAGAAGTCGGCGATGTCCCGGCGATGCTCACCGGGCTGGTGGATCATCAGCTGCCGCACGTAGAGCAGGTCGATCGCCCCGGCCAAGCCGTCCAGGTGATCGGCGTCGGGATGCGTGGAGATCATCAGGTCGACATGGCGGGTCTGGTAGTACTTCTCCACATGGGCGGCGAGGGCTTCACTGGTGTAGCCGCGGCCCCCGTCGATGACCACAACGGCGTGGCGCCCCGTGGACTCGACGGTGAACCGGATCGTGATGGCGTCCCCGCTCTTGCCGCCATCCTGGTTCTCGTTCTCCACCGGGAGGAAATCAACTTCGTACACGGCCGTCCTCATCTGGCGTGTGACACTCGAACAGGTGATCTAACTGGAGGCAGCGTACGCCGATCATGAAGTCACCGCTAGTAACTTTCATCTCCCACTCTGTGCCGTAACCTGCCAGGTGTCCGGATCGTTAGCGGCGCCTGCGATTACGCAGTGTCATCCACAACGCCAGCCGAGGTACCCGGCCTGAGCAGGGTGCGGCAGCACGGCGGCCGCGAGTACGACCCCCGCCGGGAAGAGGACCACTACGAAGGCGGCTTCTAAGTGCTTCAGTTCTGAAGTCCTTCGGGGGTTAACGGTTTGGGGCCTGGATACGGGCCATCGGTGATCGGGCTGATGAGGACGTCGCAGACGAAGTCGAGGGCTTCTTCGGTGGTGCCGCTGAACCAGTACTGGTCTTCGTAGCTGTTGTTGCTGGCCCGGTAGGTGGCCAGGTGCCAGCGGTGGGCGGATCCGCTGTACCGCAGCCGCATCAGCGGCAGCTGTTGGCCGCCGGTCAGCTCAACGGTGACGTAGGCGAACTGGCCGCGGTAACGGACGTCCACTGCAATCAGCTGCGGCCAGTTCGCCTTGGCTCGCGCCCGTAGCCGTTGCGGCAGCGACGTCTTGGTGGAAGCGGGAATGACCGGCATGGAAGCACATCCTGCCGCCTCCGGCGTGTCCTGCTGTCCTGCGGCGCGCCAGCCCGGCATCCTCGACCGGCCCTCAAGCGAGATCATCTTCGATGGAAGCTGGCCGGTGCCCGTCCCTCACGCACGCCCGATCATCCTGACCGTTGCCGAACGACGCAGGCTCACCGCCCTGGCCCACTCCCACACCGCCGCATACCAGCAGGTTATCCGGGCCCGGATCGTCTGTGATGCCGCCCGCGGGCACTCCAACGCCGCGATCGCCCGCCGGCACGAGGTCACTGTCGACACGGTGCGCCGCTGGCGGGGCAGGTTCGCCGACGAAGGCCTGCCCTGGCTGGCTGCTGGTCAGCGAGTTGGACCCGGCCGCCGTGCCGGCCGCGCTACGCGAGCGGCGCCTGGACGCCGGGCTGGTGCACGACTACGACGTGGCCCCGGCCGCGGCCGACACCGACCTGGACTCGGTGCCGCTGCTCGACGAGACGGTTCACCTGGCCGTGCCGTCCGATCTTGAGGCGGCCGGCATCGGCGACCTGCGCGAACAGCCGTGGATCCTGGCCAGCCCGGGGACGCTGTGCCACGAGGTGACCCTGCGGGTCTGCCGGGCGGACGGGTTCAGCCCGCGGGCACGCCATCACGCCGACGACTTCACCGCGGTCCTCGCCCTGGTCGCGGCGGGCCAGGGCGTGTCGCTCGTACCCCAACTGGCGGCCGACCGGCCACCCGCCGGACTGCGGCTGCTCACCGCGCCCACCCGCCGCCGCACCCGCATCGCTTTTCGCCGCGGCGCCGCCGAGCATCCCGCTGTGGCCGCCCTCATCGCAGCGCTGCGTAGATCAGTCTCACCTTTGCCGGAAAGTTGCCGATGGACAAGTAACCCGAGACCGGACGGACTCGGCGTGAAGAAGCCAGAGGTGTCTCCCACATGAAGAACCTGACCATCGGACGCCGTCTGGGGACGGGATTCCTCGTGGTCGTCCTTGCCATGGTCGCGCTGGTCGTCGCCGGCGTCTCCCAGGTCAACAAGATCAACGATGAGCTCACCGTCATCAACGACGTCAACGCCGTCAAACAGCGGTACGCGATCAACTTCCGGGGCAGTGTGCACGACCGGGCCATCGCGATCCGTGACCTGGTGTACGCCGGCAACCCGAGCGGCATCGACGCCGAGAAGGCGCTGATCGACGAGCTCGCCGCCAAGTACGCCGACTCGGAGACGAAGATGAACGCCATATTCGCCGACCCCTCCAAGGTCAACGACGCGGAGAAGGCCGCCCTCGCCGGCATCGCCGAGGTGCAGGCCGCCACCAACCCGCTGGTCGCGCAGATCATCGAACTGCGTGAGGCCGGGCAGCGCAGCAAGGCGATCGCCCTGCTCAACGACGAGGCCAAGCCCGCGTTCATCGAGTGGCTGCGCGTCATCAACGTGTTCATCGACATGGAGGAGGCGATGAACAAGGCGGAGACCGCGACCGCGCGCGACATCGCCGACAACTTCCTGACCTGGATGGGCCTGCTGCTGCTCGCCGCGATCGGCATCGCCGTGGCCGTGGCCTGGCAGGTCACCCGCAGCATCACCCGCCCGCTTGGCGAGGCGGTCACGGTGATGTCCGCGGTCGCCGACGGTGACTTGACCCGCCGCCTGGACGCCGCGTCCGCCGACGAGGTCGGGCAGATGAGCCGCTCGGTCAACACCGCCCTGGAGTCGATCGGCTCGGCGATGAGCCGCCTCGCCGCCGGCGCCGAAACCCTCGGCGACGCCAGCGAGCGGATGAGCCGGCTCACCGCGCAGCTCGCCGACGGCGCCCAGCAGTCGTCCGAGCAGGCCGACCTGGTCGCCGCGTCGGCCGACGAGGTGTCGCGCAACGTGCACACCGTCGCCACCGGCTCGCAGGAGATGGGCGCGTCCATCCGGCAGATCTCCACCAGCGCCAACGAGGCCGCCAGCGTGGCCGGCCGGGCGGTCACCGCGGTGCAGACCACCACCGCCTCGGTGTCGCGGCTCGGCGCGTCCAGCCGCGAGATCGGCGACGTGGTCAAGACGATCACCAGCATCGCCGAGCAGACCAACCTGCTCGCGCTCAACGCCACCATCGAGGCGGCCCGCGCCGGGGAGTCCGGCAAGGGCTTCGCGGTGGTCGCCGGCGAGGTCAAGGACCTGGCGCAGGAGACCGCCCGGGCCACCGAGGACATCGCCCGCCGGGTGCAGGCCATCCAGGCCGACACCGACGGCGCGGTCTCGGCGATCCAGGAGGTGTCCGAGGTGATCGAGCAGATCAACACGTACCAGACGAAGATCGCGTCGGCGGTGGAGGAGCAGACCGCCACCACCAACGAGATCAACCGCAGTGTCTCGGAGGCGGCCGGCGGCTCCGGCCAGATCGCCGCGAACATCGGCAGCGTCGCGTCCGTCGCGCGGACCACCACCGACCTGGTCAACCAGTCGGAGCGGGCGGTCGGCGAACTTGCCGAGGTCACCGGTGAGCTGCGCACCCTGGTGTCGCGGTTCCGCTACTGAGTTCCCGGTTCACCCGCGGGGGTGGCACGGCGATCGTCGCCGTGCCACCCCCGCTTCGTCGTTGATCGATAGACTCCGGCCGGTGAAGAAGTCCTCCGCCGCGTGCACGCTGCTGTTTCTGCTGGCCGGCTGCACCGGCGGCGACAGTGCGGCCACCTGGAACCAGCCGCCCACGACACCGGGCCCCGCGCTGCCGTCCGGGCTGATCGCCGTCGACGGCGACACGCTGCGCGTGCACGACGCGAAGACCGGCACGGTGCTGCGAACGCTGGAGCGTCCGGCCGGCCGCCAGGTCACCTACAGCCCGGATTTCCGGTACGCCGCGACAGTCGACCGGGACGCCGGGCTGCTCACCGTGTATACCCTGGACGGCGACGGCTATCGGCCGTCCGGCACGCTCAACCCGGCCGCCCTCGGCGGGGACGGGCTGGCCCTGGTCAACGCCGCGTTCGTGCCCGGCAGCGGCCGGCTCGGCGTCGAACTCGACGGCGGCGACGGGGCGATGCGCAAGACGGTCGGCGTCGACCCGGCCGACCCCGGCCGGGTCACCGGCGACCTGCCCGGCTTTCCGTCGCAGTTCACCGACTCGACCGGGGATCCGGCGAGCGCCGAACACGTCGCGATCCCCTCGGTGCCCGCGGCCCGCGACGTGACCGTGCACCGCAGCGCCCGGGAACTCGTCGACGCCGACGTGATCGCTCCCGACGACGACGGCGACGGGGTCAGCGCCCTGCTCTACTCCTGCCACGGCCCACAGATCGCCGCCTTCACCCTCGCCTGCCGCGGCCAGGGCGAACGGGCCGAACTGGTGGCGCTGACCGCCGACCCGCAGCGCACCGACGCGACCATCCGCAGGATCGGCGCCGTCAAGGGCAAGCCGTTCACCGACGTGCTGGTCTCCCCCGACGGCCGGCAACTGATCGCCCGCCGCGGCGACGGCTTCTACGCGGTGCCGGTGGCCGGCGGCACCCCGCGCCGCCTGTTCGGCCCGCTCGCCGGCGAGGTCATCCGCTGGAACTGACCGCCGGATGCAGGTTGGCCCACGCGCGCCCGCCGGGCTGTTGCTCGGCCCACGCGTCGAGCAGGTCCCGGGCCTGCTGCATCCCGGCGCCCAGCAGCAGCCGCTGCTCGCCGGCGAACCCGCCCGCCTGCTGCAGCACTCTCCCGCCGCTGCAGCAGGCGCACAGGTCGAGCCGGGCGGCGAGCACCTCCACACCCAGCCCGCGCCGGGCGAACCCGGTCTGCAACTGCGCCAGATCGTCCGGCGTCGCCGCGGTGACCAGCACCGACAGCGTCACCGTCGACGACGCCTCGAAGATCGCGATCTCGTCGAAGACCGGCACGGTACGGCCCTCCAGCTCCCGTTCGCCGGTGGGCGCGCCGTCGTGCACGAGCACCTCACCGAAGCGGCGGGACGTGTCGAACGGCACGCTGATCACCCGGGCCCGGGCCGGGCACAGCCGCCGCGCCCACACCACCTCGCCGACGTCGCCCAGCCGGATGCAGACCGGCCCGAGATCCTCGTGGATCGGACCGTCCCCGGGCGGCAGGTCCAGGCCGAACCCGGCCCAGCAGTCCCGGGCCACCGCCCACTCACGCAGCATGGTCGCTGCGATGCCCAGGTTCCAGAAGGCCGGCTCGCCCCGGCCGCGGGGCACGAACCCGATCGCGGTCCGGCCGGTCGCGTAGGCGCGCGGCCAGTTCCCGGCGAACTTGTACGCCAGCGCCGCGTCGAACCACAACTCCCCGGCGCCCTCGGCAACCCGCCCGGCGGCGTCCGACAGCAGCTCACCGGCCAGCTGCCAGTGCCCGGCCTCGAACGCCTCGTAGCCCTCGGCGACCGTCCCGACAGTGTCGCGCTCGGCGTCACCCAGGGGATTCATGCGCGGCACGCTAACACCTCCCCGGCGCCCGCAAGGTCACCCGTCAGGGATGATCGCGTACCGCAGCCAGAGATGATCGTCGCGCAGCGGCTCGGACCCGATCAGCCGCAACCTTCGGCCCGCGGCGGCCGTGAACAATGGCACCGTGTCACCGGCCGCGACGTGCGGGGAGACGATCACGCTCAGCTCGTCGACCAGGCCCGCGTCCAGCAGGCGGGCGTTCAGCGTGCCACCGGCGTCGACTTTGACCGTGCTCACCGCGTACGCCGCCCGCAGTTGCGCCAACCCGTCAGCAAGATCGACCCGGTCGCCCGCCGTGACCACCCGCCGCGCCCGGTGCCGGTGCGGCGTAGCCGCGCAGCACATGATCACCACGTCGCGCCAGTGCGGCACCGCGCGCAGCCAGTCCAGGCGGGTCAGCCGGCCGCGGCCGTCGACGACCACCAGCAACGGCTTCGCGAGGTCGGCGTCGGGTTCCTGCGGCGCCTGATCCGAACCGGACAGATCGACGTTCTGCTCCTCGGCGGCCGCCAGCATCGTGCCGCTGCCGCTGAGAATCGCGTCCGCCGGGATCCGCGCGGCGATCTCGTAGTGCAGACCCAGATCGACCGGGAAGCCGGTGAGCCGCCCGTCCACGCTGACACTGTTGTGAATCACCACCCGCGGCCGCATGAGGCTCTCAGTCCCCGAAAAGCCGGCCCAGGAAACGCCCCGGATCCGCCAGGAACGCCCTGGTCAGCACCACCGCGTCGGCCTGGTCGAAGTCGATCTCGGCGAGCCCGCCGCCCGGGCGGATCTCGAAGATCGACGCCTGCGGGCAGGCCAGCAGGATCGGCGAATGCGTCGCGATGATGAACTGGCTGCCCAGCTTGACGAGCTCGGCGATGCGCAGCAGCAGCGCCAGACAGCCCTGCACCGACAGCGCCGCCTCCGGCTCGTCCAGCAGGTACAACCCGGCCGGGCCGAACCGGTGCACCGCCAGATCCAGGAACGACTCGCCGTGCGAGCGCTCGTGCGGCGACACCCCGCCGTACCCGGCCACCACCCCGATCTTCTCGATCTCGGTGGCCACGTTGTAAAACGACTCGGCCCGCAGGAAATAACCGGTCCGCGGCCGCCGGCCCGGCACCCGCGACAGCACCAGGTGCTCCCCCAGCACCGACTCGCTCGAGCGGGTCGCGAAGTTGAACGACGTGCTGCCACCCTCGGGATTGAACCCGGCCGCCACCGCCACGGCCTCCACCAGCGTCGACTTACCGGTACCGTTGTCGCCCGCGAGCAGCGTCACCGGATTCGCCAGTTCCAGCCCGCCGCTCTCGCGCAGCGCCCGCACCACCGGCAGGTCGAAGGGATAACCGTCGGCCGGGCCACGCTCGAGCATGATCGCCTTGATGAACACCCTGGGAGCCTCGCATGCCAGACCTGGACGTGGGTGACGGCAACATCATCCACTGGGAGCAGCACGGCAACCCACAGGGCAAACCCGCGCTGGTCGTGCACGGCGGCCCCGGCTCCGGCGCCGGCGAGTTCTGGCTGCGCCGCTTCGACCTGGACCGCTACCGGGTGATCCTTTTCGACCAGCGCGGCTGCGGCCGCAGCCGGCCGCACGCCGCCGACCCGGCCACCGGCATGCGGCACAACACCACCTGGCATCTGGTCGCCGACATGGAGAAACTGCGCGAGCACCTGCGCATCCCGGCGTGGCTGCTGCATGGCGGGTCCTGGGGGTCGACCTTGATTCTGGCGTACGCCCAACAGCACCCGAGCCGCGTCACCGAAATCGTCCTCGCAGCCGTGACGATGACCCGCCGCGCCGACATCGACTGGCTGTACCGCGGCGTCGGCCGGTTCTTCCCCGCCGAATGGGACCGCTTCCGCAGCCTGGTCGACGGCGACGACGTGGTCGGCGGCTACGCCCGGCTGATGGAGTCCCCCGACCCGGCGGTCCGCGACAAGGCCGAGCTGGAATGGTGCACCTGGGAGGACACGGTGATGTCCGGAACCCACTACCGCGACCGGCCACCGCGGGCCCGGACCGGCTTCGTGCGGATCTGCACCCACTACTTCTCGCACGCCGCCTGGCTGGAGGAGGGCGTCCTGCTGCGCCACGCCCACCGGCTCGCCGGCATCCCCGGCGTGCTCATCCACGGCCGGCTCGACCTCGGCTCACCGCTGCAGGCGGCGTGGGAGCTGCACCAGGCCTGGCCCGGCTCCGAACTGATCGTCACCGACGCCGGCCACGTGATCGCCGAGGACGTCGTCCGGGCGGCGCTCGACCGGTTCTAGGCCGGGTCCAGGGCCACCGTCCGGAAGCCGATGTTCGCGGCCGAGGAATCCGGGGTGTTCGACGAGCGGGCCGCGTTGCGGTAGCGGTTGCAGTACGAGTCGTGGCACAGGTACGAGCCGCCGCGCATCACCCGGCCGGCGCCGGACAGCGGGCCCGCCGGGTCGTAGCGCTGCGACACCGCGTAATAGCGGCGGTCCCACCAGTCGGCGCACCACTCCCAGACGTTGCCGACCGGCTGCCACAGCCCGTACCCGTTACGCCGGTACGAGCGCACCGGCGCCGTCGTCAACCAGCCGTCCGTACCCTGATTGTGCTGCGGAAACGTGCCCTGCCAGATGTTGCACGGCCAGTCGCCGGGCATCTCGTCGCCCCACGGATAACGCTGCCCGGGCACGCCGCCGCGGGCCGCGCACTCCCACTCCGCCTCGGTCGGCAGCCGCCGGCCCGCCCACGCGCAGTAGGCGACCGCGTCGTTCCAGCTCACGTGCACGACCGGGTGGTCGTCCAGGCCGTCCAGGTTCGAGGCGGGCCCGCCGGGATGCGCCCAGTCCGCGCCGCGGACCCCGAACCACCACGGCGCGCCGCTGGCCGCCCCCATCACGTCACCCGGCTCGGCCCGCACCGCCAGATGGAAGACGGCGGAGAACCCGTACCGTTCCGCCTCGGTCAGATAGCCGGACCCGGCGACGAACGCCGCGAAGTCGCGGTTGGTGACCGTGGTCGCGTCGATGTGGAACTCCGGAAGGGTGACGTCGTGCACCGGCGTCTCCCCGTCGCCGTGCCGGTCGTCGCCGTGCTGATCGCCCATCAGGAACGTCTGCGCCGGAACCGACCGCTGCTCGATGTCGTGCCGCCCGGTCGCCGCCGGGCGGGACACCGACATCAACGGCCCGGCAGCCCGGCTCGGCGCGCAACAGTCCCTGTCATGCATGCCCCGATCGTCGCCATCGCCGGTGGCCCGGCACCTCACCCGGGACGGATGAGGTGCACTCACCGCCCCGCGATGACACTCGGGCTCGGAGGTTGACGATGACCAGAGCAGACGACGCGCGTACCGCGCTGCCCATCCCGGACCGGCCGGCGCCCGGCCTGACCACCTATGACGCGAAGGACCCGGACACCGCCTACCCGCCGATCGAGCCGCTGCGCCCGCCCGCCGGCGCCCCGAACGTGCTGATCGTGCTGCTCGACGACGTGGGGTTCGGCGCGGCCAGCGCCTTCGGTGGGCCGTGCCGGACACCGACCGCCGAGCGTCTCGCCGCGGCCGGGCTCAAGTACAACCGCTTCCACACCACCGCCCTGTGCGCGCCGACCCGGGCCGCGCTGCTGTCCGGGCGCAACCACCACTCGGTCGGCATGGGCAGCATCACCGAGACCGCGACCGCCGCGCCCGGCAACAACTCGCTGCGGCCGAACACCAAAGCACCGCTGGCCATGACCCTGAAACTCAACGGCTACTCGACCGCCCAGTTCGGCAAATGCCACGAGGTGCCGGTCTGGCAGTCCTCCCCGATGGGCCCGTTCGACGCGTGGCCGTCGGCCGGCGGCGGCTTCGAGAAGTTCTACGGCTTCATCGGCGGCGAGAACAACCAGTGGGACCCGGCCCTGTACGACGGCACCACCCCGGTCGAGCCGCCGGCCACCCCTGAGCAGGGCTACCACCTGACCGAGGACCTGGCCGACCACGCCTGCACCTGGATGCGCCAGCAGAAGGCGCTGATGCCGGACAAGCCGTTCTTCGTGTACTTCGCGCCCGGCGCCACCCACGCCCCGCACCACGTGCCCGCCGAATGGCCGGAACGCTACCGCGGGCAGTTCGACGACGGCTGGGACGCCCTGCGCGAACGCACCTTCGCCCGGCAGAAGGAACTCGGCGTCATCCCGCCCGACGCGCAGCTCACCGAACGGCACACCGAGATCACCGCCTGGGACGACATGCCCGACGAGCTCAAACCGGTGCTGGCCCGCCAGATGGAGGTGTACGCCGGTTTCCTGGAACACACCGACCACCAGGTCGGGCGGCTCATCGACACCGTCGAGGAACTCGGTGTGCTCGACAACACGCTGATCTACTACATCGTCGGCGACAACGGCGCGTCCGCCGAAGGCACCATGAACGGCGCCTTCAACGAGATGGCCAACTTCAACGGCATGGCCGCCCTGGAGACCCCCGAGTTCCTGCGCAGCAAGATGGCCGAGTTCGGTTCGCCGACCTCCTACAACCACTACTCGGTCGGCTGGGCGTGGGCGATGTGCACCCCGTTCCAATGGACCAAGCAGGTGGCCTCGCACTGGGGCGGCACCCGCAACGGCACCATCGTGCACTGGCCGGCCGGCATCACCGAACGCGGCGGGCTGCGCTCGCAGTTCACCCACGTCATCGACGTGGCGCCGACCATCCTGGAAGCCGCCGGGCTGCCCGAGCCGGTCTCGGTCAACGGCGTGCAGCAGTCCCCGATCGAGGGCACCAGCATGCTGTACACCTTCGACCAGGCGGACGCCGGCGAACGCCACGACGCGCAGTACTTCGAGATGGCCGGCAACCGGGGCATCTACTACAAGGGCTGGAGCGCGGTCACCAAACACCGCACCCCGTGGAACCTGATGGGGCCGCCCCCGCCGCCGTTCGACGAGGACGTATGGGAGCTGTACGACGGCGCCGGCGACTACAGCCAGGCCGACGACCTGGCCGACAAGATGCCCGAGAAGCTGGCCCACCTGCAACGGCTGTGGCTGCTCGAAGCCGCCAAGTACAACGTTCTGCCGCTCGACGACCGTACCGCCGAGCGCATCAACCCGGACCTGGCCGGGCGGCCCACCCTGATCCGCGGCACCACGCAGATGCTCTACCCCGGCATGGGCCGGCTCTCCGAGAACAGCGTGGTCAGCATCAAGAACCGATCGTTCTCGGTCACCGCCGACATCGACATCCCGGAAACCGGCGCCACCGGTGTGATCATCGCGCAGGGCGGCCGGTTCGGCGGGTGGACCGTCTACGTCCACGACGACCGGCTGCGTTTCGTCTACAACGTGCTCGGCATCCGGCACTTCGCCACCACCGCCGAGCAGCCGCTGCCCGCCGGCCGCCACCAGATCCTGATGGACTTCGCCTACGACGGTGGTGGCCTGGGCAAAGGCGGCACGGTCACCCTCTCGGTCGACGGCAGCCCGGCCGGCACCGGGCGCGTCGACGCCACCCAGCCGATGGTCTTCTCCGCCGACGAGACCACCGACGTCGGCTACGAATCCGGCACCACCGTCTCCGCGGACTACACCACCGCCACCAGCCGCTTCACCGGCAAGATCCACTGGGTGCGGATCGACCTCGGCGGCGACGGCCACGAACCCGACCCGCAGGAGAAACTGCGCATCGCCCTGGCCCGCCAATAACCTAGCGGCGCACCCGGAACCGCAGGTGAATCACCCGGTCGCCCTGGACGATCTCCGGATCGTCCAGGAGCGCCGGCGGCCCACCGAACTCCCCGAAGAACCGCACACCCTTGCCGAACACCACCGGCACCAGATCCACCTGCACCTCGTCGACCAGCCCGGCGGCCAGGGCCTGACCCAGCAGGTCACCGCCGGTCAGCGACACGTCCCGGCCGCCGGCGGCAGCCTTGGCCTGCCCGATCGCGCTGGCCAGCCCATCGGTCACGAACGTGAAAGGCGCATCCGGGTACGCCCAGCCGGCCGGAGCCTCGTGCGTCACCACGAACACGTGATCCCCGGCGGCGGGCCGCCCACCCCAGCCGTCCGTCAGATCGAACAGCCGCCGGCCGATCACCCCGACCCCGATCCGCGACCAGGTCCGCTTCATGTAGTCGGCGCTGGCCGGCGACAGGTGGAACACCCGCTCCGGGTCGCCGCCGGCATAGGCGACCTCGCCGTTGCCGTACCAATCGAACAACGGACCCACCTGGTCCTGCTCGTCCGCGATGAAGCCGTCCAGGGAGACCGTCGCCTTGGCGATCACTTCGCTCATGCCCACATTCTGGCCGCCGTGCCGGGGCTCCTGCATCTGGTGATGTGCGCGGCCCCGCCTCTGCTCCACATCGGCGAACTCCTGCCCTGGAAAGCAGCGAGGGCGGGAACTGAGCCCAGTCCCCGCCCTCTTTACGCTGCCGTCCCGATGTCAGCGCTCCGGCGCTGCCGGGCCCTTCATGCCGTCGCCCTCGGCAGCGGCGGCCGCTCCGGGCCCGTCCCCAGCTGCGGTCGTGCCGTCAACATGAGCAGCGGAAGCGGTCCCAGGGACGTCGCGGCTCGCGGTTGTGCCGTCAAGCTCACCCTTGGCGTCGGCAGCCGTATCGTCCCGGCTAGCCAGGATCTCCGCCTCCGGCGTCGGCGCCGCGCCCGTGTCCACCGACGCCGTACCGGGCGTGGCCTCGTCCTTTGCCTGGTCCTTCGTGGCGGTGGGAGCGCCCTGACCGGCCACTACCGGCTGAGGCGTCTTCGCCTCCGCGGCCTTGTCCGCGCCGTGCTCACCCTTGTCCGCGCCGTGCGACTTGTTGCGGTGCAGCGTCACGGCCAGCACCGCCACGATCACCGCACCCACGATCAGACCGAGGATCGCACTGGCAATCGTGTTGACCAGCCAACCGACCACCCCGCCGACCGCACCAGTCGCGTGATGCGCGTCCTCCTCGATGTGGTGCACGAAGTCGTACAGGAAATGCACGCCCAGATCGTCGAGACCGACCAGCAGGATGTGCCCACCGACCCACAGCATCGCCGCCGTACCGACCACGCTCAGCCCGGTCAGCACCTTCGGCATCGCCTTCACCAGGCCCCGCCCGAACCGCGCCGCCGCCTTGCTGGGCTTCTCCGCCAGCCGCAGACCGATGTCGTCCATCTTCACGATGAAGCCGACCGCCCCGTACACCAGCACCGTCATGATCACCGCGACCACCGACAGGATCAGCAGCCGCGAGATGAACGTCTCGTTCGCCACCTCGTTCAGCGAGATCACCATGATCTCCGCCGACAGGATCAGGTCGGTCCGGATCGCCCCGGCGATCAGCACCTTCTCCTCGGGCTGCTGCTCCTTCTCACCGTGCGCGTCGTGGTGCGCGATGCGCTCCCACACCTTCTCCGCGCCCTCGTAACACAGGTAGGCGCCACCGAGCATCAGCAGCGGCGTCAGCAGGCCGGGCAGGAACTGGCTGAGCAGCAGGATCACCGGCATGATGATCAGGAACTTGTTCCGCAGCGACCCGAGCGCGATCTTCCGCACGATCGGGATCTCCCGCTCGGCGGCCAGGCCCCGCACATACTGCGGAGTCACCGCAGCGTCATCGATCACCACACCGGCAGCCTTGGCACCGGCCTTCGCGGCAGCCACCCCGACATCGTCGACCGACGCGGCTGCCGCACGCGCCAGCACCGCCACATCGTCCAGCAGAGCTGCGAGTCCAGCGCTCAAGAGAGGTCCTTCCCAAGTCGGGCGTGCATATGTGCACGCTCATTCTCGTCTAAGCCGACTACCCGTGCGTGACCCCCCTCATGCCACCTGTCGACTTCGAGGCACAGTCAGGCCCCGCTCCCTCGAAGATCACCTGACCGCGGTGCTTCGGCGCTCGACTAACGATCTTGTGAAAACTAGCGGTAAGGCTGGTCAGAGGGGCTGCAGCGGTAGTTTCCGGCCGCTCCTGGCTGGTCACCCGTTGGCGGGACTGTGACCATGGTTGCCGCACTCTACGTTGACCATCGATGTCAGACGATGGTGATGAGAGACGATTTCTTACTGCTGTCCAGGTCGAGGCGTACGGGCGTTTCGTGGGGACGCCCGTACTGGAGGACTTGGAGCGGTTCTTCCTGCTGGACGATGTCGATCTGAAGCTGGTCCGGGGCCGGCGTGGGGCGGCGAACCGGTTGGGCTTCGCGTTGCAGCTGACCACGGTGCGGTTCCTGGGAACGTTCCTGGATGATCCGCTCGCGGTGCCGGAGGCGGTACTGGAGTACCTGGCTACACAGTTGGGAATCCGCCGGCCAGGTGTAGTGCGCGACTACATGATGCGGGAGATGACCCGGTTCGAACATCGCTGGGAGATCCAGGCCGCGGACGGCTGGCAGGAGTTCGCACAGGTCACCGACGAGTTGACGAGGTGGATCGATCGGCGGGCGTGGGCGACCGGAGAGGCCGCAAGGCGATCTTCGACCGGGCGGTGCCGTGGTTGCGGCAGCGGCGGGTGCTGCTGCCGGCGTTGGAACCGCTGACCCGGCTGGTGGGCCGGGTGGTCGGGCAGGCGCATCTGCGGTTGTGGGAGACGCTGCTCGGCCTCGTCACCGCGGAGCAGGCGGTGCTGCTGCTGGGCTTGGTGGAGGTGCCGGAGGGAGACCGGATCTCGGCGCTGGAGCGGTTGCGGCGCGAGCCGACCGGGGACACGACGGCGACGCTGGTCAAAGCGCTGGGCCGGGTGGCGGAGGTCGCCGGGATCGGGCTGGGTGGGGTGGATCTCTCGGTGGTGCCGCAGCGGCGGGTGGTGGACCTGGCCCGGGTGGGGATGACGGCGAACGCGACGTCGTTGCGGCAGCGGCAGCCGTACGCCAAGCGGGTGGCCACGTTGCTGGCCACGATCGACGTATCTGGAGGGCAAGGCCACCGACGACGCTCTGGAGCTATTCGACGTGGTGATGACGACTAAGCTGCTGGCCCGGGCGCAGCGGGAGTCGGCCAAGGATCAGGCCAAGCGGTATCCGCGGGTGTCGCGGGAGGCGGCCAAGCTGGCCGCCGCGATGGAGGTGGTCCTGACGGCCACCGAGGCGGAGCAGGACATGCCGATGGCCCGGATGTGGGATCTGGTCGAGGACGTGGCGACGAAGGCGGAGCTGCGGGCCGCGGTGGCGCTGATCCACGAGGTCGCACCGCCCGGATTGGATCCGGAGCAGGAGTGGCAGGCGGCGCTGTGTGCCCGGTTCCCGGTGGCGCGCAAGTTCGTGCGACTGCTGGCCGAGACGATCGAGTTCGGAGCGACCGCGGACGCGGCCAAGGTTCTGATCGCGTTGAAAGGGCTGCCCGATCTGCTGGACGCCCGGCCGAGTAAGCGGGTGCCTACCGGATTCTTGGACGCCCGGCTGGCTGACGTCGAGGTAGTGCCGACCGGATGGCGTAAACAGGTGTTCACCGAGGGCCGGCCGCCGGGCACGGTGGACCGGGCCGGGTACACGTTCTGCGTGCTCTCGCAGTTCCACACCCGGCTCAAACGCCGGGACATCTTCGCTGCAGCGTCGTCGCGGTGGGCCGACCCGCGCTCGCAGCTACTCGACGGCGAGCAGTGGCAGGCCAAACGGGAGGTCCTGCTGGAGTCCCTGGATGTTCCGGAGGTCCCCGACGACCTGTTACAGGAGTGCGCGAGCGAGTTGGACGGGGCGTGGCGGCACATGGCCGCGCGGGCGGCGGCCGGTGAGGTCACCGTCGGCGCGGACGGTCGGCTGCACGCCGCCGCGCTGAAGGCGGTTGCCGAGCCGGACACCCTGACGGCGTTGCGGGACCGGTGCCAGAAGATGATGCCGCGCCTGGACATCGGTGACCTGGTCACGGAGGTGATGGGCTGGTATCCGGGATTCGTGGACGCCTACACCCACGTCAGCAGCGGCGGGGCGCGGATGGACGACCTGCCGGTCACCCTGGCGGCGGTGCTGACCGCGCAGGCGCTCAACCTGAGCTGGACCGCGGTGATCTCGCCGAACGTACCGGCGCTGACCCGGTCGCGGATCAGCCACGTCTATCAGAACTACGTGCGCGCGGAGAACCATGCGGCGGCCAACCGGTGGCTGATCGACGGGCAGGCCGGGTCCGCGACGGCGGCCTGCTGGGGTGGCGGTCTGGTCGCCGCGGTGGACGGCACCCGGTTCGTGGTGCCGGTCCGGTCGCTGCACGCCCGGCCGAACCCGAAATACTTCGGCCGGCGCAAGGGCGCGACATTCCTCAACCTGATCAACGATCAGGGTGCTGGGACGGCGGGCATGGTGCTCTCCGGCACGCCGCGGGATTCGCTGAACGCGGTCGACCTGCTGTACCGGCGTGACGGCGGTCGGCAGCCGCAGGTGCTCATCTCAGACACCGGTTCGTACTCCGACATGGTATTCGGCCTGCTGAAACTGCTGGGGGTGCAGTATCGGCCGGAGCTGGCCGACCTGCCGGATCAGAAGCTGTGGCGGATCAGCCCGTCCGCGGACTACGGGATGCTCGACGGCGCGGCCCGCGGGCGCATCGACCTGGCACGGGTGCGGCAGCACTGGCCGGACATTCTGCGGCTGGTCGCCTCGGTGCACAGCGGCGCGGTGTCGGCGTGTGACGCGATGCGGATGCTGCAGCACTGCGGGAACCCGACCCAGCTCGGGCAGGCCCTCGCCCACTTCGGCAGGATCTTCAAGACGTTGCACGTTTTGGCCTACGTCGACGCCGAGTCGTACCGGCGGGCGATCAAACGGATGCGTAACCTGCAAGAAGGGCGGCACGGCCTGGGCAAGTACGTCTTCCACGGCCGCCGCGGCGAGCTACGCGAGCCGTACCACGCGGGCATGGAGGACCAGCTCGGCGCGCTCGGCCTGGTGATCAACTGCATCACGTTGTGGAACACCGTCTATCTGGACACGATCCTCGATCAGCTGCGCGCCGACGGATTCCCGGTCCTGGACGCCGACGTGGCCCGGCTCTCGCCGTACATGTACGCGCACATCAACGTGCACGGGCACTACACCTTCACAGCACCGGATCTACGTGGCGATCGGCGGCCCCTGCGTGATCCCGACACGGTGGGCGAGGAATAGACGGTTCGTCGTTATGACTCCCGCCCCGTTGACCGTCCCCGCATCCGCCCGAACCCCGGGCTGAGCAATCAGGAACAGTGGTGGGCACACACGGCGCTCTCGCTCTGCGGACTGCCGCGGGTCGGGAACTACACGACTCTCCTGACCGTTGCGGGGCAATCTAGTCCCTGGCGGTGGCGGTGACTGCCCAGGTGACTCCCTGGGCAGGGTCTTCCGCCGCCAGATGAAGGTGGTAGCTGTACTCGGTCGGCCTTCGCCAGGTGACGCACCGCAGGCGCTCAACGAAGGTGGACACCGGATCGTCGCCGGCCATCAGGCGCAGCACCCGCCACACGGCCAGTCGGCCCATCGCCTGGCCGGTCTCCTGCGCCACAGCATAGGGCCCGGTGCCCGTCGCCAGGTGCACCAAGTGCGGGTATGCCCGGGCGAACGGCACCTCGGCGGCTCGGCACGTCTCCCGGTCGGTTGCCATCGTCGCGGCGGCCTCCCAGGCGTTCCCCCGGAAGGCGCACGCCCTGATCGGCTTATGAGGGTCGTTCAACCCGTTCAGAACCGGGACCGCGGGATGTTCCATCGGCTCCACGGTGGCAGCCGGTAACGGGACGCCACCGGGCAGATCCTCGATCAGCCAGTTGGGGAAGGACCACAGGTGGCAGCCCGAACAGCCGGTCAGGTCGTATTCGGGAATGTCCCACTCTGGGTCCCAGTGAGCGGACTCCCACGGCTCCAGCTGCAACGGGATCTCCGACTCCACGACCCCGCGAAGATCCTCGCCATGCAGGACCCTGGTCTGAACGACCAGCTCCCGGACGCGCGGGTGGGTCAGGTGCGAAGCGAGATCGCGCCACGGCCGGCGGGCGACCACCTCCCACAACGGACCGGGAAAACCGTGGTCCTCGTCCGGGTAGAGCTCGGCCGCGGCGGCAGCCAGGGCGGGCGGTGCCCCGACCGCGACAGCGTGCGCAAGTTCGCGGCGCTCCTCCGCAGTGGCCTCGTCGCCGTCAACCCTGCCATGGGTCGCCAGAGCGAGAAGATCCGCCCAGCGCCCGGCTTCCATCAGCAACGAACTGTTTCGGTACGAGACGCTCACCGTGGCCACCCGCCCATCCTCGCGGACCGTCCGACGCCGGGTCGATCTAGGTCGGAGCAATGGCACCGGTCTGCTTCCGGGGCCTCACCCGACTCAGTCGGGCGGGTGAGACCCCGGAAGGCTACGCCGCCCATCCGACAAAATGACGATCAAGATCAACGGCGGGGACGCGGTTCTGGGGAATCCCGGAACGGGTCAGAAGGGTGCGATCAGTTCGATGGCTCGGCGAGCTGCCTCCTGGGCGCCCTCGCTGGCCCCCACCGCGCCGGCCGCGGCGATCGGGGTAAGCCCGGTGCGCAGCACCATGAGCGCCCGTCGGATCGGCCCGGGGCGGGGCTCGTCGCGGACGATCTCGGCCGCGATCTCGTCGCTGGCCGCTTCGACGTCCTCGCGGGCTTCCGGGGAGAGGTTCATGGCCGAGATCAGGGTCGCCATCTCGGCCATGGCCCGGGCGAGAGGTTCGTACCCGGGAGCGACCTGCTCGATTCTGGTGGTCTGGGTCACCGAGTTGTTGTTCCAGGCCAGCTGTGCGCCGTTGGCGTCACCGTGGAACACCGGCGCGTTGTAGGTGGACGTCGAGCCGGTGTTTTCCTGGCGGCGTACGTAGGCGGACACGTCTGCGCTCCAATCGACGACACAGTCCATGCCGTCCGAGGTGATGGTGGCCCGGATCGGGCCGGTATGGCCGAACGCGCCAGGCCCTTTGATCAGGCCCCGCTGGGCGAGGTAGTCGGCGGCCCGGCCGATCTCCACGCTGCTGAACGGCCTGCCCTCGAAGTTGGCCTCGGGGTTCGTGGCGAAGCCACTGGGGGTCGGCATGTGCACGCCGGCGTCGTGCTGGTGGTACATCCAGCGCAGCAGGGCGCTGCGGGCGGCTGCGGAGCGCAGCGCCGGATCGTCACGCCGGCGCCGGCGGTCCTGAACGTGGGCCAGCCCGGCGGCGGTCAGCATGATGGCCGGGTTGCCGTACGTGGACACGGACTCGGCCAGGCCGATGCGCCCGCAGGCGTCGGCCAGGGTGTAGCCCGCGTCCGGATCGAGCTGATGGTTCTCGACGAACGGCGTGATGTCGACGTCCGTCGTGGTGTCTCCCCGGGCCTGGTCGTAGGCCCACTCCAGCAGCGCATCCAGCGTTGCTGCGATGTCGTTCATCGTGATCCTCGGTGGTCGAAAAAGCGGCCGCCGGCCGAGAACCCTCCCCGGTCGCGGTCATGGTGCGGCCATCATCCCCGCGGGGTACGACAAGAACGCAGAGCCCTTGCTCGTCGCACAGGGCGATCACGTGGCGATGGCCCCGCCCGGCAGTGGCTTGTCTTGGCGGTGGTGTTCGGGTGGCAAGCCTTCCCGCTCGCATGAGGACATGACAGTCTGTCTATCTGTAACTGTCTTGTCGCTATGGGTGATGGCGGTGGTTCGGGGTGACGCAGCTGTCGTTGTTCGGCCCGCGTGAGGAGGGCCCCGAGCCGAAACCGGTATCGGATCAGGCGGTCGCGTTGCAGCTGTTGATCACGGTGAAGGCGGCGCCGAACCCGTCGGAGCGCTACGGCGAGACCGTGTGCGTGGCCGGGCTGAGCGTCGACTGGCGGCGCCGCGGCTGGATTCGGTTGTATCCGATCAACTTCCGGGAACTGGCCAGCGACGACAGGTTCCGCAAGTACGACCTGGTCACCGTGTCCGCGATCCCCGCACGACAGGATCAGCGGCGCGAGAGCTTCCGGCCGCTGATGGACACCATGGTCACCGAGCGGCACCTGGACCCGTGGAAACCGCGCCGGGCACTGCTCGATCCGTACGTCGAGGACTCGATGTGCCTGCTCAACCGGGCGGCCCGCGCGGACCCCAACGCCCCGTCACTGGGGCTGGTACGCCCGCGGACGGTGGACGGCCTGGACGTGGAGCCGCATCCGGGGTGGACGCCGGAGGAACAACGCAAGATCGACGCCTACATCCGGCAGCCGGACCTGTTCAGTGGCACGGACCGGACCGCGCTGGAACCGCCCCGGTTCCGTGCCTTCTACCGCTACCACTGCCACGACGAGGCCTGCCGCGGACACCGGCAGGGGGTGTTGGACTGGGAACTGGCGGCCTTCCAGCGCCGACTGGCCAGCTCCGGTGACGACGAGCTGCGCCGGGCGATCAGTGACAAGTTCTTCGGTGAACTGTGCGGGCCCGGCCGGGACGTGGCCTTCTACGTCGGCAACCAGGCCAAGCGGGCGCACGTGTTCAGCGTGCTGGGCGTCTACTGGCCGCCGCGGGCGTCGGTGCCGGCACCGAGGCGCCGCTGAACCTCCTGGATCAGCACCTGGCGGTGGCACTGATCCTCGTCGGCCTCGAAGCAGAGCACCGCGACGCGTTCCTGGCGGCCGGCAGCGGCGACGTCCTCGAGCGCCTGGCGGGCCTGGGGCTGTGCCAGCAGTTCGGCGTACCGGGTGCGGGCCTGGTTGCGGGCGGCACCGGTGCCGGCGAACCCGGGCCGGTTGTCCTTCGGGTTGCCCAGCTCCCGGCGGTGCTCGTAGACGATGCCGGCGTCCTGCAGCGCCTGCCCGAGCGCGGTCTTGCTCAGCCCGCGCTTGCGCGACAGCGGGGTCAACCGGACGTCGACGAGCCGAGACACCCCCAGCGCGTGCAGTTGCGTGATGAGCTCTTCGACCGTTCGGCCCTGATAGCCGACACCGATCAGACCCGCGGGATCCTGCTGCCTGGACGTCACGCGATCACCCTTTCACTGTGGCCGGAGCGGGACGCGACCAGTCACCCGGCCGGTACCGCGGCCGGGGCGGCGCGCAGGTAGCTGTAGAGGGTCTCCCGGCTGATCTCGTACTCGCGAGCCAGGGCGGCCTTCTTCTCGCCGGCGGCTGCCCGGGCCCGGAGTTCGGCGGCCTGGTCGGGGGTCAGTGCCGGTTTGCGGCCGGTGTAGACGCCGCGGGTCTTGGCCGCGGCGATGCCCTCGCGCTGGCGTTCCAGAATCAGTGCGCGCTCGAACTCCGCGAACGCGCCCATCACGTTCAGCAGCAGGGTCGCCATCGGTGAGTCCTCGCCGGTGAAGGTCAGGCCCTCCTTGACGAACTCCACCCGCACGCCCTTGCCGGTGAGTGTCCGGACGAGGCTGCGGAGGTCGTCGAGGTTGCGGGCGAGTCGGTCCATCGAGTGGACGAGGATGGTGTCGCCGTCGCGGACAAACGTGATCAGCTCGTTGAGCTTGGGCCGGGTGGTGTCCTTGCCGGACGACTTGTCGGTGAAGGTGCGCTCGACCTCGATGCCGTCGAGTTGCCGGACGGTGTTCTGGTCGACGGTGCTGACCCGGATGTAGCCGACGCGCATCTTCGCCTCCCTGACCGCCCTCTGTCAGGTTGGACTCTATGAGGTTCCCGGACATGCGTCAAGAAATGCCAGATGGGACCCTATTCTGACGCTCTTTGGTGCTGGCGGTGACTGTGGTGTTGGGGTGTACCCCAAGATGACATAATTGGATTGCGATCTGACGGAGATGTCGCGTACTTCCAACAGGATCCCCAGCGATCAGCGCGGCGCTGGATGGATGGCGCGCAGCGCGGCCATAGCCGACTGTTGGCAACGCTGGTCCCAGTCGACCGGGTCGTTCAAGCCAAACTGCTCGATCCGGCGATCGGCTTCGAGGAAGGCGGTCAACGCCGGCACTGCGGCCGTTGCCGCCGGACCCATCCGGGCAAGGTAGTCCACGACGGTGGTGTCGGCGGAGCCGAACGGATTCCACTCCCAGGACTCATCGAGGACGGCAGTGAGGATAGGCACCGTGTCGGTCGTGTTGCCGGTGGCGCTCCACAGCGCGAAAGCTGCCTGCACTCTGGTCGTCAAGTGATTGTCGGCGCTCAGCCGGGCGCGGATTGCCGGCGCGTGTGCCGCGGCGACGGGACCCAGGTCGGCGAGCAGGCGCAGGGGTTGAGATCCGGTGCCCGCCATCGTGGCCAGCCGGGCCAGCGTGGCGGCGGTGTCTTCGGCGCGTAACCCGGTGATGCGCCAGCGTGCCCAGACCAGGATAGCCAGCAGGCCAGGTTCGGCGTCGGCGGCCAGTCGGTCCAGAACGGGCACCACCGCGACGGCCGGCGGACCGATCCGAGCGAGGCAGGATACGACCGTGGTGCGATCGCTGTTCGGCGCGGACAGCAGCTCAGTCAGCAGTGCGACAGCACCAGCTCCTTGTTCGCCCCAGTGGCTCATGCCCTGGAGAAGATCACACCGGAGACGCTGCCAGCCGTTGCCCATGTCGGCCAGACGTGCCATGACGACCGGTGCGAGCCGCTCGGCATACGGGCTCATCGCCGGTAACAGATTGCCCGGATCGGGGTTGCCATCCGGGTGCCAGCGGGGCTCGGGCCAGGGATAGGCCGGCCGGCTCAGTAGGTCCGCCAGCGGCTCGACTACGCGGGCGTCGCCCAGACGAGCCAGCATCACGACCGTCCAGGCCCACACCTCGGGGTCCGGATCGTCGAGCGCGGCAGCGATCCGATCGGCGGCGGGCACGACGGCGGCTCCGGCCCGGACCAGGTGCCGAGCAGCGCTGCGCCGTACGGCCGGATCAGTGTCGTGCAGACGGTCCGCCAGCAAGCCGATCATCGCGTCGGTCCGCGAGCGCCACTCGCTGGCAACAGCGTAGGCCGCACGCAGGGCCGATGCGCGCAGAGCTGGGTGGGGCGATACCGCCAGGCGTGCCACCAGATCCGTCTGGACATCTGGCATGTCGCCCAGGAAGGCGACGAGCCACGCGGCCAGCCCGCCACGGCGAAGGTGGTGGTTGGGCCACGGCACATCGTCCATCGCTTCAGCCAGGCGAGCGTCGACTACCTCGGCGAACAAGTCCAGCATCCGTGTAGGCACGGGCTCGGTCGTCGCGCACAACCAGCTCAACGCGGCGGCGAACCGTACGTCAGGCAGGTTGCCCGGGTCGGCCCACAGCGCGGCCGTCCACGCCGTCACGTCCGAGTCCGCGTGCTCCACCGCCAACTGCGCGAGAGCCAGCACCAGACTGATCCGTACGGCCGGGGACGTTTCGACCGCGAGGCGTTCCCGCAGCGCGGCCGTCACCTCGGGCGGTGGCATCAGCGCGCCGGCCAGGGCGTATGCCGCGTTCGCCCGGACCGGTGGAGTCGGATCGTCGAGCAGGCCGATCAGCAGCGGGGCGTCGACCGTGACCGCCTCCCGCGCCGCCTGGCAGGTCCACGCGACGGTGCGCCCGTACCCGTCGATCGTCTCGCGGTCCTGTTCGTCGACCATCTGGAACAAGGACGCGCGCACGTCCGTACCGAAGTGGTTTCGGTGTCCCACCTCGGCGGCAAGGTTCAGCAGCTCGCCGCGCTGGGACGCCGCAGGGTCAGCGGCGATTCGCAGCAGAAACGGCACCGCGAGGGCTCCGGTGACGTCGCTGGTACCCTCGGTGCGCACGATGGTCCACAGCTCGCTGAGGCTGCTGGAAGCGTGGTCGGGATTAGACAGCGCCCGCAGCAGATTGGGAACGGCGTCGGGTGCCCAGCACTCGTCAGTGAACCGCGCCCAGGGAACGGCGTCCAACTCCGGCTCGCCGGCCCCACGTAGTGCCGCCATCACCCACCGGACGTCCTGCTCTCCGCCGGGCTCACAAATCTCAATCACGCCGCGATCATGCCCTACCGGTACGACGCTTCTGTGGCTCCTCAACGTTCGCGAATGCTCTGATCTTCACCCCGTGCAAAGGACTTCGGGCAACCGTGCACAGCACCTCAGAATCGACACTGGCCGACCTCGCCGAGGAATACAGCGTCGGCCGCTCCACCATCCACCGCGTCATCCACGGCAACCCGGCAACCAGCCGCCACGAACAGGCGGAGCCCCAAGATCATCCGAATGCCCTCTGACCAGCCTTACCGCTAGTTTTCACAAGATCGTCAGTCGAGGGCCGCTTCCACGCGGTGCTTCCAGGTAATCCGCTCCGGCCCGCAGCACCTCCGGCCGGTCCCGCGCTTGCCCGATCATTGCGTTGCAGCTGTTGCACAGCAGGCCGCGCACTCGCTGGCTGTCATGGCAGTGGTCGACGACAAGCCGCACCGGCTCAGCGGTCGGCTCGCCATCCAGACGCGGGCGCCCGGTGAGAATTGACCTGATGTCGTTCTCATGGATGCCGCAGATCTTGCAGCGGTAGTGCTGTGACTCGCAGAGCGCGTCGTCCTGCTGCGGGGTGATCCGGTACTTCTTCCAGCGATTCGCGGCACGGATCGCTTCAGGCCCAGACGGGCGCACCACTTCCGATGCTGGTTGCGGACAGTGTCGAGGCAGCGGCGACAGCGGGCGGTCAGCTTTCCCGACGGCTGCCGGAACTCCTCAGTCGGCAGCAACCTGTTTGCAGCCCTGGCAACGCCGTTCAGCTTCAGGCTCCGAGCTCTCCATGTCGTCGGACGTTATCGCCAAGGTCTGACAAACCTGTCGGGTTGAAGGTCGCCTAATTACTGGATTGCGATTATCAGTAATCCAGTAATTCCGACACGAGGAAGAACCGCAGAGAGACCACAGATTCGGAGTCATAGAATAATTACTGTTATCCTATGAGTCCTGTCCTGTGAGCGATCGGATGCCGATGACCGCCGAACCTGTTCTCGAACCGCCGTCGACTGCCCTGGCACCCGCGGCTGCGGCGACGGGAGAGGCAGCGCTGGCGGCGCGGGTTACCCGGATCGTCACGCTGGTAGCCGGGATGCCGGCGCTGCCCGCCGACGACGGCAGCCGGTACAGCCCGCGCCGGCTGACCGTCGCCTGGCTGCTGGAAGCCGAATCGCCCCACACGGAGAAAGCCCACAGCCGCGACCTCGACGTCTTCCTGCGCTGGTGCGATCGCGAACGCCTCGATCCGCTCACCGCCCGGCCCACGGATCTGAGCCAGTTCAGGGTGTGGCGCGAATCGTCTGCAGCCGACGGCAAACCGGCGGCGGCCAGCACGGTCGCCCGCGCGCTCGCGTCGATCTCCAGCTGGTACTCGCATCTGGTCGCCAACACCGACGGTGCGGTGGCCCGCAATCCGGCTGCCGCGGTGAAACGCCCGGCGGTGAACCGGCACACCTCAACCACTGCCGGGCTCACCCTGGACGAGGTCGATGCCCTGCTGGCCGCCGCCGACGCTCAGGTGGCGGCCCGCGCCGCAGCCGCGAACCGCACTATGACCGGCCGGATCAACCATCTGGCGGCATTGCGGGACCGGGCTCTGTTGCGCCTGCTCGCCGACCTCGGCCTGCGCATCAGCGAAGCTCTCGACCGGGACCTGGCCGATCTGAGTAACAACGCCGGGCACCGAACACTGCGATATGTCGGCAAGGGCGGCGTCATCCGGGAACGCCCGATGCCCGCGCACACCCTGCAGGCCCTGGACGAGTACCTGGCGGCCCGGGCCGTCGCGACCGGCGCCGACAGGCTCACCGGCCCGTTGTTCGCCACGAGCGGCGCCGCCGGTGACGGCCGGCTCGCCGAACCAAACGTCTTCATGACGATCCGTCGTCTGGCCGGCAAGGCCGGCATCGCCTCCGCGAACCGGCTGTCGCCACACTCGTTGCGGCATGCCTTCGCCACCGGTGCCCGCGAAGCCGGTGTCCCCCTGGAAGATGTGCAGGACGCGATGGGCCACGCCGACCCGCGAACCACCCGTCGCTACGACCGCGACCGGCACAACCTGGACCGCGACCCGGCCTTCCTCCTCGGCTCCCGCCGCGCCAGCCGCCGTACCTGAGGCGACCGTGCTTGCGGCGCCCGCATCCCGTCACAGGCGTGGGCTACGAGCCAGCGCAACTGCGCCACCCCTGCTGGGCGCCACGTCGGATTTTCGCATCGAATGACCGGCGGGCCCGCGATCGAGGTCGCGGGCCCGCCGGCTCTGATCAGTACCAGAACCACCTCAGCAGCCCGTCCGGCTGCAGATTGCAGTCCTGCATGTACACCCTGGTCGGGTCCCCGGAGATGGATTGGGCCATGCACAGCAGCTGGCCGGTCACCGGATGCCTGGCGTACTCGTTCATCAGGACGTTTTGCCCGCCACGAAGTACCGGCGTCCAGAGCTGCTTCTCCTCATTGACGCAGAGCTCCGCATAAACCCTGCTGAAGCCGCCGTTCGGCGCGGACAGGCACCAGTTGGTCCGGTATGCGGGGTCCCAGCGGCTGTTGACCACCTTGTAGGTGTTGCCTCGCACGTGGCGGAACGTCCACTGCTGGTTGCCGACCGAGTGGCAGGGGTCGGGCCAGGCGTACACCATGATCGTCGCATTGCCGTCGGCGTTGAAATGCTGGTCGAGACAGTCGTAGGTCACGGCGTGCCGGATGGTCAGACCAGCTGCCGCGGCCGCCGGTGACGCCACGGCCAGATTGCCCGCCACTATCAGGACGACGGCCGCCAGCACGATCTTCAGCTTGCCCGCAGCCGACCACGCCGGTCTTCTTGCTGTGCGATACATCGATTTCCCCCGTTCTGTATGGCACGTTCCCACCGTGGTTAGCACTCCGGGAAGCCGACGGTCACCGTTCTGTCCTCGATCGCATAGCCTTTCAGCGCCAGAGCGGCGGCCGCGCCTCCTCGCACACGGGTGGGCAGTAGACGTTCGGATATCCGTTGGCCAGCGCCACCCAACTTCGGGCGAACACTCAGCTGAACCTCCAGAGCTGCGGACCGGCCTTCTCCGCCGGCCCGCAGCTGCTGTCAGAGGTAGCGGGCGAAGAACCGGATCGCGCTGTCGATCTCGTGTTCCGGTAGCCGGTCCGAGTGCTTGCCCGGATTGGCGTGCAGCGTCTTCTCCGCAGAACCGAACGCGTCGAACAGCGCCAGGCTCTGCTCCCGCGGCACCCGCTCGTCATCCCACTGGATCAGGAACTCGACCGGCACCGTGATCCGCGCGGCGACCTCCGCGTTGGCGGCGGCGCCGCCGAGGCCCAGGACCGCCGCCCGCACGCGGGGTTCGGCGGCGACGAACGGCACGCCCAGCCCGCAGCCCAACGACACTCCCCAATAGCCCGCGGTGTCCACGCCGAGGTGGTCCAGGACGGCTTGCCATTCGGGAACGGTCTGTGCGGCGACCTGCGCCTGGAATGCGGCGAGCAGCGAAGCCAGGTCCTCCCCGCCGTCCACCCGGGCCTGGATGGTGTTGGCGAGCCGTTCGAGCTTCTGATCGGTGGGCCGCTCTCCGTGGTTGGGCACGTCGGCTGCGGCGACCGCGTAGCCGGCCGAGGTGAACCGCTGGGCGAGATGTACGACGGCGGGAGCCGTCTTGTGCTGACCGCCGCCGTGGCAGATCAGGATCAGCCGCCGCGGGCCGGTGGTGTTCTCGGGGGTCCACAGTGCGACGGGTACGTCGTTGACGGTGAGAGTTCGCATGGCAAAGGGCCTTTCGGGACGCCGTTTGCGGGCGCTCCCTAGCCGATACGCGGGAGGGAGTCCCGACCTGTCACTGCGTTGATCGGTCTCACCTCCTTCGGTCGCGAACGCCGACCCTAGCACCTATCGTTCATAACCCCACTGGGGTTATGGTGGGGTCATGCCGAAAATCAACGTGTACCTCCCCGACGAACTCGCCGACGCTGTCAAGGACACCGGCATCCCCGTCTCGGCCATCTGCCAGCGCGCCCTGGAGCAGGCAGTCCGCCGGGTCACCGCGATCCGGGAGACCTCCCTCACCCAGCTCACCCACGACGACCTGGAGCAACGCTTCCCCTTGTTCACCCCACGGGCCCGCACCGTGCTCACCCTGGCCATCGAGCAGGCCGGCACGGCGGCGACGGTCGGCACCGGGCAGCTGCTCGCCGGCATCCTCGACGAGGGCGACAACCTGGCGTTGCGCGTGCTGCAGGCGATCGAGATCGAGCCGGCCCAGGTCCGCCAGGCGCTGGCCCGGCACACCGACGCCGAGCCCGGCCCGCCCGGCGCCACCCACTTCAGCACCGCGGCCGCCGGGGCGCTGGAGCTCACCGTCACCGAGGCGACGTCGCTGGGTCACAACTATGTCGGCTGCGAGCATCTGCTGCTCGGGCTGATCGGCGAACCCGACGGCGTCGCCGGGCAGGTGCTGCGCGGGCTCGGCGCGGAGGCGCGGCTGACCCGCCGGGCGGTCAGCGCGGCCCTGGCCGGTTATGTTCATCTGCGCGCCAACACCGCTGCGCAGCCGGCGGCGCCGAGCACGCAGGCCTTGGTCGCGGCGCTGCAGGAGCAGCTCAAGCCGCTGATCGCCCGCATCGAGCGACTCGAACACAACCTTCCATGAGAAGGGCCGCGGCGGTTCTTCTGGTCTTGCTGATAGTGGCGGCTTTGTAGGCTTTTGATGGGTACGAGCTACGAAGGAGTACTTCGGCTACCGCGCGAGCCGGCAGCCGGTCCCGGCCGTAACGCGGCCGCCGGGCCCA